>CAXYJY010000035.1:0-73764 GCA_964277755.1 uncultured Hymenobacter sp.
CCTACTTGCCCCAGCGCCCAGCCCGCTTCGGTGGCATCGCGCAGGGAGGCGGCCAACTGCGCGGCATCTTGCACCAGCGCGGCGGCCGGGCCGGGGGCCTGCGGCAGCCGGACGGCGGCCAGTTGGCCTAGGGCCACTACCTGGCCGGGCGCGTAGGCCAGGCGGCGGGCCTGCGCCAGCAGCGTATCGGGCGGGGCGGGCGGGTTGTCGGGCCGCTTGCCGGCTTGCTCCAGCGCCGCTTTCAGGTGCTGCACGCTTAGAGAAGACGTGCTGCCGGGGTTGGGAGCCGGGGTTTCCCCGTTTTGCACCAGGCTGATGCTGCCGTTGACGGTAGCCGCTTTCAGCAGCGGGCCGCCGCCCTGGCCGAGGCTGCCGCTGGCCTCCCGGCGCCGGCCCACCGGCACGGCGGGCCAGCCTTTGGGCAGGCTGCCGGCCTGAGTACTCAGTAGCAGGCGGGCCGAGTAGCCGGCCGGCACCTGCCACCGCACGCCACCGTTGGTGGTGCGTACGTCGAGCCCCTCGCCTACCCACTGGCTACCACCAAGCACCAGGCTGAGGCTGCCGTTCACGGTTTCGCCCGCTACCCGGCCGCCCAGGTCGCGCAGCACCACGTTGCCATTTTGGTTATGAAACTCAATATTGGCCTGCACGTTATCGATACGAATGCTACCGTTGCCCGACGTGACGACGAGCGCCGTTTGGCGGGGCACGAACACTTCGTAGCGCACCATGCGCTCGAGGCTACCCTCGGGCAGAATGGCGCGCAGCACATTGCCCGCCGCCACTATGCTGATGGCCTGCGCGCGCGCCTGGGCCTCTTCCTGAGTAGGGCCGCCGCACTGCACTAAGGCTTTAATACGCACATCGGCCCCAGCCCAGCCGTGGATAGTGGTGCCTCCGTTGCCGCCTTCAATGAGCAGCGGCTGGCCCACGGACGCGGGCATGGCCAGGTCGCGGATTTCGCAAAACTGCTGCTTGTCTCGCCCCACCCGCGCCCCCGGCTGGCACGCTAGCGAAAACGCCGGCTCGGCCGGGGCCTGCGCCGCTGCCCAAAAGGTGGTGCCAACCAGCCCAAGCAAGGCCAGCAAAATTCTGAATAAGAATGCTCGCATAACGTCACCGAAAGCCTCGCCGCCACCAGCGGGCGCGGGCCGACAAAGAACTTACCGGCCGGGCATTCATTCGTTATGGGCGGGTAGTTATTTTCATTTTACCGGGCTGCACCCGGCAAAGCTATCGGCAACGATTGCTATTTACGACCTGCTGACTGCTTGCTATCAAAGCGACGTCTTTTGGTACTGTGCCCCTTACGTGCCACCCTAGTGCCTACCGTAACTTGCGGCTTCTTCCCCATCGAAGCCCGATATGAAAGTCAGAAAAGCCGTCATCACGGCAGCTGCCCGCGGCGAGCGGCTTTACCCCGTAGCCGATACCATTCAGAAAGCCATGCTGCCGGTCGTGGACCTCGACGGCCTGCACAAGCCTACCATTCAAATCATTGCCGAAGAAGCCTTTAGCAGTGGCATTGAAGAAATCTGCGTGGTCTGCGCCCCCGGCGATGGCGAGCGCTACCTAGCCGCCTTTGCCTCGCTGCGCGACAACCTGGTGAAGTCGTATCAGGGCAGCGACTGGGCCGCCCAGCAGGCCGAGAAAATCGACTTCCTGCTGAGCCGCCTGCACTTTGCCGAGCAGACCGAGGCGCTGGGCTACGGCCACGCCGTGGCCTGCGCCCGCGCGTTTGTGCAGGACGAGCCGTTTCTGCTGTTGCTCGGCGACTACCTCTATGTATCGACCCTGGCCAGGCAGCGCTGTGCGGCCCAGCTGTTGGCGCTGGCTACCAGGGAGGAGTGTTCGGTATCGGCTGTGAACCCCACCATCGAGCATCAGATTGGGCGCTACGGCACCCTCACCGGCCGGCTGGTGGCCGGGCAGGCGGGCGTGTACGAGATTGAGAAAATCATCGAGAAGCCGTCTTTGAGCACCGCTGAACTGGAGCTGGCCACCCCCGGCCTGCGCGCTGGCTACTACCTGTGCTTCTTCGGGATGCACGTGCTCACACCCAGCATTTTCGGCATCCTGGAGCGCCACCAGGCTACCAGCAATGGCAACCTGCTGCTGACGCCTGCCCTACAAGAGCTGGCCGAAACCGAGAAGTACCTGGCGCTTGAAGTGCAGGGCACCCGCTACGACCTCAGCCGCCCCCACGGCCTGCTGCGCGCCCAACTGGCCCTAGGGCTGGCCGGCGACGCCCGTACCGAAACGCTCAGCACAATGGTCGAACTCCTGGCCGAAGCCAACGGCCGCTAATCACTGAGGCATTCCTGATACTTTCCATGAATATCCTCATTGAGACGATAACCGCGACCGACCCCGCCAAGCGGGACCGGTCGTTTTACGAGCTAGCCAAAGCCTTATCGGCGAAGGACTTGCTCAAGAGCCTGCGCGAGCTGGACGACTTCCGCAAAGCCACGCCCAGCCTCTACGACAAGGTGCGGGCCATCCTGTTCCTGTACGCGGGCTTTCGATTCTTTTTACAAGAAGCACCCGCCACGCCGGCCGTGGGCAAGATTCCCTACGCGGGCTTCGAAGACTTGCTGGCGCGGCGTTTCGAGCAGGCCATCAGCACGTTCCTGGCCGAGCTGGACGCGCACGGGCCGAACGCTATGCTCTTCAGCGCGCTCGCCGACAGCTACCACCAGCTCTCCTTCCAAACCCTGGCCAACCAGGTGCGCAAAAGCGTGCGCTCGACCAAGGGCAACCAGTGGATGTTCCGCGTGGGGCACCAGGACGAGCATCCCATCCGCATCCACAAGGCGCTGCTGCAACGGCCCGAAGGCTCGCTCTTCTACCCGGTCTTGCACGAGCACACGGCCGTGCGCATGGACCTGACGCACAGCGGCTGGTCGGATATTTTCTTCCTGGGCATGGACTACCCCGAGGGCGCGCGGGTCGTCAACCTGTCCATTGACCTAGGGGTGTTTGGGCGCGACAAGGACATCCGGCCGCCGCTGCACGCCTTCGTGCGCGTGATTGCCGAGCCCGTGCTGCGCCTCACTAGCATCGACCTGAACACGACTAAGGACGTGGCCGACCTGGCCGACTTGTTCAACTTCGGCAACGACTACCTGAGTTTGGTAAAGGCGGGCGTCATTGCCTCGGGGCTCATCCCGCCCTCGTTTGAGGGCACGGCGCAGTCGCTGCCGCAGCTGCTGGCGCGCATCGTGGCGCCGGGCATGGGCATCGAGCTGGTTACCAAGGTTAATGACATTCCGAAGGGCTCGCGCTTCGCGGTGTCTACCAACCTGCTAGGGTGCATTATCAGCCTGCTGATGCGCGCCACCGGCCAAACCAAAAACCTCACCGGTGGCCTCAGCGAAGACGAGCGCCGGCTGGTAGCCTCGCGGGCCATTCTGGGCGAGTGGATAGGCGGCTCGGGCGGCGGCTGGCAGGATTCGGGCGGCGTGTGGCCGGGCATCAAGGCCATTCAGGGCACGTTTGCCCAGGCCGGCGACCCCGAGTTTGGCATTAGCCGGGGCACGCTGCTGCCCCGCCACCGCGTGCTGAGCGGCGAGGACATTCACCCCGAAATGGGCGAGCGCATCCGCAATTCGCTGGTGCTGCTGCACGGCGGCATGGCCTCCAACGTGGGGCCCATCCTGGAGATGGTGAGCGAGAAATACCTGCTGCGCGGTGAGAAGGAATGGGCCGCCCGGCAGTTCACCAACCAGGTGTTTGACAACATCTTAGGTGCGCTCAAAGAGGGCGACGTGCCCAAGCTGGCCGCCAATACGGCCTGCAACTGGGAGTACCCGATTAAGACCATTATTCCCTGGGCTTCGACTTACTTTACGGAGGAGATTATTGCCCGCGCCAAGCAGCAGTTCGGGGCCGACTACTACGGCTTCCTGATGCTGGGCGGCATGTCGGGCGGCGGCATGGGCATGTTCGTCAACCCCGAGCGCTACGAGGACTACAAGCTGCGGGTGCTGGAGCTGCTGCGCTCAACCAAGCAGGAGCTGTCGGCCGCGCTGCCCTTCGCCATGGAGCCGGTGGTGTACAACTGGGACATCAACTACAAGGGCAGCTGGAGCACCCTGCACGAGGGCGCCGAAGCCCTGATGCCCGAGCAGTACTACGCCATCCACGTTTCGCAACTCGTTAAGCAAGAACCGGCTAGCATCTCCTACATCCGCCGGGCGGAAATCGACTACTTCACCGCCCACTGCGAGCAGAACAACCTGGCCTACCCCCTGCTGCGCACCATCATCAGCAACTTGTTCCAGGTGTCGGACCCCGGCGCGCAGAATAACCGCAGCGTCGAAAACGACAAGGCCGACCGCATCAAGCAGGAAAACGGCTTCGATTACATTCAGCACGAAGACATTCGGGCCGACTTGCAGAAGGGCCGCATCGGCCTCTCGCGCAACCAGTTGCCGCTCGAAACCACCATCGCCGACGTGCAGCCCGGCGACGCCGCCCCGCTCACCGACCTCGGCGCGCACGCCGCGGCCGGCGAGGCCGCCATCCGGGCTGGCAAAGTGGGGGTGCTGAGCCTCGCGGCCGGCATCGGCAGCCGCTGGACCAAGGGCGCGGGCGTCATCAAGGCCCTGAACCCGTTTGTGGAAATCGAGGGCAAGATGCGCAGCTTCCTCGAAATCCATTTGGCCAAAACCCGCCGCACGGCCGAGCGCTACCAGGCCGTGATTCCGCACCTCGTGGCCACGAGCTACCTCACCCACGCCCCCATTCAGGCGCATTTGGCCAAGACCGGCAACTTCGGCTACCCAGGGCCAGTGTACCTCTCGGAGGGCCGCTCCATCGGCCAGCGCTTCGTGCCGATGGCCCGCGACCTGCGCTTTTTGTGGGAGGAAATGCCCCAGGAAACGCTCGACGTGAACAAGCAAAAAGTGCGCGACGCCGTGCGCAACACCATGATAGGCTGGGCCAAAGCCAAGGGCGAAGGCACCGACTACGTGGACAACATCGCCGCCCAGCGCTTCTCGCCGCTCGGCCACTGGTACGAGGTCTCGAACCTGCTCCGCAACGGCACCCTGGCCCGCCTGCTGCGCGAGCAGCCGCAGGTCGAAACCCTGATGTTGCACAACATCGACACCCTCGGCGCCGACCTCGACGCGGCGGCCCTAGGGTACCACCTGGCCTCCCGCAACGTGCTGACCTTCGAGGTGGTAGCCCGCCGCATTGAGGACCGCGGCGGCGGACTGGCCCGCGTGAACGGCCAGCTGCGCCTGCTCGAAGGCCTGGCCCAGCCCCGCGAGGAAGACGAGCTCGGCCTGAGCTACTACAACACCATGACCACCTGGGTGCAAATCGACCCGCTGCTGGCCCTCTTCGGCCTCACCCGCACCGAGCTGCAAGCCGCCGACGAGGCGCGCCTGGCCCGCGCCGTGCGCAGCGTGGCCCAGCGCATCCCCACCTACGTCACCATCAAGGAGGTGAAGTACCGCTGGGGCCACGGCCAGGAAGACATCTACCCCGTGGCCCAAATCGAGAAGCTCTGGAGCGACATGTCGGCCCTGCCCGACGTGCCCTGCGGCTACCTCGTGGTGCCCCGCCCCCGCGGCCAGCAAATGAAAGACCCCGCGCAATTGGACGCCTGGGTTATTGATGGCACGAAGGATTACGTGGCGGGCTTGGCGGCGTTTTAAGGTTGTTCTGCTGAATAAAGAAGGGGGCTTTCGGAATTGTATTCCGAAAGCCCCCTTCTTTTCCATTAGTATGGTTCTGGCCTAGCGGGCCTTACACCAATGATATGAATTATACCTAAATCGTCTTTACTTATATCTTCAAGACTGCCATAAATTCCATGGCTCATAAACTTGTGTCCAAAGAAAATAAAGACCAGCATTTACTAGTAAGGATATAAGTACCTTGACTACCGTATCGCTATTTTCTATCCCTGAATAACTCATTTTCCAGATTATAAGGGTCGCCATCAGGGAAGCCAGGATTGGAAACATTAACCCCTGTTTATCCCTGACTTCTCCGTAGTAGAACGTTGATCCATAATATAATTCGAACCATTGAAGAAAACCAATTATCAATGCACTCAGCAAATAAACAATTAGAACTCTTCTAGCATTTTCAAATAATTCAGTAGACAGGACTATAAAGCATATTAAGAATACTACCCTTGCAATAAATGCAGCAACTGATATTCTTATTATACCTGAGTTAGAGTCAAATTCTTTAAATGGATTATCCTCCGCAAGACTAGGACTTACTAAGTCATAAAAATAAAAGCCGAGACCAACAACACTTAGGAAGGTCATAGCTGCAAGTATGATTTCAAAGATATTTGCCCTAAACTTCATCATTACCGAAATGTACATTTAAATAGCATATTCTAGCCCAGCACCGCCCGCACCTGCGCCACGCGCTCTTCCACCGAGCCATCGAGCAGCGTGTACGGAATCCCCAGCAGCTCCAGCTGCATCAGGATGGCACCGTGCTGCAACTGGCGCAGAACCGCGCAATTAATCAATACCTTACAGGCTCACCGACAAATTAAGCTGCCCGCCCAGGCCAACTTCAATTATCCGCTGCAAGGTAGAAAGCCGCACCTCTTTGACGTTATTTTCAATTTTGGAAATATAGGTCTTACTGGTGCCGCAGCGCTCGGCCAACTGCTCCTGCGTCAGGCCTTTTTTCAGCCGGGCTTCGTGTAGCAAGGCGCCTAGTTTAAATGCTTCAAAGCCGGCTTCCAGCTTGTCGCGCTTCGGCGTACCGACCGGGCCGTAGTGGGCCGCTTTGAATTGGTCGAGGGTGCGGGTTTCAGGATTTTTCTTCATAATAAGCAGCTTTCAATTTCTCAGCTCGTTGAATTTCCGATTTGGGAGTTTTGGGCGTTTTCTTCTGAAACCCATTGATGAGCACAACCAGGCGCCCTTCGTCAAAAAAGCAAAATATGCGGAAGATGTCGCTGCCTTGTTGCACCCTGATTTCATAGAGGCCGGTGGTGCCTTCCAAGTGCTTCAAATAGGTTTCCGGCACTACGGCCAGCTGCTCAATCAACTCAAACGTCCAGATGATTTTATCCCGCACTTTGGGCCGCTGCCTGACGAAAAACTCATCGAAGTAGGTTTTATAAACGATAATCTGGCGCTTGCTACCCGGCATGGCATAAAGATACGAAAGTTGCCCTAAAGAGCAACTACCCCAACACCGCCCGCACCTGCGCCACGCGCTCGGCCACCGAGCCATCGAGCAGCGTGTACGAAATCCCCAGCAGCTCCAGCTGCATGAGGATGGCGCCGTGCTGAAACTGGCGCAGGGCCTCGGGGCCGCGCCAGCCGTCGTCTTCGAAGGGCGTGGTGGGCAGGCACACGAAGGTGTGGGCGTAGCGCTGGCGGCACACCTGGGCGAGGCGCTGCAAGGCGGGGTCGCAGCGGTGGAAATAGTAGTAGGAATACAGCGCCGTGGTGGCCGCGTTGGTATCGCAGACGAGCCAGCCGTGGGCCTGGGCGGCGGCCTCGTCTTCCAGTTCCAGCTGGCGGCGGCCGATGTAAAGCAAGTCCTCGTAGAGTAGCTGGCCGTTTTTCTGCTCGTGCAGGGTACGGCCGTATTCGGGTACCCAGGCGGTGCCCAGGGCCTCGGCCAGGGCCTTGGATAGCGTGGTTTTACCGCTGCTTTCGGCCCCCAGCAGCACCAGGCGGGGCACGGGGGCGGCGGGCACCACGCCGTATTGCGCCGCGATGAAAGGGTGAATGTGCAGCGCCGACTCGGCGAAGCTTTCGGCCTCGGCGGCCAGGGCGGCGCGCAGGTGGGTGCCGCTGGTGGCTACCTGCCGGCGTTGGTTGTCCACGGCTACGTGGGTAGCGCCCAGGTACTCGGCAAAGCCGGGGCCGTAGGCTTCGCTGCTGAATACCACGTCGATGCGCTGGCCCAGGTCGGCCAGGTACTGGCGCACGAACTCGCGGTGCGTGTGGTCGGCGGCGGCATCGGGGGGCGCGGCGGCGGCGGGTAGGCCCACGATGCGCAGGGGTGTGGCCCCAATGCGCGGGCCTTGCGCGAAGTCGTCGCCCCGGTAGAGCTCGCGCAGCCACTCGGCGCGGGCGGGGGCGGCGTGGCGCGGGTCGTCGGGGTTGGCATACACGAGCACCAGCAGCTCGGCTACTTGGGCGGCGGCGGTTTCAAGCAGCAGCTGGTGGCCCCGGTGCGGCGGCCAGAACTTGCCGACCACGAGGCCAGTGCGCGGGGGCGTGGGTAGGGCGGCGGGTAGTACGTTTGTCATAATAGAACTTTGGACAGGGCAAACGTACTACCCGCTTTCCTGGCAAACGCTTCTGCCAAGGTTTAATCTTGTCCTTGCGAGCGCAGCGAAGCAATCGCACCCGAGCAGAACCCGAGCGGTGCGGCTGAACAGGTGCGATTGCTTCGCTACGCTCGCAAGGACAAACGATTTTCTCACGCTTCTTCTCTTTTTTGCATGGCCCTTCCCCTCCTCGCCTTCGAGCACTGCACCGTGCGCTACCTGGGCCAGATTTTGTTTAGCGACCTCAGCTTGCGCATCGAGGCGGGGCAGCACTGGGCGCTGGTGGGGCCGAGCGGCGCGGGCAAAAGCACGTTGCTCGCCACCCTGGCCGGGCGCTACGTGCTCACGGGCGCGGCCAGCTACCCGCTGCTGGCGACGCCGCCGCCCGGCCCGCCCGACCCGTTTTTCTCGTGGCGCAAGCGCGTGGCGCTGGTGGGGCCGCAGGCCGCGTTTCGGGCCAAAGACCACCTCGGCCAGCTCTACTACCAGCAGCGCTACAATGCCGCCGCCGCCGAGGAGGTGCCCACCGTGCGCGAGTACTTAACGGCCATTCCGGCCCCGGCCGGCCCGGTGGCCTGGCCCTACGCACGGGTAGTTTATACGCTGCACCTCAGCTACTTGCAGGACGAGCGTCTCATCAAGCTTTCTAACGGCGAAACCCAGCGCCTGCGCCTGGCTGCCGCCCTGCTACACCAGCCCCGGCTGCTGCTGCTCGACGCGCCCCTCACCGGCCTCGACGTGGCTACCCGCGCCTGGTTTGACGGGTTTCTGGCCGAAGTAGCGGCCTCGGGCGTTACTATCGTGCTGGCCACGGCCGCCGAGGAAATACCCACAATCATCACCCACGTGGCGGTGCTGGCCGGCCAGCGCATCGTGCAAACGATGCCCAGGGCCGACTTTCAACCCGCGCCGCTGGCCGGGGAAATTTCGCCCGCCCCGCTCGACGCCGACGAGCTGCGCGCCCTCGCCGGCGCCGCCGGCCCCAACGCGCCGGGTAGCGCCGACCCACTCATCCAGCTGCACAACGTTACCGTGCGCTACGGCGACAAGGTAGTGCTCGACAACCTGAGCTGGACGGTGCGCCCCGGCGAGCGCTGGGCCCTCACCGGCCCCAACGGCGCGGGCAAAAGCACGCTGCTCAGCCTGCTCAACGGCGACAACCCGCAGGCGTATGGCAAGGACATCACCCTGTTTGGCCGGCGGCGCGGCACCGGCGAAAGCATCTGGGACATCAAGCGGCACATCGGCTACGTGTCGCCCGAGCTGCTGCACTACTTCCCCGGCCAGCTGACGGGCCGGCAGGTGGTCGAAACCGGCTTTACCGACAAGCTGGTGCGGGCCCCCACCACGCCCGCCCAGCGCGCGCTGGCCGCCCGCTGGCTGCGCGTGCTGCACCTCGAAGACCGCGCCGACCAGCCTCTGCGCCAGCTGCCCGCCAGCCAGCAGCGCCTGGTGCTGGTGGTGCGGGCGCTGGTCAAAAGCCCGCCCCTGCTGCTGCTCGACGAGCCCGGCCAGGGCCTCGATGCCCGGCAGCTGGCACACTTCCGGGCCGTGCTCGACGCGCTGTGCCAAGCCACCAGCGTCGCCGTGGTGTACGTGAGCCACTACGCCCGCGAGCTGCCGGCCAGTCTCACGCGGGCGCTGCGACTGAATGCGGGCGTGGGCACGGTGGAGGAGTTAATAAGTGTAGATGATTGTCATGCTTCACTGCGTTCAGCATGACCCGTTGTTGTGTTTTGCTTAGCTTAGAAACAAGTCTTTAAAGCGAAATCAGCACCTAGCCTGTTCATCAGCTTATTCTCTCATGACCGAAGATTGGCAAAGCCTACACTACCTGCGCACGGGCAGCCCCCGGCAGCAGCGGGCCTATGCCACGCTGGAAGCCAGCGGCCTTTGGCCTTTACTGAGTGAGTTTGACCCGGTGCTGGCGGGCACCGTGCCGCTGGGCATCGACATTGCCGGCAGCGACCTCGACGTGCTGTGCGAGGTGCCCGAGGCTGCCCAGGCCCGCTTTGCGGCGCTGCTGCGGGCGCACGTTGGGGCGCGGCCGGGTTTCCGGCTGGCGCAGCGCCGCATCGGCGGGCACGCCGTCACGGTTTGCGGCTTTCGCTACGAAACGGAGGAAATAGAAGTATTCGGGCAGGCGCTGCCCGTTGCCCAGCAGCACGGCTGGCGGCACCTGCTGGCAGAGCGGGCCGTGCTGGCGGCCGGGGGCGAAGCCTGGCGCACGGCGGTGCGCGCGCTCAAGCAGCAAGGCCTCAAGACCGAGCCGGCCTTTGCCCGGCTGCTTGGCCTGCCCGGCGACCCTTACGCCGCACTACTCGCGCTGGGAGATTGGCCAGCCAAAGCGCTGCGCGAATGGGTAGTAGCCCGCTCGCTATCGGGGCTCGCATAACGCGGCGCACCCGGCCGTAAGCGGGAGCGGACTACTATCCCATTAAACGCGCAGTATCTGGTCTGCCAATAGCTTGATGTAGCAGTTGGTTAGAACAGCTGTTTCCACCATCTTACTGCAAGCGAATGCTTTCAACCTCCAGGTAGTAGTAAGTGTAGCCTCCTATATTAGGCTGCCCTAGCGGATACTCCTTAAAGGTGCCGCTTACCAGCACCTTGGTTCCCTCTGGCTGCAAGGCAGCCGGTAGGGCGTCGCACAAAACGCCAACGTCTACCACATCAACAGTACCCGGCTCGTGCACCGATATCTTGTATTGCTGCAAGTTTGTGTCGAAGGATACAAAGCCCGCTGCGTTGGCAATGGTTTTTACCACTTTGGCAGCAGGGGCGCACGTGTGCTGAAGCCGATAGGTTTCGGGCTCATTCTTCTCGCAGCTACTGGCAAGGCAGAGCAGGGCCACAAGGGTGCTGTATGTCAGGTTCTTGTTCATAAAAACAGAAAAAGAGAGTAGCGAGCCTATAGCTCGAAACCAGGAGCCCGAGGCCCGCCTTAGGGGTTGCATCAACCCGGCAGTAAATGGTAGCCCTCCCGGCACCTTATGGTGCGGCCAGCTCGTCGCGGCGCAGCTCGTGGCCCAGGATGCGCAGCAGCAGGTAGCGGCGGCGAGCGGCATCGAGGCGTAGCGCCACGCCGGTGCCGGTGCTGGGCCAGGGCGCGGCGGCGGTGCCGCCCAGCGGCCGGCCCTGCCCGTCGAAGAGCATTACCTGGGCCGGGCCGGGCTCGGTGAGGGCCAGCACCTGGCGGCCGGCCCCAAAGTCGAACCACTGCACCAGCTTGGGGCCGCTGGTGAGCAGTTGCCGGCTCAGCAGCGGCGCGCCGCCCGTGGTACTAGCCCCGAATACATCGACCCGGCCGCCATCCTCACGCAGGACTACGAACGAGCCGGCCCGGCCCTCGGCCTCGGGCACCAGGCTAAAGGTAGCGGTGCGGCTCCAGGTAGCCACCCGGCGGCGGTTGGTAATGTCGCCGCTGAGCGTGAGGGTCAGCAGCTCGCCGTGCTGGTTTATTAGGCGCACCGTGCTGCGGGCCAGCGTGGCGGCGGGCTGGGCCACGAGCGGCCCACTCAGCCGCGCCCCGGCACTGACGGGGAAGCCGGGGTAACGCTCACCGCTTTGGGTGAAGGCGTACACGTAGCCGTTTTGCAGGGCGGCCACTACTACGTCGCGGCCATTCACGGTGAGGAGCAGCGGCGGGCCGGCCAGCGGGGCTTCGAGGCGGCGCGGCCAGCCGGGGTACTGGCGGCCGTTGGCATCGAGCAGGCGCAGCTCGCCGCTGGCGCTGGCCACCAGCAGGTGCGGCACCGGGCGCGGCGCGGGCGCCGTAGCTACTGCCGCGATGGTGGCCGTGTCGGGCAGGTTGAGTGGGAAGCGCGGGGCCGGGCGGCCATCAGCGAGGCCGAGCCAGTGCAGGCGGTGGGCGGTGGCCAGCAGCAGGCGGCCCCGCACCAGGCGCGGCGCGCTGCCCACTACCACGGGGCCAGGCAGGGTATCGGTCCAGAGGGCGGCGTTGTCGCGGCTACTCAGCAGACGCAGCACGCCCAGCGAGTCGGCCACCACGGCGGGCGCGGGGTCATCGAGGCGGGCGGGCAGCAGCAGCGGCTGCCCCACTAGCGCGGTGCGGAAGCGTGGGCTGCCGCTGCCCTGGGCGGCTTCGGTGGCCGCGGCGGCCTGACCGGGGCGGCGCAGCAGCAACTGGGCGTAGTACTGGCTGCCGGGAGCAGCCTCGTCGGCGGGATTTTCGGGGGGCGCGAGCTGCCAGGTTATCTGGGGGAAATACTGGAGTAGACTCTCGTTGCGGAGCAGGCCGGCGCGGCGGTCTTCGGCCAGGTAGCCGAGCAGGGCGTTCCAGCCCTGGCGCGTATCGGCCAGCACGGTGAGGCGGCTTTGGGGCAAAGTTTGCTGGAGCAACGCCACCTGCGCGGCCGAGCTGCTCCAGGTCTGGCCGGCGGTGAGGTCGGTGAGGTAGGCCTGCAAATCGGCCGCTTCGCCCAAAACCAGGTAGTCGCGCACCAGCGCAGCCGACAGCGGCGCGGCACCCGCGCCGGCCGGCAAGGCCGGTATCAACGCTGGGGCCAATTCTTCGGCCCTAAAACCCGCCCCGTACACGTTAAACGCCCCTACCCGCACAAACGACGGGGCCACGCCCTGCATCCGGCGCAGCCGCGCCAGCCACAGCGCCGCTCGCGTCGGCCGGGGGCAGCGCACTAGCACCAACTGAGCCGGGGCCACGCCGGGGCGCGGGGCGGCCAGGTACACTAGCGCCGCGCCGGGGGCCAGCGCGGCGCGCAGGCTGTCGAGCGCCGGGCGCAACTGGCTGGCCGAGTCGGTAGCTACGCTAGCGGTGGCGGGCGCGGCCAGTGGCCCGGCCACCGCCAGCACCAGGGCCGTGCGGAGACTCAGCACGTCGGCCAACGGGCGCAGGGGCTGGGTGGGCTGGCCGCGCAGGTACTGGTGCCACGAGCGAGCGGCCGTTTCGGGGTTGGCAAAGCCGGTGAGGGTAAGCTGGCCGGGAGCGATTTTAAGCCCCAGCAACCCCTCCCGCACCAGTCCGGCGGCCTGGTCGAGCTGGGCGTGGGTGCCGGGCCGGAAGAGCACGTCGAGCAGCGCGGGCAGGCGCCGAAAATTGACGAGCACCGTAGCGTCGAGGTCGCGCAGGCGCAGCAGGTCGGTGGTGCCGAAACCCGCCCGCACGGTGGGCGCGTCGGCGGGCCGGCCGAGGCGCTGCACCACGGCCTCGACCAGTGGCGCGTGGGTGCTGATGAGCAGGTGGTTGCGGTAGTTGAGCACCGTGAGGCGGCCGCCCTCGCGCTGGGTCAGCTCCTGTAGCTCGTAGCCCTCGTAGTCGCGGGTGCTGAGGGTGTAGCGCGGGTCGCGGCCCAGGGCGTCGAGCACGCTGCGGCTCTGGCGGTACTCGCGCACGGTGTTCAACGGAATCTGATACAATACATCAACCTGCCCCGGCCCCGTAATGTGCAGCGAGGTGAGCACCAGCTTGCGGCCCAGCAGCGCCAGCAGGCCGCGCCGCTGCCGGGCGGCGGCGCTTAGGTTGCTGCCGCCCGCTTCGAGGCTGTCGGCCAGGGCCAGTTGCCCGGCTACTTGCTGGAAGTAGCGCACGCCGCTCACGTTGTCCCACACGCCGGCCTCCTGCAAGTGGCGCACCAGGGCGGGGTGGTCGCGGGTGGCCAGCACTAGCACGGCATCGTCGGGCACCAGGGCGTAGGCATCGACGGGCACGGCGGCCAGCGTGCGGCGGTAATACACGTAGGTGGCCAGCGAAAGCAACAGCAACGCCGCCACCAGCAGGGCCAGAAGCTTGCGGGACATGAGGGCAAAAGTAGGGCGGGCAGCCAGCTTGGGTCGTGCCTTCGTTTTACCTAACCAAGTTGTGCCTGGTAGCCTAGCCTGTCACTTCGGTTATCATCCGCTCCTCAAAACCTCGAACAAACAAAAGATACCCCTGATTATCCACAGCAACAATATTATTTTTCATTATATATGATTATTTTATACATTTACTTCATTAAAACTACACACAACTACCTTGGCTCACTCCTAAGGGGCACGAGCCAATTTCTCCTTTTTAAGGGCCATGCAACCAGAATCACCTAATCCACAAGAAACCACTATAACGCCTGAGGTCTCCCCTAAGCCGGGCCCAGTCACCTGCCAGCAGGTAAAGGAATTGCGCTTGTGCATAGAGCAAAAAATGCGCTATTTCCACAAAAAGAGCCGCGCCAACAAGATAGGCGCATCCATATTCAAACTAGTCATCGTGGTTTCTTCCGTATTGACGCCCATCCTTATCGGCTGGAAGGACGGAAGTCAGCAACTCATCAACTTAGGGCTCATTAGCAGTGCCGTAACAGCTGGGGCAACGGCGCTGTATAATTTTTATGACAACAAAGACTTGTGGGTGCAGTTCAAGGTATCCCGTAATGAGCTGGAGGCGCTGTTAGCTGAGTTGAATTACTTAGAGGCAGTAGGCCTGGCCTATTTCACTCAGGCACAGTTGGAGCTATTATTCAACCGCTACGTAGCCATCTGTTCGGAAACCAACGTGTTTTACCGCACTACTCGCCTAGCCCCCGATGAGCAAGCGGATAAGACTACGCAAGGGAAGTAGTGAAGCCTGCTTTTGTACTAGCTAGTAGAAGGCAGTAGCCCATCGAGTGGTCGCGTAGCCTGGTAGCGCCGTTACTTTGGCAAAAACTTGCCCCCTGATGGCCGATACGCTACCTACTCCCGCTCCCCTCGACAATCCCAATTCCGGCCACTTCAAGCGCGCCCTCACCCTCTTCGATGCCGTGATGCTCGTGACGGGCTCCATGATAGGCTCGGGCATCTTCCTGGTTTCGGCCGACATCAGCCGGCAGGTGGGCTCGGCGGGCTGGCTGCTGGTGGTGTGGCTGCTCACGGGCCTCATCACGATGGCCGGGGCCATCAGCTACGGCGAGCTGGCTGCCATGTTCCCCAAGGTGGGCGGGCAGTACGTGTACCTGCGCGAGGCCTTCGGCCGGCTGGTAGCGTTTTTGTACGGCTGGACATTGTTTTTGGTGATTCAGACCGGCGTGATTGCGGCCGTGGCCGTAGCGTTTGCCAAGTTCACGGGTGTGCTCGTGCCCTGGTTTTCGGTTAATAATGTGCTGTTCAGCGTCGGGCCGTTTCCGTTCAGCTCGGTGCAGCTGCTGGCCATTATTCTCATCGTGGCCATCACGGCGGTGAATGCGCGGGGCGTGAAAGCCGGCAAGCTCATCCAAAACGTGCTGGGCTCGACCAAGCTCGTGGCGCTGGCGCTACTCATTCTCTTTGGCCTGTTTCTGGGGTTAAATGCCGAGGCCGTGCAGGCCAATTTCCACGACCTCTGGACGGCCACGCGCTCGCCCGCGCCGGGCGCGGCGGGCGGCGTGCTGCCCCTCGGGGCGGGTAGCCTGGTCATCGCCATCGGCATGGCCATGACGGGCTCGCTGTTCTCGTCCGATTCGTGGAACAACATCGGCTTCGCGGGCGAGGAAATTCAGAACCCCGAGCGCACCCTTGTGCGCAGCATGGCGCTGGGCACGGCCATCGTTACTACCCTCTACATTTTGATAAACGTGGTGTACCTGCTGGTGCTGCCCCTAAAGGGCTCGCCCGAGGCCACTACCCTGGCCGGCCGCGGCATCCAATACGCCACCGACGACCGCGTGGCTACGGCAGTGGCCGAGTCGGTAATGGGCCAGGGCGGCGCCTACGTGCTGGCCGTGCTCATCATGCTCAGCACCTTCGGGGCCAACAACGGCATCATTTTGAGCGGCGCACGCGCCTACTACGCCATGGCCAAGGACGGGCTGTTTTTCCCCTCGCTGGCTACCCTCAACCGGGCCGGCGTGCCCGGCCGCGCCCTGTGGGTGCAGTGCCTGTGGGCCAGCCTACTGTGCCTCAGCGGCAGCTACGGCCAGCTGCTCAACTACGTCATGTTTTCAGTTATCCTATTCTACCTCATCACGATAATCGGCATTTTCGTGCTGCGCCGCACCCGGCCCAACGCGCCCCGCCCCTACCGCGCCTGGGGCTACCCGGTGCTGCCGGGCATCTACGTGGCGCTGGCCTCCGCCTTCTGCGTTATCCTGCTCATCGCGCCCGACACGGCCGAGTACTCGCGCTACGGCCTGGGGCTGGTGGCGCTGGGGCTACCGGTGTATTTCTTGTTTGGGCGGAAGATGGGCGGGGCATAGGCTCGCCGGGCGCGGGGAACCTCCCCCCGGCCCCCTCTCCAACAAAGAGGGGGAGCCGACCGCAGCTTATCGCGGGCAGATACAAAAAGGGCTTTCAGCAATGCTGAAAGCCCTTTTTGTATCGTAAGAACCGGCGTCAGGCTCCCCCTCTTTGTTGGAGAGGGGGCCGGGGGGTGAGGTTCCTCGCGCTCCTACCGCACCACCGTCACGCGCTGCGTCAGCGCCCCACTACGAGTTATCACGCGCAGCACGTAGGCCCCCGGCGCTACCGTGGCCGCGCCGAAGCTGAGGTGGTTGGTACCCGCGTGCGCGGCCACGGCCGGCGCGCTCAGGGCCGGGCGGCCCAGGGCGTCGAGCAGCTGCACCTGGATGGTTTCGGGCGCGTCGGCCACGTAGTCGAAGGCCAGCTCCTGCGCTACGGGCACGGGGTACACGTGCAGGCGGGTTTCGGGCGCGGCGGCGCTGGTGGTGGCCAGCGGCGTGGCCGTGCGCGCGGCACCTTGGTCCGAGAGCCACCAGCGCTGGTTGTCGGCGCCGGTCCAGTCCCATTGTTGCAGGTTGGCGTCTTCGGTAGCGTTGGGGGTATCGAGGGCTTTGCCGCTGTTTTTGTTGAGGATGCGGTAAGTGCCGTCGCTCTGCTGCTGCACCAGCCAGGCCTGGGTGGCGTCGCTGTTCCAGTCGTACTGCGCTACCTGGTTGCCGTTGGCAGTGCCGCCGTTCAGAATTTGCAGCGACTTGTTGCTGTTCTGGTTTACGATGCGGACGTAGCCGTTGCCGGCGTCCACCATGCGCCAGGTTTGGTGCACGGCCGCGGCCCAGGTGTGCTGGCGCACCAGGGCGTTGTTGGCCGCCGACGCGCCCGTGATTTCCAGCGCCTTGCCGTTCGATTTGGAACTAATCTCGAAAACGCGGCCCAGCGGCACGTTGCTGACGGTGCCGCCGCTGCCGGCCCACTTGAAGGTAGCCACCGCCCCGGCCGGCAGCGTGTACGTGAATGACTGCCCACTCCAGCTCACCTTAAAGGTAGTGGCCGAGTTGCTGTTATTCAAGGTAATGAGTACCCGCGAGCCATCGGGGTTTCGGAAGGCCACGTCCTCGATGCCGCCCACCACCGAGTTGGAGGCCACGCGCACCGCGCCGGGGTCCACAAACTTGCTGGCGTGGCCCAGGGCGTAGTATTCCACGTTGCGGGTCACGGCGCCGGTCGCGTTGTTCACGGTCACTACGCCGCGGCAATTGTTGGTGCCGCCGTTCGTGGGGCCGCTGTTCTGGTCGAGGGCCAGGTTCCACTCCAAAGCGCTTTTGGCCCAGTTGCGGGTGTTGCCGATGATGACGTTGGAGAGGTGCCACTTCAAGTCGCCGGCGAAGCTGGAGCCTACCGAGCCAGTGATTTCCGTAAACCAGATGTCCTCGTTGGGGTAGGCATTATGCACGGCCGTCATATTGGGGATGCCTGAGGTAGCCGAGTAGCCGTGCCAGGCCGAGCCCGCCGCGTAGGAGGCCGCCGAGGCATCGGTAAACACGGACTGCACGTAGTTGGCATTGGGGCCATTATCCCAGTTGTGGTCGTAGGCGATGAGCTTGGTGCTGAGGCCCGCGCTCTGGAAAGCCGGCCCGATGTTGTTCTTCAAAAAGGTCGCCTGGTTGCCGGGGTCCATGCGCATCGACACGTAGGGGGCGGCGTAGAGCGGCTCGTTTTGCAGGGTCACGGCGTACACGGGCACGCCCTGCGCCTGCATGGCCTGCACGTACTTCACGAAGTAGTTGGCGTAGGCTTGGTAGTAGGCGGTGCTCAGCCAGCCGCCGGCCCACTGGTACTGCTCCTTCATCCAGGGCGGGGCCGTCCAGGGCGTGCCCATTACCTTGATGGCGCTGTTTTTGGCGCGGGCGGCTTTCAGCATGGGCACCACGTCGGTGAGGTCGCTGCCGAGGCTGAAGGCCGTGAGGCCGGCATCGGTCTGGCCGCTGGGCTTGTCGTCGTAGGTGTAGTTGCCGTAGGCCGAAAAGTCCGACGCCCCCATGCTGTGCCGCAAAAAGCTGAGCCGGATGCCGCCGCCCGTAAACAGGTCATTGAGCACGGCATCGCGCTGGCTGGCGCTCATTTTCTGATTGAGCACGTAGGCCGCCGAGCCCGTCATCGACGCCCCAAACCCGTCAATGGTCTGGTAAGTAGTAGCGTCGTCAATGGTAATGGTCGTGCTGGCCGCGGCCGACGAGGCCGCGAAGCTGACATCGGCCTGCTGGGCCAGCAGCTTGCTTTGGTCGCCGGTAGTGAGCCACACGCTCACCGTTTCGTTGGCCTGCACGCGGGCAAAGTGGGCGGGGCGAAAGGCCGTGGCGGGCACCAAAGCCAGCCCAACGGCCAGCAAGGGCAGTCGGGCAAGTAGTAAAGATTTCATACTTGAATGGGTGGGAAAAGGAATAAAAACCTCGCTGCTGGCCAGCAGCAGAGGTACTGAAAGCAGCGATAATCATTTGTCATTGCGAGCGCAGCGAAGCAATCGCACCTGTTGAGCCGCACCGTTCAGGTGCGATTGCTTCGCTGCGCTCGCAATGACAAACGTTTAGGGTCAGCTCAACTACTCAGCCCGCCGCACCAGGCGCTTGCGCACAGTTTCGCTGTTTAGCTGAAATTGCAGCGTGTAAACGCCCAGTGGCAAAGCGCTCACGTCGAGGCTATCCTGGTGCACCGTAGCCGTGAGCACAGCGCGGCCCAGCAGGTCAAACAGCTGCACCACGGTGCCATCGAGGCTGCGCGGGGCTTGCAGCTGCACCAGGCCGGTGCTGGGGTTGGGATAGAGGCCGATGGCGGCGGCCTGCGCGCTTTCGCGGGCGGCCAGCGGCGTGGCTAGTCGGCTCAGCGTGTTGGTACTCTGAGCCAGATTGGTGAGCGAGTCGGCGGCCACGGCGCGGCTGCCGTCGAGTGGGGCGTAGAGTTCCAGGCTGGATTTCAGGAGCGAGTCGGCGGCCATCGCCAGTACCTCGCCCTCATTCATGCCCGCGCGGTAGAATAGGAAATCGCGCAGCTGCACGCGAGCGGGCGCGGCGCTGCCGCCCAGGTCGAGGCGGGTGGGGCGCAGGCGCTCGGCGGTGGTGCCCTCGGCGAGGCTGTCCACGTAGAGGCGCGTGAGGCCGCGGGCGTAGTAGTGCGTGAGCACCAGCTTGTGCCAGCGGTTGTCGCTCACCGTTTTAGTGCCCGCGATGGTGCCGCCCTTGGCCGAGGTGTAGAGTAGCTTGCCCGTGCTGGCCACCTGGATGGTACCGGCCGCGAGACCCGCGCTGTCGCGCACCTCTACCAGCCGCCCGGCATCGCTGGTGCGGAAGCGCAGCGTGGTAGTGAAGGCGTGCGCCACGTCCTCTGGCACCAGGCGCACGGTGGGCGCGGGCGCGGTGGCCGAGTTGCGCAGCACGATGCCCGCGCTGGCGCGGCGCCGGGGCTGGGGCTTGGCGGCGGCCAGGGCGTCGAGCAGCGAGGGCACGATGGCGCGGGCCATTTCGGCGTGGCCGCGGTCGTTGGGGTGCAGCGCATCGTACCAGTAGCCGGGGGTGTAGCGGCCGTTGCCGCTGAGGTCGTCCACGGCACCGAGCAGGTTCACGGTGGGCACGGCCCAGCCACTGAGCAGGGCGTTTATCTGCCGCACGTAGCCGTATTCGGTGCTGGTGTAGTCGTTGCGGCCGTAGTTGCCGGCCACCACCGGCACCAGCCCATTGGTGCGTGCGTGCTTGATGAGGGCCAGCATGTTGTCGCGAAACTGGTTGAACGTGGCCTGCCCGCCGGTCAGAACACCCTCGTTGCCCAGCGACAAACCGATGAACACGTACTTGCCGTTCTGCGGAAAAATGTCGTTGTCGAAGCGGTTGGTAACGTCGATGGTGTTGTTGCCGGGCACGCACACGTTGGCCGTAGTCCAGGGGCCGCCCTGGCCGGCGGTATTACGCGCCGCCAGCAGCGCGGCGTAGATGGAGGTGTAGCCGAAATTATTAGTCGCGCCCACACCAAAGGGCACCGACGAGCCGATATAGGTCAGCTTATTGCCGTCAATCGGCACGTAAGGCTCTACCGCCAAATCGTCGAAATACACACTGCCCGTGGCCGCAGCGCCACTGTTGCGCCACACGGCCGCCGCCTTCACGAAGGCCGTGCCCGCCGGAATGGCCCCCACCGCCGACAGCCGCACCCAGGTATCGGTGGGCGTACTGGCCCGCACCGAATCCGACAAAAAGCGCCCGAGCAACGCATTAGTTGAGCTATAAAAGAGCAGTTCCAGGTGCGCGGCCTGCGCCCCGCTCAAGGCGCTGGCCGAGGCGTTGAGAAACCAGCCGTTGAGGCGGTAGGTGTTCACGCCGCTGGCGGCCTGGTAGCTGATTTGCTGCGTCAAACTTAGGCTGTTGTTACCGGTGAGCTTGGCCGCAAACGAGCCGCTGTGCTTGGGCGACTGCCCGACGCTGGTGCCGCCGGTGCTACCGCCCGCAGTGGTCCAGTACGTCAGGTTGCCCAGTTCAAAACCGGGGTTTTGGAAAGTGTAGTACACGGGCGGCGCGGTGGTAGCGCGGCCCGGCACGATGTCCATCCGCATCAGGTTTAGGTAGGCGTATGAACCGGCTACTTTACTTAGCTCCAGCGTAATGCCGCCTGCCGCATCGGCCGTGAGGGTGTCCGACTTGGTGATGGTGTTGTTGTTGCCGGGGTAGCCATTGGCCCCCACGCCGGTGCCCGTCGTGGTCTGGGTGGTGGTGCTCACGTTGGCCCCCGTGAACTTGTACTGCGAGGTGCGTATTTCGGCCGTAGTCTGGCGGCTGCCAAACACGTGAAACACGTAGCGCCGGCTGGCGCTCAGGCCGCTAAAGCGCAGCGTGGCCGTGCTGGTGCTACCCGTGCCTTGCACGAAAAAGTAGTCCTGCGTGGCCGTGGCAATGGCGTACTCGCCCAGCAGCGCCGCGCTCGGGGCCAGTAGCCCACCGGTGGCAATGCCGTTGGTGAGGAAGTTGGGGCCGACTTTCACCTTCACGCCGGTGGCCGCGTTTTGCTTATCCACCAGCCGGAAGGTGTCGGCCACACCCGTGTTGTTCAGCACGTTGTTCCAGTAGTTGCCGTTGGCATCGGGGCTGGGCGTACTGTTGCCGTTGGTACCGTCGTTCACGCCGAAGTCGATGAGCATCGAGCGCACGGCGGGGGTTTGGGCGCGCGCCTGGGTCAAACCCAGGGCGGCTAGCGCCAGGAGTAAAAGTTTTCTCCGCATAAAGAGCAGGGAATGGGTGGGAAATGGTAAAAAGCAACGCCAAAACATTTACGGTGAACTCCAACCAGCATTACCCGCAGCCGGCCCAACGCCTTAGCCTCCGGGCGTGACGGCCAGCAGCCAGCTCCGCAAACGTTTGGGGTAATACACCGTGCCCCCGCTCCTACCCTTAGTGCGCTCGCCAAAAATTCAAAAAAAGAAAGCCGATACCTCGCGGCACCGGCTTTCTTCATAGTCAAAACGGGCAGTAGCAGCGGCTAGCGCAACGCTTTACGCAGGCGCGGCCTGGGCTGCTCAGGCGTGGCGGGTGCCTGGCCCGGCACGGGCAGCAGCGTCACAGTCAGGGGCTGGCCGTCGCGGCTTTGGGCGGTTTCTTCCTGGTAGCCAGCATAGGCCACCACGAAGGTATTGAGGCCCAGCGGCACGGGCAGCGCGTAGTCGCCGTTGGCATCGGTGCTGGTGCCGCGGGTAGTGCCTTTCAGCATCACCGTGGCACCTATTAGCGGCTGGCCGGCTTCATCAATGACGCGGCCGGCCTGAATGCGGCGGTTTACGGCGCTCATGGCCAGGGCGGGCGCGGCCTCGGGGGCCGGCGCGGCGGGGCGCACGCCGGGCAGCCGGGTCGTCACGACAGCCACTGGTGCGGCGGTCGAGCGCAACGCCGCGCGGTCGCCGGGAGCTTGGACAGGGCGCTTGCCGGCCGGGGGGGCAGGCAGCCGCAGCGGCCGGTGAGCCACTGCGTAGCTACTACCTGCCCCGAGGAGGCAGGCGGCTAGCAGCCCCGAGACTAGCTTTCGCACCTTTGTTCTCATGTTTACAGCTAATTATTTCTGGTAGTAGCACGCATTTCATTGCGTATTACCGCCTGCCAATGGCTGCAAATTACAACCCAATCCTTTATTTACCCAACCGAGCCGCGCTAAACCAACACCTGCGGCTTAGCGCGGCTGTATCGACGGTTAGTAACTTTCCAATAATTAGTTATCCGATTACAAGCGCTCGTCTTGGGGGCGCTGCACCGACTGGCCGGGGGCGTCTTCGCCCAGCTTCTGCTCGTGCATCCGAATGCCTTCGCCCTGCTCGTCAAGCTCGTAGCTGCCTTCCTGCGTGAAGCCGGGGCCCTGGGCCTGCTCGCCGGCCGTGTCGTGGTTGTTGCCGCCCTGGGGCTCGGTCTCGGAGCCGCCGATGTGCAGGTTTTGCAGCTGGTCTTTCTGGTCGCTGCGCTGGGTGTAGCCGTTGGCCCCCATGTTGCGGTGGGCGCTGGCATCGTCGCTGTTCTTGTTGTTGCTCTGGTCGCGCTGGTAGTCGCGCTGGGCTTCGAGCTCCTCGTTTTTGGGCCCCACGCTGTTGGTGGGGTTCTGGTTGGCGGGCTCGTGCTTCTGGCCGTCGGCCTGGTTGTCGCTGTCGTTGCCGAACAGCTCGTCGCTGAGTATCATAATCTGAGTGGGTTAAGGGAACTGAGGAGGAAGCCCCGGCAACCGGCTGGGCCGTGCATTAGTACACAGCCCAGCCGCGGCCGGCGGTAGTTCCTGTACGCGCCGCCCCGCCCGAAGTTGGTCGGGCGCGGCTTCGGCGGCCGTTTCTTTGCGTTTTATTTTCCCGCGCCTCCTCATGGATTTTGGCAAGCTCTACCGCCCTACTCTCTTCAATTCCTGGCAGTTTATTGCCTTCGTGGGCCTGCTCATGAGCGGCGGGGCCGAGCTGATTATGCGCCTCATCGGCTACCCGCGCCCGATGGGCTACGGCTGGCTTTACCTGTGCTGGGCAGCGCTGTTTGTGGTGGGCACGCTGGTCAACCTCTTTGGCAAGCCTAAGCCGCACGGGCACCATCACCATCATTAGGGGTTTAGATGTTAGCCGGATGGCCCCAGCCAAGTGGTTGGCATTATCAGACATCACCATCATTAGGGTTTAGATGTTAGACATGAGAACTCAGAAGAGTAGAGCAGTTCTCATGTCTCATGTCTAACATCTAATGTCTCGTGTCTTCCTAAAAACCCAGCACTACGGCGCTGCTTATCGGGTAGCGCGCGGTACGCCTAACTCGCATTCCAACTGAACGTATAGCGGCGTCTGTCGGCACAATACGGGGCGTGGTCTTTTCCTGCTCCACTGGCCCGACCTTCCCGCGGCATCTTTACGTTTCAGCCCCTATGCGTACCCGATTACCAGTCCTCGCGGCGGGGCTGCTGGCCCTCAGCGTTGCCGCTTGCGGCAAAAAGAAAAACGAAGCTAAAAAAGGGCCGCCGCCCGTCAAAGAGTACCCCGTGCTGGTGGTGCGCCCCGATTCGGTGACGCTCTACCAGGATTTTCCGGCCACCGTGCAGGGCCAGCAAAACGTGGAAATCCGCCCTAAGGTCGATGGCTACGTCGAAGCCATTTACGTGGATGAGGGGGCCAACGTGAAGAAGGGCCAGCGCCTGTTTCACATCTCGGCACCGCAGTATGAGCAGGAAGTGCGTACGGCCCGTGCCGGCGTGCTCACGGCCCAGGCCGACGTGAACACCGCCCGCATGGGCGTAAATAAAGTGGCCCCACTGGTGGCGCGCGGCATCATCAGCAAGTACGAGCTGGAGGGCGCGCAGTACACCCTGCAAGCCAAGCTGGCGGCCCTGGCCCAGGCCAAAGCCAACCTGGCCAATGCCAATACCAACCTGGGCTACACCGACATCGTGAGCCCGGTAGACGGCGTTATCGGCTCGATTCCAAACAAAATCGGTAGCCTGGTGAGCAGCACGTCCACCGACCCGCTCACCACCATTTCGAGCATCAACAACGTGTACGCCTACTTCTCGCTCAGCGAGAAGGCGCTGCTGGCCTTCACCCGCCGCCGGCCCGGCAACACTTTGCAGGAAAAGCTGACCAAAGTGCCTGACGTGCGCCTGGTGCTGGCCGACGGCTCGGTGTACAAGTACCCCGGCCGCGTCGAAACCGCTATCGGTCAGATTGATACCGAAACCGGGGCCACCAGCTTCCGGGCCACCTTCCCCAACCCCAACGGCTTTTTGCGCAGCGGCAGCAGCGGCTCGGTGCGCACCTTCCAGCCCAAGGAAAACGTGCTCATCGTGCCCCAAAGCGCTACCTACGAGCTGCAAGGCAAGCGCTTCGTGTACGTGGTGGGCCAGGACACCGCGGCCCACGCCGTGGCTATCACGACTACCCCTACGCCTGACGGCCAGTCGTTTGTGGTGGACAAGGGCCTGAAAGCCGGGCAGAAAGTGGTGCTGGAAGGCGTGGCGACGCTGAAAGAGAATACTAAGCTGATACCCAAGGTAGTATCGCCGGAGAAAGCGAAGACTGAAATGGCAGGGTAAGTTGCGCTTACTACTACGACTGTCATGCTGAGCGCAGCGGAGCGGAGTCGAAGCATCTCTATCGCTTCGTTGCTAGTCGTCACTATTCACTCAGCTAAAGAGATGCTTCGACTGCGCTGCGCTCAGCATGACTGCTCTATTGCTTGCTAGTCAATAAATTCTATGCTAAAAATATTCATCGAGCGCCCGGTGCTCTCCACCGTTATTTCGGTTATCCTCGTGCTGCTGGGGGTGCTGGGCCTCACCACGCTGCCCATTGCGCAGTACCCCGACATCTCGCCGCCCACGGTGCAGGTGTCGGCCAGCTACGCGGGGGCCAATGCCGACGTGGTGCTCAAGAGCGTGCTCACGCCGCTGGAAGAGCAGATAAACGGCGTGGAGGGCATGACCTACATGACCTCGACGGCCACCAACGCGGGCGCGGCCACCATCCAAGTGTATTTCAACGTGGGGCGCGACCCCGACCAGGCGGCAGTAGACGTGCAAAACCGCGTGTCCAGCGCCACCAGCCTGCTGCCCCAGGAAGTAACCCTGGCTGGCGTAACCGTGCGCAAGCAGCAGAGCAGCAACCTCTTGATTTTTGCGCTCTACAGCGACAACCCGGCTTACGACCAGACTTTTCTCCAGAACTACGCTCAGATTAACATCACGCCCCAGATTCGGCGCGTCACGGGCGTGGGCGCGTCCAACGCCTTTGGCTCGCGCGATTATTCGATGCGCGTCTGGCTCAAGCCCGACGTAATGGCCATTTACGGCCTCACGCCATCTGACGTCACGGCCGCGCTGGCCGACCAGAACGTGGAGGCCGCGCCGGGCGCTTTTGGGCAGAATTCCGACCAGAGCTTTCAGTACGTTATCAAGTATACCGGTAAGCTGGTATCGGCCGAGCAGTTTGGCAATATCGTGCTCAAAGGTACGGCACAGGGCCAGCTGTTGCGGCTTAAAGACGTGGCCCGCATCGAGTTGGGCGCGCAGGACTACAGCAGCAACAGCGCCACGTTTGGCAAGCCCTCAGTGGGCATTTCGGTAAACCAGACGCCGGGCTCCAACGCCCGCGAGGTCATCGAAAACTCGGTGAAAGTGCTGGAAGAAGCTGCTAAGTCGTTCCCGGCCGGCATCCACTACGTGCCGCTGGTAAACATCAACGACTTTCTGGACGCCTCGATTGACAAGGTGATTCACACGCTCATCGAGGCGTTTGCGCTGGTGTTTCTGGTAATTTTCATCTTCCTGCAAGACTTCCGCTCCACCATTATCCACGGCGTGTCGGTGCCGGTGTCGATTATCGGCACGTTCTTCTTTTTGAAGGTCTTCGGGTATTCGATTAACATTCTGACGCTCTTTGCCTTGGTACTCGCTATCGGCATCGTGGTCGATGATGCCATCGTGGTGGTGGAGGCCGTCCACGCCAAGCTCGAAAACGGCTACTCCTCCCCCCGGCGGGCGGCCATCGACGCGATGAGCGAGATAAGCGGGGCCATCGTGAGCATCACGCTGGTAATGGCAGCGGTATTCCTACCCGTTACGTTCTTGGAAGGCTCTACCGGCGTATTTTACAAGCAATTTGGCATCACGCTGGCCATCGCCATCATGATTTCGGCCGTGAACGCGCTGACCCTGTGCCCCGCGCTGGCCGCCCTGTTTCTGCTGCCGCCCGACCACGGCCACGAGCAGCCCGCCGGGGCCGAAGGCTCGGCCGGCGAGTTGGGGCCGCATGACAACAAGGACCCTAAAAAGCCCGAGAAAAAGACGTTTCGCCAGCGGTTCAGCATTGCCTTTAATGCCGCCTACGACGCCCTGGTGGCCAAATACACCAGGGGCGTCGAGTTCCTAAGTGCCCATAAAGTGGTGGCATTGGCGGGCGTGGCAGCCTTCGGAGCGGGGCTGTATTTCCTGATGTCGACCACCCCGAGCAGCTTCGTGCCGGCCGAGGACATGGGCACCATTTTCGTGAACGTGAGCTTGCCCCCGGCTTCGACCTTGGAGCGCACCACGGCCGTGAATACGGAGGTCGATAGCCTCATCCGCACCATTCCGGCGGTGCGGGGCACGCTGCGCATCACGGGCCAGAATTTCCTGGCCGGCGCGGGTAGCAGCTACGGCATGGTTATCGTGCGCCTCAAGGAGTGGAGCGAGCGGCCCGACATGAATAACACGCAGGTTATCGACAAAATAACCCAGCTCACGAGCCACATCCGGGCGGCGGACATTCGTAGTATTTCGCAGCCCACCATCACGGGCTTTGGGCAGACGAGCGGCTTCACCTTCCAGCTGCAAGACCGGGGCGGGCACAGCACCCAGGAGTTTTACCAGGTAGCCCAGGACTTCCTGGCCGCCCTCAACCAGCGCCCCGAAATCCAGTACGCCACCACGGCCTTCAACCCCGGCTTTCCGCAGTACCAGCTGGCGGTGAACGTGGCCAAGGTGAAAGAGGCCGGCCTCACCGAAGCCAACGTTCTGAACGCCATGCAGGTGTACTACGGCGGGCTCTATTCGACCAATTTCAACCAGTTTGGTAAGCAGTACCGCGTGATGGTGCAGGCCGACACCGCCTACCGCGCCAGCCCCGAGGGCCTGAGCAAAATATTTGTACGCAACGCCAGCGGCACGATGGCCCCCATCACCGAGTTTGTGACGCTTACGCGCATCTACGGCCCCGAAAGCCTGAACCGGTTCAATTTGTTCACGGCCATTTCGGTGAACGGCTCACCCAAGGAGGGCGTCAGCTCGGGGCAGGCGCTCATCGCCATTCAGGAGGTAGCCGCCCAGAAGCTACCGCAGGGCTACGGCTTCGAGTTTTCGGGCCTCAGCCGCGAGGAGCAGAAGGTGGGCGGGCAGGCGCTGTACGTGTTTGCGCTCTCACTGATATTTGTGTACCTGCTACTTAGCGCACAGTACGAAAGCTACTTGCTGCCGTTTGCGGTGCTATTGTCCATCCCGATTGGCTTGTGCGGCACCTACTTGTTTGCCAAGGTAATGGGCATCGACAGCAACATCTATTTGCAAATTTCCATCATCATGCTCATCGGCCTGCTGGCCAAAAACGCCATTCTCATCGTGGAGTTTGCCTCGCTGCGGCGGCTGCACGGACTAAGCATTGCGGAGGCGGCGCTGGAAGGCGCGAAGGCCCGACTGCGGCCGATTCTGATGACGTCGCTGGCCTTTGTGGCGGGGCTGCTGCCGCTGCTTTTCGCCAGTGGCGCGGGCGCGCAGGGCAACCGCAGCATCGGCACGGGCGCGGTGGGCGGGATGCTGTTTGGCACGCTCATCGGGGTGTTTTTCATTCCGGTGCTTTACATGATTTTTGAGGGCTTGCAGGAGCGCATCAGCGGCCCACCCAAGACGCGCGAACAGATTGATAAGGAGAATGAAGAGGGCGGGCCTAAAGACCCCAAGAAAACCGATGAGCCCAAGGAACACCGCGCCGAGCCGGTGGTAGAACTAGCGAATGACCATGCGTAATCAGCCTCTCCTTATAAGCAACAAAACCAGTGTGATGGCTACCGCTAAGCTCCCTAGGCTGCTCCTACCCTTACTCCTGCTCGCCGGCAGCGGCTGCGGCCTGCTGCGCCCCTACAGCCGCCCCGACACCGCCACTACCGGCCTCTACCGCGACCGCACGCCCACCGACACCACCAATCTGGCCCAGCGGCCCTGGCAGCAGCTTTTCACTGACCCCAACCTGCAAAAACTCATCGCTGAGGGCATCGAAAACAACCGCAACCTCAAAGTAGCCGATGCCCGCATCGCGCAGGCGCAGGCGCTGCTGGCGCAGAGCCGGGCCGCCTTTTTGCCCAGCCTCACGGGGCGCGCCACCACTACCCTCTCGCGGGCGGGTGGCGCGTTTGTGAGCACTGGCATCGGGGGCGGTAGCACTACGGTGGGCGGCACCACGGGCACGGGCGTTGGCGGCACCGGCACGGGCGGTACGGGCACTGGCGGAACTGGTACGGGTGGCACGGGCACGGGCGGAACTGGTACGGGTACCGGCGGCACAGGCACTGGCGGCACCGGAACAGGTACGGGCGGCACCGGCACCACCACAACCACCGACCAATCGACGGTAGTAACGGGCGGCGCGGCGCACCAGTATTTGCTGGGCCTCAGTAGCAGCTGGGAGGCCGATGTGTGGGGCAAGCTGCGCAGTACCCGTCGCGCCTACGCCGCCAGCGTAATGCAAAGCGAGGCTTACCGCCGCGTGGTGCTCACGCAGCTCATCGCCGATATCGCCGACAACTACTACTCGCTGCTGGCGCTGGATGCGCAACTCGAAATAACCCGCCAGACGGTCAAAAACCGCATTCAGGACGTGGAAACCATGAAGCTGCTGCTCGAAGGCGACGTGGTAACCGGGGCCGCCGTGGTACAGAGCGAGGCCAACCGCTACGCTGCCGAGGTCACGATTCCCGACTTGGAGCGCAGCATCCGGGAAGCTGAAAACCTGCTGGCTACGCTGCTGGGCCGCACGCCCGGCCCCATTGTGCGCGGCACGCTGGCGGCTCAGGATGCGCCGCCCGAGCTGCTCACGGGCGTACCCGGCCAGCTCCTGCGCAACCGCCCCGACGTGCAGCAGGCCGAGTACGCTTTTGCCTCGAATTTTGAGTTTACCAACGCGGCGCGCACCTACTTCTACCCCTCGTTCACCATCACCGCCAACGGTGGCCTCACCAGCACCACGCTGTCTAATTTGTTTTCGCCCACGGCCATCTTTGCCAGCGTGGTGGGTGGCCTGGCGCAGCCCATTTTCAGCCAGGGCCTCAACCGGGCCCGCCTGCGCCGCTCCGAGGGCTTGCAGCAGGAATACCTCTATACCTACCAGCAAACTATGTTCACGGCCGGACAGGAGGTCAGCAATGCACTGTTTTCTTACCAAAGCGCGGCCGACAAAAAGCGCATCCGCGCCCAGCAGCTCGCCGCCCTCAACCTGTCGGTCGACTACACGCAGGAGCTGCTACGCGCCGGCTTCGCCAACTACACCGAGGTGCTGCAAGCCCAGCAGAGCCTGCTGCAAGCCCAGCTCAACAGCGTGAACGACGAGCTACAGCAGCGACAAGCCGTGACGGATTTGTACCACGCGCTGGGCGGCGGCTGGCGGTAGGCTGTTAGACTTCCGCGTTCATCCGCATTTTTCCTCTGCGCTTTCGGCAGTGAAAAATCAGCTTTTCGCTGCCAGCCCGCGCAACACTTCTTTCGTCTTGCTGACGTGGTCGGTAGCCCCGCTCATCGAGTTAAAGATGTAGGCAATGCGGCCCTCCTTATCAATCACAAACGTGACGCGGCCCGGCAGCAAACCCAGAAAGGCGCGCGGCACCTCGTATTGCTTGCGCAGCACCCCGCTCGTGTCGGCCAGCAGCGGGAAGGGCAGCCGGTGCTTCTGGGCAAATTTCTGGTGCGAGGCCTCGCTGTCGGAACTGACCCCCACCACTACCGCGCCCAGGTCCAGGAAGTCCTCGTACTGGTCGCGGAAGGCACAAGCCTCGGCGGTGCAGCCGGGCGTGTCGTCTTTAGGGTAGAAATAGAGCACCACCGGCCGGCCGCGCTGTTCAGCCAGGTGAAAGGTGCTGCCGCTGCCCGTGGGCAGCGAAAAATCGGGGGCTTGGTCGCCGAGTTGGAGCATAAGTAAGGAGTGAACAATCGAGCCGCCGAAGGTTCACGGCTTGCTTGAAGGTGCGTTAGCAATTGCTGCCCGCGCTACCCCTATATTAGCGACATAACTTCTTATTACTTCCCGTTTTTTATGAGGCAGTACTACCCGGTCGGCGAAAGTTCACGAGCTATTCCCTCGTGTTTTTCGCATGAAACGTTCCAAAAAACGCTGGGCCTGGACGGCTAAGCACAAGCGGCCTTTTCTGAAAGGCTACGGCTACCGTCCCGATGGTGCTAAATGGTACACCGGCTGGGCTCAGTCGCTGCACCGCGCCCAAACCCGCCAGGCAATGAAGCAGTTGCTCCAAGGCGCTGAAGAAACCGAAGTGCTTTTTCCATTTCACCACAAGCATTGGCTGAAGTGGTGGTGGTAAAAGCGAAAGCCCCGCTTCCTGCACAGGAAGCGGGGCTTTTTGTGTCAGCTTTGGACGCCGCAGCACGCGGCTACTTCGTGAGCCAGCCGTTGGCGTCCAGCCAGTTTTGCAGGCGCTCGACCCACTGGTCTTTGGTGGTTTTGTTGTTCATGCCGAAGCCGTGGCCGCCCTGGGGGTAGAGGTGCATTTCGGCGGGCACGTTGTGGCGGTGCAGGGCCTGGTAGAAAACGATACTGTTTTGCACGGGCACTACCTTGTCGTCTTCGGCGTGCACGAGGAAGGTCGGCGGCGTCTGGGTCGTTACCTGTAGCTCGTTGGAGTACAGGCCTACCTGGTCGGCGGCGGGATTATCGCTGAGCAAATTGTTGCGCGAACCTTTGTGCATGAGGCTATCGCTGAAGCTAATAACCGGATAAATCAGCATCAGAAACGCTGGGCGCACCGACGTGGAACCGGGGTTCACCCCTACTGGCTTGGCGAAGTGCGTGCCCGCCGTGGCAGCCAGGTGCCCGCCCGCCGAGAAGCCCATCAGGCCAATGCGCTCGGGGTTGAGGTTGTACTTGGCGGCCTGCTCGCGCACTAGGCGCAGGGCCTGCTGGGCATCGAGTAGCGGCGCGATGCTGGGGTCGGGCTGGGTCTGGCCGTTGGGCAGGCGGTACTTGAGCACGAAGGCGGCTACCCCCATCTCATTGAGGCGCTTGGCTACGTCGTAGCCCTCGTGGCCGATGGCCAGCCGGGCGTAGCCGCCGCCGGGGCAAATAACTACCGACGTACCATTGGCTTTATCGCGGGGCGGCAGATACACCGTGAGCGTGGGCTGAATGACAGTGGCCACGCGCGGGCCACCGTTTTCGGTCACGCTGGTTTCCTGGAGGTTGCTGGGCTTCGAGTTGGGTACCGAGCCGCTGTAGAGCGGCAGCACGGGATGAGGCACCTCGTCAAGCACCTCTTCGGATACGGGCACGGGGGCGGGGGGCGGCAGGGGCGTTTTGTCGGGCGTCACGCGGGGGGCGGTTTTGGCGGGGGCGGGCTTGGCTGGGCGGGGGGGGGCCTGGGCCAGCACCGCCTGCGCGGCCCCGAAGCTCAGAGCCAGCAAAAGAGTGGTTTTTTTCATGAAAAATAGGATGCCGCCGCTAAGCACGGCCGGGCGGTAACTTTACGCACCCCGGCCGCTGCCGTTGCCAGCCGGGATAGTCTGGTTACTGGAGTTGGCCGCTGGCCGCTCGCTACGCACTCTTTTTATGTCCCTAAAACCCGCCCACCTGCTGCCGCTGGCGCTGCTCGCCGCCTGCGCTCCCACCGCTAAAATACCCGTGGCTACTGCGCCGCCCGCCGCTACCCCCGCCGCGCCGCCCGACTACCGCGCCCAGGCCAATACCTTTTTACGCAGCTACAACGCTGAATACGTGCGCCTTTACACCCAGGCCAGCGAGGCCGAGTGGCAGAGTAACACCCACATCGTACCCGGCGACACTACCAATGCCGGCCGCACCACCCGCGCCAATGAGCGCATGGCGGCCTTCGCGGGCAGCACGGCCAACATCACCACGCTGCGCGAGCTGCTGGCCCACAAAGAGCAGCTGACGCCGCTGCAAGTCAAGCAGCTCGAAACGGCCCTTTACAACGCCGCTAACTCGCCGCAGACCGTGGCTGCGCTGGTGAAGCAGCGCATCAAGGCCGAAGCCGCCCAGACCGAAAAGCTCTACGGCTTCGACTACAAATACGCGGGCAAGAGCGTCACCACCAACGACATCGACGAGCTGCTGCGTACCGAAACCAACCCGCAGAAGCGCCGCCAGGTGTGGGAGGCCAGCAAGGAAATCGGCCCCACCCTCAAGCCCGGCTTGCTGAATTTGCGCGACCTGCGCAACCAGACCGTGCAGGCGCTGGGCTACCCCGATTTCTTCACCTACCAGGCCGGCGACTACGGCCTCACCCGCCAGGAAATGATGGCACTGGTGCGCCAGCTCAACACCGAGCTGCGCCCGCTCTACCGCGAGCTGCACACCTACGCCCGCTACGAGCTGGCCAAAAAATACCACGCCCAGCAGGTGCCCGACTACCTGCCCGCCGACTGGCTGCCCAACCGCTGGGGCCAGGACTGGGGCAGTATGGTCACGGTGAAAGGCGTGAACCTCGACGCTGCCATTGCCAAAAAAGGCCCTGAATGGCCCGTGCGCCAAGCCGAGCGCTTCTACCAAAGCCTGGGCTTTCCGGCTTTGCCGGGCAGCTTTTACGAGAAAAGCAGCCTCTACCCACTGCCCAAAAACGCGGGCTACAAGAAGAACAACCACGCCTCGGCCTGGCACATGGACCTCAACCAGGACGTGCGCAGCCTGATGAGCGTGGAGCCCAACACCGAGTGGTACGAAACCACCCACCACGAGCTCGGCCACATCTACTACTACCTCACCTACAGCAACCCCGAGGTGCCGCCGCTGCTGCGCCAGGGTGCCAACCGCGCCTACCACGAGGCGCTGGGCAGCATGATGGGCCTAGCCGCCCAGCAAAAGCCCTTCTTGGTCGGGCTGGGGCTGGTGGATGCCAAAACGCAAACCAATCAGACCCAAACGCTACTCAAGGAAGCGCTGCAATACGTGCCGTTCATCCCGTTTGCTTCGGGCGTGATGAGCGAGTGGGAAAATGCCTTTTATGCCGAAAACCTGCCCGCCGACCAGCTCAACGCCAAGTGGTGGGCCCTCTGCAAGCAGTACCAGGGCATGGTGCCGCCTACCCCGCGCGGCGAAAACTACCTCGACCCGGCCACCAAAACCCACATCAACGACGACCCCGCGCAGTACTACGACTACGCGCTGAGCTACATCATCCTGTTCCAGCTGCACGACCACATCGCCCGCAAGATTCTGCACCAGAACCCGCACGCCACCAACTACTTCGGCAGCCGCGAGGCCGGGCAGTTTATCCAGGACATCATGCGCCCCGGCAGCAGCCGCGACTGGCGCACGGTGCTCAAGGAGAAAACCGGTGAAGACCTCTCGGCCCGCGCCATGGTCGATTATTTCCAGCCGCTGATGGTGTATTTGAAGGAGCAGAACAAGGGCCGCAAGTACACGATGTAGTGGCCTTTTCGAATGATGCAGGAACTTCTCGATTCTCTTTTATCGGCTGCCCTGGCTCAGCCGCTATACACTTCTGGCGACGTAGTAGCGGAAGCGCACGAAAATTTATTTTTCCTGGCGCTGACTAGAGAAGAGTTAGCGTTACTAACCGCGCCAGCTATTGAAGAATGGCTAAAAGCAATAGTGGCTGGCAAGAAACGGCAAGTGCAGGCGCAACGGGGCAGTCACTACCCAATGCAGTTTTACTGTTGGCACGATGCACAGGCTTCTCGACTAAGGTTTAGCCTGGTATCCGCTGCCGCAGCCCTACCCTTTCGCTGTGCGATACGCTTCGCCGAATTACCTGTTATCGTGCATGAGTTTCTTGCGCAAGAATACCTGATTTTTGATGAGAACCTTTTTGATGCCGACGAAATAACAGCTTCTTGGACAGCAATAGAGGAGGCTGCCAAAGAATACACGCTGCACGTTTGGCATACTGCACTCCCATGAAAAAGCTAGCCACGCATTGTTTTTATTCATTACAGGCAGGCTTAGTATCGCTGTTGCTGGCTAGCCTGCCTCTAGTCCGGTCGGCACAAGCCCAAACCTCGCCCGCGCCACTCTGCATCGGTGAAACCTTCACACTGCCCTCCAAAGTCCTGGGCGAAACGCGGCGGCTCAACGTGTACGTGCCGCCCATTTACCGCGACTCGGCCACGATAAAGCTGCCCGTGCTGTACATGCCCGATGGCGGGCTGGCCGAGGATTTTCTGCACGTAGCCGGCTTGGTGCAGGTGTCGGTGGGCAACGGCACCATGCGGCCGTTCATCCTGGTCGGCATCGAGAATACCGCACGACGGCGCGACCTCACCGGCCCCACTACCAATGAGAAAGATAAAAAAATAGCGCCCCGCGTGGGCGGCTCGGCCGCTTTTCGCCAGTTCATCCGTACCGAACTGATGCCCGCCATTCGGCAGCGCTACCGCACCACGGCCGAAACGGCCATCGTCGGCGAGTCGCTGGCCGGCTTGTTTGTGGTCGAAACGCTGTTACGGGAACCTGATTTATTTGATACCTACCTGGCCTTCGACCCTAGCCTTTGGTGGAACAACGAGCAGCTTGTTGGCCAGGCCGATAAGCTGCTACGAGCTTACAACGGGTCAGGCAAAGCGCTGTTTCTATCCGCTAGTAGCCAGCCCGACATTGCCGACGAAACCCGCCGCCTGGCCGCCACGCTGCGCACCATGGCCAACCCGCGCCTGAGCTGGCACTACGAGCCGCTGCCGCAGGAAACGCACGGCACCATCTACCACCCGGCCGCGCTACGCGCTTTCCGCACGGTGTTCAAGCACTGAAACTCACTAACCGCGCACCTCAGCTACTAGCTAAAAGCGCACCTCGGCCGCTACCTGCGCCGACTGCCACTTAAACTCCTGCACCGCCGAGCGCTGCCCGATGCCGACGTGGTTGAAGCCCTGCAAGAAGCGGCTACTCAGGCTGATATTACGCCACAGCAGCACTTCCAGCCCAGCCACGGCACCCACGGCGCGGTCCTCGGTATCGTGGGTGAGGTTTTTCGTCTGCCCGTTTACTTTAGCGGTGGTCGCTATCATCAGGTCAAATTGGGGGCCGGCCACCAGCGCCACTCGGTCCGACACCCGGTACTTAACCAGCAGCGGTAGCGACAGATAGTGCATTCGGTAGCGCGTGGCCGAGTCACGCCGCTCGCCGCCTTGCTGCGCAAACGCGTATTCTTGCTGCAAGGAAAGCCAACGGTTGAGGTCTATCTGCACCAACGCCCCGGCCAGAAAGCCTGGCTGCCAGATGGTTTGGATAGGCCCAGCTGGCAGCGGCTGCGCCCCTTGGTTGAAATTGGTATTCGAGTAATTCAGGCCTAGGCGAAGCCCAAACTTAACGGGTAGCTTGCGGGAGCGCGTAGCCCTGTAAGGACGCTGGGCACTCGCAGCGAGCGACCACCCAACCAGCAAGCCGGCACATAGATACTGTTTCACTTACTTTATTTCGGGCTACTAATTGCGTTGAGTTTCAACGGCACTTTTCGGCATCAGCTCTCGCGTGGGTTCAGCCGGCGGCTCAGCACCTTGGCCACGTTGCCCAGCCGTCGGTCGATGAGCTGCGCTACTTCCGGGTCGGTCAGGTCAATGCGCTGGCTACGCGTAATGAGGTAGCGCGCCAGCGTCGCGTTTTCGTCCAGGGCCAGCGTGAGGGCACGCTGGGCGTCTTCCCACTCGGCGGCCTGGCCGGCGGCAAGGTACTGATAGCGTAGCTCGATAGTTTGGGTTACGAGGTCGGCCAGGCGCACGAGCACATCTACTTCCTCCGGGGTAGGCTCGCGAAACTCTTTGCCAATGACAGCCAGCATCCCCAGGCGGGCCCCGTCGCTGGCCGTAAGCACGGCCCCGGCGTAGAAATTCAGCCCGATGGCCTGGGCCACGTCAGGCTTGATGAGCGAGCAGCTTTCGGGCTTGTAGTCGGAGATTATGACCTGCTCGCCGGTGAGAATGGCTGCCGCGCACATGCTCTCGTCGCGCACCAGGCCGTTTACCTCGGGGCCGCCGGTGCGTGATTTAAACCACACATACTCCTTGTCAACCAGCGAGATAATAGAAATAGGGACGTTAAAGAGCTGCGCCGCCCAGGCCGTGTAGTTGTCAAAAATCAGCTCGGGCGTAGTATTGACAATCTGAAACTGGTGCAGCGTGCGCAGGCGCACCGCATCGTCGCCAGGTATCAGCGAGTCGGGATAAGAATAAGACATTAACTAACGGAATAAAACTTACTAATAATTAGCTTCGCTACCGGGTAGGTCGATTAAAATAAATTCGGCGTCTTTGGTAGCTTTTATTTCCACTACTTCCTCGGCCGTTAGGCGGGCTTGGTCGTTGGGCATCAACGCTACACCGTTCACGAGCAGGCTACCTTCTTTTACATAGATAAAGGTAAGGCGAATAGCGAACGTTTTAAAAACAATCTGCTTTTCTGCGTCGAGGCGCGCCCAGTACACGGTGCTGTTCGAGTTCAAATACACCACGTCTTCGAGCACTTTCTGGCCCGTCACGAGTGGCACCAGCTCGTTTTTCTTGCTCTTCAGAAAGCCCAGGTCTTTTTGCTCGTAGCTCGGGGCCAGGCCCTTTTGGCTCGGGATAAACCAGAGCTGATAGAGGTGCAGCTGGTTATCGGTGCGGTTCATCTCGCTGTGGGCCAGGCCGGTGCCAGCCGTCATGCGCTGCACCTCGCCCGCCGTGATACTGGTGCGGTTGCCGAGCGTGTCTTCGTGGCTCACTTCGCCTTCGAGCACCAGCGTCACGATTTCCATTTCGGAGTGCGGGTGCTGCGGGAAGCCATTCTGGGGCGCTACCGTGTCGTCGTTGAACACCCGCAGCGGGCCAAAATGCACGTTGTTCTTATCGAAGTAATCGGCAAACGAGAACAAGAAATACGAGCTGAGCCAGGAGGCGGGCGCGGCGTGGTGGCGCTGAGCGGCGGTGATGAGAGCGAGCATAAAATCGAATACGGTTTAGGGGCTTTACGCGGGGCGGCGGGCGAGGTTAGCCATGCGGCAACTAAGGCTGCTCGGCGCCGCGCAAGTAGCCGGCTGGTTTTTGGCCCCAAATATGCTTTTACAAACCCGACAGTAAAAGCCGGTTTTCAACCGGCTTTTTTGTGCCCCTACCCTATTCGATAATCGTTGGGTTCTCGATTTCGCGCTCCAGCTCGGCGTACCAAGCCGCGCCGTACTTGCGCTCCAACGGCTCTTTCAGGAACTTATAGACCGGCACGCCCAACTCGCGGCCGAAGGTGCAGGCCGGCGAGCAAATGTCCCAGCGGTCGTAATTCAGCGCCTCGAAGCCCTCGTATTTCGTAACGCGAATAGGGTATAAGTGGCAGCTAATCGGCTTCTTAAAGTCGGTAGCGCCCGCCAGGTACGCCTGCTCGATACCGCACTTCAGGATGCCGCGCTCGTCGTAGAGCGCGTAGGCGCACTCCCGGTCATTGATGGTGGTAGTGCTGTAGTCGCCCTCCCAGTCTTCGATGTAGAGGCCCTGCTCGGCAATGGCCTTTTTGCCGGCCTCGGTCAGGAAGGGCTCTATTTTGGCGTACTCGTTTTTGAGAATTTCCAGTTCGTTCAGCTCCAGGGGCGCGCCGAGGTCACCCTCTACGCAGCAGGCACCTTTGCAGGCGTCGAGGTTGCAAACGAAGAAGTTATCGGCTACGTCGTCGGAGATAACGGTATTTTGAATAACAATCATGGCTATCGGGCGAATTTATCGGGAGCTAAACGCGGTTAGAAACCCTACTAAGCGGGCGGTGGCTACGCGCTAAAAACGGTAGCACAAAGATACCGCCGGCCCGCCCCCTCAACTTATCTTTGTCAGCTAGCCCCGGCCGGTTTTCCGCTCTGCGGCTGGCCCGGCTCCCACATTTCAGCAAAAGCTACCAGCTAGTAGCTCATAGCTAGCAGCTTACCTAAATGGCTTTAGATTACAACGCGCTCCTGAACCCCTCGCAGGCCGCCGCCGTGCTCCAAACGGAAGGCCCCTGCATGATTATCGCCGGTGCCGGCTCGGGCAAAACCCGGGTGCTCACCTACCGCATCGCCCACCTGCTCGAAAAAGGCGTGGACCCGTTCAACGTGCTGGCCCTCACCTTCACCAACAAGGCCGCCAAGGAGATGCGCGCCCGTATTGAGAAGGTCGTCGGCCCCAATGCTAAAAACCTGTGGATGGGCACCTTCCACTCCGTTTTTGCCAAAATCCTGCGCACCGAGGCCGAGCGCATCGGCTTCCCGCGCTCGTTTACTATCTACGACACGCAGGACTCGAAAACCCTCATCGGGCAGATTGTGAAGGAGCTGGAGTTGGACGATAAGCTCTACAAGGCCAGCACGGTGCTGGGCCGCATTTCGGCCGCGAAGAACAAGCTAATTTCTTATAATCAGTATATTAGCGACCCCGTTATCCGGCAGGACGACGAGGCGGCGCTGCGGCCCAAAATCGGCGTCATCTACCAGCAGTACCAGCAGCGCTGCTTCAAGGCGGGCGCGATGGACTTCGACGACTTGCTGTTTCAAACCAACGTGCTATTCCGCGACCACCCGGATATTCTGAATAAGTACCAGAATAAATTCCGGTACGTGATGGTGGACGAGTACCAGGACACCAACTACTCGCAGTACCTCATCACGCGCAAGCTGGCGGCTAAAGAGCGCAATATCTGCGTAGTAGGCGACGACGCACAGAGTATTTACGCCTTCCGCGGCGCAGATATCAGCAATATTCTCAATTTCGAGAAAGACTACCCCGAACTCAACGTTTTCAAGCTGGAGCAGAACTACCGCTCGACCAAGAACATCGTGTGGGCGGCCAATTCGGTGATTAAAAACAACCAGGAGCAGCTGCGCAAAAACGTGTTTTCGGAAAACGAAAACGGCAACCTGATTGAGGTTATCAAGGCGGCCAGCGACAACGAGGAGGGCAAGCTCATCGCGCAGTCCATCTACGAAGACAAGATGAACCAGCGCCTGAGCTACGACCATTTTGCCATCCTCTACCGCACCAATGCGCAGAGCCGGGCCATGGAAGAAGCCCTGCGCAAGCTCAACATCCGGTACAAGATTGTGGGCGGCCTGAGCTTCTACCAGCGCAAGGAAATCAAAGACTTAGTGGCCTACCTGCGCCTCACGGTGAACCCCAATGACGAGCAGGCGCTACGCCGCGTCATCAACTACCCCAAGCGCGGCATCGGCGACACGACCATCTCGAAGCTGATAAACGTGGCCGAGGAAGCCAACCACACCATTTGGGAAGTGGTGAGCAATGCCGAGCAGTTTTTGCCGGCCCGCGTGAGCAACCCGGTGGTAGGCTTTGCCGAAAAAATCAAGAGCTACACCGCCGTGGCGGGCAAGGAAGACGCGTTTGAGGCGGCCAAATTTATCGCCAAAAACTCGGGCATGATTGAGGAATTGTACGCCGACAAGAGCATCGAGGGCTTGTCGCGCTACGAGAACATTCAGGAATTGCTCAACGGCATCAAGGAATACACCGACGACCACGAGCGCGAAGACAAGTCGCTCGGCGCGTTTTTGCAGGATATTGCGCTCGTCACGGATTCTGATTTGAAGGATGCGGCGCAGGAGGGCGAGGCCGTGACGCTGATGACGATTCACTCGGCTAAAGGGCTGGAATTCCGCAACGTGTATATCGTGGGCATGGAAGAAAACCTCTTCCCGAGCCAGATGATGATAACCTCGCGGGCCGACCTCGAAGAAGAGCGCCGTCTGTTTTACGTGGCCATCACGCGGGCCGAGAAGAAGCTGACGCTCAGCTACGCTACCTCGCGCTACCAGTGGGGCAACCTGCGCAGCTGCGAGAAATCGCGCTTCCTGGATGAAATCGACCCGCAGTACCTGAACATCAAGTTTGCGGCCGGCCCGGCCATCGGCGAGTCGCCGGTGCAGCATGTTTTTGAGCGCCGCTCGAACCTCGTGGCCACCCCCGTGCGTAAGCAGACGCCGACCAAGTATGTGGCCCCGGCCGATTTCAAACCCTCCGACACCACTAACTTGCAGGCCGGCCAGCGCGTCGAGCACCCCAAGTTTGGCTACGGCCAGGTGACGACGCTGGAAAAACAGCAAGGCACCGTGAAAGCCGTGATTCTGTTTGACGAGGTGGGCGAGAAGACGCTGCTGCTGAGCTTTGCGAAATTGCGGGTGCTGTAATTGTTGCCAGCATTGCCCTGCGCGCTTGTCATGCTGAACGCAGTGAAGCATCTCTACCGCACCGTTGAACGGTCTGGATGAAGCGGTAGAGATGCTTCACTACGCTCAGCATGACGATTGTTGTTAGCTTGGCGTGAAATACTAAATTTAATGCAAGAAATACCCACTCCCCTGCCCTTCCACCTGCAACTGCTGGTGCGCGAATACGGGCAAAGTACCTACGCGCTCATCCAGGGCCTGGCCCAGATTGAGGACGTGGCCGAGCGCACGCGCCGCGCCGCCGGCATCGTGCAAATGATGCTGCGCCTGCGCCCCAGCCTGCGCGACCAGCCCGACATTCAGACCCGCCTCTGGAACCACATTCATGCCCTGGCGGGCGAAGACGTAGCCCTTGACGCGCCCGTGCCGCTCGTGGCCCCGCGCCTGCACACCGCCCGCCCCAAGCGCGTGGAATACCCGCGCCAAGCGCCGAAGCTGAAAGCCTATGGCCGCGGCGTCGAAGCGCTGGTAGCCAAAGCTTTGACCCTCGAAGACGCCACCGAGCGCGAGCAGGCCGCCGTACAAATCGGGCGCACCATGAAATTCCTGTACCGCCAGCACAGCAAGGAAAACGCCAAGGACGTGACCATCATCCGGCACCTGAATGAGCTGTCGGGCGGGCAGCTTAAGCTCGACGCGCAGGCCGTAGCCGAGCAAGGCTTGTTTGAAATTGCTAGTCTGCCGGCTACCATCGCGACCACGCAGCGCGCCGGCGGCCAGCCCAGCAGCCGCCCCGAGGGCCGCGACAACCGCGAGCGCCGCACCGACCGGACCGAAGGCCAGACTCAGGGCCAAAGCAGCGGTTTCGGCAACGGCAAAAAGCGCGATAAGAAGCGCGGCAAAAAATTCCGCTCCGAGCCGCAGCAGCCGCCGCAGTAGCTTTGCGGCCCCGAGCTGTTAGCTACTAGCTGCTAGCTATTGGCTCTTTTGTTTTTCTGTATTACTTACCAAGCTAATAGCTAACAGCTAGCAGCTACTAGCTCAAGAACTATAATGGCTGCATTTGAAGTGCGCGGTGGGCGCAAGCTGCACGGGGAAATTATTCCGCAAGGGGCTAAAAATGAGGCGCTCCAGATTCTGTGCGCGGTGCTGCTCAGCCCCGAGCCCATCACCATCAGCAACGTGCCCAATATCCGGGACGTGAACAAGCTCATTGAGCTGCTGCGCGACCTGGGCGTGAAAGTGGGCCAGCTTGGCCCCGACACCTACATCTTCCAGGCCGAGGACGTGCGCCTCGACTACCTCGACACGCCGCAATTTGTGGCCCAGGCCCGCGAGCTGCGCGGCTCGGTAATGCTGCTCGGGCCGCTGCTGGCCCGCTACGGCCGCGCCCAGCTGCCCAAGCCGGGCGGCGACAAAATCGGCCGCCGGCCGCTCGATACGCATTTCGTGGGCCTCGAAAAGCTCGGCGCGCACCTCACGGTGGAAGGGGCCGACTTCTACCGCCTGCACGTGGATGGCAAGCTGACCGGCGCTTCGATGCTACTCGATGAAGCCAGTGTAACCGGCACCGCCAACATCGTGATGGCGGCCGTACTGGCCGAAGGCACCACTACCATCTACAACGCCGCCTGTGAGCCCTACTTGCAGCAGCTCTGCCGGATGCTGGTGCGAATGGGCGCTAACATTCAGGGTGTTGGCTCGAACCTGCTCACCATCGAAGGCGTGCAAAGCCTCGGCGGCACCGAGCACCGGATGCTGCCCGACATGATAGAAATCGGCTCCTTCATCGGCCTCGCGGCCATGACGGGCTCCGAAATCACCATTAAGGACTGCCAGATTCCCGAGCTGGGCATTATCCCCGACACCTTCCGCAAACTGGGCATCAAGCTGGAATTTCGGGGCGACGATATTCACATTCCGGCCCAGGAGCACTACGAGATTGCGACCTACCTCGACGGCTCCATTCTCACCGTGAGCGACCACACGTGGCCGGGCTTCACGCCTGACTTGCTGAGCATTATCCTGGTAGTAGCCACGCAGGCCAAGGGGACGGTACTCATTCACCAGAAGATGTTTGAGTCGCGTTTGTTCTTCGTGGATAAGCTCATCGACATGGGCGCGCAAATCATCCTCTGCGACCCGCACCGCGCTACCGTTATCGGCCTCGACCGCCACAAGGATTTGCACGGTATCACTATGTCGTCGCCCGACATCCGGGCCGGCGTGGCGCTGCTCATCGCCGCCCTCTCGGCCGACGGCACCAGCAAAATCCTGAACGTGGAGCAGATTGACCGCGGCTACCAGAACATCGACGAGCGATTGAACGCCCTCGGCGCGGACATTCGCCGGGTGTAACTACCTGTCATTGCGAGCGCAGCGAAGCAACCGCGCTAGAATGGCGTGCCTGAACAAATGCGATTGCTTCGCTACTCTCACAATAACAGACATTTTTAAAAGCCCGGCCCACCAAAGCCGGGCTTTTTTTACGCCCCGCTGGGTTACCCGCCGGGGTAAGTTGGATAAAGAAGCAGCTGCGCGGCTGTTTTCCCTTACATCCAGCTTTCCCCTCTTTTTTTCTGATGAAACGCCTGATTTTGCCGGCCCTCCTCGGGCTGGCCCTGGCGGGGTGCGACTCGTCGAAAAACGAAACCAGCATTGACGCACCTGCCCAAACTATTGGTAGTGAAGTCAAAAGTCCTACCCTATCACCTATGCCCGTCGCCGAGCCCGAAGCGGCTTCGGTGGCCGCAGTAGCCAAACCGAGCCGCGACATCATCTACCAAGGTGAGCTAGAGTTGACCGTAATAGATTTCAACCAGGCCACCACGCGCATCAACCAGCTGCTGGAACTACACGACGCCTACCTGAGCACCGCCCACGAAACCCGCGCCAATGGCCAGCACAGCCAGGAAATGACCATCAAGGTGGTGCCGGGCAAATTTGTGGAACTGGTGACGGCGCTAAGCCAGCTCGGCCACGTGGAAAACAAAGACGTAGCCTCGGCCGACGTGACGGCCGATGTACTGCAAACCGCTAAAACCCTCGCCACCAAACAGACTGCCGCCGCCAAGCTTCAGCAACAACTGGCTAAAGCTACCAATAAGGACGAGGCTAGCCGCCTTCAGGCGCAGGCCAGCCAACTGCAAGCCGACCTAGCCGCTGACCAGGCCAAGCTTCAGCAAATCGGCGCGCGCAGCAGCTGGGCCACGCTGCGGCTGCGCTACTACCAGCCGCTGGCGGTTACCGATACCGACGAGCCGCAACCCGCCTTTGCGCCGCAGTTTCAGGTGGCGTTCAACCGGGGCTGGTCGGTAATACTGAGCATTGCCGTGGTGCTGACGAATATCTGGCCGCTACTGTTACTCAGTGCCTTAGGCACCTGGGGCTGGCGCTGGTGGCGGCTGCGCCACCCCGCGCAGGGGTAGTAAATATAAAAGCGGCGGCCGAACGCTTCGTTCAGCTGCCGCTTTTACTTGCTTCCTTTATGTTCAGTCCACAATCATATCCACCACGCTCGTTACCAGCGACAAGGCGATGCTGAAAATGAGCGCGCTCAAGAAGCCTTCGACCGAGAAGCTGTTCATGAGGTAATCGGCCAACTTCACGATAATAACGTTGATTATCAACAAAAATAGCCCCAGCGTGAGCACCGTAATCGGGAAGCCGATGAGCTTGAGCACGGGCTTGACGGTAGCGTTGAGCAGACCCATCACGATAACCAGAATGGCGGCGCTGCTCATGTCGGTGAGGTGCACGTTGGGCAGCACGCGGGCCAGGCCAAACGTGAGCACGGCCGTGAGAATGAACTTAATAAGAAGCTTGACCATCGCGATAGGTTATTTGAAATGACTGAATTACTCGGCGCTGGCCTTGCCCTTGGCCGCCAGGCGGCCCTGCGACACGGCCATCCAGTTGCAGAGCTGGTAGAGCAGGCGGGCACCCACGATGCCGTTCCATTCGGTATCACCGGGGGCTACCTCATTGAGGTCTAGGCCGATAATGGTGCGGCCCGAGCGCACTACTTGGCGCAACAGGTAGGTAGCTTCCTCGTATTCCAGGCCGCCAGGCACGGGCGTGCCGGTACCGGGGCACAGCTTGGGGTCGAGCCCGTCAATGTCAAAGCTGATGTACACTTTTTGCGGCAGTTGAGCGATAATTTTACCGCATACCTTCTTCCACGACTTCTTGGCGAATTTCTCTTCGCTCAGAAACCGCTGCCCAAAAATGGCTACCCGGCCCACCGAATGCTCGATGAGGTCGGCCTCCTGCTGGCACATATCCCGGATGCCGACCTGCACCAGCTTCTTCACCTGCGGCAGTTGCAGGGCGTTGTACATGATGCTGGCGTGTGAGTACTGGAAGCCCTCGTAGGCGGGGCGCAGGTCGCAGTGCGCGTCAAATTGCAGAATGCCAAAGCCTTCGGGGTGGCGTTCGGCCAGCGCGTGCAGGTAGCCCAGCGGCGTGCTGTGGTCGCCGCCTAGCACGGCCACGGCCTTGCCGGCGTCGAGCAGCGCGCCGGTTTTCTGCTTGAGCCAGGCCACGAGCTTAGTGCCTTCGGCATTGACGCGGGCGGGCACGGGGCCGTGCTGCGCGGCTGCTTCGGCGGGCTGGCCGTTTTCGAGCCAGCCAATGTAGTTGGCGGCTTGCGGGCGCAGTTCGCGGCTGAGGTGGGCAATGGCCTCGTCCTCGTCTTCCATCGCCAGGCCGAGCTTCCAGGCATCGGGCAGGTCGGGGTCGAAGAGGTCGACTTGCAGCGAGGCTTCGCGGATGGCCTCGGGGCCTTGGGCGGTGCCAGCGCGGTAACTCACGGTTACCTCCCAGGGCACGGGCACTACTACTACCTGGGCTTCGTCGGGGGTGAAGGGCAGGCCGAAGAGGCCGCCCGCTACGTCGCCGGGAGCATTGGGGTCAAAATTGGCGATTTTCTGCGCGCGGGTATCAGATGTTGACACGGGTAAAAAAATAACACCAGGCGCGGGGCACCTGGTGGGGGTTGAGAGTAAATCGATTGTGCTATCAAGCTGAAACTAAGCCGCCGACTGCGTCTTACCCAAAAAGTCGTAGGTGCGAATAATCTCCAGGATTTTCTCGAAGGTAGCCCGGTCAAAGAACAGCATCAGCGGCAATTCTACCGAGTTATCCTTGTCCGAGAACTGGGTGATAACCGAGAAAATCAGCGGCTGCAACGCATCGGGGTCGGGCATGAGGCTGCGCATAGCGTTGCCGAGGTCGCCGGTCGGGGCCAGCGGGGGCGCACCGTAGATATTGGCCTTCAGAATATTGGCCAGCTGCGTCACCAGCGCCCCGGTGATGATATTGCTGATTTCGAGCAGCAGCGACTCCTGCAATTCATTAAGCTGCAATGAATCAGGCACCTGCATCCGCAGGCAGACTTTCGAAAGCCGCTGAATATGCTGCCCCGAGAAGAACATGAACGTAGAGCCGTTGAAATCGCCCCGAATGTCGCTCTGAATGGCCACGTAGCGCGCCTGGTACTCGCGCACCCGCTCGATGATGTTATGGCTGGGCAATAAATCGAGGTTGGGCACCTCAAGCATCACCCGCTCCTGCGCGATTATCGCGAAACTGTCGGCCGCGCGCGCCAAGCCGATATTCAGAATCTCGCGAATAATATCACGCTCTAAATCATTCATTAATACAGTCATAACATTTCCAGGCGTAGGGCGTGGCCAAAGCCAGCGCGTTACAGTACGAAAGCGAGCAGAAAGCGGCTAAAAATCAGGGGCGTTTGGCGAGGAACAGTCTGGTTAAGGCGGGCACGTCGAGCACTAGGCATAGCTGCCCGCTGCCCAGCAAGGTTACGCCGCCAAAGAGGTCTATGGTATCGAGCGGTTTGCTAAGAGGCTTCACGACAATGTTTTGCTGGCGCAAAAAGCGGTCGACCACCAGCCCCAGGCGGCGGCCATTGTAGCTCACTACCAGCACCTGCTGGCGCATGTTATCGGCGGGCAGGTCGGCGCGGGTAGCGCGGGGCAGCGGCTCATTGCCCTCGCTGTAGAGCAAGTGGCGCAGCGAAACCAGCGGCACGTTCTCGTCCTGCACCCGCGTCATCAGCAAGCCGCCCACGGCGAATACCTCGTCGCTGGCCAGCGACAACACCGTGTCGGTGTGCAATAAAGGCACGGCGTAGGCGCGGGTATCGAGCTCGACCAGCAGCGCGCCTTTTACGGCGATGGACGTGGGCAGCACCAACGTGAAGGTAGTGCCCTTGCCTAGCTCCGAGGCCACGCGCAGCTGGCCGCCGAGCGAGTCGATGGCCAGCTTCACCACGTCGAGTCCCACGCCCCGGCCCGAGATGTCGGTAATCTTGTCGGCCATCGAGAAGCCGGCCTCAAACAGCAGCAGCCACACGCCCTGCTCGTCGAGCTGGGCGGCAGCCTCGGCCGTTACGACGCCTTTGCGGATGGCCTTCTGGCGCACGGCCTCGGTATCGATGCCCCGGCCATCATCCTGCACTTGAATGAGCACATCGTCGCGCTCGGTGAGGGCCGAGATGCGCAGCTGGCCCACCGGCGGCTTGCCAGCCGCCACGCGGGTAGCGGCGTCTTCGAGGCCGTGGCTGACGCCGTTGCGCACAATGTGCAGCAACGCATCGGTGATGAGCTGCAACACGTTGCGGTCAATCTGCACGTCCTGCCCGCTCAGCGTCAGCTCTACCTGCTTGTTTTCGGCGGCAGCCACGTCGCGCACTACCCGCGGAAATTTATTGAGTAGCACGCCCGCGCCAACCAGCCGCACGTCCATCACGGAGTATTGCAGGTCGTCGGAAATGCGGAACAGGTGTTGGGCGGTGGTTTGCAAAGCTGCGTTGCCGAGCTCGGCGGCCAGCGTCAGGATGCGGTCGCGGTCAATTACCAGTTCACCCACCAGATTGAGCAGATTATCGAGCTTTTTGACCGGGATGTACACCAAATCAGACAGTTCTAGCTTGCGGCTGGCGTCGGCATCGGCTTCTTCGGTGGTTTGCTCGGGGGCAGCCTGCACCGGCTCCTGGCCCTGAATAAGGCGCTCCAAGTTATCGAGCAGGGTGTGGGCATCGCCCGCGTCCTGGCCCGAGCCCACAGCCCGAATCATGGTACCCAGCATGTCTACCGCCCCGAACGTCAGGGGTACAAGCGAGCCGGTGAAGGTGCGCTCCTGCCCCCGAATCTGCCCGAACAGGGTTTCCATCTTGTGCGCCACCTCGCCCATATCCACGAAGCCCATCGCCCGTGCGTTAGCCTTGAGGTTGTGCATCAGGCGAAACAGCTCGTTGAGCGCCGCCGCATCCTGCGGATTGCGCTCCAGCTCGCTGAGGTGGCGCGACATGGCGTCGTAGTACTCCAACGCCTCGGCCATGAACAGCTCCCGGTACTCCTGGTCGCGTGATTTCATAAGCCGCTGATAGTTAACAATCTTCCCGCGCGGCATACCACCTGCCCAGCCGCACCTCTGCCGCCAGCTCGGCGTGGCCGCGCCGGCCAACACTTGCTACACGGGAAGATGAGGTCAGACATTGGAAATGAAAGCGAAGGAGAGAAAACCTGAGTTACTACTACCAAGGGCGGACCCTAGGCGCGGGGGCCGTCGCCGTTCAGCGCGCCGCCCACGATTTCGAGCACGCGCTCTTCCGAGAAAGGCTTCACGATATACGCCAACGCGCCGCTTTCAATGGCCTCGTTCACAATGGTTTCCTGGCCCACGGCCGAGCACATTACTACTTTGGCATCGGGCTGTTGCGCCCGGATGCCCTTGAGCACGTCGAGGCCAGTGTTGTCGGGCAAAATCACGTCGAGCGTGATGAGGTCGGGGGTAGTAGCCACGGCCATTTCCAGCGCCTGCTGGCCGTTGGCAGCTTCGCCCACCACGTCGTAGCCGGCGTCGGTGAGCATGTTTTTGAGCATCGTCCGCATATAGAACGAATCGTCGACGATGAGAATGCGCTTATTCATGAAAGCTAATCTAGAAGTATGAGGAAAAAAGCAAAGGAAGCGCGGAGCTTACCGCCACGCGGCCTCTCTACGGCTTTTCGGGGAATGGGGGTGCATCGGCGGGAGCCCCCGCCGCAGCCGATGCGGGGGCGGCGCGGCCGGGCAGGCGCATAATCTCGCTGGGCGTAAGCAGCTTGGCCATATCGAGCACGATAATTACGCCTTCACCGTCCGGTAATTTAGCGATGCCTTCGAGGTATTTCTCCCGCTGTCCGCTGTCCTGCACAAACTCGGGGGCCGGCTCGATGAGGCTGACGGGCAGCGTAACGGGGCGCGGCACCTCGCGCACCATCAGGCCGAGGGTGTAGTCGGCGGCTTCCACGGCCAGGGTGTACGAAAAATCGGGCACCGGCCGGCCCGCCGGCCGCAGCTGAAACCGCTCCTCCAGGTCCACGATGGCAATGATGTCGCCGCGCAGGTTGGCAATGCCTTTGATGAAGGGCGGCGTTTTAGGCATCCGCACCACTTCGGGCGTCACCGTCACCTCCTTCACCTGCTCGATGCGGATGCCGTAGTCCTCATCGCCCAGGCAAAAAACAATCAGCTGGACTACCGCCTCGGGGGCGGCCGGCGCGGACCGCCGCGCAGTTGACGGAGCCGCAGAAGTATCAGGCATAAGTAATACGAATTGATAGTCAAGGCTTGCCGCACGGCACAGCGGCCCGGCGCAGCAAGCAAGGGCAGCTTATTCTTTCGAGCGGGTTTTGGCTTTGGCACGGGGCCGGGCAGTCGTAGCGGCTGGCTCGGGCTGGGACGGCGTAGCAGCGGCCGTAGCCTTGGGGCGGCGGCGCGACGCGGCCGGCGTGGGCTCTGGCGTAGCAACGGCGGCGGCGGCCGGCGTGGCCCGGCGCACGGGGCGGTGGGTATCGGCGGCGTGGCCGTTGGCGGATGAGCTAGCGGTGCTATCCGCAGCCTTATCCTTTTTACCATTGAGGCTGGCGCTGGCCGCACGCGCGCGGTGGCCTTGGGTAGTGGCTGCCGGAACCGGCGCGGGCGCGGGAGCCGCCACGGGCTGAGTGACGCGGCGCAGCATACCCACGCGGCGCGGGGCCGGTTCGGGCTCCGGCTCGGGTTCGGGCTCGTAGTATTCGAAGAGCTGGAAGGTTTCGAGGCCGCCTTGCAGGTCGTCGGCAATGTCGGAGAGGCGCTGCGACGAGCTGGTTAGCTCCTGCATCGAGGTTGACAGCTGGCGGGCCGTACCGGCCACCTGCTGGGTGCCGGTCGCCGTTTGCTCGGCAATGGCTACTACCTCTTCCACGTACTTTACTACGTCGCCAATCGAGGTTTGCTGCTGGGCCGTGGCCGTGAGAATGTCGCGCGAGCTGCGCAGCGTGTCGCCGCTGCTGGTGGCGATATTCTTAAAGGCCGCGCTAGCTTCAAAAGTAGCTTCCTTGCCCTTGCGCACCCGGCTTTCCATGGCCGAGATAGCGGCGGCGGCGCTGGTCGTATCCTTGCGCACATCCTCCACGAGCGTGGCAATCTCGTTGGCCGACTTGCGCGAGCCTTCGGCCAGCTTGCGGATTTCCTCGGCTACTACCGCGAAGCCGCGGCCGGCTTCGCCGGCGCGGGCCGCTTCGATGGCCGCGTTGAGAGCCAGCAGGTTAGTCTGCGAGGCAATGTCGGTAATCACGCCCAGCGACTTGCTGATTTCCTGCGAACGGGTCGAGAGTACTTCGATGGTGCGCGAGGTCTGGGTGGCGGCGCTGGTGATTTCCTCCATGTTTTTCACCACTTCGGCCACCGTTTTCAAGCCCTGCTGCGAGGTTTGCTCACCCATGATGGCCGATTTGTTTACCACGTCGGCCTTGTTGGCCGTTTCGCGGGTCACGGTCATGATGTCTTCGATGAGCTTGAAGGCCTGGTCGGTTTTGAGGGCCTGGTTTTGCGCGCCTTCCGCCATCTGCTGCATGGCCAAAGCCACGTCGACCGTTACGCGGCTCATCTCCTGACCTTTGTCCACCATCTCTTCCGAAGAGGTACCCACTACCTGCGCCGAGTCGTTGATTTCGCCGAGCAGGGCGTTGAGGTTTTCCACGGCCAGGTTTAGCGAGTTCGACATCGAGAGAATGTCGCCGGTCGTCTGGATTTCCACCAGCTGCGTGAGGTCGCCTTCCGAGATGGCCTGCACCACGCGGCTTACTTCGAGCACCGGCAGGGCGATGCTCTCAATCAACGCGTTAAGTGTATCCACCAACTCTTTCCAGGAGCCCGACACGCCGCCCACGGTGGCGCGCTCGGTGAGCTTGCCCTCGGCCCCGGCCACGCGGGCTACCCGGCTTACTTCCGAGGCCAGGCGGTTGAGGTCGTCCACCATCCGGTTGATGGTTTGGGCGAGGTCAGCTACTTCGCCGGCCGCTTCCAGCGTCAGCGTCTGGGTCAGGTCGCCCTGCGATACGGCGGTTACTACTTTCACGATGCCCCGCACCTGAGTGGTGAGGTTGGTGGCCATCGTGTTCACGTTGTCGGTCAGGTCTTTCCATACGCCGCTCACGTTGGGCACTTCGGCCTGGCCACCGAGCTGGCCCTGCGTGCCCACTTCCACGGCCACGCGGGTTACCTCGCCGGCGAAGATGTTGAGCGAGTCCACCATCTGGTTGATGTTGTCCTTGAGGTCGAGCAGCTCGCCGCGCACGTCTACCGACACCTTCTGCGAGAGGTCGCCGCGGGCCACGGCGGTCGTCACGTTGGCAATGTCGCGCACCTGGCTCGTGAGTGAGGCGGCCATCGTGTTTACGTTGTCGGTCAGGTCTTTCCAGGTGCCCTTCACGCCCGGCACGTTGGCCTGGCCGCCGAGCTTGCCCTCGGTGCCCACCTCCCGCGCCACGCGGGTTACTTCGTCGCCAAACACGTTCAGCGAGTCCACCATCTGGTTGAGGTTTTCCTTGAGCTGCAACAGCTCGCCGCGCACGTTTACCGTCACGCGCTGCGAGAGGTCGCCGCGCGCCACAGCGGTAGCTACGTTGGCAATGTCGCGCACCTGACTCGTGAGGTTCGAGGCCATCGTGTTCACGTTGTCCGTCAGCTCTTTCCAGGTGCCCGATACGCGGGGCACGTTGGCCTGGCCGCCCAGGATACCCTCGGTGCCCACCTCGCGCGCCACGCGGGTTACCTCGCCGGCGAAGATGTTGAGCGAGTCCACCATCTGGTTGAGGATGTTCTTGAGGTCGAGAATCTCGCCCTGCACATCCACCGTCATTTTCTGGCTGAGGTCGCCACGCGCCACGGCGGTAGCCACGTTGGCGATGTCGCGCACCTGGCTCGTGAGGTTCGCAGCCATCGTGTTCACGTTGTCCGTCAGCTCTTTCCAGGTGCCGCCTACGCGGGGCACCACGGCCTGGCCGCCGAGCTTGCCCTCGGTGCCTACCTCGCGGGCCACGCGGGTTACCTCGTCGCCGAATACGTTCAGCGAGTCCACCATCTGGTTCAGAATGTTCTTCAGCTCCAGAATCTCGCCCTTCACGTTCACCGTCATTTTCTGGCTGAGGTCGCCACGGGCCACAGCCGTGGCGACGTTGGCGATGTCACGCACCTGACTGGTCAGGTTGGCGGCCATATTGTTTACGTTGTCGGTCAGGTCTTTCCAGGTGCCCGATACGCCCGGCACGCTGGCCTGGCCGCCGAGCTTGCCCTCGGTGCCCACGTCAAGCGCCACGCGGGTTACCTCGCCAGCGAAGAGGTTGAGCGAGTCCACCATCTGGTTGAGGTTCTGCTTGAGCTGCAAGAGCTCGCCTTTCAGCTCTACCGTCACCTTCTGGCTGAGGTCGCCGCGGGCTACGGCGGTGGCCACGTTGGCGATGTCGCGCACCTGGCTCGTGAGGTTCGAGGCCATCGTGTTCACGTTGTCGGTCAGCTCTTTCCACACGCCGCCCACGTTGGGCACCACGGCTTGGCCGCCCAGGCGGCCCTCGGTACCCACTTCCTGCGCCACGCGGCTTACCTCGCCCGCGAATACGTTGAGGTTGTCGATGGTGCGGTTAATGGTTTCGGCCATCAGCTTGAAATCGCCCGACACCGGAATCTGGAAGCTCTCATCGAGGTTGCCCCGGCTGATGTTTTTCAGCACCTTGCCCACTTCCAGCACCGGCACCGCGATGCTATCCACGAGGCCGTTGATGTTGTTGAGCATGTCGCGCCAGAAGCCCGCCGCGCCGTCGGCCGAGGCGCGGGCCTTGAGGTTGCCCTCCACGCCGGCCACTTTCGAGATGCGCGACACCTCGCCTCCTACCCCACCTATCATCTCCACCATCGAGTTGTAGGCCTCGGCGATTTCCGAGAAAATATCGTCGTTTTGCTTGGTGAGACGCACCGACACGTCGCCTTTTTTGAAGGCGTCGAGCGCGTAGAGCACGCGATTGAGCTGCTCGTTTACGTAGTCAGAGTCTTGGGTGGCTTCGGGGCCGAGGCGGCGGCTGCCGCGCTTGCGGGTGGGATTGGTGAGCAGGCCGGGGGCCTGGTCTTCCAGCTCGGCCGGCGCGAGGTCCGGCTGGGAAGCCGTTGGTTTCTTGGCTGAAGCCATAAAAAGAGCAGTGCTGGGGCAAGGCGAGCCTCGCGGTGGGGTTGGCAAAAGTAGGAACGCGGCGCGGTCTGCCTGCCGCAAAGCAAGATAAATGTGCCGGGGCGAGCTAGCGTTACGTAGGCTACGGGCGGGCGGCCGAAAGTTTGGCGCCCGCTGCCGCGTCCAGCGGGTCCGCGCTGGCAGGCGCCGCTGCCAGCCGCGCCTGCCAGCGCGGAAACAGTAGCAGCTGGCTTTGAATGAATACCCAGGCCAGAATCATGGGCACGGCCTTGAGCTTGTACACGTCGAAATACGCCTCCCGGATAAACGACGGGCACAAGTCGGTAGCGGAGAGCGACGTAAAAATCAGCACCAGCCCGAACAGCCACCAGCTCAGGCGGGTGCTGCGGCGGTACAGAATAAACCAGAACATAAACCCGGCGACCGCGATGATGAATGTCGGCGACTCGGCCATCTGGTTGAAAATAACCACGAAGATGAGGATGGACGCCACGTAGAGCCGTCGGTAGTCGGCCGCGCGCCAGTGCCGGATGTAGGCCACCGGCAGCAGCAGCAGCAGCATGCCCACGCCCTGCACCACACCCTTGGCCGTGGGGGCTACCCCAAACCACGCTTCGAGCACGCCCATCAGCGAAAGCTGAATGCCGGTGGCCGAGGCGCGCACGATGTCAAACCAGCCCTGGTAAATCATCAGAAAATCAGCCGTCGACAGCACCAGCCGGGGCGCTAAGGCCAGCAGCACCAGCCACAGCCCGGCAATAAAGCCATTGCGAATGGGCTGCGGGTAAAACAAGAACAGCAGCCCGATGCCGATACCGTACACCTTAATAAGCGCCGCCAGCGCCAGGCACAGCCCGGCCCACCCGCCTTTGCCGGCCTCCAGGTTGATGTACACCCACAGCATGAGGCCCACCAGCAGGCAGTTGGCCTGGCTGTTGTGCAGGGCCGTGAGCACGTCGATTAGCGTGATTAGCAAGAAGATGAGCTGCCGGCGCACATCCGGAAACAGGCGGCGGGCGGCGGTGTAGTACACGGCGTTGTTGAGCGCGTTCCAGGCCAGCAGCCCCAGCCAGGTGGGGGCCAGCGCAAACGGGGCCATGCAGAGCGCGAAAAACGGGCTGTACTTATAGGTATCCTGATAGTACTCGGGGTACTCCAGGTACAAATTTTTGCCCGCCAGTAAATTAAAATAGGGCTTGACGAAAATCAGGTAATTATTATAAGACTCCGGGCCGCGCAGGTAGTGCTGAAACGTGATAACGATGGTGAGCAGCACGTAGAGGCCTAGCACGAAGCGCGGCGACAGCAGCACCCGCTGAATTCGGGGGGAGAGCATAAGGGGCGGTAAAATTCCGGTCGAAATTACCCGAAAAATTCCGGCCCCTACCCCGCGCGGTTGGACCGGCCCTGGCGCGGCACCCGCGAGCCGGCGGTTACAATGTCCCGGCGGCGTGCATCTTTGTCCCCCTTTTCAACTTTTCGGCCGGGGCCTGCGTTCTTCGCACCGACACAAACTTGCCACCCGCCTTTTTCCCACCGCCTACATGGTCAAGAATTTAGTTATCGTCGAGTCGCCCGCCAAGGCCAAGACCATTGAGGGCTACCTCGGTCAGGACTACGTAGTGCGCTCCAGCTACGGGCACGTCCGCGACCTGCCGAAGGATAATAACGCCGTCGATATTGCCAATGGTTTTAAACCTACCTACGTAGTCGATGCCGATAAGCGCGAGCTGATTTCGCAGCTGAAGAAACTGGCCAAGGAGGCCGAAACCGTGTGGCTGGCGAGTGACGATGACCGCGAGGGCGAAGCCATTTCGTGGCACCTGGCCGAAACGCTCAACCTCAAGGCCGACAAGACGAAGCGCATTGTCTTTCGCGAGATTACCAAGCCCGCGATTCTCAACGCCATCCAGCACCCGCGCCAGATTAACCTCGACCTGGTGAACGCCCAGCAGGCCCGCCGCGTGCTCGACCGCCTGGTCGGCTTCGAGCTGAGCCCCGTGCTGTGGCGCAAGGTGAAAGCCGGCCTGAGCGCGGGCCGCGTGCAAAGCGTGGCCGTGCGCCTGGTAGTCGACCGCGAGCGCGAAATCAACAAGCACACCGCCGGCAGCTCCTACCGCGTAGTAGCCCGCTTCGACGCCGGCCAGGGCACTACCCTGGAGGCCGAGTTGCCGACCCGCTACAAAACCCGCGAGGAGGCCGAGGCTTTCCTCACGCGCTGCATCGGAGCCACGTACAGTATTAATAGCCTCGACAAAAAGCCCGGTAAGCGCAGCCCCGCGCCGCCGTTCACTACCTCGACCTTGCAGCAGGAGGCGTCGCGCAAGCTCGGCTTCTCGGTGGCCCAAACCATGACCGTGGCCCAAAAGCTGTACGAAGCCGGCCACATCAGCTACATGCGTACCGACTCGGTGAATTTGAGCGAGGAAGCCCGCAAGGGTGCCCGCGAGGCCATCGAGGCTGCCTACGGGGCTGAGTACGCCCTGGAGCGCCACTTCAAAACGAAGTCGGCCAGCGCCCAGGAGGCCCACGAAGCTATTCGCCCCACCAATTTCAAGGCCGTGAAGGCGGGCGGCGAGGCCGCCGAGCAGCGCCTCTACGACCTCATCCGCAAGCGGGCCATGGGCTCGCAGATGGCCGACGCGCAGATTGAGCGCACCACGGCCGTGATTGGCATCAGTACGCAGCCGGGCACCACGTTTTCGGCTACGGGTGAGGTTATTACGTTTGAGGGTTTCCTGAAAGCCTACGCCGAAAGCAAGGACGACGACGACCAGCCCGCCGACGGCGAAAGCTCGTTTTCGCGCGGCCTGCCGCCCTTGAGCGTGGGCCAGAACTTGCCGCTGCAAACGCTGACCGCTACCGAGCGCTTTTCGAGCCCGCCGGCCCGCTACACCGAAGCCTCGCTGGTGAAGAAGCTGGAAGAGATGGGCATCGGCCGCCCGAGTACCTACGCCCCGACCATCAGCATCGTGCAGAAGCGCGGCTACGTGGAAAAGGACTCGCGCGAGGGCAAGGAGCGCAAGTTTTACGCGCTTTCGCTAGTAGATGGCGCAGTGAAAACCGAGCAGCGCACCGAGACTTACGGGGCCGACAAAGCCAAGCTTTTCCCGACCGATACGGCGCTGGTCGTCAATGACTTTTTGGTGGAGCACTTCCCGGCCATCGTGGACTATCAGTTCACGGCCAAGGTCGAGGACGAGTTTGACCAGATTGCCAACGGCCACGAAGACTGGGGGCAGATGCTGGCTGGCTTCTACGAGCCCTTTCACAAGAGCGTGGAGCGCGGGCAGGACATCGAACGCAGCACGCTGGGCAGCACCCGCGAAATCGGCCTGCACCCCGAAACGGGCGAAAAAATAACCGCCCGCCTCGGCAAATACGGCCCCTACGTGGCCCTGGGCGACACCGAAGGCGAAACCAAGCCCGCCTACGCCAACCTGCGCAAGGGCATGTTTATCGAAACGATAACGCTCGAAGAAGCGCTGGAGCTCTTCAAGCTGCCCCGCGTGGTGGGCGAGTTTGAGGGCAAGGACATGACGGCCGCGCTCGGCCGCTTTGGCCCCTACATCCGGCACGACGGCAAGTTTTACTCGCTGGGCAAAGAGCAGGACCCGCACACCATCACGGGCGAGGAGGGCGTAGCGCTCATTGAGGCCAAGCGCAAAGCCGACGCCGAGAAGCTGATTAAGAGCTTCCCTGAGAACCCGGAAATTCAGGTGCTCAATGGTCGTTTTGGCCCCTACATCGTGGCGGGCAAGAAAAACGTGAAGATTCCGAAGGGCGAAGAGCCCACCGAGCTGACCCTGGAGCGCTGCCTGGAGCTGGCCGCCGCTACCCCCGATAAGCCCGCTAAGGGCGGCCGCTTCGGCAAGAAAGCTGCCGCCGAGAAGCCCGAGAAGGAAGCCGATGCGCCTGCCAAAAAGGCGGCAAAGGCCCCGGCCGAGAAGAAGGCTACCGCTGCGAAAAAGCCGGCCGCCAAGAAAGCCGCTGCGACGAAAAAGCCGGCCGTCGCGAAAAAAACGGCCGCCAGCAAATAAATTTCCTCGCTGCGTTTCAAGAAAAAGCCCCGCCGATGGCGGGGCTTTTTGCGTGGGTGCTTAGCCCGAATGGAATAGAGCAGGAAAAGGCGCAGGCTACGGCTGGCGCGAGCGGACTGGTTAGCAGCCCCAATGTTTCAGGTTTACCGGATAAGCGTTCAGCTAAACACTTATATAACAAGCTCATCGCTACCAACCCGCGTTTTTGGGTGGGCGTAAGAACGGGCGGCGCTCCGCATGGACGCCGTTACCTTACTCCTTCCTTTTCCATGTTCTACCACGATAAACGCACCCAGTACAAAGTCCGCGTCGAGAAGCCCAACCCCGCCTTCGCCCGCATGTTGCAACAGGCCATCGGCGGCATCGAGGGCGAGATGCGGGTGTGCCTTCAGTACCTGTTTCAGGCCTGGAACTCGCGCGGCCCGGCCAAATACCGCGATATGCTGCTCGACACCGGCACCGAGGAAATCTCGCACATCGAGATGCTGGCTACCGCCGTGGCCCTCAACCTAGAAGGCGCGCCGCTGAGCGTGGCCGAGGCTGCCATCAAGCAGGATGGCGTGGTAGGCGCGGTGCTGGGCGGCATGAACCCGCGCTCGTTCCTTTCGGCCGGCCTGGGCGCGATGGCTTTCGATGCCGAGGGCGTGCCGTTTAGCGGGGCCTACGTGGTGGGCAGCGGCAACATCATGGCCGACATGTACACCAACGTGGCCGACGAAAGCACTGGCCGCGCCCTGGCTACCCGCCTTTGGGAAATCACCGACGACCCCGGCATGAAGGACATGCTGAGCTTTATGATAGCCCGCGACACCATGCACCAGCAGCAATGGCTGGCCGTGATTGAGGAACTTGGCGGGGCCAAGGGCCTGCCCATCCCCAACTCGTTTCCGCAAAGCCAGGAGCACGAGAAATTCAGCTACGCTTTCATCAGCCCCGGCATCAAGGAGGCCGCCGAAACGCCAGCGGGCCGCTGGACGCACGGCCCGAGCATCGATGGCAAGGGCGAGTTTCACGTGCTCAAGGCCGAACCCTACGGCGACGAGCCCAAGCTCGGCCCGCCCGTGCCCGAAGGCCACGCCCAAAAAGAGCAAATGACCGTAACGGACTCGCTCCTTGGTAACATCAAGGATACGTTGGGCCTCTAGCACCTAGCCCATTGCCCGCATAAAAAACTGCCCGCGCTCGAACCCGAGTGCGGGCAGTTTTTTATGCGGGCAATGGACTTTTGAGCACGCCCAGCCGGTGTGAATATACTGCCCGCGCCGGCCCGGTGTTGGCGTTGGTGACTTCCAGCGTCTCGTAGCGCCGGTGTGAATATACTGCCCGCGCCGGCCGGGCGTTAGCGGGTTTTTCTCCCGTACGTGAACCTTACTTTCTTTAGCACCAGTATCGCCAGCATTTTAGCCGCCGCGCTAATGCAGCAGCCTGCCCCGGCCACCCACCCCTACCCCTGGCTGACGGCCGCGCCCGCGCCCAGCCACACGCTGGCCACCCGTTTTGCGCCGCCCGCCGGCTGCCAGCGCGTGGCCGTGCCCGCCGGCTCGTGGGGTGCGTGGCTGCGGGGGCTGCCGCTGCGGCCGGCCGGTACCCCGGCGCGCCTGTACAATGGGAAGCTCAAGGACAACCAGGCCGTAGTGGCGGCGGTAGTCGACATTGACTCCGGCACCAAGGACTTGCAGCAGTGCGCCGATGCCGTGATGCGGCTGCGCGCCGAATATCTATTCAGCCAGAACTTCAATAAAATTCATTTTCACCTCACCACCGGCTATGATGCCTGGTTTTCAGACTACATAGCGGGCCGCACGTTTCAGGTAAAGGGCGAAGAGGTAACGGCCGCGCCCAAAGCTGCTGAAGCACCGACGCACGCGGCGCTTCAGCGGTATCTGCTGCCGGTATTCGGCTACGCAGGCACGCTTTCGCTATGCCGCGAGCTGCGCCCGGTACCGCTACACGAGGTGCGCCCGGGCGACGTGCTCATCCACGGCGGGCGGCCCGGCCACGCCGTACTGGTAGCCGATGTGGCCGAAAACCCACGCACCGGCCAGCGCTGCTTACTGCTGGCGCAGAGCTACATGCCGGCCCAGAACATCCACGTACTGCGCAACGTGGCGCACCCAGCGCTAGGCGCGTGGTTTGCGGTGCCGGGGCCCGATGAGGCAGAGGTTGAGACGCCGGAATGGACATTTGCCCGCGAAGAGTTGGGACGGTTTGAGTGATGTACCGTAAGCTTTAGCTTGCGAGCGAGCGCCGCGAGCAGCGCGTGAGCGAACGTTGGCCAACGCAGCTGCTCGCGGCGCTCGCTCGCAAGCTAAAGCTTACGGTACAAGCCAAACAGCCGTAATTTGCACTTTCCGGCCCTTTTTTGATGAATCTGTTTTCCTACGCCACCCTGGCCAGCTACGAGTGGCAGCATCCCAAGCTCCTGTTGCTGCTCGGGCTGGTGCCCTTGCTGCCGCTGCTGCGCTGGCTGCTGGCGCGCCACCGGCGGCAGGTAGTGGTGGCCTTTGGGCCGGGCGGCCTGCGGCCCGATTGGCGCGCCGGGCTACGCTTCGTGCCCGATGTGGTGCTGAGCCTAGGTTTGGCGCTGCTGGTGCTCGCCGCCGCCCGCCCCCAACGGGCCAGCGAGCAGCTGACCCAGACGGGCCGGGGCATCGACATTGTACTGGCCATTGACCTTTCGGCCAGCATGGAGCTCGAAGACCTCAAGCCTACGCGCCTCGAAGCGGCCAAGCGTCTGGCCCGCAGCTTCGTGCAGCAGCGCGCCGGCGACCGGCTCGGGCTGGTAGCCTTCGCCGGGCAGGCGTATTCACTGGTGCCGCTGACTACTGACTATGACCTGCTGCTTACTAATCTGAGCCGCCTGAAACCCGGTTTGATTGAGGAAGACGGCACGGCCATCGGCACAGCGCTGGGCGTGGTTATCAATCGCCTGCGCGAGTCGACGGCTCGCTCGAAGGTATGCCTGCTACTCTCGGATGGCGAGAACACTGCGGGTAACCTCGACCCGCTGCTGGCCGCGCAGCTAGCCCACGCCTACGGCATCCGGCTTTACACCATCGGGCTGGGCGAGGATGGCTTCGTGCCCTACGGCCGCGACTCGACCACCGGCAAGCCCCGCTACGTGCAAACTCGCCTCGACGAAACCACCATGCGCCAGCTGGCGCAAGCCGCCGACGGCCTTTTCTTCCGGGCTACTGATAATAAGGCGCTAAGCCAGGTTTTTAGCGATATTAACAAGCTCGAAAAATCGGACATCCGCACCCAGCGCTTCCGCAGCGTAGAGGATTTTTACCGCCCCTATCTCGGCTGGGGCCTCGTGCTGTGGCTGCTGTGGCTGGGACTGAAGAGCACGTTTATGAGCAACGTGCTGGAAGACTGATTTTAGTGCTAAGTCGCTGGTGCTTTGTGCTTAGAGCTAAGCGTAAATTCTTAAAAAATCATTAACAACTAAGCACAAGGCACTAACAACTAAGTACCACCATGTCTATCGCTGAAAATATCGCCTCAATAGAGCAAGCCCTGGCCGGCACCGCCGCCCGCCTGGTCGTCGTCACCAAAACTCACCCCGCTGAGCGCCTGCACGAGGCCTACATGGCCGGGGCGCGCATTTTCGGCGAAAACCGGGTGCAGGAAATGGCCGCCAAGCAGCCCGAGCTACCGGCCGACATAGAGTGGCACCAAATCGGGCAGCTGCAAACCAATAAGGTCAAGTACCTAGCTGCTTTCGTGCATACCGTGCAGAGCGTGGACAGCCTGCGCCTGCTGCTGGAGCTGGAAAAGCACGCTGCCAAGCACCAGCGCGTTATCAATGGCCTGCTGCAATTTCACATTGCGCAGGAAGAAACCAAAACCGGCCTTAGCCTGCCTGAAGCCGAAGAAATTTTAAACTCGGAAGAATTTAAAAACCTGCGCCACGTGCGCCTGACGGGTGTAATGGGCATTGCTACCCACTCGCCCGACGAGGAAGTAGTGCGGGCCGAGTTTCGGCAGTTGCGGCAGTATTTTGAGCAGTTGAAAGCCACCTATTTTGCCGAGGATGAAGCTTTCCGCGAAATTTCGATGGGCATGAGCGCCGACTACCCGCTGGCCGTGGCCGAGGGCAGCACGTTGGTGCGGGTGGGCAGCGCCATTTTTGGCAGCCGGGGGTAAAACTGCAAAACGGAGTGGCCCTCCGTTTCACATCTTCTTATGCAACATTATATTACCGTATCCCGCACTGCTCGCTACGAACAACTGGGCGAGCCCTCGGCCGCCACGTGCCAGCTGTGGCTGGTGGCGCATGGCTACGGACAGGTGGTGGAATACTTCAGCCGGCACTTCAGGTCGTTGCACGCAGCCGACCCGGCGGGCACCGTCATTGTAGCGCCCAAAGCACTGTCGCGCTTCTACCTCGAAGGCACCAGCGGCCAGGTCGGTGCCTCGTGGATGACCACCGTCGACCGCCTCACCGAAATAGTCGACCAGGCGGCTTAGCTTGATGCGCTGCTAGCTCACTTGCTCGCCGCCTGCCCGCCCGATGTACGCGTGACAGTGCTAGGCTTTTCGCAAGGCACGGCCACTGTTAGCCGCTGGCTCGCCGCCCGCACCGACGGCTGGCGGCCGCACCAACTAATACTGTGGGCCGGCAACTTCCCGGCCGACATTGAAAACGCAGCGGCCCAGCAACTCCTGCGTGGCTTGCCCGTGGTGCTGGTCAGCGGCGAGCAGGATGAGTACGTGAGCCCCGAGAAGCTAGCGGCTCAGGCCGAAGCGCTACGCCTGCACGGCGCGCTGGTAACGACTGAAAGCTTTGCGGGCAAGCATACGCTGCACCCACCGCTGCTACTGCGGCTGCACGCGGCGGTGTAGCGTGGGCTTTCAGCCCGCGAGTAGTATACCTGCCAGCTCGCGGACTGAAAGTTCGCGCTACTACGCGCGGCGCACGGTACCCGCCGCAGCCTGCGCGGCCGGGAAAATGATGACTTCGGCAATCTGCACGTGCGGCGGGCGCGTCACCATAAATTGGATGAGGTCGGCCACGTCTTCGGCACGCAGGGGCTGCACGCCTTTGTACACGTTGGCCGCTTTTTCCTCATCGCCTTTAAAGCGCACTTCCGAGAACTCGGTTTCGACCATGCCGGGCGCTACCTCAGCCACCCGGATACCCTTGGGCAGCAGGTCGATACGCATGGTACGCGTGAGCATATTCACGGCGGCTTTGGAGGCGCAGTACACATTGCCGTTGGCATAGGCCTCGTGGCCGGCTATCGAGCCGATATTCACAATAAAGCCGCCTTCGCCCATGCGCGGCAGCACGGCCCGGCTCACGTAGAGCAGGCCCTTTACATTGCCGTCCATCATCGCGTCCCAGTCAGCTACGTCGCCTTCCTGTATCGGACTCAGGCCGTGGGCGTTACCAGCGTTGTTGATGAGCACGTCGATGTGCGCGAACTCGGCGGGCAGCCCGGCTACGGCGGCTTCCACGGCCGCGCGGTCGCGCACGTCAAAGGTTAGGATATGCACGGGTGTGGGGGCCAGCTCGGCGGCGAGCGCTTCCAGGCGCTCGCGGCGGCGTCCGGTTACAACCAATTGAAAATCAGCCTTAGCCAGTGCTACGGCGGTAGCCCGCCCGATGCCCGACGACGCGCCGGTGATGAATGCAGTCTTTTTCATTTAACAGGTATCAATTAATAGTTAACAACCCTGGCAGTAGCATAGGCGCAAGCTGTGGGCTTGTCTATTCTACTGCCAGGGCTGTTAAATGTTAATTGATACCTGTTAAATGACCTTACTCAATGTTCAGATACAACGTTACCGTGTTGGTACGCAGGCTTTGTAAGGCACTGCTGTAGCGGTTGTTACCGGGCTCCAGAATGTTTCGCAGGCCGTGCGAGAAGCGCAGCTCGGGGCCAAACTTGAAGTAGGGATAAAATAAGTCGAACCCGAAGCCATACTCCAGCAGCACGTCGGTGCGAGTAACGCGCAATTGGTTGATTTCGGGCGTGTTCTGACGCTGCGTTACGGCGTAGCTGGGCTTGATGCCCGCTATCATGTACATGCGAGTGTTGCGGCGGCGCTGCGACTGGTACTTGAGCAGCAGCGGCAGTTCCAGCTGCGTGGTGGCTACCTCCTGCGTACGCAGGGTATCGGGCTGGCCGCCACCCTGGTACTCGATGCGGCGCGTCATAAAGCTCAGGCCCGGCACGAAGCGCAGGTGAAACGGCGTGCTCGGGCCGCCCAGCCGGATGTCGTTGGTGAAATACACCCCCAGGCCGGGGCTGATGAGGGCATTCGCCGTGACGCCCCGCCCCTGCTGGATATTCTGAACGTAGAGAGGTGACTGCTCGATGAAGAACCGCGAAAAGCTGGGCGCGATGCTGAGGCCCGGCCGGTAAAAGCGCTGGTTGTAGTTGGCCAGGTTTTCGACGGTAATGCCCTTGATGCGGCCGTTCTTGGCGCGGTCAATGGCGTCGCTGCGCTTGCGCTGGGCCAGCGCCGGCCCGGCCGCCAGCAGCAACCCAAGCAGCGCCAGCCAGCCCCAGGTGCCTACTTGCGCGCGGTGTAAATGGAGCTGATGCCGAACGTGAGGGGTTGCCATGCAGGAGAAGAAAAGCCGACGCGGCGCAGTATCGCCACGAAATCGGCACCGTCGGGGAAGGCCTGCACCGATTCGGGCAGGTAGGTGTACGCGGCCTGGTCTTTGGAAATAACCTTGCCAAAGACCGGCAGCACCCGACTGAAATAAAAATTGTAGGCTTGCTTGAGCGGGAACGCCGTGGGCTTGCTGAACTCCAGGATAACCAGCTGCCCGCCGGGCCGCAGCACGCGGTGCATCTCGGCCAGCCCGCGCTCGAGGTGTGCGAAGTTGCGCACGCCAAATGAGGCCGTCACGGCGTCGAAGGTGTTATCCTCAAACGGCAGGTTTTCCGAGTCGGCCAGCTCCAGCTGGATACGGTGACTCAGCTTCTTGGCTTCCAGCTTCTGGCGGCCAATCTCCAGCATTCCGGCCGAAATATCTACGCCCGTCACCTGCGCATCGGGCGCGGCGGTGCGCAGCGTTTCGATGGCAAAATCGGCGGTGCCGGTGGCAATGTCCAGGATGCGGGCCGGGCGCAGGGTCTTAAGCTCATCTACGGCCTTGCGGCGCCAGTAGATGTCGGTGCCCACGCTCAGGAAGTGGTTCAGGAAATCGTATTTCCCGGCGATGCTGTCAAACATCCGCGCCACCTGCGTCTTCTTGTCGGCGGCGTCTTCTTTGTAGGGTACTACGGCCATAGGTTGTGAGTGCAAAGAACGGCAGAAGGCCGTAGAAAATTGCGTGGAGCGCGATGTAGCGTAAGCTTTAGCTCGCAAACGGCAGAACGGCCCGACCATTTCGCGAGCTAAAGTTTACGCTACATCCTACACAAAAAAACGGCCGGACTGTTCGTCCGGCCGCCTCTTTTTTTGCTGATTAAAGCCTAACTTATTCAGCTTTAGCTTTAATCTTGGCTTTCTCGCCCGAAGCGTCTTTGGCTTTCGAGTCGAGGTCGCCGTCTTTGGCTTTGGTCTTCGACTTTTCGCCGTTGGCGCCTTTGGTTTTCACTTTCACCTTGTCGCTGTCGTCGTCCACCTTGGTTTTTACCTTGGTGCCGTCGGCCAGCTTCACCTTGCTCTTGCCGGGCAGCGGGCGGGCGGGCTTCACGGGAACGGCGATGATGGTCGTGGTGGGCTCGGGCTGGGTTACGGGCATGGTCTCCCCTTCCTTCAGCACCGGGCGGAACTCATCGCGGCGGTTGAGCTGCATGTTCTCGGGCGTGTCATTGGGCGCGGCCGGGCGGCGCTCGCCGTAGCTTACCGTCGTCATGCGGGCATCGGCAATGCCTTGCTTCACGAGGTAGTTTTTGGCGGCGTCAGCACGGTTCTGGCCGAGTACCATGTTGTACTCATCCGTATTGCGCGAGTCGCAGTGGCCTTCAATCGAGATATTCAGGCCGGGCGTGCGCTTCAGGTAAGAAGCCGTGTTATTAAGTGTTTTGATAGACTCCGGCCGCAAGGTGTACTTGTCGGTGTCGAAGTAAATCTTCTTCATATTCGGGTTTTCACCCATCGCCAAGTCAATGTAGTTGGCGTAGATGTTCTTGGTAATCGACGTCGAGTCATTGGTCGAAATCGGCACCGCAAATTCTTGCGTCTCAATATTCTTGCCATCCTTATTCACCGCTACCTGGTAGGTGCGGCCCGACAGCAGGCTTACGCTGTAGCTGCCATCCGGCTTGGTGATGTCGCGGAAGCTGATGGCCGTGCCATCGGCCGATTTGCCGCTGAACACTAGTTCAACACCGGGGATAATCGAGGTGCTATCCTGCTTCGAGAACACCATCCCTTTGATGGTCACGTTCTTGATGTAGTTGATGGTGTAGATGTCCTTCTCGCCGTAGCCGCCGATGCGGTACGAACTGAGGTAGGCGTACGAGCCATCGGGAGCGAGGCGGTAGTACGAATCGGCGTCGGGCGTGTTCACGGGGTAGCCCAGGTTTTCAGGACGGCCCCACTTGCGGCCGATGCTGTCCCACTGCGACTTGAAGATGTCATAGTTGCCCATCGTGTTGTGGCCACGCGAGGCGAAGTACAACGTCTTGCCATCGCGGCTCAGGTACGGGCTGTCCTCGTCGTACTTGGTGTTGATGGCACCACCCAGCGATTTGGCCGGGCCCCAGTCGCCACCGGCGGTGCGGGTGCTGTAGTACAAGTCAAGCGTACCGTCTTCCGAGTATTTGCCGGTCGAGAAGTACAGCGTCAGCCCGTCGGGCGTGATATAAGCGTCGCCCTCGTAGTACTTCGAGTTAACGTTGTCGTTCAGGCGCTTGGGAGCCGTCCAATCGCCACCGGTTTTCTCCGACATGAAGATGTCACCGTCCTGGTCGCTGCGGTACATCAGCAGCTTGGTGTCGTTGTCGAACAGCTGAATCGAGGCGTCGTGGCCTTTGCCGTTCAGCACGCCTGACAGCGAGCGGGGCTTCTCCCAGTTGTCGGCGTCAACGCGGTGGGTTTCGAAGATGTCTTCGAAGTACTCACCATCGGCGGCGATGCCTTTTTTCTTCACGTCCGAGCCCGTTACCTGCTCGCCGCGCGAGGTGTAAATCAGGGTCTTATCGTCCGACGAGATAACCGGGCTGTGCTCCGAGTACTGGGTGTTTACCGTCGGGCCCAGGTTTTTCACGAAGATATCCTTGGGCTGGTTGAACAGCACCTTGGCATTCTTACTGTGCTGAATCAGCTGGGCTACCTCCTCGCGGCGGGTATCGTTCTTTTTCTTCAGCGTGGCATTGTACGCCTGGTAGTGCGTAATGGCCTCGTCGAAGTTATAGTTGAGGTGGTCTACCTGACCGAGCCAGTACTCGATATCGCGCGAAACCTTAGGCTTGAGCTTCTGCGCTTTATAGATGTAGTCGCTCGCTTTTTCTTTATCGAAGGACAAGTACGCCACGCCGGCCCGGAACAGCGCCTGCGCGTTGTTGGGGTCTTTGGCCAGCACCCGCTCGTAGTACGGAATGGAGGCACGATAATTCTCCAGGTCGTAAAGCTTGTTACCAGTCTTAAGGTCCTTGCGCGTGCTTTGCGCCAGAGCAGAGTTGCTCGCCGCCCCGGTGAGGGCTACCACGCATGCGGCGTGCAGCAGCTTTCTGGATAAGTTGTCCATTGAAAAAAGGTGTTTTGGGTAATTAATGAAGTGCAGATAACGGCGAGGCGGACTAAGACGCATCCCAACAGCATTTCGGCGACTTATACTAGTTTTTCGCGCCAAGGTTTGCATTCGCCCGCCCCGCAGCGGCCCAAAAGCCGCCGCAAACGGCCGCAAATATAACGGGCCGCCTTTGGCTGCCTAACGCAACCCCCGCCGCTGCCTCGGGTGAACTATCGTTGGTTTAACTGGTTACTATATCCTTTCAAGCAAAAGGTAACCCCGCAAAGATAGGCCGACAGGCAGAAAACCCCGAAAAAGTCTAATTTTCCTGTTGAATCCCCGAAAAGCCATAGGCCCCCAAAGCCGGCGCGGGCGCAGGCCGTACTTTTGGCGGCCCGCTACCTTCCTTTATTACGCTTATGCTAATTCGTGACGCTCGCTTCGTGAGCAGCAATACCCAGCTGGCCGCCTGCCCGCCGCCCACCCTGCCCGAGTACGCCTTCATCGGGCGCTCCAACGTGGGCAAGTCGTCGCTGCTCAACATGCTGACGCAGCGCAACGGCCTGGCCAAGACCTCCAGCACGCCCGGCAAAACCCAGGTTATCAATCATTTCATTGTCAACGACGAGTGGTACCTAGTCGACTTGCCCGGCTACGGCTACGCCCGCGTCAGCAAAAGCTCGCGCGCCGACTGGGGCAAGATGATAAACGCCTACCTCACGCGCCGCGAAAACCTCACCTGCGTGTGCGTGCTGCTCGACTCGCGCCACCCGCCGCAGGCCGTGGACCTCGAATTTATGGAGAAGCTCGGTGAGGACGGCGTGCCCTTCGTGATGATATTCACCAAGACCGATAAGCAGTCCTCGACCCGCACCAACGAGCTCATCAAAAGCTACTTGGCTAAGATGAGCGAAAGCTGGGACGAGCTGCCGCGCTACTTCCTCACCTCGGCCGAAACCGGGGCCGGGCGCGAGGAGGTGCTCGATTTTATTACGGAAGTAAACCGGCAGGTAGCGGCCGAAGCGGCGGGCGCGGAGTAATTTGGCCCGTCAATTGCCCCAGAGGCGGGCTTTTCATTCGCAATTACTTTTTTCCATGAAAAAAATTCTGCTTCCCGCGCTGGGCGTGCTGCTGGCCGCTGGCGCGGCCCAGGCCCAAAACACCAAGCCGGCCACTGGCGGCCAGGCTACCGACCCCAACCACGCCCAGACTACCCAGGGCACGGGCATCAACCAGGTTGGCAACAGCATTCCGGCGGCGGCCTACTACGAGGGCGGCCAGCAGGCCATGTACGACTTCATTGCCAAGGAGATAAAGTATCCGCTCATGGCTAAGCGCAACCGCATGCAGGGCCGCTGCATCGTGAGCTTCACCCTAAACCCCGACGGCACGATGCAGGGCATCAAGCTGGTGAAGGGCGTGGGCGGCGGCACCGGCGAAGAGGCCCTGCGCGTAGTGCGCCTGCTCAAGTTCAAGAAGCCCGAATACCCGATTCTCACCAGCCTGCCCATCGATTTCAAGCTCGGTGTAACCGGCGCCAACGCGCTGGAAAACTAATTTTCAGTTTTGAGTTAGGAGTTTTGAGTTCTGAGTTAGGCTTTTCCCTAATTCTTAACTTAAAACTCCTAACTCAAAACTCTTAACTCCCCAAAGATGCCCTACGATTTGAAAGAACTGGCCGCCATTAGCGGCCAGAGCGGTTTGTTTCGCCTGCTGAAGCCTGCCCGCCACGGTGTACTAGTTGAAAGCCTCGACGAAAAGGCGGCCCGCTCGCTGGCCCCGGCCAGCAATAAAGTGTCGCTGCTGAGCGAAATCGGCATTTACACCCAGGATTCAGACGAAACGGCCCCGCTCACGGAGGTGTTCGAGAACATCTACCAGAAGCACGGCGCGAGTCTGCCCGTCACGAGCAAGTCGAGCGAGAGCGAGCTACGCGAGTTCCTGGCCGAAGTACTGCCCAACTACGACCGCGACCGCGTGTACACGTCGGACATCAAGAAGCTCGTGACCTGGTACAGCATCGTAAGCCAGCGCCTGCCCTACCAGGAAGCCGCGGCCGAAGAAGCTACCGCCGAAAAGGCTGACGACGCCGCTTAAAAAACCCGCCTGTCATTGCGAGCGCAGCGAAGCAATCGCACCAGAACGGAACCCGAACGGCGCGCTTAACAGGTGCGATTGCTTCGCTACGCTCGCAATGACAAATACTAAAAAGGCCCTTTTCTGCTGGCAGAAAAGGGCCTTTTTGGCTTTACAAATCTTAGTTTTTCAGCTTTTGCCCCAGCTTAGGGAGTAGCACAGTGAAACGTTACCAGTTTGCAGGTTGGGTAGTTGGCCGGCGTCGGGGCGGCGGGGCTTGGTAAGGTCGGTGCAGAAGCGCACGCCCAACTGGTGGTAGCGGTGGCCTTCATGGTAACCCACGCCAAGATTGGCAATAACGCCGCCCATGGCGTAAACCCAGCTATCGGTATCGCGCTGGGTAGTACCGCTGTTGGGGTCAAGCTGATAGGTAGTGCGGCTAAGCAAGCCGCCGAAATAGCCGCCCAGCGATACCTCCGAGAAGAACTTGCTGGCGCGCCAGTAGCGACGCGACACGAATTCGACCGGGATGGTGCCCACGGTTTCGGAGCGGCGCACCTGGTCGGGGCCGAAGTAGTAGCGCCCGTTGCGCCCCAGCAAGCCCAGCCCGAAGCGCAAGCCCAGCGCTGAATTGCCGCGCCGCCAGAAGCGGGTGGCGTGCAGGTCTACCTCCGAGCCAAACTTGATGTCGTCGTTGGGCAGGTAGTGGTCGTCGTTTGGGTTCACCAGCGCCACGCCTACCCCGACGGTTTCGCCAAAGTGCCAGCTGGCCGTTTTTTTAATTTGCGCCGTATCGGGGGCCTGGGCCAGCACCGGGCCGGCTCCTAACAGCAGGCCCGCGGCAGCCAAACCTACACGTCGTAAAGACATTGTTTTCATTGAGTTGAATAGTAATTAGTGAAAGTTTTGGCCTAACGCAAAAGCCTGGCTGCTATTGCAAAGGCAACGACAACCAGGCTTTCGGGCAACTAGTCAATAAAAAAGCTTTTTCGCCTACGCGGCCGGGTTTTCGGCCTCGGTTTCCTGGGCGATGAGCGACTCGGCCAGCTCCACCAGCTCCTTGCTGCCGATGAACACCGGGCAGCGCTCGTGGGCGGTTTTGGGCTCCAGCTCCAGAGTGCGGCGCTGGCCGTCGGAGCTGCGGCCACCGGCCTGCTCCACAATGAAGGCCAGCGGGTTGCACTCGTACATGAGGCGCAGCTTGCCCTTGGGGCTCTTGGCGGTGGCGGGGTAGATGTAGATGCCGCCCTTCAGCAGATTGCGGTGGAAATCGGCCACCAGCGAGCCGATGTAGCGGGCCGAAAAGCCCGTATCCTTGCAGTGCTTCACGAAGGCCTTCACGCCGGCCGAAAACGACTCCGACGCGCCTTCGTTGATGGAGTACACCGCCCCGGTTTTGGGCGTCTGAATGTCGGGGTGCGAGAGGAAAAACTCGCCCAGGCTGGGCTCGTAGGTGAAGCCGTTTACGCCGTTGCCGGTGGTGTACACGAGCATGGTGCTGGAGCCGTAGATGACGTAGCCGGCCGCCACCTGGTGCGTGCCGCGCTGGAGGCAGTCGGCCTCGGTGCCCGGCCGGCCGGTGGGCGAGATGCGGCGGTAGATGCTAAAAATGGTGCCGATGCTGACGTTCACGTCAATGTTGCTCGACCCGTCGAGCGGGTCGATGGCCACCACGTACTTGCCCTGGTTGTTGCCGGTCTGAATCATGTCCTCGTCTTCCTCGGAAATGATGGTGCAGACCTCGCCACCGTTGCGCAGGGCGCGGATGAAGCGGATGTTGGCAATGACGTCGAGCTTTTGCTGGTCTTCGCCCTGCACGTTGCGGTTGCCGTAGGCCCCGGCAATGTCGATGAGGCCCGAGCGGTTGATTTCGCGGTTCACGATTTTGGCCGCCAGCGCAATGTCGCGCAGCAACTGCGAAAGCTCCCCGGTGGCGTAGGGGAAATCTTCCTGCTTGCGCATGATAAAACGGTCGAGGGTAGTGCCAACGGGCAGGGCGAGTCGGTTGTGGTCCATAAGGTGGGGCGAGAGCTTGTGCAAAGCTACCCGCTTTTCGGCTATGCCACCCACCTGCGCCCTACTGCCTAGTTTTGGGGCCGTATGGAAAAAGAGCAAACGGGCCTACAGGTCTACAAATTTGGCGGGGCCTCGGTGAAGGACGCGGCGGCTATTCTCAATCTCTGCCGCATCGTGCGCGACTTTGGGCCGCAGGGGCCGCTGCTCATCGTGGTGTCGGCGATGGGCAAGACGACCAATGCGCTGGAGGAGATTTACGACCTGGCGTATCACGGGCGGGACTACTCGGAGCAGTTGGCGGCACTTGAAGCATACCACCGGCAAGAGTTTGCCGCAGTTTGCGCGCAGCTTCCGGCTGGCCCCGCCCGCCCGCCCGAAGATGCCGAGACTGCTGACTTAGATTCAGGTTTAGCTGGTCTGCGGCATGAGCTTCTCCAAGTTTCAGCCCTAGTCGCATACGACGAAGGCTATGACCAAATAGTGAGCTACGGCGAGCGGCTGTCCTCTTATCTGGTTAGCTCCGCGCTGATGCGTCAATTTCCATCTGGACGGGTACAGCCTTTTGGAGCACGGGCAATGATAAAAACAGACAAAACCTGGCGGGAGGGCAAAGTCAATTGGCTGGCCACGGAGAAGGAAATCCAGCGTATCGTCTCGCTACTACTTGCTGGCGGGGCAGAAATACTTGTTACCGAAGGTTTTATTGGCAGCCCTTTAAAAAAACCAGACCAGCTTATTACCCTCGGCCGCGAAGGCTCCGACTACTCGGCCGCCATTTTCGCCTACTGCCTGCGGGCCGAGAGCGTGACCATCTGGAAGGACGTGCCTGGCCTGCTCAACGCCGACCCCAAGATATTTCCCGACACGGTGCGCTACCCCGAAATCAGCTACCAGGAAACCATCGAGATGGCGTACTACGGGGCCAGCGTCATCCACCCCAAGACGCTGAAGCCGCTGGCCGACCGCCAGATACCGCTGCGCGTGAAGTCGTTTGTGGACCCCGCCGCCGAGGGCACACTCATCCACGACTGCCAGCACCCGCCGCTGGCCCCGGCCTTCATCCGCAAAACGGGGCAGGTGCTGCTCTCGCTTGAAAGCAAGGATTTTGCCTTCATCTCGGAAGAAAACCTGGAAGTAATTTTCGGCGCGCTGGCCCAGGCCCGCCTCAAAATCAACGTGATGCAAAACTCGGCCCTCAGCTTTTCGGTGTGCCTCGACGGCGAGCCCACCCGCCTGGCCCAGGCCGTGGCGGCGCTGCGCACGCAGTTTAAGGTGCAGTACAACGAAGGGCTGACGCTGTTCACCATTAAAAACTACACGCCCGGCAGCGTGGCCCAGTTGCTGGCCGGCCGCACGGTGCTGCTGGAGCAGCGCACGCGCAGCACGTTTCAGGTGGTGGTGAAGGAGTAGTAGCTGTAGCTTGGACGCTGCGAGTCCGAGCACGAGCGCAGCTCGCATCTACGGTCGCAGGCATCCGGTTGCCGACCTTAGCGCGCCGTTCAAGCGCCGGATGCGAGCTGCGCTCGCGCTCGGACTCGCAGAGTCCAAGCTACTTGCTATATCACGTATAATCGAACGCCGAGGCATAGAGCGGCGGCGCGGGTACTTGCGCCAAGTCATTGAGCTTCACCAGCACCTGGCTGTACGTGGGCTGCTTAAGGGCTTGCAACAAGCCCAGCTTGCCGCAGTTTTTCAAGTAGCCGTGCAGCGGCGAAGTAGTGTCAAGCATCACCAGCGCCGAGGTGAAGCCGAAGTGCGCCAGCACGCTTTCGAGCAGCGCCAGCAGCGCGGACTCGCGGCCGGGCAGCATGTAGAGCGCTTCGAGCGCGGCAAACTCGTGGCGGGCGGGGTTGATGAGCCGCTGAAGCACGGGCACGTGCGGCAGCACGCGCAGCATGAACTTGCCGCTGATGCCGGGCATGGCCACGATGCGCCAGCGCACGGGGTTGGCCTGCACGCCAGCGATGATTTCGCCGTTTTCGCGCAACACGAAGTAGTTGCCGTCGTCGAAAAGATGGTCGAGTTGCACCAGCGCATGGCCTTGGTAGACGGCCGCCAGGCGCGCCCGCATGGCGGGTTGCTCGTCGGCGGGCAATTGACTGAAACGAGCGTCAAGCTTTGGGTATAACCGCCCGAAAGCCAGCGCCTCCAACTGCGCCAGCACGTGAAACCCAGCCTGCGCCGAAATTTGGAGCGAGCGGGCGTTGGCTCCTTCCACGTAGGAGTAAAACAGATGCGGCCCCGCCTCGGTGCGCTCGACGTAGCGCACAGCCTCTTGCTTGAGCAAATGGCCGTAGCCGTGGCCCTGGTGCGCGGCGGCTACGGCCAGGTAGCGCCCATAGTAGCCCGGCACCGGGCCGGCCGGCGTGGGCACCAGCCGCCGCGACAGGCAGTAGGTGCCGGCCAGCTCCTCGCCCTTCCACAGCTCAAAAAAATGCGGCCCCGTGATGCGGGCCACCTTTTCGGCCTGCCCGGTGTGGCGGTACTGCGGGCCGTGGGTGCCGTAGGTGGTTTGCTGAAGCAGGGCCACCGCAGCCGCGCTGGCTACGGGGCTGATGGTGAGCTGCAACGCCCGCGCGGTGTCGGTGAAAATGGGTTGTTTCATAGCGGTAAAAAGGGTGGTAGTATTTGTCTGAAGTAGGGTGCGGGGCTTGCCCCCGCCCGGCGTTGTTGGGTTACGTA
>CAXYJY010000036.1:0-75087 GCA_964277755.1 uncultured Hymenobacter sp.
CGGCATGAGCGTGAACGCCATCGTGAAAGTGAAGTAGCCTTTTGGGCTACGAGCGTAAAAAAGACCGTCATGCTGAGCGCAGCGCAGCGGAGTCGAAGCATCTCTATTGGTGAACTAACTCTATACGCTGGTAATGAAGCGGTAGAGATGCTTCGACTCCGCTGCGCTGCGCTCAGCATGACGGTCTTTTTTACGCTCGTAGCCCAAAAGGCTACTTCACTTTCACGATGGCGTTCACGCTCATGCCGGTGCGCAGCGGGTGCTCGGGGTCTTCTTTGTTGAGCACGATTTTGACGGGCACGCGCTGGGTTACTTTCACGAAGTTGCCGGTCGAGTTATCGGGGGGCAGCAGGGCAAAGCGGGCACCCGTAGCGGCCGACAGCGACTCGATGTGGCCCTCAAAGTCCTCGTTGGGATAAGCGTCTACCTCCAGCTTCACGGGCTGGCCCACTTTCATGTTTTCGAGCTGGGTTTCCTTGAAGTTGGCTACCACCCAGGTTTTGCCGCTGCTCACGAGGCCGATGAGCTGCTGGCCGGGCTGCACCACCTGGCCGGGCTGCACGCTCTTGCGGCTCACGATGCCGTTGGCCGGGGCCACGAGCGTGGTGTAGCTAAGCTGGAGCTTGGCGTTGTCGAGGTCGGTTTGGCGCTGCTTCACCACGGCCTGGGCCACGGCTACCTGCTGCTGGGCCTGGGCTACTTGCTGCTGCGCGGCCGTTACCTGGTTGCGGGCTACGGCTACCTGGTCCTGGGCGGTGCTTTGCTGGGCGCTGGTAGCCTTAAGGTTAGCCGCTACGGCGTCGTACTCGCTCTGCGGGATAATGTCCTGGTTGCGCAGCTTAGTGCTGCGGGCTAGGTCTTGCTGCAAGCGGGCGCGATTGGCGGCGCTCACACCGATGGTCGTTTGGGCGGTGCGCACGTTGGCCTGGGCGGTGCCTACGCCCGCCTGGGCGGTGCCCACGCCGGCGCGGGCGGCCGTTACCTGGGCCTGGGCGGCGAGCAGGGCGGCCTGGGCGGCATTCACGCGCTGCACGTAGTCGGCCTTGTCGATGGTGACGAGCGTATCGCCCTTCTTCACTACCTGGTTATCATCGACATACACCTTCACTACCGGCCCGCTCACGCGGGGCAGCACGGGGTATACGTCGCCTTCGACCTGGGCGTCGTCGGTGCTTTCGTGGGCTTTGCTAAACTGGTAGCGCGTCCAGCCGTAGTAGGCGCCGGCCAGCAGCAGCAGCGCCACTACTATAAGCACCAGCGGATTCCGCTTTTTTTCGGGTTCGAGCGGCTCGGCCACGGCGGTGGGAGGAGCGTCTTGGAGAGTTGATTGGGTAGCCATTGTCTGTATGAGCTGTTAGCTTTTAGCGGTTAGCTGTTAGCTTTTTAGGTAAATGGTAAGGAAAAACGTAAAGAAGAAAGCAGAGAAGGCTAACAGCTAGCAGCTACAAGCCAACAGCTTATGTAGAAAGCTATTCGCGCACCAGCATCGTGGGACAGGGCGCGGTGCGCACTACCACTTCAGCGGTATTACCCATCAAAAAGCGGCTGAGGCCCGTTTGGCCGTGCGCCCCGATGACGATGAGGTCGGCGTGCTGGCGGCGCGCCTCGGCCACGATGGCCGGGGCGGCCTCGCCGCGCAGCGTAGAAGTGCTCACGCGGCTGGCCCCGGCCGCCTGCGCGGCAGCCCGGTGGGCGCTCAGCTCGGCCTCGACACCGGCCGTGGCCGGCACGGCGGGCTCCTGCACGTAGAGCAGCCGCAGCTCGGCCCCGGTGCCTACCGCCAGCGCGGCGGCATACGCCACCAGCGCCGCCGAGGCAGCCGAAAAATCGAGCGGGCAGAGGATGGTGGTGAGGGTCATTATTGTTAGCTGTTAGCTTATTGCTACTGGCTGTTAGCTTCTTAATCGATGCTGGTAGTGGCCTTTGTGAGAAGCCAACAGCTAGCAGCTACTAGCTAACAGCCAAAGAATTACTGCCAAATCTGCTCGCCGGTAGCGCGGCGCAGCTGGTACTGGCCCAGCGTGTAGTTGTACATGGCCTGGGCGCGGGCCAGGCGAGCCTGGGAGAGCTGGGTTTCAGCGTCGAGCACGTCGAGGTTCTGGCCTACGCCGTAGCGGTAGCGGCCCTGGGCACGCTCCAGGGCATCGGTGGCCTGCTTCACCTGCTGCACGGCGTTGTCGTAGCGCGACTGACTGAAGGTCATGTTATTGACCGCCTGGCGCACATCGGCCCGGATTTGCTCTTGCGTATCTTGGGTTTTGGACTGGGCGGCGCGGTAGTTGGCAGCGGCCTCTACCTTCTTCTTGCGGTTGAGGCCCCCGTCGTAGATGGGCACGCTCAGTTGGGCCACGCCCACCGTATTGAAGCGGATGCGCTGCAAGGCCTCACCGGGCGGCACACCGGGGATGAGGTAGCCATTTTTGCCACCCGCCTGCACGCCCACGCCCAGCACCGGTAGGTTGCCGCGGCCTACGAGTTTGGCTTGTAGGTCGGCGGTTACTTCGGCGTCTTTAGCCAGCTTGGCTTCGGGGCGGTTTTCGGCAGCTTTAGCCAACTCGGCGGCCAGGTCTACGGGCTGCGGGTCGTAGCTGAGGCGGCCGCGCACCGGGATGTCGGCCTGCTGCGGCTTGTGCAGCAGGCGTGCCAACTGCACCTGCTGGTTCAGCAACTGGTTTTGCTGGTCGAGCTTCTGGTTTTGGGCCTGCGTGATGCGCACGTCGGTGGTCGTCACGTCAAACTTGGTGCTCACGCCAGCATCTACGCGCTTCTGCATTTCGTCGCGGTGGGCCACCAGCGAGGCAATCTGCTGGTCTTGCACCCGAATGGCCTCGCGGGCGAACAAAATATTAAAGTAAGTCTGCGCGGCGCTGAAGGCCAGGTCGCGGCGGGCCACCAGCACGTTGTCCTGCGCCGTTTGCACCTGCGAGCGCGAGAGGTTGGTATTGGCCGCGCGCTTGCCAAAGTCATACAGCTCATACTGCGCCGTGATGTGCCCGTCGAAATTGTTATTCGGTGCAAAAGCCAGCACATCGCCACCCGGTGCCAGCTGAATCTGCGACACCGGGTCGATGCGCGTGTAAGTAGCCGAACCCGTGACCTGGGGCAAGAAGCCGGCCTGGGTCTGGCTCAGGCGGCTGCTGGCTGCGTTGGCCAGCTCGGTGAGGTTCGTGACGCCGGGGTTGGCGTCGAGCACCGCCTGCACGGTGGCACCCAAAGTCAGTGAGTCGCTCACCAGGCCAATGGCCTGGTTGGCAGCTGGCACGCTGGGCTGGTTTTGAGCCAGCGCCGGCTGCGTCAGCAGCGCGCCAGCTAGGGAAAGCCCCGCGAAGCCGGCCAATTTATATCGTGATAACATAAGCCAAGTGGCGTAGTAGTGTTGCCCCCTGCTTACCGAAAGTTGTGCCAATTGGTTATGGCCGGGTTTTTATAAATTAATCACTTGTTTTACTGCTTATAAAATCCACGAGATACGTTTTCCAGCTTATATAAAACATTGAGCATTGCGTAGGGTTTCCTTAAATAACAGGAATTTATACCTGTTCTACCCATGTCTGCTTCTAACACCGACGATGCGCTGCTGCTGCACCTTAATGAGGCTATTGCTACCATCCGCGACAAGGAGGAGCTGTTCCAGATTATCGCCCGCAAGCTGCGCCTGATTTTCCCCTTCGACATGATGGGCATCAGCATTTTTGACGAAGAATTGGTAAATAAGCGACTGTTTTTCAAGAACTACACTACCATCACGCCGACTGAGCCGCCGCCGGCCAACATTGCCAGCTTCACGCCCATCGCTGGCTCGCCGGTTGAGCTGCTACTGCAAGACCCACGCATCCAGCATATCGAACTGCAAAGCTATCTAAAGCAATACACTGACTTTGAACCATTTCAGCGCCTGCTACGCCTGGGCATCCGGTATATGACGATGGTGCCCATGTGGCTCAACGGCCACCTCACGGGCTTTCTCATCCTGGCTACGGTGCGCCCGCCCGTGTACTCGGCAGCCGACGAGCAGCTACTTGAAAAAATAACCTCGCTGGTGGCCGTTGCCGTGCGCAATACGCTTGATTTTGAAGAAGTAGCCCGCCGCGAGCAGCAGCGCTCGCTCCAGCTCAACGTCACCAACGCCCTGCTCAGCATCAAGCAGCGCGAGCCGCTGTTCCGGGCCATTGCCGAGGAGTTGGAGCAGGTGGTGCCCTTCGACTACTTCGGCCTGCGGGTGCAGCGGCCCGGCGAGCGCACCGCGTTTGAGGGATTCGCCGAGTTTGCCCGGCCCGGCGGCGACCCCAGCGGCCCGCTGCTGGCCCTCGACCCCCAGCGCCACCAACCCGCTCAGCAGCAAGAGATAACCGCCATGTACCAGCAGGTAGGCGGCCTGCTGCAAGCCGCCGGCCTCTACGCGGGCGATGATTTTCGGCAGCTCGCCGTGCGCTACCCGGCTATGCGCTACGCCTACGACGAGCACCACGTGCGGGCCATGCTGGTGGTGCCCATCTGGCAGCGGGCCGACGGGGCGGCCGTACTGCTGCTGGCCTCGCCCAGCGCCAACGGCTTCACGCCCGACAGCCTGGCCACGGTGCAAAGCCTGGTGCCGCAAATCACGCTGGCGCTCGAAAATCTGTTTGCCTTCGAGCAGATAGAGGAGCTGAAAGCCCAGGTAGAGCAGGAGCGCACCTATTTGATGGATGAAATCAACACCGACCGGCCCGCCGCCGATGGCCTCATTGGCACCAGCCCGGCCTTGCGGCAGGTGCGCCAGCGCATCGGGCAGGTGGCCGGCACCGATGCCACGGTGCTCATTACGGGCGAAACGGGCACCGGCAAGGAGGTAGTGGCGCGGGCGCTGCACCACGCCTCACCCCGGCAGGCCCGCGCGCTGGTCAAAATCAACTGCGCCGCCCTACCCGCCCAGCTGATTGAGAGCGAGCTATTTGGGCACGAAAAAGGCGCTTTCACGGGCGCCGTGGAGCGGCGCATCGGCAAGTTTGAACTGGCCGACGGCGGCACCATTTTTCTGGATGAAGTGGGTGAATTGCCGCTCGACCTGCAAGCCAAGCTGCTGCGCGTGCTGCAGGAAAAGGAGTTTGAGCGCCTGGGCGGCAACCGTGTGCTGCACACCGATGCCCGCGTGCTGGCCGCCACCAACCGCGTGCTCGAAGATGAAGTGCGCGCCGGCCGCTTCCGCGCCGACCTCTACTACCGCCTCAACGTGTTTCCGATTCAGCTGGCCCCCCTGCGCGAGCGCCCGCAGGACATTGCGCCGCTGGTGCAGCACTACCTGGGCACACTCAGCAAGCGCCTGGCGCGGCCGGTGCGCGCCGTGCGGCCCGCCGACCTGGCCGCCCTGCAAGCCTATCCCTGGCCTGGCAACATCCGCGAGCTGGAGCACGTGCTGGAGCAGGCCATCATCGTGAGCCAGGGCCAGTGGCTGGAGTTTGGCGGTTTTATGGCAGCGCCGGTACTGCGGGCGCTGCCGGCCGCCGCGCCGGTGGCCACGCCCTCGCTTGAAGTTTCTACTCCACCCGCCGACAATAACGCGCCCCTCAAAACCTTACGTGAGCAGGAACGCGACCACATTCTGGTGGCGCTGCGCCGCACCGGCGGGCGCGTGAGCGGTACGCAGGGCGCAGCGGCGCTGCTCGACATCAATCCCAAGACACTAGAAGCGCGCATGAAAAAGCTCGGCATTCGGCGCACAGTAGTGGCTGACTGATAGGATTATCTATCCTTCCAGCTAAAAGCCAATTTCACCTGCGATTCTTAGTACTATTGATGCTAGCTTTAAGTAAGAATATTTTTCACATTATCAATACTATATCAATTCTACAGTAGCGCTAACAAACGCTGTGCTTATATTTAGATAAGGTTGTGCTTAACCGGAAGCGAACGGCGATTATCACCGCCCGCCCGGCCCCGGTTTCGGAGCGCACCCGCTATCTGCCCGGCACACGTTATGAAATCAGGATTATTTTTTAAGCTCGCGCCCGCACTCGGAATACTTCTATTTCATACCGTTAGCATGGCCGCGCCGGGGCCGGGCGGCGTGGCCCGCCTCACGGGGCGCGTGCGCAAGCCCACGCACGACACCATCGCGGTGTCGCTGCCGGCCGGCCTGTTCGACCCGCACGAGCACCTCACCTACGCCCGCCTCAACGAGCGGGGCGAGTTTAGCCTCACCGTGCCGGTAGCCGCCGCCACCAAGGCCGACCTCGTGTACGGAGATGAGGTGATTGACCTCTACCTCGACCCCGGCACTGACCTGAACGTGCGCTTTCGGGGCAACAACCTGCCGGGCACCGTGCAGTTTGAGGCCAACAACCTGCCGGGCGGCTTCCTCACCAAGCTGCGCAACGGCCACAACCTCAGCGCCGAGCAGCGCCACCGCGTACAGATGGCCAACGCCAACAGCTACCTGGCCGAGTTCGACGAGCAGTTTGTGGCCAACGACGGCTTTCAGGTGCTGCCCGACAACATTTCCTTGTACGAAAAGCCGTTTCTGTCTTTCCTCAACTACCGCCTCGAAGAAGAGTTGACTTTTTTGGAAGACCGGGCGGCGCAACAGTCGTTTACCGCCGATTTTTACCGCTACGCCAAAGCCGAAATCACCTATTCCAACCTTAACGACCAGCTGACTTACCAGGATTTGCGCGCGCAGATGGTGCCCGGCGAGGGCCGCCTCGCGCTGTCGGCCACCTACTACGATTTTGTGCGCAACCCCGCGCCCTTCAATGATTTTGGGGCCGGGCCGAGCGAGCACTACCAGGAGTATCTGGTCAACCTCGTGTACCACTCGGCCGCCCAGCAGCAGCACCAGCGCACCGACACCGATTTTTATCCTTTTTGCTATGCTTTGGCTTACAAGTATTTACGAGGCATGCCGCGCCTCGTCACGCTGGGCCACATCCTGCGCGAAGCCTTTCGGGCGGCACCCGTGCAGCAGTCGCGGGCGCTGCTGGCACACTACCAACTGCTCGATGGCCGGCAGTTGTACGCCCCTACCCTGGCCGCCGACCTAACCCGGCACGAGGCGCTGGCCATCGGCACGGCGGCTCCCGACCTGCACCTACCTACCGCCACCGGCGACAGCCTGCGCCTCAGCAGCCTGCGCGGCCGCCTGGTGTACCTCACCTTCTGGAAAGCGGCCAGCGGACCCTGCCTCTACGACCAGCCTTTTTTGCAGGAGCTGAAAAAACAATTCGCGGGCCGCGACCTGGTTTTTGTGGACATCAATATCGACGAAAAGCAGCTGGCTTGGCGGCAGCAGGTGGCCCAAAAGCAACTGACGGGCACGCAGCTATGGACGAGCGGCGGCTACCAGTCGGCAGCGGCCGCCGCCTACTCTGTGCAAAGCGTGCCTACCTATTTACTCATCGGCGAAGATGGTACCATTCTCAACTCCAAGGCCAAGCGCCCCAGCAGCCACGCCGTAGCCACTGAATTGAACGAAGCCTTTGGGCGGGTGGCCCGCTACCGCACGTTTGTGGTACCGCCGGTGCCGGTGCCGCTGGCCTCGCCCCGCCCGCTGGCGGGGCCGACGGCGGGCCTACGCCCCTAGCGGCGAATTGCACGTAGCGAAAGAGGAGCTGCCCGTGTGGGCAGCTCCTCTTTTTTTGGTCGACGCGGCCGGTGGCGGTACAATGCCCTGCGCCGGTGCTCCGCCGCTAGCTAAGCAAACGATAGCCAACTGGTCTGCGTAAGCGCAGCAGCGTGGTATAATTTCCTTAAATAATTAAACATTTTATATATTTGCCCGCTATTCTTTCCGGCCTCCCCTTTTTTCTACAGTTATGGTAGCAGCGCTTGCCTAGGCTTTCCGGCCTCGGGCACGGGTGCCTGGCTGCCCGGCTGGCAGATATTATGAATTCAAAATTAGTACTTTACTTTATTTTACTGCTAAACCTATTTTGCCTGCTAAGCAGGCCGGCGCAGGCGCAGCTGGCCGCCGGGCGGCAGGTGGCCACGCTCACGGGGCACGTGCGCAACCCCACGCGCGACACTATCGCGGTGGCGATACGTGATAATTTTTTCGACCCGCACGAGCGTATCCTGTACGCGCGCCTTTCGGCGGCGGGCGACTTTCGGCTGAGTATTCCGGTGGCGGCCCCTACCATGGCCGACCTCGTGTACGGCGACGACGTGGCCGACCTCTACCTGGCGCCCGGCGCGGACCTCGACGTGCGCTTCAAGAGCAAGGATATGGCCCGCACGCTCAAGTTCAGTGCCAACGGCCTGCCTACCAATGCCAAGCACCCCACGGCCGCGCAGCAGCACCAGCAGCAGCTAGCCAATGCCAACGGCTACCTGGCCGAGTTTAACCTGGAGTTCATCCTCAACGATGGCTACCAGGTACTGCCCGACAACATCTTGCTGGGCGAGCGTGAGTTTCTGTCTTTCCTCGACTACCGCCTCCGTGAGCAGCGTAATTTCCTGGCCTTGCGGGCCATGGACGAGGCTTTTACGCCGGATTTTCTGGCTTATGCGCGGGCCGAAATCACTTACGCCGACGCCAACGACCGGCTCACGTTTCAGGAGCTGCGCGAGCAGGTGCTGCGTAACCAGCCCCGCCTGCGGCTGGCTTCTACCTACTACGACTTTCTGAATGACTCGCTGCTGCTGCGCGGCCCGGCTACCACGCAAAGCGAAAGCTTTCACTATTTTACGGCTAACTACATTAGCTTTGTGGCGGCGCAGCACCACCAGCGCACCGACCCCGATTTTTACCCCTACTGCTACCAGCTGGCCAGCCGCTGCCTGCGGGGGCCGGCCCGGCTGCTGGCGCTGGGGCGCATTTTGCAGGAGTCGTTCCGGTTTGGGCACGTGCGGCAGTCGGAAACGCTGCTGGCCAACTACCGCACCCTGGACGAGGCCGGCCGCTTCTGGCCGGTGCTGGCCGCCGAGCTGGCGCAGCAGCGGCACACGCCCGAAATTGGCACGCTGGCCCCGGAGTTCCGGCTACCCGTCGCAACCCGCGACACGCTGAATTTGAGCGACTTTAGGGGCAAGCTGGTGTACCTCAGCTTCTGGAAATCGACCAGCGGGTCCTGCCTCTACGATTTGGTTTACCAGCAAGACCTGCTGAAGCAATTGGCGGGCCGCGACATTGTATTCGTCAGCATCAACCTCGACGAGTCGGACGAAAACTGGCGGCAGCTGCTGGCCCAGCGCCAGTTAGCGGGCACGCAGCTGTGGGCCGCCGGGGGCTTGCAGTCGGCCGCCGCCCAGGCCTACGCCGTGCAGGCCGTGCCAGCCTACGTACTCATCGCCGAAGACGGCACCATTCTCGACCCTCGGCCCAAACGCCCGAGTAGTCGGGCCGCCGTAGATGACCTTAATAAGGCCTTCGGCAAAGCCGCCCGCTACCGCGCTGCGCTGCCACTGCTGGTGGAGGCTAAGCCCTAGCGCCAGCGCATCAATTAACAACTGCCAATTGTTTTGCAAAACGCGTTGTCCCCCTTTATATTTATAGACCATATTTTTTTTCCAACCCATAATTAGCGAAAGCGATGAAACTTTTTTTTAACTTACAGACTGTTAGCAGCGCTGACGTTTTCTTGCTCGAAAACCAGTGATATTGTAAATCCAATATCTGGCGACGCGGCGTCTAACTCCGCGAAACAGTTCAGCACAACAAAAGCTGATAACATCGGAAACAGAGACAATTTTACCGATGATAATATTATCTGCTCAACAAAGACCGCAAAAGTCTATATGTTTGCCGGTACACGTGAGCAGACTCAGAAGGCGTGGAAAATATTAGTAGCTCATCGCGAAATATCTTATCCTAAATTTGATACAACCCAAATTTATCTAGTACAATCATCACAATCCTCCACTAGCACACCACTGTTTCTTTCCACAGATAATTCTGGCGAATCTCAGAGCACTCTCGCATTCGCAAATTTTGATACGCCGGATGCGAGTCCTGTAGTAGTAGAGAGCAACGCAGAAACTATTACTTATAAAGATTTTGTAAGTGACAGGCAGATAGAGGTTATAAATGGCGCTAATGGCATAGTAGCCACCACAACCAGCATCAGTAATCCAAAGGAGCTAGTAAGTCAACGGTCTATAGGTGCAATAGGTGCCGGAGCCGCGCATTGCTTACAGGACGCTTACAGTGGTCATGGCTTGATTAGCATCTGGGCATTTATTCAGACTGCTATTATCCCTGCAACAGGTGTAGCTATTGCTGCCGGCTGCGTTTTTCACAATGTGTTTCCGTACTAATTTAGCTTACTATGAAAACGTTCTCTTTTTATTCGCTTATAATGTCGCCAATTTTGATTCTCATGCTATTGAATAGCCTATTTAAGATAGACCCTATTCTCTTCGCATGTTTGATTCTATCTTACGCCATTATATACCATCCCACGATTATTGAGAAAAGACTTCTTTATAAGAAGACAATACGGGAAAGTGATTTTTTCAAAAACTACATTCCTTTTTGGAATATGCAATATTACAGCGAAGCGTTTATGTAAACGTTTCATTCTGTTATTGTCATCATAGCAGTTATTTGGAAGCTATTGAGTCGGCTTACCATAATTCTCGGTAGGCCGACTTTTTTTTGTAGCCTAGCGTAACCTAAGGATGTGACAGATAGTTAGCTTGGATAATCCAAGCTAACTATCTCATGCTTTTCCGCTTTCTACCCGCCGTGCTGCTCGTGGCCGGCTCGGCCGCTGCCCAAAATGTGCCGCCGCCCGCTACGCCCTTCAGGATGACGGGCAACATCTACCTGCCCAACAAGCTGCCCGCTACCGACGCCCGCGTGGCCGCCCTCAAGGTACCCACCGGCTTCACCATCAGCAAGTTTGCCGAGGGCCTCGACATGCCACGCATGCTGGCTGTGATGCCCAACGGCGACCTTTACGTGAGCAACCGCGTGAAAGGCACCATCACGCTGCTGCGCGACGCCAACCGCGATGGCAAGGCCGAGGTAGTGCGCCAGGTAGCCCAGAAGCCGCACCTGCACGGCCTGGCCTTGCAAGGTAACAAGCTTTACATCAGCGCCATCCGCGAAGTGTACGTGACCGACGTGCAGCCCGATGGCAGCCTGGGCGAGCTCAAAGAGCTGTACCACGACCTGCCCGACGCCGGCCAGCACGCCAACCGCACGCTGCGCTTCGGGCCCGACGGCAAGCTCTACCTCTCGGTGGGCAGCACCTGCAACGCCTGCGACGAGGATAATCCCGAAAACGCTACCATACTGCAACTCAACACCGATGGCTCGGGCCGGCAAGTGGTGGCCCACGGCCTGCGCAATACTATCGGCTTCGACTGGCACCCGGCTACCCGGCAGCTCTTTGGCATGGACCACGGCATCGATTGGCTCGGTGATGAGGACCAGCAGGAAGAGCTAAACCAGATAAAGCCGGGCGCGGGCTACGGCTGGCCGTCCATCATCGCCGATGGCAAGCACTACCCAGCCAACAAGCCCAAGAGCGGCGAAAGCTACGAGGCCTTCGACGCCAAAAACCAGCGCCCGCTCCTCTTATATAAGGCCCACTCGGCCCCGCTCGGGCTGGTGTTCAACGCGGGCAAGCAGTTTCCGAAAGAATACCAGAACGATGCCTTCGTGACCATGCACGGCTCCTGGAACCGCGCCCAGCCCAGCGGCTATAAACTGGTGCGCGTGCATTTCAACGCCCAAGGCCAGCCCGAGAAGTTCGAGGACTTCATTACCGGCTTTCTAGTTGATAATGACAAGTCGGAGTTTGGCCGCCCCTGCGGGCTGGTGCAGGCTCCCGATGGCTCGCTGCTGATGGGCGACGACGACAACGGTGTGATTTACCGGGTAGCGTACACGGGTAAGAGGGGCTGATTTTCAATTAGTAGCAATTGCAAATAGCTGTCATTGCGAGCGTAGCGAAGCAATCGCACCAGCGCGGCCCGTCTGGGTGCGATTGCTTCGCTACGCTCGCAATGACAAGCTTAGCGCGGCAACTTTTTTGCTAATTTCCGACTTATTCTTGCGAAATATTTTAGCAAGATGGCGAAGGCAAGAACGGTTTTTTTCTGTCAGAACTGCGGCGCGCAGTCGGCAAAGTGGATAGGGCGCTGCCCCTCGTGCGGCGAGTGGAACACCTACGTAGAAGAGGTGGTGCAGAAAGAAGCGGCCCCGACCGCCGGCTCATGGAAGCCCGCCAGCACCGTGCCGGGCGGCAATCTGCAAAAGGCTGCTAAATCGCGCCCCTTGGCCGACATTCGGCACGAAGAAGAGCCGCGCATCCTCACGCCCGACGGCGAGCTGAACCGCGTGCTGGGCGGCGGCTTGGTGCCGGGTTCGCTGGTGCTCATCGGCGGCGAGCCCGGTATTGGCAAAAGCACGCTGATGCTGCAAATCGCGCTGGCCCTCAAGAAGCTCAAAGTGCTGTACGTGAGCGGCGAGGAAAGCGAGGCCCAGATAAAGATGCGCGCCGAGCGCCTAGCCGATGGCCAGCACCCCGGCTGCTACATCCTGACCGAAACAAACACCCAGAATATCTTCCGGCAGATAGACCAGGTGCAGCCCAACGTGGTCGTCATCGACTCCATCCAGACCATGCACTCGACGCTGGTAGAAAGCGGCGCGGGCTCGGTGAGCCAGGTGCGCGAGTGCACCGCCGAGCTGCTTAAGTACGCCAAGGAAACGAGCACGCCAGTGCTGCTCATCGGCCACATCACCAAAGATGGCAGCATCGCGGGGCCAAAAATTCTGGAGCACATGGTCGATACCGTGCTTCAGTTCGAAGGCGACCGGCACCTCACTTACCGTATCCTGCGCACCATCAAAAACCGATTTGGCTCGACCTCCGAGCTGGGCATTTACGAGATGCAAGGTACCGGCCTGCGTCAAGTCAGCAACCCCTCGGAAATCCTGCTCTCGCAGCGCACCGAAAGCCTCAGCGGCATGGCCATTGGGGCTACGTTGGAGGGCAACCGCCCGCTGCTGGTGGAGGTGCAAGCCCTCGTAACGCCCGCCACCTACGGCACCCCGCAACGCAGCAGCACCGGCTTCGACGCCAAGCGCCTGCAAATGCTGCTGGCCGTACTAGAGAAGCGCGCCGGCCTGCGCCTGGGTCAGCACGACGTGTTCCTCAACATCGCGGGCGGCCTGCGCCTCGATGACCCCGCGCTCGATGCGGCCGTGTGCGCGGCCGTGGTTTCGTCGCTGAACGACCTGCCGATTCCGGGAAATATTTGCCTGGCCGCCGAGGTTGGCCTCAGCGGCGAAATGCGCGCCGTGCCGCGCCTCGACCAACGCCTCTCGGAAGCTGAAAAATTGGGTTTTAAGGAGATGTACGTATCACAATTCAATGGAAACAACCTGGCCAATCAGGACCGTAGCAACTTACGCGTGCAGCCCGTGGCGCGCCTAGACGAAGTTTTACAAGGTTTGTTTGGCTGATAAGCTGGGCGGGTGGCGCAAAAAAATGTGCCGCCCGCACTAGTATTATTCATAGCAATTGCAGTTTAGTGCGCGGCGTCTGCTATCTTCGAACCGGGAATTGACTTTTCCCGCGAATTCGATTTGCTAACTACGTTATTTTTCCGGGTGGTTTAACGGGTACCACCTCGATTTATTAGGTGCGCTATGACTATTAAGTTTACTTCTATCCTTACGTGGGCAGCTGGGCTACTACTGACCAGCGCGGTACCGGCAGCGGCCCAGGTGCCGCACACAGCCGGCGTTGCTATCCTGACCGGCCACATCAGCAATCCGCAGCAGGATACCGTGGCCGTTACGATTAAGGACAGCCCTTTCGACGCCAAGGAGCGCATTACCTATGCGCGCGTTGACGAGAAGGGCGACTTCCGGCTCAGCGTACCAGTAAACGCTTCTACCAGAGCCGATTTGGTATATGGCGACGACGTCGCGGACCTCTACCTCGACCCCGGCACCGACATGGACGTGCGCTTTAAGGGCAACGATATGTCGAGCACGGTGAAGTTTAAGGCCAATGACGTGCCTACCGGTTTCGGCACCAAGCTGCGTAATGGTGGCAACCTCACCGACGAGCAGCGCCACCGCCAGCAGATGGCCAACGCCAATAACTACCTGTCGGAATTTGACGCGCAGTTCGTGTCGAATGATGGCTTTCAGGTGCTGCCCGACAACATTCAGCTGTATGAAGCGCCGTTTATTTCCTTTATCGAGTACCGCCTCAAGCACGAAAAAAACTTCCTGGAAGACCGTGCTGCCAAGCAGTCTTTTACCATTGATTTTTATAATTATGCCAAGGCCGAGGTTACGTATTCGAATATGAACGACCGGCTCACGTTTCAGGACCTGCGCGAGCAGGTAGTGAACACCGAGAGCCGGCTCACGATGACGCCAACCTACTATGACTTCCTGCGCGACCCGCTGCTGTACACCGACCCCACGGCCGCGCAAAACGAGCAGTTCCAGGAGTTTTTGCTCAACTATATTCACTACACCGCCGCGCAGCAAAAGCACCTGCGCACCGACCCTGATTTTTATCCGTTCTGCTACGCGCTGGCCAGCAAGCGTTTCAACGGCGTGCCCAAGCTCATTACGCTGGGCCGCATCTTGCAGGAGTCGTTCCGGTTTGGGCACATCCGGCAGTCGGAGGCGATGCTGGCCGACTACCGCGCCCTCGACACCAAGCAGCGCTTTGTGGCCTCGCTCGAAAACGATTTCAACAGCCACCGCGCCCTGGCTATCGGCGCACCCGCCCCAGATTTCCGCCTCGTAACCTCGAACGGCGATACGGCCAGCCTGCACAGCTTCCAGGGCAAGCTGGTGTATCTGAACTTCTGGAAAACGACCAACGGCCTGTGCTTGCGCGACCTCGCCTACGCCCAGGATTTGGCCAAGCGCTTTGAGGGCAAGAATATCGTATTCGTGAATGTGGCCCTTGACGACGTGGAGCTGCCCTGGAGCCAGCTCGTGAAGGTGAAGAAGCTGCCCGGTGTGCACATGCGCCTGGTGGGCGGCTACCAATCGGCCACGGCGCGGGCCTACGGCTTGCAGGAAGTACCGACGTATCTGCTTATCGGGGAAGATGGTACCATCCTCAACCCCAAGCCTAAGCGCCTGAGCAGCCGCGCGGCGGTAGACGAGATAAACCAGTCGTTTGGCAAGGCCAGTACTTACACAGCGGCCATCACGCAGCTTTCGACGGGCGGGAAATAGCCTATCCCAAAGCCAGCTGCCTCGGCAGCGCTACCAGCGGCAGTTGGTGGCGCTGCCGAGGCTTTTTTAGGGTCGTGGTACAGCTCAAAACATTCGGCACTCGCCCCGGCTTACCGACCTTTACGAACGTGATGCGCCTTTCCTCCTTCCGCGATGCCCGCTCGTTTATGGGCAAGGCCACGCCCCGCCGCGTGGCCAACGGCCTGCAAGTGGTGGCCAGCTACATCGTGAGCCGCCTCACGGGGCGCGCCCGTGCTTGGGGGCTGCCAGTGGCCATGTCTTTCGAGCCCACTACCAGTTGCAACCTGCGCTGCCCCGAGTGCCCGAGCGGCTTGCGCTCGTTTACGCGGCCTACGGGGATGCTGCCGGCCGAGCTGTTCCGGCGCACGATGGATGAGGTGGCGAGCCGGCTGTGGTATTTGATTTTCTACTTTCAGGGCGAGCCCTACCTGCACCCCGAGTTTTTGGAATTAGTGCAGTACGCCCACCAGAAAGGCCTCTACACCGCCACCAGCACCAATGCCCATTTCCTCTCCGACGACAACGCCCGCCGCACAGTGGAAAGCGGCCTGGACCGCCTCATCATCTCGCTCGACGGCACCACGCAGGAAGTGTACCAGCAGTACCGCGTGGGCGGCAAGCTGGAAAAGGTACTGGCCGGTACCCGCAACGTGGTGAAGTGGCGCAAGGAGCTCAAAAGCAACACACCACGCATCATCTTCCAGTTCCTAGTAGTGCGCCCCAACGAGCACCAGATAGAGGACGCCAAAGCCCTGGCCGACGCCCTCGGCGTAGACGACGTATGGTTTAAAACCGCTCAGATTTACGACTACCAGCAAGGCTCGCCGCTCATCCCGACCATCGACTACTACTCGCGCTACCAGAACAACGGCAACGGCACCTTTAGCCTGAAAAATAAGCTGGTGAATGGCTGCTGGAAAATGTGGCACTCCTGCGTAGTAACCTGGGATGGCAAGGTAGTACCCTGCTGCTTCGACAAAGACGCCGAGTACCGCCTCGGCGACAGCCAGCACGAGGCATTCAGCTCATTGTGGCATGGAAAAAAATACCAAGGCTTCCGCCAAGCCCTGCTAAAAGGCCGCGACCAAATTGAGATGTGCCGCAACTGCACTGAAGGCACTAAAGTGTGGGGCTAGACCGCAGATTCAAACGGATTTGTAAGATTAAACGGATACGCCCGCTGCGCGGGCTGGCTACTCGAACGCAGGTAGCCTTCGGCTGACTATAATATGAGTCGGCAAAGCCGCTCCTACGTTCGAATAGTCAGCCCGCGCAGCGGGCGTATCCGTTTAATCTTACAAATCCGTTTGAATCTGCGGTCTACTTAGTGCCCTTTACCAGGTTTTTGCCCAGCGATTCTACTTTCAGGATGAACTGGTCAACGTCCTCGTTAGCATAGGTGCCATAGGCCGACGATATTGTACCCTTAGTGCCATCAGCCGTTTCTATAGCGTAGAGAATGGCCATGTCGTCGGGGTTGCTTTCGCCCTCGAAGCGGAAGTAGTCGACGATGGTCGTTTCCTCGGGGTCGAAGGTGCGGGCGCTGTCGTTGTCCATCGTGGTGAGGCGGCCGTCCTGCACGTTAAAGTCGTGGGTGTAGCCCTGGCTTTTCAGCTTTTTCTCGACCGTGGTCATCGACGTCATTTCTTCTTTGTCCTGCATGGCGGTGGTGTTTTCTGGAGGTGTTTGGGAGAGGGCCAAAAGCAGGCCGCCCCGGCTATACGGGGCCGGGGCGGAAGTAGGTTATGGTCGAGATTAAGTTTTGCAAAAGCTGGGCTACCGGCCCGCCGCCCGCGCCTCTATCGTGCGCTGCAAGGCGTCGACATCGAGCGCCGCGCCGCAGGCCCCGCCGCAGCCTTTGGCGCAGCCGGCCTGGCCTTTGGCGGCAAAGGTCAGCCACACTCGCCGGCCCAGGTAAAAGGCTGCGGCGGCGCAGAGGGCAAGGATGATAAGCAGCTGAACGTCCATGACGCAGAGAGAACTACGGGCGCGGCGGGAAAGTTTTCTATCCGTCATGCTGAGCCCAACCGAAGCATCTCTATCGCTTCGTTGCTAACGATAAAGATTAGTACTGAGGTAGAGATGCTTTGGCTGCGCTGCGCTCAGCATGACAGTCAGCTACGACCGGAAGCCCTCCTGCCAGTGCTTTTTCATCACGGCCTGCATCTGGTCGTGGACCAGGCCGTTGGTAGCAAGCGTTTCGCGGCTAAAAACCGGGTCGCCGTCTTTGAGCCACTGCGTGACCCGGCCACCCGCCTCGCGCACCAGCAGGATGCCCGCCGCCACGTCGTAGGCGTTGATGTTAAACTCAAAGTAGCTGTCGAAGCGCCCGCAGGCCACGTAGGCAAGGTCGGTAGCCGCCGAGCCCCAGCGCCGGATGCCGCGCGAGTGCTGCGCGTACTCGGTGAGGATGGCCATGTAGGCGTCCATGTGGTCGAACTTATAAAACGGCAAGCCCGTGGCAATCAGCGTATCCTCGGTGCTGGTGGCGGCGCTCACGCGGATGGGCTTGTCGTTCAGAAACGCGCCCTGGCCCTCGGCCCCGCGGAAGCACTCGTCGCGGCTCACCTCGTAGACTACGCCCAGCACCGGCACCACGCCGCGCGCCAGCGCCACGCTCACCGCGAAGCATGGCAGGCCGTGAATGAAGTTGGTAGTGCCGTCGAGCGGGTCGATTATCCAGCGGTATTCCACGCTGTCGTCGTCGTTGGCCACGGTACCTTCTTCGGTCACGAAGCCGGCTTCGGGGAAAAGCTTTTGCAGGCCTTCGACCAGCATTTTTTCCGACTCTTTATCGACGTAGGAAACGAGGTCGTGCAGGCCTTTGGTGATGATTTTCGACTGGTCGAACTGGCTTACTTGCTCGCGGATGAAAGCGCCCGCCTGGCGGCAGAGGTCGGCTACGGATTGGGAAAGCTGGAGAAGGTCGGGGGTCATGGGTTAGGTATTCTGTTGAAAAAGAAATCGTGCGTCATGCAGAGCGCAGCGAAGCATCTCGCGTGGTGCAGTAAATCCTGACATTTGAGATTAGTGCAGCACGCGAGATGCTTCGCTGCGCTCTGCATGACGGTTAGTTATGGCTTGCGCACCAGCGGCCCCACTACCGCGCCCAGCAGCAAGAGCACCGCCAGCCCCTGCGCGCCGCGCCCGATTAGCTCGCCGTGGCGCACGTAAAACGTCTGCTCGTCATTAAGATGCACCACACCACGACTGGCAGTGGGCACCCAGGCCGGCACTAGCTGCGTGATGTCGCCCTTCTGGTTGATGAAGCCGGTGTAACCGGTATTGGCCGCGCGGGCCAGGTCGCGGCGGGTTTCGATGCAGCGCAGGCTGCCATAGCGCAGCAGCTGCCGGTAGCCGGGCGAGTCGTGCCACCAGGCATCGTTGGTACTGAGCGTGAGCAGGGTAGCCCCATTGGGCACGTACTCGGCCACGAAGTCGCCGTAAATGCTTTCGTAGCAGATGAGCGGCGCGGGGCGCAACGCCGGCGCGCCGGCCGGGGCCGCGTACACGGTGCGCTCGGCCTGGCTGCCATACGAGCCCACGTAGCCACCCAAATCAATGTTACTGAGCACACTGCTGAGGATGGGCGGGATTTTCTCGACGCCCGGCACCAGCCGCGACTTATGGTAGAGCGCCACCGGCGCGGTGGCATTGGCAAAGTAGGCAGTGGCGTTATACACGTCGTAGTAGCCCAGGTCGTCGCGGTAGCGGGCGGTTTCGCTGGCCGCCTCCTTGCTGGGGTAGGTGCCGATGGTGGTGATGCCCGTGAGCAGCGCCACGCCGGGGTGCTCGCCCAGCCACTGCCGAATGCGCTGAATATCAAAGCTCCGCTCGACGGTGCTTTCCCAGTGGTTTTCTTCCAGCGCCGTTTCGGGCCACACCACGAGGCGGGTCTGGGGCGTGAGGTGCTGCGCCGACAAGGTCAGCAGCCGGTTTAGCTGCTCGGGGTAGGGCACGTAGTTGGGGCTGCCCGAAAACTTCTCGGCGTAGGGGTCGAAATTGGGCTGCACTACCACCACCTCGGCGGTCGGGCCTTTTTCCTGATAAAGCGAGCCGATGACATCCGACCAGCCCAGCGGCAGCACCACCGCCAGCAAGGGCAAGGCAAACCACAAGTTTACCTTCGCTTTCGCGCCCATTGCTTGCTTCAAATTCTTGGGAACCAGCGTACCTGCTAACCCATTTTGGGTATTGGTATAATACTCGAAAACCGCCCGGCGCTTCATCCAGGCCGCGAATACCAGCAGATTCACCACCCATACCCACAGCGAGCCGCCCAGAAAACCCGTGTACTCGTACCACTGCACCCACTGCGGCGCGGCGGCAAAGCCATTGCCCAGCGTAAGCCAGGGCCAGGTGACATCCCAGTGCAAATGCAGCTGCTCAAAAGCCAGCCAATAGACAGGCAGCGACAGGTAGCCGATGCGGTCGCCCAACCGCTCTTTGGTACGCCGAAAAGCCATGAGCGGCAAACACATGAGCGCGGCATTGAGCACCACGGCCGCAATGCCGCCGCCCAGCGTGCTGTAGCTTACCCACCAGGTAGTGAGCGCATTCCAGAGCACCAGCATAAAGTAGGTGGTAGCAAAAATGCGCCCCTTGCGCGCGCCCTGCCGCGTGAGTTCTCGCTCTAGCAGCAGGTAGGGCACCCAGGCCACGAGCAGCAGCAGCGACGGCAGAGCCACCGGGTGCGGCAGCCAGCCGCAGCTCAACAGCAGCGCGCCGAGCACGGCCAGCGCGGGTGGGCGCTGCCAGAAGCTAGTCGGCGTCGTCAAAATCGGGGGCGTCGGCTGCGTCGTCGTCGGGGTCATCGTATTTACTGCGTTTCTCAAGTTTAGCGCCTTCCACCACCAGCACGATTTCGCCCTTGATGGCGGGGCGGGCGGCCAGCGTGGCGGCCAGTTCGCCGAGCGGGGCAGTGAGGGTTTCTTCAAACAGCTTGGTCAGCTCGCGGCTGACGGAGGCCGGGCGCTCGGGGCCAAACACCTCGGCCAGCTGCGTGAGCGTTTTCACGATGCGGTGCGGCGACTCGTAGAAGATTAACGTCCGCGTCTCCTTCGCTAGTTCGCGCAGGCGGGTCTGGCGGCCTTTTTTAGCTGGCAAAAACCCTTCGAACGAAAACCGCTCAGCCCCAAAGCCCGACTTGAGTAGCGCCGGCACGAAGGCCGTGGCCCCTGGCAGGCACTCCACGCGCAGGCCGGCGGCCAGGCACTCGCGCACCAGCAAAAAGCCGGGGTCGGAGATGCCCGGCGTGCCGGCATCGCTGACGAGGGCCATGCGCTCGCCCTTGGCCAGGCGCTCCAATAAGCGCGGTACTACCTGGTGCTCGTTGTGCAGGTGGTAGGCTTGCAGGGGCTTCTTGATTTCCAGGTGCTGCAAAAGCCGGCCGCTGGTGCGGGTGTCTTCGCAGAGGATGAGGTCGGCCTCTTGCAGCGTGCGGATGGCCCGCAGCGTAATGTCTTCGAGGTTGCCGATGGGCGTGGGCACAAGGGTCAGGGCAGCGGCTTCGGGCATAGGGCAAAGGTAGGGACGCTGTACCGTGGACCCTGCGGGTCCGCGCGTGGTGATGGCCGCCCTGCGCTACAGAACCCGACTGGCACCGTTCACGCGCGGACCCGCAGGGTCTACGGTACACCGCTACAACCCAAAAGGCCCAACCTAAGTACACCCCCTCTACATTCTGTCTAGCTTTCCATCCCATGTCTGTCGACCCCAACAACCGCCCCATCCGCGTCATCAACGACGATACGACCGAAGAAGAATTTGCCGCTGGCCTGCGCATTCCGCACGCCGACCCGCCCAAGAATGAGGCCGCCCGCGGTGGTTTCGGCAACCGCGACGGCAAGGAAGGCTTCGGCACCGATAGCAGCGAGGGTATCACGGCCGTGGCCATGAACGCCCGCACCGACGCCCCCGACAGCGAACAGCCCGGCGACAACATGCGGACCGCCGACGAAGGGGCCGACCAGCGCCGCAACCAGGACCTGCCCAGCCCCGACGACGAGCGCGACGAAGACGGCCGCCGCCCCCAGCGCGGCCCCGTCGATGAGCTCGAAGCCGACGACCTGCGCAAAGGCCCCGACGAAATGGAAGACCCCGATTCGCACGTGGGCATGGGCCAGATGGCCCCGAAAACCCCGAAACCCATCACCGGCACCGATACTAACGCCGAGCTCACCGACCCCGGCGCTCAGGATTCGGCCATCGACCAAGGCTACTAAATGAGTTTTGAGTTGGGAGTTTTGAGTTATGAGTTTGCTCATTGCTTTTGCCACTCAACTCAAAACTTAAAACTCATAACTCAAAACTCTCTCATCCAATGGCAGACCACAAAACCAACAAGCAGGGCGAATCGCACCAAGGCGGCCCCAGCGTAGCGCAGCAAGCCGCCGGCACCGGCGAAACCAACGACGCTGGCCGCGACGAAAAAACCGAGAAGCGCCTGCGCGAAGAAGCTCAGGATGCGCCACACACGCACCCCAACCGCTAACGCCTGCTACCCGGCGCACTGTTCTCACTCTCTAATTTCCTTTTCCTATGGCTACCCACCACACCGAGCAAAACCAGGAGTCACAAACCAATAAAAACCAGCCCGGTATGCCCGAGCAGTCCAAAGCCGACGCCCTACCCGCCGGCAACCTTGACGAGGCCACTGAAGAGCGCCTCGCCAACGAAGCCGAGGATGCCGACACCACGCACCCCAACCGCGGCCACAACAAGCCCGACAACGGCAAAGGCAGCTACGCCTAGCCAGTTGTCAAACTGAACCTATTGCCCCGCGCCACTTCGGCCGGGGCTTTTTCGTATCGTTTTCATTCACAACAGAATGAACCAATGTTACTGATATTCATAGCTAATTCTTGACCTTTAAGTATTTAACAAAGCAATATATTTGGACTTAATAAAAAATTAAACTATTATGCGATTAAAAAATAACATACAATACATTTCACAATATATTTTTCAAGTTGAAAATAACAAATGAAAGCGGGTTAGTCATTTATTAGAAATATCTAACAAATAACTAACCCTCAGTCACCACTCAAGGCCTGCACACTAACTATTCTTCTAAGAAGCCATACCTTCTGAATCGCGGCTTGAAGAAAATATAATATATCACGCTCCCAAACAATGGCAAGTAGAATACTAAGAAATACAGATTAAATTTTGTACGCTTGGAGAGAGATGATTTACCAATGTCCACCCAAGACATCACGTAATTTAATAGTATAATCGACAGCAAGAAGCCGGCAAGTAAGGAATCCATAATTTTTTTGCTGTCTAGTAATTAGCTGAAATCCATACGCAAGCTGCACTCTTAGTTCCCCAGCAGGATAACCACCCTAGGACAGGAAAATCGCATACCCATGCTGAAAAACCACTTCCTGATACAGCGTCTGACAGGCACTTATAGCACTCCGAGAACGATATATTCCCATTCCCGTTCGAATCACAGCCTCCCGGAGCTTTACGCCCAGCAGTCTGATGAAATCCTGTACTATTGTACTTAGATTTTAGTGAAGCAGAAAGCCTATATGATATCCAAGATGTAATGGAGTTATTCTGCACCTCTATCACAGAGTGAACATAGTAATCATAATTAAGGTCGACCGTTTTTATATCTCCTGTTAGCCAAGGAAGGTCAAAAGCCCTTAAGTCAAGTAGATTTAAGGCATAATCATCATTATGTGGCAGTTTACCTGATGGCAGAGCAACTGCTTCCAGCGAAGCGACTACATTTCCACTTTGAGTAATTGGTACCACTAACAGAATAGTAGTATCTTCCTTGCTCACAATAACTTGTTTTACAACCGCGCTAGAGAACTCTACCTCACCAAATCCAGCTAAATACTCTGCAACACGATTCACAGCCGCTGAACCAGCTAATTCATCAATTTCCGCAGAGCTTACTACACGTGACAGGCTACTCGTAGATGCGCTTTTTGGCAATGTTACGAGAGCATCGACATGCGGGGATTGTGAAGTATTAGTTGGTGCAACCTCATTAGATTTGCTACACGATATTACCCCAAACAGTATGAGAATTGCTACATACAATACACGGTGTGTAGGGGGGGGGGGTAAGAGAAAATTTCATGGGCAACATTATGATGATATGGAATTAACATGAGCAATACGCTCATGCCAACCCAATTACGCTCATCACATTTTTAATGTTACATATATTTTGATAAAAAGCAGGTTGAATTCGGCCACAAAGTACAGTTGACCTTATATAGGCACTCATTATTATACAGAAAATATATGGCCCGCCGCTTCGCCGCTACCGATATTCACGGCTGCCTCGAAACCTTTAGCCACTTAGTGGAGGTAGAGCTTCGCCTGCACACGTCTGATACCTTGTATTTGCTAGGCGACTACGTGAACAAGGGGCCGGACAGTGCGGGCGTGCTCGACTATATCATGGCGCTACAAGGCTACGGCTACCAGATTCATTGCCTACGCGGCAACCACGACGATGCGCTACTCAAGGCCGGTGATAATGACAACATCTGGAAAAGTGCAGCCGAGCGCGAGATGACGCTGGACAGTTTCTACGCCGCTCGCATTCACGATATTCCCGTTGAGTATCGCCGCTGGCTCGGTAAGCTGCCGTTTGATATGATACTACCTGATTTTGTACTCGTACACGCCGGCTACAACTTTGCCCTGCCGCCCGCCGACATGCGCCGCGACCACCACACGATGCTGACTACCAAAAGCTTCGTTTTCGACCCTTCGCGCCTGGGTGGCAAGCGCCTGCTGCACGGCCACGTGCCCACGCCCGTGGCCGAGATAAAAGCCGCCGTGGCCGCCCGTGCCGGGGCCATCGGGCTGGATGCGGGCGGCGTGTACCGCCACAACTCCGAGCTGCGCCACCTGGCCGCGCTGAACCTCGACAGCTGGGAGCTGCATCTGGTGGAGAATCGGGAAGCGCCCTACCCGATAAATATGCGATAAGCTTCAGCTTGCCGGTTCAAGCAGAATAATAGTTTGTCAGCCTGTTTTTCGGCAAGCTAAAGCTTACCCTACTCCTCGTCGTACTTTTGGGGCCATGCAAGCCACTGCCCCTACCCTCGCCCCCGCCGCCTTGCGCGACACCGCCGTTTTCTCGCTCATCGAGCAGGAGCGCCAGCGCCAAACTCATGGCCTGGAGCTCATTGCCTCCGAAAACTACGTCTCCGACCAAGTAATGGCGGCGCAGGGCTCGGTGCTTACCAACAAGTACGCCGAGGGCCTGCCCGGCAAGCGCTACTACGGTGGCTGCGAAGTAGTTGACCAGGTCGAGCAGCTGGCCATCGACCGCATCAAGGAGCTCTTCGGCGTGGCCTGGGCCAACGTGCAGCCCCACTCCGGCGCGCAGGCCAACGCGGCCGTGATGCTGGCCTGCCTCAACCCCGGCGACAAAATTCTGGGCTTCGACCTCAGCCACGGCGGCCACCTCACCCACGGCTCGCCGGTCAACTTTTCGGGTAAGCTCTACCAGCCCAGCTTTTATGGCGTGGAGAAGGAAACCGGCCTCATCGACTGGGATAAGGTAGTGGACACCGCCCGCCGCGAGCGCCCCAAGCTCATCATCTGCGGGGCCTCGGCCTACTCGCGCGACTGGAACTACGCCGCCCTACGTCGCGCCGCCGACGAGGTGGGTGCCCTGCTGCTGGCCGACATTTCGCACCCCAGCGGCCTCATCGCCAAGGGCTTGCTGAACAATCCCTTCCAGCACTGCCACATCGTCACCACGACCACGCACAAAACCCTGCGCGGCCCGCGCGGCGGCCTCATCATGCTGGGCCAGGATTTTGACAACCCCTTCGGCCTGAAGACGCCCAAGGGCGAAACCCGCCCCATGTCGGCCCTGCTCGACTCGGCCGTGTTCCCCGGCACCCAGGGCGGCCCGCTTGAGCATGTTATCGCCGCCAAGGCGGTAGCTTTCGGCGAAGCGCTCAGCGACGACTACACCAAGTACGCCCACCAGGTGCAGAAAAATGCCCAGGCGCTGGCCAAGGAATTCCTGAACCGGGGCTACGACATCATCTCGGGCGGCACCGACAACCACCTGATGCTGATTGACCTGCGCTCGAAGGGCATTTCCGGCAAGCTCGCCGAAAACACCCTGGTGCAGGCCGACATCACCATCAACAAAAACATGGTGCCGTTTGATGACAAGTCGCCGTTCATAACCAGCGGCATCCGAATCGGCTCGGCCGCCGTAACTACCCGCGGCCTGGTCGAAACCGACATGGCGCGCATCGTAGGCCTCATCGACGAGGCCCTCACCCACCACGCCGACGCGGCCCGCCTCACCAGCGTGCGCGGCCAAGTCAACGAGTGGCTGCAACACTACCCTTTGTTCCAGACCGCAGATTAAAACGGATTTTTAAGATTTAACGGATACGCCTGCTGAAGCAGGCTGACTAAGCAGCCGGTGCTGTTGCCTTGGTGGCGGCGTCGGCTTTGCTTCGCCGCTTAGTTGCTTCCTGCTTGGCTGCGTTCATCCGTTTTTCCTCCTTTTTCGGCTTTCTCTCGTTCACTGACCAGAATCTGCGCCGCAGGCTACTACCAACTGCGGCCACCTCACAACCCACTAGGTAGTCAGCCTGCTTTAGCAGGCGTATCTGCGAAATCCGTTAAAATCTGTTTTAATCTGCGGTCTTGGCATCTCCCACTCAAAAATTTCAGCAGAACCGCGCCATCGCCGAAGGCGAGGCAGAGATGTCGTTTATCGACCACCTGGAGGCGTTGCGCTGGCACATTATCCGGTCGGCCATCGCGGTAGTGGTGTTTTCGCTGATTGCGTTTTTCTCGAAGGAATTCCTGTTTCACACCCTCATTCTGGGGCCGTCGCGCAACGACTTCTGGACGTACCGTATGCTCTGCAAGCTCGGCAACCTCGTCGGCTCGCAGGACCCTTGCGAGAACCAGGTCAACTTCATCATCCAGAACCGGGAGATGAGCGGGCAGCTGGCCATGCACATCAGCACCTCGTTTATCGCGGGCATCTGCATGACCTTCCCTTATTTGTTTTGGGAACTGTGGCGCTTTGTAAAGCCCGGCCTGTATCCGCACGAGCGCAAAAACTCACGCGGCGCGGTATTCTTCGTGTCGGTGCTGTTCGTGCTGGGGCTGCTATTCGGCTACTACATCGCCGCGCCGCTGAGCATCAATTTCCTGGCCTCGTACACGGTCGATGCTACCATCCAAAACCAGATTGACTTGCAGAGCTACCTGAGCACACTTACGACCATGACGCTTTCGTGCGCCTTCGTGTTCGAGCTGCCCATGATAGTCTTCTTCCTGGCCAAAGCCGGCCTCGTGACGCCCGAGCTGATGATACTCTACCGCAAGCACGCCATTGTGGTCATTCTCATCATCGCGGCTATCATCACGCCGCCCGACATCTCGGCCCAGATTATCGTTACCATTCCCATTCTACTGCTCTACGAGCTAAGCATTTACATCGCCCGCGCCGTGCGCCGCGACAGCACCGCCGCCCTCAATGCCGAGCTGGCCCGCACGCAAGGCACGGGTAACGCCGAGTAGTAGGATAATGGGCGTAATTTGAGTAATTAGGTAAAAAGGCGGGGAGCGTGGTACGAGTAGTAAGCTACTCGCATCACGCTCCCTGCTTTTTGTCATTACTCAAACTACGCCCATCACTCTCATTACTCACCGCCGCCGGTACACGCCGGGCTGGTTGGGTAGCACCTCGTAGCGCCCAAACAAATCCGGCAGCAGGTAGCGCAGCACGGCCATTTTGCCTTGCTGGTCAATGATGTACGCGGGCGGCTGCGCGTCGAGGCTGGCCGCGATATGCACCACGGCCGCGTACTCATTAAGATGGCCAAAATCTTCCTGCGCCAGGGGCCAGTCGAGGTAGGGCCGGGCGGCGGGGTGCGTGAGATAGGGCCGGCGGTCGGGGCCAATTACCAGCACCGGGCCGCTGCCCAAGCGGCTATACATCGGCGCGGGCTGGGGCGCAAACGTGCTTTCGGCCGGCAACCGCAGCAGACCTTGCAGGCCCGGCACCAGCTGGCGGTAGCGAATGGTAAATACGCTACCCAGCACTACCAGAAACAGTAGCTCAGGTGCCCAGCCGGCCCGGCCGGGCACTTTTTGCCACAAAAACAGCCCGAAATACGTGAGCGGCGGCAGCAGCAGCACTGGCGAGCCGGGTGCCAGCCCGCGCCCTACTGCCAGCACCGCCAGCGCCACCAGCAGCCACACCAGCATCAGTTGCCGAAACTTGGCCTGAAATACCAGCCCCAGCGCCGTGCTACCCGTGCGTAGCAAGGCCAGCAGCAGCAGCGCCGCCGGGCCCGCCAGCAGCGGCCACGCCACGGCGGGCGGCAGCCCGTCGACGCTGGCCAGGCTGGGCGTGAGGCCGCGCTCGAGGTGCATATGGGCAAAGCCTGGCAACGCACCTACGTAGGAAAATATCGTAGCCACCAGCGCGTGCGGCGACCCAAACCCGCACAGCAGCAGCAGGGCGCTACGAAAGGAATTGGCCGCGAAGATGACCACCGCAAACAGCCCCAGCCCCACAAACAAGCCCAGCGGCAGGTAGCACAGCGCCGCCAGGCCAATCAGAAACCCCGCCCGAAACAGGCGGCGGTTGTCGTAGCCCTCGCGCGAGGTAGGCAGCAAGGCGCTCAAAGCCAAGATAATAAACGTGTGCCCGATGAGCAGCGGCGACAGTTCGTCGAGCTGCGTGCTGAGGCTACCCACCACCAGGTAGGTGAGCGCCGCCAGGTAGCCGCGCTCGGGATGCACGTCGGCCCGGTTGAGCACTGCATTAAGACGCAGGGCCTGGAAGAGCAGAATTAGCAGCGCGCCGGCCCGGTACAGCAGCACGGGGCGGTTCCAGGCCAGTTCCAGCACCCCGGCGGCGGCGGCGGCCAGCGGCGCGGTGCCGTCGAATAGGTCGCGGTAGGGCCAAGCCCCGGCCCCGATGCCCTCGCCCAGCAGCAGCAGGCGCAGCTCGGCCGTCGACACGGGCAAACCCAGCCACAGCAGCGGCAGCCGCAAACCCAGCACCAGTAGCAGCAACACGAGCAACTGGGCCGGCAGGGTGCTTTTAAAAAAACGCAGCATTCGTGGGGTTTTTGATTTCTGGTTTCTGGTTTCTGGTTAAAACCCCGTAGCAGGTCGGCCACAAAGGTCGCGCTGATTCTGGTGAAGCTGGCGAGCCGACAGCTTTGCCGGCTTTTTAGAATAACCAGCAACCAGAAACCAGCCCCCGCCGCCGTATGTACCTTTGCACCTTTAATATGGAAAGCAAACGACAACAAAAAATGGCCAGCCTGCTTCAGCAGGAGCTGGCCCAGGTGCTTCAGCGCGACCTGCCGCACCTTTTTAGCGGGGGGCTGGTGCCCAGCATCAGCGCCGTGCACGTGACGCCCGACCTGGCCGTGGCCCGCGTGTATTTGAGCCTGCTGCTCGGCAGCGATGCCGCCGAACGCGTGGAAATTATCCGCGACCACACCAAGGAAATTCGCCACGCGCTGGGCAAGCGCATTCGCAACCAGGCCCGCGTGGTGCCCGAGCTCACCTTCTTCCACGACGATAGCGCGGCCTACGCCGCCCACATCGACCAGGTGCTGAGCAAGCTCGACATTCCGCCCGCCCCGCCCGAAACCGGCGACGACAGCAACGAGCCCGAAACCCCGCGCCCGCGCCTGTTCAATTAGTGAAGGCGTGAATGAGTAAATGAGCGAATGACTGATTAGTTCGGTGGCTTATTTATCCATTCATGCCTATTCACTCATTCACTCATTCACCGATTCACCACCTTGTACTACGACCCGATTAAGCGCAGCCTCGGCAACGTGTTCAACCGCTCGCCGTGGCTGCGGCGCTTGTTTTATAATTTGCTCGACCTCTTGCTACTACGCACTTGGCACGTGCACCGCGAGCTGCGCCAGTGGGCCAAGGGCCGCACCCGCGAGCCGCTCGACATCCTGGACGCCGGCGCGGGCTACGGGCAGTATTCGTACTGGCTCAGCGGCCTCAGCAGCCTATGGCGCATTCTGGCCGTCGATGTCAAGGAAGAGCAGGTAGCCGACTCCAACAACTTTTTCCGGGCCATCGGCCGGCCGCAGGTGCAGTTTGCGGTGCAAGATTTGGTGCTGTACCAGGAGCCCAACTCCTTTGACCTGGCCTTGTCGGTCGACGTGATGGAGCACATTCTGGAAGACGTGGAGGTATTTCGCAACATCCACGCCTCGCTGCGCGATGGCGGCATGCTGCTCATTTCGACGCCCAGCGACCAAGGCGGCTCCGACGTGCACGCCGACTCTGAAACCAGCTTTATCGAGGAGCACGTGCGCGATGGCTACAACATCCACGAGATTCAGCAGAAGCTGCGCACGGCGGGCTTCGAGCGCATCGAGGCGCGCTACAGCTACGGCGAACCGGGCCAGATTTCGTGGCGCCTCAGCATGAAGTACCCGATTCTGATGCTCGGGCAGTCGCGTCTTTTTTTCGCACTACTCCCTCTTTACTACCTGGTTACGTTTCCGCTCTGCCTGATTTTGAACTGGTACGATGCGCGCACTACCCACGACTCGGGTACCGGCCTCATCGTAAAAGCGTGGAAGTAAGACCGCAGATTCAAACGGATTTTTAGGATTTAACGGATACGCCTGCTGCGCAGGCTGGCTACTCGATAGTTGAGTTGAGTTGGGTTGGCTTTGTTTTATTTTGTTGTAATAGCGGTTGGGCGTGGTTCTTTGCTGGCTTGAGTTTCGGGCTTTTAATTCCTCGTTTGAATATGTATCAGCAACTGGAAGAATGGCTGGCCGTTGATAGCCTGATGGCGGAACCTAGCAGCGGCTACGCCGTCGACCTGGCTGCTTATAATCCGCTCACCCACCGCATTATTGGCTGCGCCATGCGGGTGCATGCGCTGCTGGGCCGGGGCTTTCCAGAGGTTATTTATCAGCGGGCGCTGGCCATCGAGCTGGAGCGCGAGCAGATAGCAGCCCAGCGCGAAGTGGAAACGCCTATTTTCTTTCGGGGGCAGCAAATCGGCACCCGCCGGGTCGACTTTCTGGCTGCCGGCCCTACCGACGACCAGCCCATTCTTCTAGAATTAAAAACCACCACTGAGCTTACCGAGGCGCATTTTGCCCAAACCATCAACTACCTCGAAGCCTACCGCCTGCACGTAGGCCTGCTCCTCAACTTCGGCACTCCGTCCTTGCAATACCGCCGCTTAGTCAAAACCAGCTTCGCTACGTAAGCCCCCCAAGCAGCGCTACCCTACTTCAGTAACCAAGCCACCAACCACACGGCGCAGCCAAACGTCTCTAAACCCAACCAGTAGCGCAGCGCAGCGCAGCTCAAAAAAAAGCAGATAGTCAGCCCGCGCAGCGGGCGTATCCGTTAAATCCTAAAAATCCGTTTGAATCTGCGGTGAATGTACCTCTCCTGATTGCCAAGCGCTACTTCCTCTCCAAGAAGAAGCGCAACATCATCACCATCATCTCCAATATTTCGATGGTGGGCGTGGCGGTGGGCACGATGGCGCTCATCGTGGTGCTGTCGGTGTTCAACGGCCTCGAAGACCTGGTGCGCTCGCTCTACGGCAAGTCGGACCCTAACCTGGCCATCACCGCCGTACACGGCAAGTCTTTCGATATGACGCCCGCCCTGCGGACCAAGGTGCAAAACACGCCCGGCGTGGCCCTGCTCACCGAGGTTATCGAAGACAACGCCCTGCTGCAATACCACGACCGGCAGATGGTAGTGAAAATGAGGGGCTTATCGGATAATTACTACGGCCAAAGCCCCATCGACTCCAGCATCGTGGCCGGCGACCACCGCCTGCGCCGCGGCGACCTCGAATACGCGCTGGTGGGCGAAGGCGTGCAGCACGAGCTCAGCATCACGCTGGATAACCGGCTGGCCCCGCTCAAGCTCTTGTACCCGCGCCAGGTGCCGGGCCGCAAAACGCTGTCCATCAACCCCGACCAGGCTTTTAATGAAGAAAATATCCTGGCGGGCGGCATCTTCCACATCGAGCAGAAGCTGGACGACAGCTATTTATTTGTACCGCTGAGCTTTGCGCAGCGCCTATTAGGCTACGGCAACCGCCGCACCGCGCTCTATGTTAAGGTAGGCGGCAGCTTTCAGCTCGATGAGGTAAAGGACGCGCTGCGCGAAAGCCTGGGCAGCGATTTCGCGGTGCAAGACTCCGATGAGCAGCACGTTAGCTTGCTCAAAGCCATCAAGATTGAGAAGCTGTTCGTGTTCATCACGTTCGCCTTCATCCTGCTCATCGCCTCGCTCAACATCTTCTTTTCGCTCTCGATGCTGGTCATCGACAAGCGCAAGGACATTGCCGTGCTGCTGGCCATGGGCGCGAGCGAACAAACGGTGCGCCGCTCTTTCCTGCTGGTGGGGGCCATCGTGGCGCTGGTGGGCGCGGTATCGGGGCTGGTGCTGGGCGTCAGCATTTGCTGGGTGCAGCAAACGTTTCACCTCGTGAGCATGGGCATGGCGACGAGCATCGTCGACTCGTACCCAGTGAAAATGCAGGCCAGCGATATCTTTTTTATATGCCTGGCTATCATCGCTATCACATTGGCCGTTTCCATTCGCCCGGCGCTGAATGCGGGGCGTATGGACGTGAAGGAGAACCTGTAAGGCGCGCGAGGCCGTGAAACAGCCCGGTCAGCCGGGTTAAAACAGTAAGCTGGGCTAAGGTGCAATTTTGGCTTTGACAGTTAACTTGCACGTTCTCGTGTTCGGCTATGACTGTTTCTACTGCGCAACCATTTCAACTCGTTTACTCGCTGTTTGCCCACGAGTACCTGGGCCACCTGTTTACGGCACACGTCGTGCAGCTGGGGCCGCGCGGGCAGCTCACGCTCCAGCACCAGATGGTGTCGTCCAAAAACGCGGCCGAGTTTGCCGCCGGGCTGGAAGATGATGACTACGATTTGATTAAGCTCTGCGACGAGCTTCAGCAGGAAGCCGTTATCAAGGAATTCTGGCCGCGCAAAATCACGACGGCCGAGTTTTTTCTCAAGACCTACCACCCCGAGAAAGGCGACAAGCCGCTGCAAGAAGCCGTGGCCCGCTACGTGCAAACGCGCCTGGCGCGCCTGCTGGCGGGCTTGCAGGAAAAGCAGGTATTTGTGATGGGCCGCGACGGCGAGCCCACCTGGCGCGAGCTGGCGCTGGCCCCCACACCGGCTTCTATTCTGTTTCACTTCCGGCGCAATGAGGAAGGCACGCACTACTTCCCCACGATTCAGTATCAGAATCAAAAGCTTGATTTTCAGTTCAAGAACGCCGCCCTGGTGTGCCAGCAGCCGGCCTGGCTGATGGTCGACAACGTGCTCTACCACTTTCGCCACGCCGTGGACGGGCGCAAGATGCTGCCGTTTCTGAATAAGAAATTTATCGTGGTGCCGCGGGCGGTGGAAAAGAACTACTTCCAGAAGTTCGTGGCCCCGCTCATGGAGGCGTTCGACGTACACGCGCGTGGCTTCGATATTCGCACCGAGCGCTACCTGGCCCGCCCGCAGCTCACGTTTTCGGACGTGCCGCCCGCGCCGGCTGGTGGCGCGCCCGCCGTGCCCGTGCGCCCGCCCGGCCCGCCCCGGCGCGGCCGGGTGCCGCAGCCCAAGCCCGTGGTAGTGCCCGGCGCGGGCACCGACGAAGCGCCGCTGTTTTTCACGCTCACCTTCCGCTACGGGGCCTACGACCTGCCCCTGACGCCGCCCCGCGCCATGAGCGTGCAGCTGGAGGAAGACGCTGATTCTTACATCTTTCGCCGCCTGCTGCGCTCGGCCAAAGAGGAAAGCGACCGCGCCGACGAGCTGCGCCAGCGCGGCCTGCCCCTCGACGCCGACGGCTACGCCTCGCTGCCCAAGGCCGAGGCCTTTCGCTGGCTGCACGACCACGCGCCCGAGCTGGGTGCGCTGGGCTTTCAGGTGCAGGGTAGCGAAACGGCCAGCCAGGACTATTTCATTGGCCCCGTGCGGGTTGAAGTCGGCATCGAGGAGCGCGGCGACTGGTTCGACGTGCGCGGTACGGTGTGGTTTGGCGAGTTTGCGGTGCCGTTTATCCGGCTGCGGCCATACATTTTGCAGCGTCGCCGCGAGTATCGCCTGCCCAACGGGCAGGTAGCGTTCATCCCCGATGAATGGTTTACGGACTACCTGGAGTTGTTTGCCTTTGCCGAAGAAACTGAAGGGCAGCCGTTGGCTTTGCGCCGGCATCATTTGTCGTTAATCAATGACTTGGAGCAGGATAACCTGGCCACCGTCACGCTAACGCGCCGCCTCGAAAAGCTGCGCGACTTTGCGGCCGTAGAGGACCGGGCGCTGCCGGCGGGTTTCCGGGGCACGTTGCGGCCGTACCAGCAGGCGGGCTACAACTGGCTGCGCTTTGTGCAGGACTACCACCTCGGCGGCTGCCTGGCCGATGACATGGGCCTGGGCAAGAGCGTGCAAACGCTCGTAATGCTGCTCGAACGCCAGGAAAGCGGGGCCAGCCAGGGCGCGGCGTCGCTGCTCGTGCTACCTACCTCACTGGTTTACAACTGGATGAACGAGGCGCGCAAGTTCACGCCCAGCCTGCGGTTGCTGGTGTACACCGGCACCTACCGCGACAAAAACGTCGAGCAGTTTGCCGATTACGACATCATCCTGACGAGCTACGGCATCGTGCGCCTCGATACGGATTTACTGGCCAGCTACCAGTTTGATTACGTGATACTCGACGAGTCGCAGGCCATCAAAAATCCGAGCTCGACCACGGCGCAGGCCGTGCGCAAGCTGCGGGCGCGCCATCGGCTTATCCTCACCGGTACGCCGGTCGAGAACAGCACGATGGATTTATGGTCGCAGATGACCTTTATCAACCCCGGCTTGCTGGGCACCCAGGCGTTTTTCCGCAAGGAGTTCGTGAAGCCCATCGAGAAAAACCAGGACGAAAGCCGTACCAAAAAGCTGCACGCGCTTATCAAACCCTTCGTACTGCGTCGGCACAAAGCCCAGGTAGCCAGCGAGCTACCCGCCAAAACCGAGCACCTCAGCTACTGCCCGCTTACCGAGGAGCAGGCGCAGTTTTACGAGGAAACCAAGAGCTTCTACCGCAATAAAATAATGGAGAGCCTGGAGGGCCACGCGCCTACCCCAGCCGGCGGCACCCAGCTGCTACTGCTCCAGGGCCTCACCCGCCTGCGCCAGATTGCCAACCACCCCCACCTGGCCGACCAGAGCTACGAGGGCGAATCGGGCAAGATGCGGGAGATTTTGCGCATGATTCGCAGCGTAGTTTCGGAAGGACACAAGGTACTTGTGTTCAGCCAGTTTGTGCAACACCTGGCGCTCGTGCGCGCTGGCCTCGACGAGCGCCAGCTAGCCTACGCCTACCTCGACGGCCACACCCGCGACCGCCAGGGCGAGGTCGAGCGCTTCCAGCACGACCACGACCTCAAAATCTTCCTCATCAGCCTCAAGGCGGGCGGCGTGGGCCTCAACCTCACGGCGGCCGACTACGTCTTCATCCTCGACCCCTGGTGGAACCCCGCCGTGGAGGCCCAGGCCGTGGACCGCGCCCACCGCATCGGCCAGCAGCGGCCGGTGTTCGTGTACAAGTTCATCAGCCAGAATACGGTAGAGGAAAAAATCCTGGCTTTGCAACGGCGCAAGCTGCAACTGGTGAGCGACCTGATAACGACCGACGAGGCCGTGATAAAGTCGCTGACGCGGGAGGATATCGAGGAGTTGCTGGGGTAATCAATTAAAGAAAACTACAGGGGGCGTTGGCAAGCGGAAATAACCGTTTGCCAACGCCCCTTTTTTTGGCGCGTATGTTGTAAATCCGTCGCTTGTCGTTACTTGCGGCCTCAACGGTAGTTGTTACTGCCAAGTAGCTGGTTTTACCTATGCAAATTGCGCTTACGAAAGCATTTCTCCTCGGAGCCCTCGCCGGCACCCTGCTCAGCAGCTGCGGCGAAGTAGATGATACCCAGCAAACCACCGCTACTACCACTGCCCCCGCCAAGCCGGCAGCTACTACCGAGCCGGTTGCGGCGGCCTCCATCCAAGCCAATATTTTCCTCGAACTGTCGGGCGGGATGCGCGGCTTCATGCCAATCAATAATGCAGGCACCGAGCCTACGGCGTTTCAGCAGCGCGTGGGGCTGCTAGCCTCCCGCACCAACAGCAGCCCGGCCGTGGCCGATACCAAGTTCTGGCTTTCGCTCAACAAGGCTCCGCAAACGACTACCTATCAGCACTTCCGGCAAATCGTGCAGGGCGACACCCACGAGGCCGCCCTCGGCACCGAGCTGCCCACGATGCTTGAAAATATCCTGGCCCAGCCCCAGGCCGCCGACAAGGTGAACGTCATCATCTCCGACTTCATCTACGGCCCCGAACACCAAGCCAATACGGCCCTGATGAACACCAGCATCACCGACGCGCTGGCCCCCGTCACCAAAAAGGGGCTAGCCGTGGCGGTGCTGGGCGAAACGTCGAAATTCTACGGTAATTTCTTTCCGGCCGTGAAAACGCCGCTCAAGCAACGCGCGCTGAAGGGCGAGGTGCTGCCTTATTATATCTGGGTTATCGGGCCGCCCGCTGCCGTAGCGCGCTACGTGAACGAGGTGTTGCCCGCGCCTTCGGCCGCCACGCAGCAGGCGTATTTCGGGCTGACTTTTCCACGCGTGCCCTACGCGGCGGTGCTCACGCAGGTGCCGGCCACTAGCCCCCTCGCGCCGGGTGGCAACGGGTCCATTTCCTACGGCGGGGCGGGCGTAAGTACGAATCTGGAAGTTGACAACGTTAAAGATGGCGTGGACTTCACGGTGGCCCTCGACCTGCGCCAACTGCCCGCCGCCTGGCGCGAACCCGCCTTTCTGGCCCAACACTTGCAAGCCCAGGTGCCTGATGGCCGCGTGCAATTGCTGCCGGGCTCCGTCAAACTCCTCGCCAACGTGCCGCAATTATCTGCCTATACCCACACGCTGCGCCTGCGCCTCAGCGACTTCCCCAGGAGTGGCGGGCAGCTGCGGCTAGCTCTGCCCGCACCCGGCCTGCCGACCTGGGTGGCCCAGCGAAGCACCGAAAACGACAACCAGCCCACCGCCGCGCCGCACACCTACCGCCTCACCGAAATCATGAACGGCGTGCGCGCAGCTTTCCCGCAGGCCCTGCCGCCCGTCTTCACCGCCACCTTTGCCCTCGCCCAATAACCCGCCTTCTTCCTTATGCAGCAATTTTTCAACAGCCTGTACACGAACGGTATTGGGCTTTTCTACGACCGCAAATCGCCCCTCTACGGGCTGTACAAGGCCGAAATTTTCAACACCACCGGCTTCTATACCCTACTCACGGCGCTGGCGCTGGTGGTCGTGTTCTATTACATCTTCAACCACGCCATCCCGGCCCTTACCCACCAAGGGCTGTACAAGCCCACGCACTGGCTGCTGGTGCTGCTGCTGGTAGCGGGCCTGGGGGCGCTGCTGGCCTTCCGCGTGAGCATGGGCGCGGGCGCGGTGCGCGACCCGTACATGCGCTACTTCATCATTACCAATACCTTGGTGGCCCCGCTGTGGTTTATCCTCTTCTCGGTGGCGCTGAAGTGGGGCTCGAATCACGCCCGTCGCACGCCGTTTTAATTGATTGTGCTTATTAATTATGTCATGCTGAGCGCAGCGCAGCGAAGTCGAAGCATCTCTATCGCTTCATCCAACGGTGCGGCAGAGATGCTTCGGCTCCGCTGCGCTGCGCTCAGCATGACAGACGATTTTTTACTTCTGTTTTCCTAGTTAAGTTAATGGCTCGTCTATTCATCTTTGCCGTGGGCGGCACCGGGGCGCGGGTACTGCGCTCGCTGACCATGCTGCTGGCCGCCGGCGTGCGCCTGCCCGACTGCGACCAGGTAATTCCCGTGCTCGTGGACCCCGACACGCAAAACGGCGACGTGACGCGCACCGTGGACCTGCTCAAGCGCTACAAGCGCATCCACGACGCGCTGTACCAGGACGGTCAGCACGCCAAGAACGAAGGCTTTTTTGGCCAGGATTTGACCACCCTGGCCCAGCTTAATACCTCCGGCGTGGAGGGGCTGCGCGACTCGTTCGTGTACGACTTCGGCGGCATCAATCAGTCATTCAAGGACTTCGTGCACTACAACGAGGCCAGCGTGGAAACCCGGGGCCTGCTCGATTTGCTCTTCACCCCCGACAGCCTCAACGCCAGCCTCGACCTAGGCTTCCGGGGCTCGCCCAACGTGGGCTCGGTGGTGCTCAACTCGCTGGTGCAGTCCCGGGAAATGCGCTACCTGGCCCAGAGCCTGAACTCCGACGACCGGGTGTTTTTCATCAGCAGCATCTTTGGCGGCACGGGCGCGGCTGGCTTCCCGCTGCTGGTCAAGAACCTGCGCGACCCGGGCGTGGACCTGCCGCAGCCCTCGGTGCGGGCCGCCGTGCCGGCCGGCGCGCTGGTGCTGCTGCCCTACTTCAAGCTGCAACAGCCTTCGGCCGAGGAAAAGCAGAATGGCCAGGACTTTATCGACTCCAATACCTTCATTACCAAGACGAAGACGGCGCTCAGCTACTACGCCGAGCACCTGGAGGGCATAGAGGCCATGTACTACCTCGGCGACCAGGCCGGCCAGCCGCTGCCCAACAACCCCGGCCGCGCCGAGCAGCGCAACCAAGCGCACCTGATGGAGGTGCTGGGCGCCCTCGCCATCCAGCACTTCCTGGGTCAGCCCGCTAGCCAGCTTGACCGCGGTAACCCGGCCTACCACGAGTTTGGCCTGAAAAGCGACGCCCCAACGGTGGACTTTGGGCAGCTTTCGCCGGCCCAGCGCCGCGAGGTAGCCCGCCCGATGATACAGTTCCACTACTTCGCCCGGTATTTCCGGCAGCACCTGCTGGAAGAGAAAAGCGCTCCGCTTTACAAGGGTGGCAAGCTGGGCCAGCACCTGCCCGCCAGCACCGGCCCGCTGGCCGACCTCACCGACTTCTTCACCGAGTACGAAAGCTGGCTGCGCGAGCTCGGCGTAAACGAGCGCCGCTTCGCCGCCCTGCACCATGAGGAAACCGACTTTAACAAGATGGTGGCCGATAAGATTATCAGCACCGGCTTCTTCAATAAAGGCCTGACCGACGACGTGTTACGAGCCGAGCTGAACGATGCCGTGGGCAAAACCAACCTCGATAACCCCGACGCCGCACGGGCGCTGCGCTGGCTGGTGGAGGCGTTTAACACGGCCACGGAGAAGGTAGTGGAGAATAAGTTGCAGTACTCGTAGGGTGGCTCTGGCGTGTCGCCTCACCCCTAGCCCCTCTCCGAAAAGGAGAGGGGAACTAGTCTTTAACCTTGGTTCTAGCAGCTATTCTAAAGCTAAAAACTAGAGCTAGTCCCCCTCTCCTTTTCGGAGAGGGGCTAGGGGTGAGACGCCTACGCAAGGAGAGCAGCCCCAGTAATCATAAAAACTAACAGCTAGCAGCTAATCGCTAACAGCTTAAGAATAACATGGCTAAAATCCTCCGCCTGCACCGCACGGGCTCCAGCACCCACGAGGGCTGGGGCCGCACCGGCAAAATCGGTAAAAACGAAATTGAAGGCCCCAGCGGCATCCTCGACCCCGAGGGCGGCCGGGCCGAGCGCGTGGCGGTGGCCATCCCGTCGCCGTTCGCGCGCATGCACCTGGTTGACACCGCCCTGGCCTACGTGGGCGCCAATCCCGGCCAGACTGACTCGGTACACCACCGGCTGGTGGGGCAGTTTTGGGATTTGTGGGAGCTGGTTTTCAACTACTACCAGCGGCGGCAGGCCAGCCAGCGCCTCAGCGTGCGCACCTGGAACAAGGCCAACGAGCTGGCCCGGCTCGAAGCCAATCCGCAGACCAAGTCGCTGGCCCAGGCCTTGGCCTTGTATTTGAACGACAAGCGCTTTGCCAACATCACCGATTTAAATCTGCTGTATTTCCCCGGCAACACGCCGCAGGAAGCCCCGCAGCTGCTGGGCGGCACCTCGCCGCTCACGGTATTTTTTCCGGCCCCGGCGGTGCGGGCCTTGCCGGTGCAGCGGCCCGAGGGCGGCGGGTATTATTTTGACGGCCGCTACGTGGCGCTGGGGCAGCGCGAGCAGGCATTTCAGGATTACATCTACCAGCAGTTCGTGGCCGACCCGGCGCTGGGGCGGCTGGTCCCGGCCGTGCGCAACTCGCTCGACCCAAACATTTTGAATAAATGGGGCCTGGCCGGCAACGCCCAGCTCGCCGACTACCCCTACCTCGCCGACCAGGCCGGCAACCCGGTGGCCGTGGCGGGCGTGGCCATCCGCGTGCGCCCCGACGAGGGCGTAGTGCGCAGCTCCGACTTCACCATTCGGCCCGACCGCGTGCCGGTACCAGGCTGGCCCCTGCCGAGCCCACTGCCGCTGGTGCTGCGCCCCGGCCTGCAAGCGCCCGGCAAGTTTTACTACAATAACTCGCTGCTCGGCGACAGCGGCAACAAGGTGCCCGCCAGCGACGCCCGCGCCCTGCCCGACCGCACCCTGCCCGGCCCCGACCTGGCCTACCCTTACCTTACCCTCAACGACTTGCTTGAAGAAACGCTGCTCACCGTGCCCTACGAGGTCGATGGCAGCCGCTTTCTCACCGGCCAGCTCAAAACCGCGCCCGGCTACCGGCCCACCTGCTGGCCGCTGCTGCCGGTCAAGCCGCTGTACTTTGAGTATTTCTCGCCCCAGGAGCTTGCCACCCAGCTCACGATGGAACTCGACCCGGCCTGCGTGCGGGTGCGCCTGCGCATCCCGGTGGCGGGCGGCTTCACCGTGGATTATGAGCGGGCCTACTACCCCAACCCGCGCACCGAGGGCCTCGGCCGCTTGCTGGTGACCAACGTGGGCTTGTCGGTTTTCCCCTTCGTAAAAATCGCCGACGCGCCGCCGCTCAACGACTTCTACAAGGTGATGCTGGTCGATGCCAACAATATCGACCCCAGCCTGGTACACAAGCCGGTAGAGCTGCAATTTGGCGTGCAGGGCCGGGTGCTGTCGCCCACTGGCACCGAGCAGAGCGCCACTGCCTACCGCCGCACGCCTAAGAGCAGCACCGACGAGGGCAGTACCTACTATGAAATCAAAGGCACGCCCTTCGACTACGTGGTGGTGACGAGCCCCGCCCCGGCCGCCGGGCAGGCGCTGGTGGTGCCCAAGTGGCGCGAGGTGCGCCAGGGCACCAAGGAGTTCCGCTTCGCCATCGACTTCGGCACCACCAACACCCACGTGGCTTACCACGACGGGCCGAGCCAGCCGCCCCAGCCCTTCCATTTTGGGCCGGATGACACGCCGGTGGCTTTGCTCAAGAAGTCTTCGGAAGAAACTGACTACCAAGCTTACGAACAGTTGTACCGGGGCATTGAGGAAGACCCGGCGCACGGCATTCAGCTGCGGCGCTGGCAGCGCTACCAGCAGCGCGAGTTTGTGCCTTCGTTTGTGGGCGCGGGCGGGTCGCCATACCAGTTTCCGATTCGCACGGCCACCAGCGAGGCCGCCAGCTTCTCCATCGAGCCGCCGCGCCTGCTGGCCAACGTCAACGTGGGCTTCGGCATTAATACCGAAGAAGAAACCAACGACTCGTACCACACCAACCTGAAGTGGGGCGAAACCGGCGAGGCCGCCCGCCACCGGGTGCGAATGTTCTTCCGCGAGATGCTGCTGCTGTTTAAATACAAAGCGGCGCTGCACGGCGGCAACGTGTCGGCCACCCAGGTAGTATGGTTTGCGCCGCTCAGCTTCTCGGCCTTCAGCCGCGACCTCTACCAGCGCGAGTGGGATACGCTGTTCAAAGAAATTTTCCACACCAACCGCGGCACCACCTACCTGCCCGAGTCGTCGGCCCCCTACTTCTTCCTGACCCGGCGCGGCCTCGTGACGCCCGGCCCCGGCGAGAACGCGGCCTTCATCGACATCGGCGGCGGCACTTCCGACGTACTGTTTTACTCCGACCAGCAGGCCAACCCCAGCGGCCCGCGGCGGCACCACCCGGCGTTCAGCACCTCGTTCCGCTTCGCGGGCAACGAGCTGTGGGGCGACGGCGCGGCCGACGTGCGCGGCACCAAGGACAACGGCCTCGTGCGCTTCGGGCTCGATAGCATCCGGGCGCACCCGCTGCCCCATACCAAAGCCGCCGAGCTGGCCGTGAAGTGCCTGGCGGTAGTCGAAGCCAACCCGGCTTTCGGCTCGGAAGAAGTTGCTAGCCTGCTGTTTAACTACGAGCGCGAGTTCCAGTTCGGCGAGCGGCTGCTGATGGCCCAGCACCTGCGGGTGCTGTTCTACCTGCACTTCGGAGCTATCGTGTACCACCTGGGCCAAGTGACGGCCCTGCGCGGGCTCACGGCCCCGCGCTACCTGTGCTTCACCGGGCGCGGTAGCTTGTACCTGCGCTTGCTGTGCCCCAGCAACTTGCGCCCGCTGGAGCAGGTGGCCAGCCTCATCCTGACCAAGGTAATGGGGACGCCCGCGCCGGCCAACTTCAAAATCGTACTGGCCGACGACCCCAAGCAAACCACCGCCAACGGCGGCGTGCTGGCCACCGGGGTCGATGCCGAGAGCACCGCCGAGGTACCGCCCATCGTGCAGCCCATCGGCTCCGGCACCGAGGATGCGGCCGAAAACCGCCCGCTCTACCCCAGCGACATTACGGAGGAAGTGAAAAACGCCGTTATCGCCAACGTCGAGAAGTGCCTCACGCTGCTGCTCACCGACCCCGACTTAGTAGCTGCCATGCACAACCTAGGCATCAAAAATCCGCCCGGCCTAGTGCTGCGCGAGCTAACGGGCGCCCTGGCCGACTCATTCAACCTAGGTCGGCAGCGCTACGCTAATACGCTGCCCGCTGGTGAGCCCATCCCCGAGACGCTGTTCTTCCTGCCGCTCAAGCACGCGCTCTACGTGCTGTCGCAGGTGCTGCATGGTTCCGCCCATTAGCTCAGTATCATGCACATTCAGCGCATTTTGAGCTTGGTAGCCTTATTGGCTTTGAGCCGGGCGGGGCTGGGGCAAACCGCCCCGGCCCCTACCCGCGAGGATAGCCTGAAAGGCCGCATCTGGACGGCCACGGCCCGGCGCGTGTGGGCCGACGAAAAGACGCCGCCGACCGCTACGACGTGGGCCACGGGCACTGAATTCAGCAAATGGGTTCTTACCCAACCAAACGATAAAGCCGAACTAGGGTCGCTCTGGAGGGCTGTGCGTGACCAGGTTGGCAAAGACCAGCCGGCCACGCCCGCGCAGCTAGCAAAAGCCATTCTTACCGAGATAACCAAGCGCAAAGCTAGCAAAACCGGCGTACTGCAGAAGGTTAATAGCCAAGCGCTGCAAGTTGACCTAGAGCCTTTTGTGCCAGCAGGCAGCACTTCTTCAGCAGTAGCCCAGGCGGCTGACTCTACCCCGCCAGCGGCAGCCCAGCCGGCCAGCGCCTCCCGCACCGTGGCCGAAGACGAGAACCCGGCCCCCGAGGGGCAGCTACCCGCTACCCCCGCCTACACCGCGCAGCCGGTAGAGCCGCGCTATTTCGGGCTGCCGCCGGGCTTGGCCGGGACGGTGCTGGCCATTCTGGGTGCGCTGCTGGGCTTCGGCATCGCTACTAATCGCTTGAAAAGCAAGCGGCGACACCACCGGCAGCACACTTCCCCCACGCCGCCAGCTGAACCAGCAACCTCGTCCGTTATGACTTCTCCTGAATACCGCAAGCTGCACAAGCAGAACGAGAACCTTACCAAGCAGCTCTCACAGCTTACCAAACAGGTAGCCGACCTGAAAAAGCAGCTGGCAGGCGCGCCCGCTAAGGCTGCGCCGGTAGCCGCGAGTGCCCCAGCCGCCGCAGCGCATATTTCTAACACTTCGCTGGCGGCCGCCGCCGCAGCCGCGCAGGCGTCCGAAACTTCGCCGCCCGTGCCTGCCGCGCTGCCCGTGGCCGACGAGTTGTCGATAGAGGAAATGGTGGGTGCGCAGCCCGCCGCGCCCCAAGTGGCCGCCACGCGCTACGGCCCCGTGCAGGAAACGCCCTTCGTGGAAGAGCGCAAAATCACGGATTCGCCCTTGCCGCAGCTGGCCCTGATGCTGACCGTAAACCCGCGCAACCCCGACCAGGCGAGCTTCACGCTTAACCCTAATGTGGACCAGGCCCGCCTCATCGGCGATGGGCTGACGCGGCTGCAAAAGTTCTTCGACTACGACCCGCCGCTGGGGGGCCGCATCACGCTGGTAGCGGCGGCGGCTCCCGGCCAGCTTCAGCGCCACGCCGATGGCTGGCAGGTAGTGCAGCGCGCCCGGCTGAACATCAGCTAGTAAAATTTAGTGTACCGTGGACCCTGTGGGTCCACGGTACATTCGTTATCTATCCGCCTATATCATGCTCTTACAGATACTCGAAGTCGTCCTGATTCTAGGGCTAATTGCCTGGCAGGTATTCGTCTTCCTGGCGAATCGCCGCCTCATTGCGCGGGTGCAGGCCATGTACCCCGAGGTAGCCCAGCTGGGCGTGCAGGCCGTGGATGCCAACGCCGAGCTGCGCTACACTGACAGCTACGTACCCCAGGAGTACGACGCGCTCACCGTGAGCCGGCCCAGCCCGGAGTTTGCCCAAATCATCACGGACACCAACGACTACCTGCGGGCCAACAAGGGCGCGGCGGCCGACTTCAATACGCTGCGCGACATCTCGGAGCGTGAGGCTGCGCTACTCGACCAGGAGATTGAGGCGCAGATTTCGACCCCGCTCTACCTGGGGCTGCTAGGCACGTTTCTGGGTGCCATTTTAGGCTTGATAGCGCTGGTTAATCCGTTTGGGGGCGAGGCGGCGGCGGGCGAGTCGTCGTTTAATAATGCCGACGTGACGCACTTCTTGGGTGGTATTCTCATCGCCATGAGCGGCAGCTTTATCGGCCTGGCGCTAACGCTGGGCGGCAACCAGCTGCTAAAATCAGCCCGCGCCCAGCGCGACCGCTACAAAAACGGCTACTACAATTTCCTGCAAAAGGCGCTGCTGCCCCGGCTCAACTCGGACATGCAGGCCAGCATGAGCAACTTGAAGTCGGTGCTGGATACCTTTAATCAGGACTTTTTCTCGAAGATTCAGGCTGACTTTTTCTCGAAAATCGCGGAGTTTACGCCGCTCATCAGCCGCATTACCGAGAACATCAGCATCCAGAAAAACTTCCTCGAAAAGCTGCAACAGATAGGCTACACCGAGCTGGCCAATGCCACTATCAAGGTATTTGACCGGGTGGACGAGAGCGCGGCGTCGTTTGAGAAATTCCTTGGCTACCAGCAGAGTCTAAACGTGGCCGTGAGCAAGGGTGCCGACACGGCCATCACCATCACGAGCCTGCTCGACCGCCTCAGCAGCCTCGAAGCAGCCTTGAAGCAGGTACCTGGCTACCTCGAACAGCATGATGCCCGCATTCGGGAGCAGGCGCAGTTTTTTGGGCAGCACCAAGCGCTGCTCTCGCAGATTAGCCAGGGTGTGACGCAGGCGCTGAGCGAGGACGCCCACAAAATGAACGAGGTGCTGGAGAAGCGCCGCGAGGAATTTGTGGCCCAGGCGCAATCGGCGCACGTGCAGTGGGATGCCTACTTCCGGCAGCTCAACAAGGACAACGTGTACCAGAAGATAATCGAGTACCTGAACCCGTTTCAGCAGCTGCCGGCGCAGCAGCAGGCGCTCAACCAGTTGCAGGAAACGCAGGCCCGCCGCAGCGCCGAGGCGCTGGCCGGCTTGCAATTGCGCCTGGAGCGCGACGAGCAGGTGCAGCGCGAGCTCCTACGCCAGCTCGACCGCACCAATGCGGTGCTGGAGCAGCTCACCGAGCCCAACTGGTTTCAGCGCAACATTCTGGGTAAAAAAGGCCGCCCAGTTCGCTAGCCATGAAGCAAAGCAAAGACTTTTTCTGGCCCAGCTACGTCGATTTGATGACGGCCTTGTTCCTGACCATGCTGGTGCTGTTTGTCCTGAGCTACAAGCTGTTTCAGGACAAGCAACAGGGGCTGGTGCGCGCCAACGCGCAGCTGAAGGTGCAGCTGCGGGAGAAAAAGAAAATCGACGAGATAAAGCAGGCGTTGAAGCGGCTGGAAAATCCGAAGTACTTCATTTACAACAAGGATTTCAAGCGCTACGAGCTGAGCTTCGACGTCATCTTCGACCCGAGTAGCCCAGTGCTGAAAGAAGCTTACAAGCCGAAGCTGATTCAGGCCGGCCGGTTTTTGCTCAATCAGTTGAGCTCGCTCAACGAGCGCGATAATATTCAGTACCTGGTAGTTATTGAAGGGCGCACGGCGCGCTACGCTACCCGCCAGGCCGACGGCACCTACTCCTACAACTCGCCGCAGAACTACGACGGGCCGGCCACGCGCCAGCTCAGCTACCTGCGGGCGCTGGCCGTGTACCAGCTGTGGCGCGAGGCGGGCATCGTATTCCCGGCCCCGCGCTACGAGGTGGTGCCGGCCGGCAGCGGCTTCGGCGGCGTAAACCGCTACCGCGACGCGCAAGAAGAACTAAACAAGCGCTTTATCATCCAGATTCAGCCCAAAATCGGTTCGCTCGACGCGGCGGCCGTACCCGCCCGCTAGCCCGGCCGTATAGTGGGCTATGCACCTCATTCTCCGTTTCCGGGTGGCCCAGCCGCCGGCCGCCGTCATGGCGGGCTTCACCAAGGAGCTGTTTGTGGCCCTGGCCCCGCCGTTTCCGAAGTTCCACCTCATTCGCTACGACGGCAACCAGACTGGCGACACGGTGATTATCGAGCTGCAAGTCGACCCCAAGCGCTGGCGCTGGACCTCGCTCATTACCGATAATGGCGTGCTGCCCGACGGCACGCACTACTTTGTGGATGAGGGCCAAACGCTGCCCGCGCCGCTGCGGCAGTGGCGGCACCGCCACCTGCTCCAGCCCGCACAGGGCGGCGGCACGGTCATCGTGGAGGACATTACGTACAGCACCGGCCGCCGCTGGCTCGACTGGCTGATTCGGCCTGCCATGTGGGCGCAGTTCAAGCTGCGCGGGCCGGTGTACCGGCGTTGGTTCAAGTAGCTTATGCCTGTCATGCAGAGCGCAGTGAAGCATCTCGCGTGGCGCAGTAACTCCTTACGCCAACAATGAAGCGAGCGAGATGCTTCGCTGCGCTCTGCATGACGACCTTTGTGCCCCGATTTTATAAATAGTAGCCATGCCCGCCACCATCGTCCTCAAAAACGGAAAAGACCACTCCCTGCGCCGCCGCCACCCCTGGGTGTTTTCGGGGGCCATTGCCCGCGTGCAGGGCGAGCCCACCGAGGGCGAAGCCGTACGCGTCGAAACCCAGGCGGGCGAGCTGCTGGGCGTGGGCCACTACTCGGGCGGCGGCTCCATCGCGGTGCGGATGCTTGATTTTGGGGCGGCGGCCGAGCTGCCTACCCCCGATTTTTGGGTGAAGAAGCTGGCCAACGCCTACGCCCTGCGCCAGCGCCTGGCCCTCACGGGCACGGCCGACACCAACGTTTTCCGGCTGGTACACGCTGAGGGCGACGGCCTGCCGGGCCTCATCATCGACGTGTATGGCGACGTGGCCGTGGTGCAGGCGCACAGCGTAGGCATGTACCGCGCCCGCCCCGAAATCGCTAACGCCTTGCAAGTTGTATTCGGCGACCGGCTGCGCGCCATCTACGACAAAAGCTCCGAAACCGTGCCCGGCAACGCCGTGGGCGACGCTAAAAACGGCTACCTCTTCGGCGAAAGTACCGGGGCCGAGCACATTGTGACGGAAAACGGCCATCAGTTTGCCGTGGATTGGGAGACGGGCCAGAAAACCGGCTTCTTCATCGACCAGCGCGACAACCGCGCCCTGCTGGCCCGCTACGCGCCCGGCCGCCGCGTGCTCAATACCTTCTGCTACACCGGCGGCTTCTCGGTGTACGCCCTGGAGGCGGGCGCCGAGCTGGTGCATTCCGTCGATAGCAGCAAGAAAGCCATCGCCCTCACCGAGCGCAATGCCGAGCTATCGAGCCACGCCGAGCGCCACGCCGCCTACCCCGAAGACGTGCTCAGCTTCCTCAAAAGCCACTCGGCCGAGTACGACCTGCTGGTGCTCGACCCGCCCGCGTTTGCCAAGCACATGGGCGCGCGCCACGCCGCCCTTATGGGCTACAAGCGCCTCAATGCCTCGGGCATCGCGCACCTCGCGCCGGGTGGGCTACTCTTCACTTTCTCGTGCTCGCAAGTCGTTAGCCCCGAGCTGTTTGAAGGCGCGGTACTGGCTGCTGCCATCGAGGCCGGGCGGCCGGCGCGCATTCTGCACCGCCTCACCCAGCCCGCCGACCACCCGGTGAGCTTGTTTCACCCCGAAGGCGCGTATTTGAAGGGCCTAGTGCTGGCCGTGGAATAAGCCCCGAACTTTCGCAGCCCCTTCCTCGGTAGTACAAGCGTGTTTACTAAAAAGCAAAAATCACCGCCCTCCCGCCAGCCCGTGGCCGTCATCGGCGCGGGGGTAGCGGGGCTGGCCGCCGCGGCGCGGCTGGCGGTGGCGGGGCACCCGGTCACGGTATTCGAGGCCAGCAATTCGTTTGGGGGCAAGATGCACCAGTTTGAGCTGTCGGGCGGCTACCGCTTCGACGCGGGGCCGTCGCTGTTTACGCTGCCGCAGCTCGTGGATGATGTTTTTCGGCTGGCCCACCGCGAGCCGACCGACTACTTTCGCTACGAGCGACTCGACCCGATTACGAATTACTTCTTTGCCGATGGCACGCGCCTCACGGCCTGGGCCGACAGCCGCAAGTTTGCCGCCGAGGTCGAGCAGAAGCTGGGCACCCCGGCTGCGGCGGTTACGCAGTTTCTGGGGCGCAGTGGCAAGGCTTACGACGCCACGGCGGGCACGTTTTTGCACAAGTCGCTGCACAAGGCCAGCACCTATTTCAGCCCCGAGACGCTGAAGGCGGTGGCCGCGCTGCCCTCGCTGGGCCTCACGGGCACCATGCACGCGCGCCACGAAAAGGCATTTGCCGGCGACCCGCGCCTGGTGCAATTGTTCGACCGTTACGCTACCTACAACGGCTCAGACCCTTATCAGGCACCGGCTACGCTTTCGCTCATTCCGCACCTGGAGCACGGTATTGGGGCTTTCTACCCCAAAGGTGGCATCTATGCCATCGCCCAAAGCCTGCACCGGCTGGCCGAGGAGTTTGGCGTGAAGCTTCGCTTCAACGAGCCCGTGCGCGAGATTCTGACAGCTGGCGACCTCGTTACGGGTGTGCGTACCGACCAGGATATTTATGATTTTGGGCTGGTAGTGAGCAACATGGACGTGGTGCCTACCTACCGCAAGCTGCTACCCAGCCAGCCCGCGCCGGAGCGGACGCTGGGGCAGCCGCGCTCGTCGTCGGCACTGATTTTTTATTGGGGTGTCGCCCGCGAGTTTGCCGAGCTGGACTTACACAACATCTTCTTCTCGGCCGATTACAAGCGCGAGTTTGATGCCATTTTCCAACAAAAAACTGTGGCCGACGACGTAACGGTTTACGTCAACATCACCTCTAAGAAAACGCCCACTGATGCGCCCGCCGGCCACGAAAACTGGTTTGTGATGGTGAACGTGCCCCACGACGAAGGCCAGGACTGGGCCGCCCTCACGGCCCACACCCGGCGCGTAGTGCTGGCCAAGCTCAGCCGCACGCTGGGCGTTGACCTGGAGCCGCTCATCAAAGCCGAAAAGGTGTGGACGCCGCCCGGCATCGCGGCCGATACCTCGTCGTTTGGGGGCGCGCTCTACGGCAGTTCCAGCAACAATGCGCTGGCCGCTTTTTTGCGGCACCCCAACTTTTCAAGCCGACTGCACGGACTGTACTTTTGCGGCGGCTCGGTGCACCCGGGCGGCGGCATCCCACTGTGTTTACTTTCGGCCAAAATTGTGGCCGACTTAATCAGTTAAGAGCTGAGAGTTAAGAGTTAAGAGTTAGCCAAATAGTTAACTCTTAACTCTTAACTCTCAACTCTTAACTCCTACCTATGGAGTTCTCGAATTCACCGGCGCCCCTGGCCGCGCCTACAGCGCAGCTGCGCGTGGCGCAAGGGCTGGTTTTACTATTTCACCTTACAGGCTTTGTAGGGTTGGCTTTTGCCCAGGATAAGGCCTTTTACCTCAAGTACACGCCACTCACGCTGCTGCTCACGGCGGGGCTGCTGGGGGCGTTTCAGCCAGGGCGCAACGGGGCGTTCTGGCTGTTTGTGGCGCAGACTTTTTTGCTGGGCTTCATGGCCGAGTTTGTGGGCGTCAATACGGGGTGGCTGTTTGGCAGCTACACCTACGGGGCCACGCTGGGGCCGCAGTACATGAACGTACCGTGGCTCATTGGCCTCAACTGGGTGATTGTCACGTACTGCGCGGGTACCCTGACTACCTACCTGCCGCTACCGGGGCTGTTGCGGGTACTGGTGGGCGCGGCCCTCATGGTGGGCTTCGATTTGTGCCTGGAGCCCGTGGCTGGCCAGTATGATTTCTGGCACTGGGCGGGCCACATCATTCCGCTGCGCAATTTCCGCGACTGGTTTTTGCTGTCGGCACTGCTGCAATTGCTGTTTTTGCGGGCCAATTTTCCGAAGCACAACCCGCTGGTGCCGCTGGTGTATCTGGTGCAGCTACTCTTCTTTTTCGTGCTCGGCCTGCTGGCGGGCAAGTAGCGGCCCGGCGCAACCCTGCCGCTACCTACGTCGTTCGGACGGCACTGGTCTTCTCAGGCGCGTCCTTTCCATGTCAACCCTCCCCCCTTTCGCGGCTACGGCCTTCGCAGCGGATATGGCTGTTTTTCGCCGCAAAGGCATTAACGCGCCCACCGATACTGACCTGGCCACCGCCCTGGGCACCACGCCGGCCGCGCTGACCGCCCAATACCCCGACCGGGCGGCCCTGTTGCTGCATAGCCTGCGCACCGACCTTGAGCGCCAGAAGCAAGACCACGTGCGCCTGTACGCCCGGTTTGCGTCGGCAGTCGAGCGGCTCTACGCCCTTATCAATTACACCATTGAGGATTTGGTTGCCACCGATGCCTCCTACCTCACCGATTTAGCGCAGTTTCCGGTGGCCTGGCAGCTGGTGCAAGACCACCTGGCCACCTACTCTACGCCACAGCTGCACCAACTACTGAACGAGGGCATCTTGCAAGGGCTGTTCCGGAGCGACATCAACATCCGGCTCGTTACCATTATTATTATTCAGCAAGTCAATATTGCCATCACGCCGGGCCTTTTTCCGGCCGGCAGCTTTCAGGCGGCGGAAATTTTTCGCAGCATCTTTTTGTATTATATCCGGGGGCTGTGCACCGAGCAGGGGGCGCACTTAGCGGCCGAGCATTTTGCCCGGATGTAATCTTTTCTAGTCTTTATCAGTGACAATGCCCCGCCGCCGCCTCTTTTGGAGGTGGGCGGCGGGGCAGCTTTTTATTCATGAAAAATATAATTTTCTTCGGCGACAGTCTCACGGCGGGCTACGGCCTGCCGGCAGCCGACAGCTTTCCGGCTCGCATTCAGGAAAAGCTTGACGCGGCCGGGCTCGCCTACCGCGCCCTCAACTACGGCGTGAGCGGCGAAACCAGCGCCGGCGGCCGGCAGCGCCTGCCCAGCGTGCTGGCCCGCCAAGCCCCCGACATTTTCGTGCTGGCCCTGGGGGCCAATGACGGCCTGCGCGGCCTGGCCGTGCGCGACACGGCGGCCAACCTGCGCGCCATCCTGAGCGAAGTGCGGCGGCAGTTTCCGCAGGCGCAGTTGGTGCTGGCGGGGCTGGAGTTTCCATTCGACCTCGGGCCGCTGGGTGTGCCCGGCCTGGCGCGCTACGCGCAGGAGTTTGCCGGTTTATTTCGCACGCTAGCCGAGGCCGAAGGCGTGGCCTTCGTACCCTCGCTACTGGCCGGCGTGCTGGGCCGCCCCGCCCTCAACCTGCCCGACCGCGTGCACCCCAACGCCGCCGGCCAGCGCCTGCTGGCGGCCAACGTGTGGGCTGTGCTGGAGCCGCTGCTGCAGGTGGCGGCGTAGCGGCATCGCCTAAAAAAGCCCCGGCATCAGCGTTGATGCCGGGGCTTTGTCGCGTAGTAGCACTAGCGGCAAGAATCGCCACTTACTTCTTTTTTGACTGTATAACAACACCTTGCGGGCTCAGCACCTCCACGATGGGCTGGCCGGTGCAGGCGCTGGGCAGCTTGCTATTGAGGAGCATCGCGGCCGTGGGCGCGATGTCGGTAATGGTGTGCGGCGCGTAGCTGACCACGCCGGCCGGGATGCCCGGCCCCCACCACAGCAGCGGCACGTGGGTGTCGTAGGCGTAGCCGGTGCCGTGGCTGGCGCCCACGCCGATGTCGCCCGTCCAACCGGGCAGCAGTTCGAAGCGCACGTCGCCGAAGCGCGGGTAGTAGAGGCCCATTTGCAGGCGCGCCTCCAGGCCGGTGGTGTAGCCGCCATTGAGCAGCTGCGTGGTGGTGTTGACCTGCGCGATGCCGGGCTGGTCGCGCAGGAACTCGGCCAGCACCGCCTGGACATGCGCCAGGTCGAGCTTGCGCTGGGTTAGCAGCGGGCGGTTGAGGTAGTACATGTGGTTGCGCTCAGCCTCTATCCACTGGCCGGGGCCGAACTGGGCGGCGAGGTAGGCATTGGCGGCCTTGTTGAGGTCGGCCTGCGAAAAAGCGCCCACTGGGGCCTGGTGGTCGGCGAGGTAGCGGGTTACCTCGCTCGCGCCGTGGTCGGCGGTCAGAAACACGGCGTAGTTGCCCTTGCCCACGGTTTTATCGAGGGCTTGCAGCAGGCGGGCCAGCTCCAGGTCAAGGCGCAGGTAGAGGTCGTTTTCTTCCTTGGAAAGCGGCCCGAAGGTGTGGCCCACCGCATCGGGGCTGGAGTAGCTGATGGCCAGCAAATCGGGCACGTCGTCGCGGCCCAGGTCGGTATTTTGCAGCGCCGATAACGCTAGGTCCGTCAGCAGGTTATTGCCAAACGGCGAGGTGTACATGCACTCGTAGGGCGGCGGGTTCTGGGGCGCGAGCTTGGCCAGCTCATACGGAAAGGTAGCGGCGGTCTTGCCCTTGAAAATGCGCTCGTAGCGGTTCGAGTCGGGCAGGCTGTTGCGGTAGGCTTCGGGGCCGCGCAGGGGCGTCCAGGTCTGGCTGCGGTAGGCGTCGGCCTTCTTTTGGGCATTGAAGCTTTGCACCCAGGCCGGCAGTGTGGGCATATAGAAGGTGCTCGAAATGAAGCCGCCCGTGCCCGTATCAAACCAAAACGCGCCGTCGGCCATGTGCCCGGCGGGCAAGGCCGAGGCCCGGTCCTTGAGCGACATAGCCAGCACGCGGCTACGGCCACCGTAGGTCATTTTGAGCTCATCGCCGAGGGTGGTGCTCACCTGGTTGCGGGCCGATACGCCGATGCCCTTGGTGGCCGGGCCTACGAGCGTCACGGTGGTGTCGTCGGTGCAGTACACGTCGCGGCGCAGCTGGCGGCTGTACCACGAGTTGCCCACGATGCCGTGATAGCGCGGCGTGGTGCCCGTGTACACCGAGGAGTGCCCCGGCCCAGTCACGGTCGGGATGTAGTTGTAGTGCGTGTTGCGGCACTCCAGGCCCTCGCGTCGCAGCCGGTTGAAACCATCGGGCCCGAAGTCGTTGGCGAAGCGGGTGAGGTAGTCGGGCCGCATCTGGTCGACCATGATGCCTACTAGTAGTTTGGGCGCGGGGCGGTTTTGGGCGGAGGCCGCTGGCGCGGCGAGGAGCAGGCCGGTGGCCAGGAGGGCGGCGTGTTTAAAAGACTTCACGTATTTCTTAGTTGCAGACAAAAATGGCTGTCATGCTGAACGCAGTGAAGCATCTCGCGTGGGTCACTAACTTCTAGCGTTAGAGATTACTGCACCACGCGAGATGCTTCACTGCGTTCAGCATGACGACCGTAATTAATTCGTTAAATACTTGGCGCGCAGCGCCGCCAGCTTCTTGGGCGTCAAGTCCATCTCCTTGGCCAAGTACTTGTCTACCGAGCCGTATTGCTTATCAATAGCCGCGAACGTACCAGCCAGGTAAGCCGGGTTGGCGGCCATGAGCGGACGGTAGGCATCCACCGCCTCGGCCGACAAGCCGGCCTGGCTCATGCGCTGCAAGCTCTGCTCGCGGCCGGCCTGCCAGTACACGTCGGTAGCGGCGTAGTCTTGAAGAATCGTCGGGCGGGGAACGCCCAGCGCCGACAGCACCAGCGCCGCCCCGATGCCGGTGCGGTCTTTGCCCGCCGTGCAGTGGAAGAGCAGGGCCTCATCGGCGGGCAAGGCCAGCAGCTCGTCAAACATCGGCTTGTACTTGGCCGGGAAGAAGCTGAGGTTGGTGTACACGGCCCGCATCAGCGAGTCGCGGTTTACGTTTGGGCCGCCGCTCATCATGGCGCGCGGGTCGATTTTTTCGCTGCCGGCGGGCAGCTCCACGCGGCGCGCGCCGGGGGGCAGGCGGTCGGGGGCCTGGGCTACTTCCTGGGGGCCGCGCAGGTCGCACACCAGCGCCACGTGGCGGCTTTGCAAGGCTTGCAGGTCGCTGTCAGTCAGCTTACTAATGTCGGCCGAGCGGTATATATGGCCCCACTTCACGCGCTTGCCGCCCGCAGCCGGGTAGCCGCCAAGGTCGCGGAAGTTGCTGCTGCCTTGCAGCGTTACGGCGCGGCGGGGGTTGAAAACGATGGTGTCGGGGGTGGTTTGGGCCAGGGCGGGGGTGGCGAGGAGCAGGAGGAAAAGGAGCTTTTTCATTTTATGAATTATTGGGTACTTCGCCCGCCGCCCGTGCAACCTCACCCCCCGGCCCCCTCTCCTGCGGAGAGGGGGAGCCTGACGCCTGTTTGACGCGAGCATACATCTGCTAGCGGTCGGCTCCCCCTCTCCGCAGGAGAGGGGGCCGGGGGGTGAGGTCCGCCGGCCGGCGAGCCAAAAACCTACTTCGTCAGCCAGGTATCCTGGTTCAAGTCATCGGTCCCGCCGAACTGACTTTGCAAAGCGGCCTGATAATTAGCTGTGTTATAAGTCTTCTCATCCACCGGATACTGCCAGCGGCGCGGGATGCGGCCGTTGGCATTGAGGCCGCTGCCGGTGCTCATAAAGGTGGTCGGGTAGCCCGTGCGCCGCCAGTTGTAGAACGCCTCATAGCCCGAGTTCTGGAAGAAGGCCACGTATTTCTGATTAAGAATCTGCTCCAAACCCGCCGTATTATCGCCCTTGTACACCACGCCCGCATTGCTCAAAAAGGCGCTGCGCGATACCGTAGCCATACCCAGGGCATTGCCCTGCGCATCGCCGATGGTCAGCGTCTGCCCGTTGCTGAGGCCGTAGAAATCGAGCGAGGCGTTGATGCCGCGCTGGTAGTAGGCGTCGGCCGAGGTGCCCGACAGCCAGCCCCGGTTGGCGGCCTCGGCGATGTTGAAATTCTGCTCGGCAAAGCCCAGCAGCGTGTAGGCCTCGGGGCCGCTTACCGAGCTGTAGTAGCGCCGGAAATTGGTAAACGAGTAGCGCCCGGCGTTGGAAAAGGTTGACAAATCACTGAGGCCCAGCGCAGGGCTGCTACCCACGTAGGCCGAGAAGTCGCTTACCTGCTTGCCGGCCGCCAGCTGGGCCGGGGCGGGCGTGGCCGTCACGTAGGTGCGTGGGTCCTGGGTGGCGGTGGTGAGGCTGAGGTAGGCCGCGCCCGCGTTCTGGCGGGCGTTGTAGGTGTCGTTGGGCGTGTGCGGGTAGGTATTGTAGGCCGTGTTAAACTGGAAGGCCCAGTTGTCGGAGTTGCTGCCTAGCAGCGGATACTGCGAGGGGTTATTGATAATCGTGGCAAACTGCTGCGGCACTTGCAAATCAGGGTTATCCACGGCCCGCTTGCTGAGGCTGACCAGCACGCGCAGCTTGTACGAGTTCACTACCCGGCGCCACTGCGCGGGGCTCGTGAAGTAGATATCGCCGCTGAAACCACCCATGAGCGTACCGCTCAGCAGGGTATTGGCCGAGTCGAGCATGGCCAGGCTGCGGGCGTACACGGCCTTCTGGGTATCGTAGGCGGGCGTGAGGTTGGCCAGGCCCTGGCCGGCCTGCGAGGCGGGCGTGTCGCCCACGCGCTGCGCCTGCCACACGAAGATGTAGGCCCGGAAGAACTTGGCCAGCGCGCTGTAGGCGTTCTGCTTGGTGCCCAGCAGCTTCACGGCCTGGGCGTCCATCTGGTTCACGTTTTTCAGCACCGTGTAGAGCGAGTTCGTGGTGCTCCAGTTGTACTGGTTCTGGCCGCCGTAGTAGCTGTCGTTGGAGATGGTGAACTGGTTCCAGCGCTGCACCTGCGAGAAGGGGCCGCCATCGCCGCTGTTGTACAGGTCGTACTCGATGCGCGGCAGCAGCAGCGAGGGCGGCACCGGGCTGGCCTCGGTGGGCAGGTTGGGGTTGGTGAACTGCTCGTCGAGCTGCGACTTGCAGCCGGTGGCGGCAAGGGCGAGGGCTAGCGTGGCGAGGGAAATATATTTCATGGCGTAAGTGCCTGTAGATTAAATTTTGGATGCTCGCTAACGCGGTGCCTCACCCCCCGGCCCCCTCTCCGAAAAGGAGAGGGGGAGCCAGTTATTAGTTAAGAGTGTTGAGTTAAGAGTTAGCCTTTCTATCAACTCAAAACTCCTAACTCAGAACTCTCAACTCGTCCGGCTCCCCCTCTCCTTTTCGGAGAGGGGGCCGGGGGGTGAGGCGCTACGCCAGGGCCAAGGATTAGAAAGTCAGATTAATATTCACCCCCATCGAGCGCGTCGTGGCCGACTGCAAGCTTGGGTTCTTCAAGGTGCTGCCATCGGCTAGGTTGAAGCCCTGGGCATACTGGTCGAGGTCGAAGTCCTTGCGCTGGGCGAAGTAGAGCAGGTTGCGGCCCACCAGCGAGATGTTGGCCCCTTTGATAAAGTGCGAACGCAACAGGCTGGCCGGCAGCGAGTAGCCTACGATAACCTCGCGCAGCTTGGCGTAGGTCTTGCTCACCATGTACGATTCCTCAATGCCGCCATTGTACACGCCCTGCGTGTAGGCCTGCACCGTCACGGCCTTGGTGTTGGGGGCAAATTGCAGCTCGTTGTAGTTGCTGATGTTGCCGTTGGCGTCAAACTTCACCGTGCCGCCGCTCACTACCACGCCCTGGCCCACGTAGGCGGGCGTGGGGGCCTTAGTGCCCAGGTTGGTGCTTTGCCACTCGGCAAGGCGGGCCGCGCCGAGGTCGCCGGTTACCAGGTCGGGGTGGTTGCCCGAGCTCAGCGAGTAGGCATACACCTGGTCGCGGATGACGCCGCCCACGCGGCCATCAAACTGGAAGCTGAAGTTGAAGTTCTTGTACGAGAAGCGGTTGGTCACGCCCCACACCCAATCCGGGTTGGTGTAGCCCAGCAGCTGCATGTTGTTGGTGCCCGAGGGGCGCGTCAGCGGAATGCCGGTGCCGGCGTTGATAATCTGCCCGTCGGGCGCGCGCAGGTAGTTGTAGCTGTAGTAGCCATCGAGCCGGTCGCCGATGTTGAAGACGTGGTTCGGGCCGGGCAGGTAGATGCTTTGCTCCGTGCCGTCGATGTCCTTCAGCTTCTCCTTAAAGGTGCTCCAGTTGGCCAGGATGTCCCAGCTCAGGCCGTTGGGGTTGGCCAGTACGGCCCCGTTCAGGGCCACTTCCCAACCGGTTTTGCGGGTGGTTACGGCGTTGGTGGTCTTGCTGGTGTAGCCCGACGACGAGGCCACCGGCAGTTGGAAAATCAGCGGCCCGTTGTCCGACGTGAAATGCGTGATGTCCAGCCCCAGGCGGTTGCCGAAGAACTTGGCATCCAGCCCGTACTCATACGAGGTCACTGTGAAGCTCTTCAAGTCGGGGCTCGGCAGGCTGTTGGTGAAGCCGGCCGCCGGCTGGTTGTTGTAGGGCTTGGTGATGGTGTAAGTGGCCTGGTTCACGTAGTTGGGCCCGTCGTAGGCCGTCACGATTTCCGAGCCGTAGCCGATGAGGCTCGACACCGAGCTACCCGTCACGGCCTGGTAGGCCGAGCCGATGCTGCCCTGCGTGTTGCCGCCGCGCACGTTGGCAAACGAGCCTCGCAGCTTGGCAAACGAGATGAACTCGGGCAGCTTGAGGTAGTCGTTCAGCACCGTGCTCAGCGACACCGAGGGGTAGTAAATGGTGCGGTTGTTCTGCGGCAGCGTCGAAAGCCGGTCGAAGCGGCTGGTGAGCCCCAGCGAGGCAATATTCTTGAACGTGAGGTCGGTAGTGGCGTAGGCGCTCAGCACCGTCATGTCGGCCCCGTACTCGTAAGCCTGCGCCGGGTTTTTCGAGTTGCTGAAATTATACACCCCCGGCACGATAAGGAAGTCGGTGGTAGCCCAGCTCGAATTGTAGTTGAAGAGGCGCACGTTGGTGCCGCCCACCGCGCTCAGCGTGAAGCTCGGGCTGAGCTGCTGGTTGTAGGTTACGAGCAGGTCGGTATTGGTTTCGAGCAGGTTGCGGCGGTCTTCGCGGTAGTCGCCCTGGCGCAGGTCGGGCGTCTTGTAGGTGATGGCCGAGTAGGGCACCTTCTCGGTGCGCAGTTGGTTCCAGGTCGTTACCTGCGAGCGCAGGGCCACGTTCAGGTGCTCATTCAGCTTGTAGCTGAGGCGGCCGTAGCCGTAGAGGTCGGTTTTCTTGTGCCCGTACAGCCACTCGTAGGCCACGAAATACGGGTTGTTGCCGCGCCCGTACTCGGCGTAGTACTGCTGCACGCCGGGCACGCCCTGCGGGCCTTTGTAGTAGTCGCGCATGTCGCTCAGCGCCCAGCTGTCCGAGCCGTACACCTGGAAGATGTAGGTCGGGCTTTCCGGCCCCGAGCTGGTTTGCGGAATGTTGGGCGAGTTCTGCAAGCTTAGGTTCAAGGCCCCGTCAAATTTCAGGTTCTTGTTGAAATTGACGCCCGTGCTCAAATTGAAGTTGGTGATATTGAGGCCCGTATTGGGCACCATGCCGCGCTGGTAGTTGTTGGAGGCTGACAAGCGCACGTCGTAGCTGTCGCCGCTCGACGATACCGACACGTTGTTGGTCGACAGCATTCCTACCCGCATAAAGTCGCGGAAGTTGTTCGCGCCCTTGGCCACCCAGGGCGTGCCCTGGCGCACTCCGTTCACAATGGGAGAGTCGTATTGCGGCACGTTCTGCCCCTCAAAACGCGGCCCCCAGATGTTGGCCCGGCGGTTGGGGTTGCCCTCGTCGTAGAGGTTGTTGGCGTAGGCGTACTGATAGTTCGAGCCGAAGCCGTACTCGTTCTGCTTTTCCGGAATGGCCAGGTAGCTGGGCTGAAACTGGGTGCTGCTATTGAACTCCACCGCCACCTTGCGCTTGTCGCCGGTGCCGCGCTTGGTGGTTATCATAATGGCCCCGTTCTGCCCCCGGAAGCCGTACAAGGCGGCCGCGTTCGGTCCCTTCAGCACGGTATAGGTTTCGATGTCGTCGGGGCTGATGTTCCAGGTGTCCGAGTTAATCGGCACGCCATCCACCACAAACAGAATATTGGAGCTGCCGCGCAGCAGCAGCTGCGGGCGGCCCAGCAGCTCGGCGCTCGGGGCCACCGTGAGGCCCGCGATTTTGCCGGTCAGCGAGTTGATGGGGTTGGGCTCGCGGGCTTTCACCAGCTGCGCGCCCGAAATCTCCTGCGTGGTGTAGCCGATGGTGCGAGCCTCTTTCTTGATGCCCAGCGCCGTCACTACTACCTCATTCAGCTCCTGCTGGTCTTCGCCCAGCGTCACGTTGAGGGTATTTTGCTCACCCACCGGCACTTCCTGCGACTTGTATCCCACGAAGGAAAACACGAGCGTGGCCCCGGCGCGGTTGGCCGGTACGCTCAGCGAGTAGTGGCCCGCGCCATCGGTCACGGTGCCCTGCGCAGTACCTTTCAGAATAACGTTGACGCCCGGCAGGCCTTCGCCCTTGGCGTCTTTGACGAGGCCGCTCACGGCTTGGCTCTGGGCTAGTACGGGTGCGGCCGCCAGGGCCATTGCTAACGCTGGGGCAAGGCTGCGCCCGTAGCGCCCAATGCGGGCGCTGATACTGGTAGAATAGTGCTTCATGAAAAAGTGGGGAGTGGTAGCGAGCGCAAGGCGGGCCAGGTGGGCGCTGGCCGAGCAGGTTTGCAGCATCCTTTTGATAAAAGGAGTAGCCAGCCTACGAGGGGCTTGACGGTGCAAAGTTCCTCCCCTGATATTTCATAAATATTACCCGCATACTACCTAATCAATACTCATAAATTCTTCATAAAACCCTTGCTTTTAAATTCATGCGACACGCGTCTCGTTATATGAAAAGAGCCTGCCCCGGCGTACCGGAGCAGGCTCTTCAACAGCCTGACAGACAGCCAGCCGGCTAGCGCACCACTAGCTTGGCAGCCGCGCCATCGTCGGCGCGCAGCACGTACACGCCCGCCGCGAGGCCGGCAGTTTCGAGCTGACTAGCAGCTGCCAGTTGGCGCACCACGCGGCCCGTGAGGTCGCAGAGCGCGCCCGATACGGGGCGGCTCAGGCGCACGGCCGCGCCCTGGCTGGGGTTGGGGTACACTAGCAGCGGCGCGGCGGCCTGCCCGGCGCGGGTGGCGGTTTGGGTGGTGGCTTGCAGGCTGTAGACAGAGATGGTGCTGCTCACCTCGTTAGACAGCAGCAGCAGCGGCTGGCCGGTGGGGCTGTCGGCGGCCGAAATGAACACGATGCCCTCGGGGCCGAGGTCGCCGGTGCCGGCCGTGGTGCTGCGGCTGTTGGCGTAGGCCTCAAGCACCGGCGCGGCGGGGTTATTGATGTTGAACACCATGACGCCGCCCACGCGCTCCAAACTCACGAAGGCGTAGAGGTTCTGGCCCACGCGGCCGGTAGTCACGCCCTCGGGCTCGGGGCCTTTGTCGTCCGAGCGGTTTTTGCGGGTAGGCGCTTCGTTGAAGGCGTTGCTGGCGTTGAAGATGGCCCCGTAGGTAGCGTCGGTGGCGGTTACGCGCTCCAGCAGGTTGCCGCTGTCGTACACCTCGGCGCCGGTGCTGGCGTTGTAGATGCTGAACGAGCGCCCGCCGTAGGCGTAAATCTCGTCGAAGTCGCCATCGCCGTCGGTGTCGCCCAGCTTGTTGGTCACGTTGAGGCGGCCCAGCACGGCTTCGTTTTTAATCAGGCTGGCATTGGGGAATACCGTGGGGTCGAGCACGTAGGGCGCGCTGCTGCTGGTAGTGCCCAGGCGCACCTGCTCGCTAAAGCCCGAGTAGTCGCGCGCGTCGCCCTCGTTGGCCGTGATGAGGTAGCCCGTATTGTTTACCTCAAAGTGGCCGATGGCATCGGGCAGGCGCATACCCTTGATGGGCCAGTTGGCCAGGAGCACGTCGGTAGTGCGGTCGGAGGCGTCGAGGCTGCGGCCGGGCTGCGAATGGTTGGAGTAGCCCAGCGGGCGCAGGCCGGTTATCTGCTTGGTAGTGAGGTCGAGCACCGCCAGGGCGTTATTCTCTTGCAGCGTGATGTAGGCCGTTTGCGAGTTGGCGCTCACGGCCACGTATTCGGGCTCCAGGTCCTGGGCTACCGTGCTGGGTGTGGCGGCCGGCCCGCCGTAGATGCGGATGCCCTGCGCCCGCAGCGCGGCGGCCTGGCCATTGAAGGCCGTGAAGGTGGCCGTCGTCACGTTGGCCTGGGTGAGGCTGCCGATGCCGCCTTGCAAGTCGATTACCGACATGCTGCCCTCGGGGTCGGTGGTGTAGGCGGCGTTGGGCTCGCCCTCGTTGGCCGTGATGACGTAGCGCCCATCGGGCGAGAACGTGACCATGTCGGGCATTGCCCCTACCGTCACTTGCTTCAGAAAGGTACCATTCTGGTCGAAAAACACCACGCTGCCGTTAGCCTGCGGGTTGGCACCTTCGATGGCGCAGGCTACCAAGCCGTCGCGCACGGCCACCGAGTTGAGGCCACCGTAGCTGCTGATATTCACTGACGCTACTGCCGTGATGGCGGCCGGGTTGGTGAGGTTCAGAATTTCGAGCTTGCCGCCCACTGAATTGGCTACGTACAGGCGCTTGGTGCCCGCGTCGAAGGCCGAGATTTCGGCCGAGTTAACCTGCGTGGTGCCGCTGAAGGGCGGGGCCGTCTGGTAGCTCTGCACCAGGCTCAAAGCCAGGTTGCCGGCTCGCACCGGCGCGGGCGTGTCGTTGTCGCGGATATAAACCAGGATGTCGTTGGCCGCGCTCGCTACCGTGGCGTTGGTGGGGTTGAGCAAGCGCACCACGAAGTACTCGGTTTCCTCGGCCGTAGCGTCGTCCAGTATCGGAATGGTCACGGTCTGGGTGCCCGTGGCATTGGCCGGGAAGGTCACGGTCTGGGTGCTGGCGTAGGTAAAATCGCTACCCGCCGTGGCCGTGCCAAAGGCTTGCAGCGCCACCTGCACGGTGCTGGCCGTGGCATTGGCGCTGGCTATGCTGAGCGGAATACTGACCGAGCCCGCGTTTTCGGCCACGGTGAGCGTGGCGCTGGGCCGGCTGATGGTCTGGGCCTGGGCGGCCAGGCCAGCGAAACCCAGCAGCAGCGAAAAAGGCAAACAAAAAGTAGAGCTAACGCGCATATAACCAGCCAATGGTGATGAAAAAGGCAAAGCTATCGGCGGCTTATTGCGCTACTATTAGGGCGTTGTTATGAAATGACTACCACCCTCCTACCCAGGCCCAAGCGGCCGCTCGCCCACGCACGCCTTGTTCAGCTGCTACCTCCCTGCACCAGGCCAGGGCACCTCAGCCTTTGCACAAACCGGCCGCTACTCCTTACTCTACTACCAGCCGGCGGGCCTGGCTGCCGTGGCGCAGCAAGTAGCAGCCAGCCCCGATGCCCGGCGGCAGGCTCCACTGCCAATAGCCCGCCGCCGGGGGCGTTTGTGCGGCCAGCAGGCGGCCCGTCAGGTCGTATAGCTCGATGGCCTGCCCCGCCACCAGTCCGCGTAGCCAAACGGTGCCTTTGCTTGGGTTGGGAGCCACGGTGAAGACGGCGGTGGCGGCACCCGCTGCCTGCGTGGCGAGTACCTGATTGTCCAGGCGCGCGACAAAGCCCAGAAAATAGGTTGCGATGGGGTTGCCCGCGATGGTTATCGCCCCAAACTGAGCGGATTGCCCTTCCAGGTAGCCCGCCACCCAGATGCGCCCGAGGCCATCGAGGGCGAGGCTGGCGGGGATGTCGCTGCCGCTGCCCCCGGCCCGGGTGGCCCACTGCCAGCTCCCCTGCGCATCCAGCTTGGCTACGCACAGCTCATACTCGGTCGGAAAAGCGTTGGTCAGGGTCGTGCTGCCCACGAACATGGTCGGGCTCAAGAAGGCCCCGGCCACGTAGGTGCTGCCCTGGTTGTCTACGGCCAGGCTATAAGCATAATCCCCGGCAGACCCGGCAGAGCCCCCGCACGTGTTCAGCCACTGCCAGCTACCGCTTGCCCCTAGCTTGGCCACAAAAATATCGTAATACCCCAGCGCCCGCACGGTGTAGGGGCCAAACGTGGCCGAGGTAGTGAACTGCCCCGTGAGGTAGGCTTGCCCGCTGCCATCCACGGCGATGCTGGTGGGGTAGCAAAAGGCGCTGCCACCGGCGCGCGCCAGCCAAAGCCAGTTGCCGGCCCCATCAAGCTTGGCCACCAGCGTGTTGGCATACCCGGAGCGAGTCAGGGTGGTAGTGCCAAACTTGGCGGTGGGGCTTTCAAACGACCCAGCGAGGTACACGTAGCCGGCCGCATCCAGCGTGAGGGCGGTGGCCACGTCGACCTTAGTGCCCCCGCCGCTGACGGCCCACAGCCAGGTGCCAGCCGGGCTGAGCTTGGCCACGTATAAATCTGGGTCGCCGCTTCTACTACCGTTGAGCGACGGGTCGCTGTTGGTGAGCGTGGTAGTGCCCAGCACCAGGTATTGGCTGCTGAACTGCCCGGCGATGTACACGTTGTTGGCCGCGTCCACGGCGATGCTCGCGGCAAAGTCGCCGAAGCTGGCGTAGCTATTGGTGGCCTGCGCGCTCCAGAGCCACGTGCCGGCCGGGCTCAGCTTGGCCACAAAGGTGTTGTCGAAGCCATTGTTGACCTGGGTGAGCGTGGCGCTGCCAAACGCGGCCTGCTGGCTGCGGAAAGTGCCGGCGATGTAGGCGTTGCCACTGCCATCCAGGGCCAGGCTGTAGCTCATGTCCGAGTAGCTGCCGCCGGCCTGGGCTACCCATTGGTAATTGCCCGCCGCATCTACCTTGGCCACAAACACGTCGTACTGGCCGGCCGAAGTCAGGGTGTAGGAGCCAAACGTGACGGTGCCCCCGAAAGAGCCGGTCACGTAATAGCCGCCGGGGCCATACGTTACCAGCTGGCTTATTTTCGTTACGCCGCCACTACCCACCACGCCGCAGCTACTCGCCATGCCGAAGCTGGGCGCAACCGACTGGGCATAGCCGCGCCCTCCAAGGAGCAAGGTTAGTAGGAAGAGTAGCATTTTTTTCATTTTCGCGCTAGTCGTTTTTTTTTATAAGAGCAGCTGGGCGAGCCAGCTACCTGGGCCACGTTGAAAGTTACACGCAAAGCTGGTGGGGCGAGCGGCCACCCGGCGCAATGCAATGCCGGCCCAGCAGGCAGCGGGTGCCCCGGTAGCAACTGCCTCCGATAGCCCGGCCGCCCTGACAGGCAAAGGTTAGCTTAAAAAAGCCAGCCGCGCGCCTTCCACGTGGCGCTTTGCCGCCGCGGGCGGCCCTGTCATTTTGCTACCTCCCCCACGGGCGCTACCCGCCCCGGCGCTGTTCTTTGCAGAAAATTTGCCCCCGGCCTGCCCAATGCCCGACAATACCCTGCTGCTGATTGAGGACGAAACCCACCTGCGCCACCTGCTGGCCCGCGTGCTGGAGCTGGAAGGCTACACCGTGCTGCAAGAAAGCACCGCCCTCCGGGGCCTCGAAACCCTGCGCCAGCACGCTACCGACGTGCTGGTGGTGCTGAGCGACGTGAAGCTGCCCGATGGCAACGGCTTGGCGCTGCTGCCGCGCTACAAGGCCGCCGCCCCGCTGGCCGAGGTCATCCTCTTCACCGCCTACGCCACCGTGGCCGATGGCGTGCAGGCCATGAAGGCCGGGGCCTTCGACTACCTCACCAAGGGTGGCTCCGACGACCAGCTGCTGGTGGTGCTGGAGCGGGCCAGTGAAAAGGCGCGCTTGCAGCAACGCGTGCTGGCCCTGGAAAAGCATGTGGGCCAGCATTTTAGCTTCGAGGCCATGCTGGGCAGCGCGCCGGCCTTCGTGGCGGCGCGCACGCTGGCCGAGCGCGTGGCCCCGGCCGATACTACGGTGCTGCTCGAAGGGCCCACCGGCGCGGGCAAGGAGCTGTTTGCTCAGGCCATTCACCAGGCCAGCCCGCGGGCCGGCAAGCCGTTCGTGGCCGTCAACTGCTCGGCCTTTCCGAAGGACTTGCTGGAATCGGCCTTGTTTGGGCACCGGCAGGGGGCCTTCACGGGGGCCATGAGCGACCAGAAAGGCCTGCTGGAAGAAGCCAAGGGCGGCACGCTGTTCCTGGACGAGATTGGGGAGATGGACCTGGGGGCGCAGGCCAAGCTGCTGCGGGTGCTCGAAACACGGCAGTACATGCGGGTGGGCGACACCAAGCCCCGCACCGCCGACGTGCGCGTGGTAGCCGCCACCAACCGCCGCCTGCGCCAGGAGGCCGCCGCCGGGCACTTCCGCGAGGATTTGTACTTCCGGCTGGCGGTCGTCACGGTAGCCGTGCCCGCCCTCAGCGCCCGGCGCGAAGACATCGACCAGCTGGCCCGACACTTCACCCAGGAATTTGCCACCAAGCTGCGCAAGCGCATCAAGGGCCTCACGCCCGAGGCCTTGCGCCGCCTGCGCCACTACCCCTGGCCCGGCAATGTGCGCGAGCTCAAGAACGTGCTGGAGCGCGCCGTGCTGCTCTGCGACGACGAAATCGGCCCCGAGTGCCTGCCCGCCGAGTTTGAGCCCGCCCCCACCGACGGTGCCGACGCCGCCCTGCCCGACGATGGCCGCCGCCTGGCCAGCGTCGAGAAGCGCCACATCCGGCAGATACTGGCCGAGGTGGGCGGCAACAAAACCGAGGCCGCCCGCCAGCTCGGCATCGGCCTCACCACGCTTTACCGCAAGATTCAGGAATACGGGCTGGGCTAGGGCCGGGCGGCCAGGCTGTCGAGTGCCACGTTGAGGGCCAGCACGTTTACGTGCGCCGGGCCCATGAAGCCCAGCCAGGGGCCGGTGGTTTGGCGCTGCACCAGGGCCGCCACCTGCGCGGGCGGCAGCCGGCGGGCGCGGGCCACGCGGGGCACCTGCACCAGCGCGGCGGCCGGCGAGAGGTCGGGGTCGAGGCCCGAGCCGCTGGCCGTAATCAGCTCGATGGGCACCTGGGCGGGGCGCACGCCGGGGTTTTCGAGCAGGAAAGTATCGAGGCGGGCGCGGGCGGCGGCCAGCAACGCCGGGCTGCTGGCGCTGAGGTTGCTGGCCCCGGTGCTGGCCGCGTTGTAGCCCACCGCCGAGGGCCGCCCCTGAAAGTAGCCCGGCTGCCGAAACCGCTGCCCGATGTACCGAAAGCCCACCACCCGGCCCCGCGCCACCACCGGCGAGCCCGCCGCCCGCCCCGGCACCAGCCGGGCCAGCGCCCACACCAAACCGGGGAAAAGAACACCAAACAGCAGCAACAACAGGCCGCTTAGTAATAATGGCCGCACAATGCGTGACATAACAAGTTGGTTTAAAGAAAAGCGTTATTTAGGAAATCTAAAGCCACTTGTCATTGCGAGCGCAGCGAAGCAATCGCACCCGAACGGTACCCGGCGAGCGCGCTGAACAGGTGCGATTGCTTCGCTGCGCTCGCAATGACAGCCGGTTGCGGCCTTCCCGGTAAAAGCCAACAGCTAGCAGCTAAACAACACCTACCGCCCGCCCAGCAGCTCGGCCAGGGGCCCCAGGGTGAGAGCCGGGAAAAACAGCAGCGCCCCCAGAATGGCGATAATCACCAGCAGCAGCGCGGCAAACGTGAGCGACTCTAGCCGAATAGCGCCCAGGCTGTGCGGCAGGGCCGGCTTGGGTAGCAGGCCAGATACGATGAGCAGCGTGCCCACCATCGGCACGAAGCGGCCTACCAGCATGGCCCCGCAGGGCAGCAGGTTCCAGAAGGTATTGTTGGCGCTGAGGCTACCGAAGCCCGAGCCGTTGCCGGCGGTGGCCGAAATCAGCTCGTAGAGCATGGCGCTGAAGCCGTGGGCGCCGGGGTTGCCCAGCCAGCCGAGGGTGGTGCCGGGGTCGGGGGTGGCGGCCCACCACCCGGCCGCCAGCGCGGCGCTGGCCAGCACCACCACCGGCCCGGCCACAGCCACCAGCACGGCGGCCTGCATCTGCGGGGCCTCTACTTTTTTGCCCAGCAGCTCGGGTGTGCGCCCCACCATCAGGCTGGCCACGAAGGCGGCTATCACTACGTAGATGAGCATGTTGAGAAAGCCCGTGCCCAGCCCGCCGAAAAAAGCGTCAATCTGCATGAGCAGCATGAAGGGCACCTCCACGGCCGGCAGGTAGCTGTCTTGCGCCCCCGCGATGGTGCCGGCCGGCACGGCCATGTTGATGGCCGCGTAGGCCGCCGTAGGCACCACCCCAAAGCGGACTTCCTTGCCTTCGAGCTGGTTGCCGCCGGGCGCGGCGGCCACGCCCAGGGTAGTCAGGGCGGGGTTGCCGCGCTGCTCCAGCCACACGGCGGGCGCGGCCAGCAGCAGCAGCCCGGTCGCCATCACCCCAAACACCATGCGGGCCAGCGCCGGCCGCCGCAAGTAGGCCCCCAGCATCACGATGAAGGCCATGGGCAGCAGCAGCACGGCCACGTGGTGCAGGGCGAAGGTGAAAAACGTGGGGTTCTCGAAGGGGTGAGCATCGTTGGGACCGAAGAAGCCGCCGCCGTTGGAACCCAGCTCCTTGATGGCCAGGAACGCGGCTACCGGCCCGCGCGCCACGGTGCTGGCCGCGCCTTCGAGGGTAGTGTGGTGGGCGGCGCCGGCCAGCGTCATGGGCACGCCGCCGATGGCGAAGAGCAAGGCCACCACCAGCGCCACCGGCAGCAGCACCCGCACGCACGAGCGCACCAGGTCCTGGTAGGGATTGCCCACCAGGGCATTGGCATCGGTGCGGCCCAGGGCGCGCACCACGGCCACGCCCACCGCCAGGCTGGTGCCGGCACTCACGAATTGCAGGAAGCCCAGCACAGCCAGCTGGGTGAAGTAGGCGGCACCGGTTTCGCCGCTGTAGTGCTGGGCGTTGGTGCTGGTGAGGAAGCTGATGCCGGTGTGCAGGGCCTGCGTCCAGCTCATGGCCGGGGCGTGGTCGGGGTTGAGGGCGGCGGGTAGGTGGCCTTGCAGGCGCAGCACCAGCACGGCCCAGGCTAGCCAGGCGGCGTGCAGCGCCAGCAAGTGGCCCAGGTAGGGCGCCCAGCGCAGTTGCTGCGCGGGGTCGAGGCCGGGCAGGCGGTAGAAAAGCCGCTCCAGCGGGCCCAGCACGGCATCGAGCCAGGTGGGCTGGCCGCCGTACACGCGGGCCATGTAGCGGCCCACGGGCAGAGCCAGGGCGGCCGTGAGGGCCACCAGCAGCAGGGTTGTCAGGCTATCGGGCATGGCGGGGCTAGGCGGTGAGGGGCAGGCAGTCGGGCAGGTCGCCGTTGAACTCGTAGTGCTTTTCCCAGGCCTCATAGGCCGGGATGGACAAGCACTCCATCATGTGCTGGCGCATGGAGTAGCCGCGCAGCTCGAGGCAGTGGCGTAGAAAATCGAGCCGGTAGCGGCCGGTGCCGAAGCCCTCGCGCAGCAGCTTGGCGCGGGTAGCGGCGGGCAGCAGCTCCAGCCAGTCGAAGAAGTCGGTAGCCGTGAGCTGAAGCACCGCGACCCGGCGGTAGTAGGCCCGGGCGGCCTCGGTAATCTCGGCCAGCGCCTCGGGGGCGGTATCGGCCTGGGGGGAGTGCATAGGTGGGGGCCGCCTTCGGGGGCGGGCACCGGGGCCGCGCCAACACGGTGCCAGTCGGCCAAAAAGCCCCCTAGGGCATTGTAAGCGCCCTTTTGGGTCGCGGCCACCCTTTCATTCTGGTAGGGTGGCTTGTGAAAACGGGGTGGTGCTGCCGCCGGCCCCAGGAGGCCCAGGCCTGCCATTATGAAAAGTCGGGCCTTCCATTTTGGTAGGGTGCGCCGGCGGGCCCAGGGCGGCAGCTACTCGCTAATTAATTGATAGGCAGATACAATTGCGCCCGAGCTTACCGGCTGGCCCGGCGCTTGCCGCCCTTGGCCCGAGCTGCACGAGCGCCGGCCCCTCCGGCCGGCGCGGCTGTGGCCCCCGGCCTGGCGCGTGTGCGCCGGCCGAGGGGCCTGAGCCGGGAAGTCCCGGCGGGTTTTTCCACTTATTTATTCCCTGTATGCTACCGTTGCAGATTGCCGACGAGCTAACGAGTGTATTTCCGGGCCTGGGGCGCGAACTGCACACCCCGGCTACCATGAGCAGCCTGGCCGCCCAGCTGGCCCGCTTCGCCTCCTTCACCCGCTTGGCCTTTAAGGGCGAGCAGCTCGACCTGCTGGCTCGCTGCTTCGCGGTGGCCGACCGCCTGCTCACCCAGGCCGATGCCGAGCTGCTGGCCGCCTTCCGCGATGCCTATTTCCCCTGCCTGCACCTCGACGCCCTGCCCGGCGGCGAGCGCATGGCCCGCCAGCTGATGCCGGCCGCCCTCTACGGCGATTACGCCCAGTTTCTCTACGCCGATGCCCACCGCCCCGGCAGCGCCTCATTATGACAAGCCACCCTATCAAAATGGGGTGGTGCTCCCCCGAGCCAGGCAGTGCCCTAAGGCGCTTCGGAAATTTTAGTGCGTTAGCTAACAGAGTTTTATCCGCTACTTCAATAGACTGGCCGGCCGTCGGCGCGGCGTTGGCAGGTAGGCTGGCACGGCCCACCGAGGCGGGCCGGCCCACAGTATCTCCCTTCATTTCTTCCCTTATGTCTGCTGCGCTCATGATTCCGCTGCTCACAGGCGCTGGCCTGGCCGGCTTCTGGCTCTTTTACAAGTCGATAGATTTTTTCGACCACATCTAACCCCCCGCTGGCGCCATGATGCTCGCTCTCTTTTTTCTGTCGGTAGTCGTGTTTGGCTACCTGGTGTACGTGCTCCTGAAGCCCGAAAAGTTTTAATCCGATGACCTCTCCTTTACTGGGCATTGCCCTCATTTTCCTGGTGACGCTGGTGCTGGCCCTGCCCCTGGGGCGGCTGCTGGCCCGCGTGTTCCAGGGCGAGAAAAATGTCCTCGATTTCATGGCCCCCGTCGAGCGGGGCTTGTTCCGGCTGGCCGGCATCGACCCCAGCCGCGAAATGACCTGGCAGCAGCACATGCTGGCGCTGCTGGCCATCAACCTGGTGTGGTTCGTGCTGGCCATGGCCATCCTCTGCACCCAGGGCCTGCTGCCGCTCAACCCCGACGGCAACCCCTCGATGACGCCCGACCTGGCCTTCAACACGACTATCTCCTTCCTGGTGAACTGCAACCTGCAGCACTACTCCGGCGAGTCGGGCCTGTCGTACCTGTCGCAGATTGTGGTGATTACTTTCCTGCAGTTCGTGTCGGCCGCCGTCGGCATTGCCGCCGCCGTGGTCGTCTTCAACGCCCTGCAAACCCGCACCACCGAGAAGCTGGGCAACTTCTACAACTACTTCGTGAAGAGCATCACGCGCCTGCTGCTGCCCGGCTCGCTCATCATCGCCTTGGTGCTGGCCTTCAACGGCACGCCCATGACCATGCAGGGCAAGCAGCAGCTCATCACGGTGCAGGGCGACACCACGGCCGTGAGCCGCGGCCCGGTGGCGGCCATGGTGGCCATTAAGGAGCTGGGTACCAACGGTGGGGGATTCTTCGGGGCCAACTCGGCCCACCCGCTCGAAAACCCCAACTACCTCACCAACGCCACCGAAAACGTGGCCCTCATGCTGATTCCCTTCGCCATGGTGTTCGCGCTGGGCTTCTACCTCAAGCGCCCCAAGCTGGCCTACATGATTTTTGGGGTGATGACGGTGGGCTTCCTGGCGCTGCTGGCCCCGGCCGTGTACTACGAAATGCACGGCAACCCCGCCATCGCCAAGATGGGCGTCGACCAGACCCTAGGGGCGATGGAGGGCAAGGAAGTGCGCTTCGGCGCGGCAGCCTCGGCCTTCTGGGGCATCACCAACACGGTGATTAGCTGCGGCTCGGTCAACTCCATGCACGACTCGCACATGCCCCTGAGCGGCATGATGGAAATGCTGGGCATGATGACCAACGCCTTCTACGGCGGCTGCGGCGTGGGCTTGCTCAACTTCTTCGCCTACCTCATCATCGCCGTCTTCATCGCGGGCTTGATGGTGGGCCGCACGCCCGAGTTTCTGGGCAAGAAAATCGAGGCCCGCGAAATGAAAATCGCCGTGCTGGTGACGTTGCTGCACCCGCTGCTCATCCTGGCCGGCACCGCGCTCACTACCCATCTCTACGCTGGCAACCCCGCCGAGTATGCCGGCTGGCTGGCCAACCCCGGCTACCACGGCTTTTCGGAGATGCTGTATGAGTTCACCTCGGCCTCGGCCAACAACGGCTCGGGCTTCGAAGGTCTCGGCGACAACACACCCTGGTGGAACATCTCGACCGGCGTGGTGCTGCTGCTCTCGCGCTACCTGCCCATCATCGGCCCGGTGGCCATCGCCGGCCTGCTGGCCCGCAAAAAAGTGGTGCCCGAAGGTGCCGGCACCTTGCCCGCCGACACGGCCACTTTCGGCGTCATGGTGCTGGCCGTCATCGTCATCATCGCCGCGTTGGCTTTCTTCCCCGCCCTGGCCCTAGGCCCGCTGGCCGAGCATTTTACTCTTTACTAAGCTAAGCCGAGCGCCTTTTCTCATGGCAACGCAATCCCAATCCTTATTCCAGCCCGCGCTGGTGGCCGAGGCCACCAAGCAGGCCTTCATCAAGCTCGACCCGCGCGTCATGTTCCGCAACCCGGTGATGTTCACCGTGGAAATCGGCACCGTAGTGATGCTCGTAGTGACCCTAGGGCTTCTCGTGAAGCCCGACGCCACCCAGGGCAGCTTCGCCTACAACTTCACGGTATTTATCGTGTTGTTCCTGACCCTATTGTTTGCCAACTTCGCCGAGGCCATCGCCGAAGCGCGCGGCAAAGCCCAGGCCGACTCGCTGCGCAAAACCCGCCAGGACACCCCCGCCCGCGTGCGCCTCGACAACGGCAGCTTCCAGGAAGTAAGCTCGGCCCAATTGCAAAAGGGCCAGGTGTTCGTGGTCGAAGCTGGCGAGATTATCCCCACCGACGGCGAGATTATCGAGGGCCTCGCCACCATCGACGAGTCAGCCATCACCGGCGAGTCGGCCCCGGTTATCCGCGAGGCGGGCGGCGACAAGTCGTCCGTGACGGGTGGTACCAAGGTGCTTTCCGACCGCATCGTGGTGACGGTGACGGCCGCCCCCGGCGAGTCGTTCCTCGACAAGATGATTGCGCTGGTAGAAGGCGCGTCGCGGCAGAAAACGCCCAACGAAATCGCCCTCACGATTCTGCTGGCCGGCTTCACGCTGGTGTTCGTGATTGTGTGCGTGACCTTGCAGCCCTTCGCGGCTTACTCCAAGACGCCGATTGCCATCTCGGCCTTCATCGCCTTGTTTGTGTGCCTCATCCCGACCACCATCGGCGGGCTGCTTTCGGCCATCGGCATTGCGGGCATGGACCGCGCCCTGCGCGCCAACGTCATCACCAAGAGCGGCAAAGCCGTGGAAACGGCCGGCGACATCGACACGCTGCTGCTCGACAAAACCGGCACCATCACCATTGGCAACCGCAAGGCCACGCACTTCTGGCCCGCCCCCGGCGTGAGCGAAGGCGAGTTGATTGAGGCCGCCGTGCTCACCTCGCTGCACGACGAAACGCCCGAGGGCAAGAGCATCGTGGAGCTGGCCCGCGCCAACCGCCGCCTCGACGAAGCCTACTTGCAAGAGCGCGCCCTGGGCAGCGAGCCCATCAAGTTCACGGCCGAAACCCGCAGCAGCGGCACCACCCTGGCCAGCGGCCTGCGCCTGCGCAAAGGGGCCAGCGACGCCATTCGCCAGCTGGCCAACGCCGCCGGCCAGGTGTTTCCCAGCGAAACCACCGAGCGCGTATCGCACGTGGCCAGCAATGGCGGCACCCCGCTGGTAGTGAGCGAGAACGACCGCGTCCTAGGGGTTGTGGAGCTGCAAGACGTGATTAAGCCCGGCATCCAGGAGCGCTTCGAGCGCCTGCGCAAAATGGGTATCAAAACCGTGATGGTGACCGGCGACAACCCGCTCACCGCCCGCTTCATCGCCGAAAAAGCCGGCGTGGACGACTTCATCGCCGAGGCCAAGCCTGAGGACAAGATGCAGTACATCCGCAAAGAGCAGCAAGGCGGCAAGCTGGTGGCCATGATGGGCGACGGCACCAACGACGCCCCCGCCCTGGCCCAGGCCGACGTGGGAGTAGCCATGAACTCGGGCACCCAGGCCGCCAAGGAAGCCGGCAACATGGTGGACCTCGACAACGACCCCACCAAGCTCATCGAGGTGGTCGAAATCGGCAAGCAGCTGCTCATGACCCGCGGCACGCTCACCACCTTCAGCATCGCCAACGACGTGGCCAAGTACTTCGCCATCGTGCCGGCGCTGTTCATGGTAGCCATCCCCGGCCTGCGCGCCCTCAACATTATGCAACTGCACTCGCCCCAGTCGGCCATTCTGAGCGCGGTGATTTTCAACGCCATCATCATCCCGGCCCTGGTGCCGCTGGCCCTCAAAGGGGTGGCCTACACGCCCATCGGCGCCTCGGCCCTGCTGCGCCGCAACCTGCTGGTGTACGGCCTGGGCGGCGTCATCGTCCCCTTCATCGGCATCAAGCTGCTGGACCTGGTAGTGGGGTTGTTTGTGTAAGTAAAACCGTTTTAACCGTCATGCTGAGCTCGCCGAAGCATCTCTATCGCTTCGTTGCTTGCGTGCTGATTATTGCACCACGCGAGATGCTTCGGCAAGCTCAGCATGACAAATTTGAAAACTCATGAAATCCCAATTCCTGCCCGCCATCCGCCTCACCCTGGCCCTGCTGGTGCTGTGCTGCGTCGTTTACCCCGCCATCGTGTGGGCCGCCGCCAAGCTGGCTCCCGGCCACGGCGAGGGCGTGCAAATCACCCGCAATGGCCGCCTGGTGGGCTTCGCCAACGTGGGCCAGAAATTCGATAAGCCCGAGTATTTCAACTCGCGCCCCTCGGCCGTGGACTACAAGGCCGACGGCTCGGCCGGCTCCAACAAAGGCCCCAGCAACCCCGACTACCTCAAGGACGTGCAAGCCCGCCTCGACACCTTCCTGGCTAAAAACCCCACCGTGCGGCCCGCCGACGTGCCCGCCGAACTGCTGACGGCCAGCGGCTCGGGCCTCGACCCCGACTTGTCGGTGCAGGGCGCGCTGGTGCAGGTGACCCGCGTGGCGCAGGTGCGCGGCTTGGCCCCAGCCAAGGTGCAGGCCCTGGTGGCCCAGCACATCCAGTCGGGTACGCTCGGCCCCGACCGCGTGAACGTCCTCCAGCTTAACCTAGCGCTGGACGACCTGGCCGGCAAGAAATAGCGTACGCGGCCCGGCCTTCGTAATGGCCGGGCAACCTCAACGATATAGTTACCCAGCGCGCTGCTAACTGAGCGCCATCCCCATGAAAAAGTTGCTTTTGCCCGTGCTGGCTACCCTTTGCACGAGTGCTGCCCTGGCCCAAACGGCCCCCACTACCGACCCCGCGCTGGCCGTGCCGCCGCCCGTCGCCCCCATTCAGTCGCCGACTACTGCCCCGCTTACCACCTACGGCTTCGTGGATGCCTACTACGGCTTCGATTTCGACCACGGCGGCAGCAACCAGCGGCCGGGCTTCCTTTACTCGCACAACCGCCAGAACGAGTTCACGGTCAACAACGCGATACTCGGGATGCGCTACGACGACGGCAGGGTGCGCGGGGCCCTGGGCATCCACGCCGGCACCTACGTGAGCGCTAACTACGCCGCCGAAGACCAGGTGCTTAAGCACGTCTACGAAGCTTACGCCGGCTTCCGGCCCTTCGAAAAAGCCTGGCTCGACGTGGGTATTTTCGGCTCGCACATTGGCTTTGAGTCGGCTATTTCGAAAGATAACTGGACGCTGACCCGCTCGCTAATGGCCGAAAACTCGCCCTACTACGAGTCGGGCGCGCGCTTCACCTACGAGGTGAGCCCCAAGCTGACGCTGACCGCGCTCGTGCTCAACGGCTGGCAGAACATCCGCGAAACCAACCAGGGCAAGGCTCTGGGCACCCAGATTCAGTGGAAGCCCACCGACAAGCTGCTCATCAACAGCAGCACCTTCTACGGCAACGAGCAGCCGCAGGACTCGCTCAAGCGCCGCCGCTACTTCCACGACTTCTACCTCACCTACGCCGCTACCGACCGCCTGAGCTTAGCTGCCGTGTTCGACGTGGGCAAGCAGCAGAGCGAAGGCCGCAGCGGCTACGACACCTGGCACACCGGCGCGGCTTTCGTGAAGTACAAGCTGGCCGAGAAGTTTTCGACTACCCTGCGCGGCGAGTACTACAACGCCGACCGGGGCGTGATTATCAGCAGCATCATGCCCACCCGCACCGATGCGCGCTTCCTGGCCGGCGGCACCTCGCTCAACCTCGACTACCTGCCCACGCCCAACGTGGCCTTTCGCGTGGAGGGCCGCTACCTGCGAGCCCAAAGCCCCATTTTCGAGCACGACAACGGCTTTTCGCAGAACTACGGCAACCTGACGACCAGCGTGGCGCTGTCGTTTTAAGCGCACCCCCACCCCCGGCCCCTCCCCTCCGGGAGAGGGGAGGGGCCGGGG
>CAXYJY010000037.1:0-36687 GCA_964277755.1 uncultured Hymenobacter sp.
GGCATTGCGAAGTTCAGCCTCTCGGGCACGCCCCTGGGCACCTTCGTCACCATCTCCGGCACGGCCAACGTCAACGCCCTGCAGGTAGTGGGCAGCAAGCTCTACTGGGTGCAAAGCAGCGCCACGGCCGCCGACGACCGGTTGAGTTCCATCAACCTCGATGGGACGGGCCGTGCCGACCTGGCCACGGGCTCCAACTCGCCGCTACCCTTCATCAACCCGCAGTCGATGTGGGTGGACGCGGCCAGCAGTACCATCTACGTAGGCGACGGCAGCGGCACGGGCACCACCGGCATTGCGAAGTTCAGCCTCTCGGGCACGCCCCTGGGCACCTTCGTCACCATCTCCGGCACGGCCAACGTCAACGCCCTGCAGGTGACAGGAGGCACCCCCACCACGGTTACGTCCATTACTCGCCTCAACCCCAGTCCTACTAATGCAAGTTCTGGCACCGTAAATTATCAGGTTGTCTTTGCGAACAGCGTGACGGGGCTTTCGGCTTCCAACTTCTCTACGACGCTCAGCGGCCTGGGTGGTGCGGCCAGCATTGGCACCATAACCGGCTCGGGTACCACCTATACAGTACCGGTTAACACTAGTAGCCTGACCGGCAGCGGCACGCTCACGCTGAACTTCGACAACAGCTCCGGCGTCAGCCCCAGCGTATCAAATACGCTTATCGGCGAGGCGTATACCATCGACAAGGTGGCCCCGGCCGCGCCGGTGGTTACGGCACCTTCCGACGGTAGCTCCGTACCGACCCTTACGCCTACCTACACGGGCACGGCCGAGGCCAACTCGACGGTGACGGTGACGGTGGATAACGCCAGCATCGGAACTACGACGGCCAACGGCGCGGGTAACTGGTCGCTGACGCAGCCCACGGCTCTGACCCAGACCAGCCACACGGTGCGCGCCACCGCCACCGACGCGGTGGGCAACGTCGGCCCCAGCAGCAGCACCAACACCTTTACGGTGGACACGACGCGGCCCAGCGTGACTATCTCTTCGTCGGCGGGCAGCAACGGCAGCACCACCAGCACCACGCCCATTCCGTTCACAGTCACTTTCTCGGAAAGCGTAACGGGCTTCCAGTCCAGTGGCGTAACGGTGGGCAATGGCACGGTTTCGGGCTTCACGGGCTCGGGCACCACCTACACCTTCAACGTAACGCCTACCACGGCCGGCACCGCCACCACCGTGAACGTGGCGGCTAACGTAGCCCAGGACGCAGCCGGCAACGGCAACACGGCAGCTTCGCAGTTCAGCATTACCTACCAGCAGCCTACCGTAACGGTCACCTCGGTGACGCGCCTGACGCCCTCGCCCACGGCCACGCTTACAGTCAACTACCGCGTGACCTTCTCCGGCTCGGTAACGGGCCTGAGCACTTCGAATTTTAATCTGACCACCTCGGGCTTGACCAGCGCCGCCGTCTCTAGCCTTTCGGGCTCGGGCACTACCTACACGGTAGTGGTAAACACCGGCACGGGCGATGGTACCCTGACGCTGAACGTAGCCAATGCCACGGGCGTGTCGCCCACGATTAGCAACGTGCCCTACACCAGCGGCGAGCAGTACACCATCACCAAGAGCTTCGCCGCCGCGCCTCTCCTGCGTATTCAGGGAGCGGGTAGCGCCAGCGGCAACAGCGACGTGACGGCCTTCGTGGATGTGGTGCAGGTGTTGCAAAGCGGCACCAGCACCGTGGTGGCCAATGCCGTGCAAAACGCCAGCTTCGAAAGCAACAACGTGCAGGCCAGCAACTACCTCTACCAGCAGCAAGGTGTGGTCGCCTCCCCGTGGAGCTTTGGCACCCAGGCCGGCATCTCGCGCAATAACAGCGCCTTCGGCTCTACGGCCGCTGACGGCGACGCGGTAGCCTTTCTGCAAAGCGCAGCTGGCAACAACGGCAACGTAACGCAGAACCTGGCCGTGCCCACGGGCAGCTACCAGGTGCGCTTCCGGGCCCTGCAGCGCAACTATACCTCGCTCGACCAGCGCCTGAACGTGTTCGTCAACGACGTATTTATCGGCAATATTCAGTCGAACAACATTCCGACCTACGACACCTTTACCTCGGCCTCGTTCAGCGTGACGGCCCCGGCTCTCACGGCCACCGTGAGCACGACTTCGGCTAGCCCCACCAGCACTACGCCCATTCCGTTCTCGGTGACGTTCTCGCAGAGCGTGGGCACCACCTTCACGGCTTCGGACGTGACGGTAGCGAATGGCACCATCACCAGCGGCAGCTTCAGCGGCAGCGGCGCGGGCCCCTACACCTTCACCGTGACGCCCAGCGCACTGGGCACTACCGTGGCGGTGAGTCTGGCCGCCAGCGTCGCCACCGACGCCAACAATACGCCAAACACGACCAGCAACAGCGTGAGCGTGCAGTTCCAGGCCCCCACCATCACGATTGCACCGTCCTCGCTGCCCAACGGCACGCAGGGCACGGCCTACAGCCAGGCGTTGTCGGCCTCGGGTGGTACGGCTCCCTACACCTATTCCATCACGGCTGGCGCGCTGCCGTCGGGCCTGACTTTAACGAACGGTGCGATTGCGGGCACGCCCACGACTAACGGCACGTTTAGCTTCACGGTAACGGCCACCGACGCCTCGACGGCCCCGGGCCCCTACAGCGGCCCGCGTAACTACTCGCTCGTCATCAACCCGCAGCCGGTGACGGCCGCGCCGGTGGTGACCACGCCGGCTAACGGCAGCCAGACCAACAACCCGCAGCCTACCTATTCGGGCACGGCCCCAGCCAATAGCACCGTCACGGTGTACGTAGGGCCGAACTCGGGCACGGCCTCGGCCATCGGCACGACTACGGCCAACGCCAGCGGTAATTTCTCCCTGGCCCAGCCCACGGCCCTGGCCAACGGTACGTATCAGGTGTACGCCACGGCCCAGACCAGCGGCTCGACCGTGAGCGCCAACTCAAACACGAACTCCTTCACGGTGGACACCACGGTGCCGACCGTGGCGCTGAGCAGCAGCACCGTGGCCAACGGCGGCACGACCTCGACCTCGCCGGTAAGCTTCACGGCTACCTTCAGCGAGCCCGTAGCAGGCTTTAGCAGTGCCGGCATCGCCGTGAGCGGCGGCACGGTGACGAGCGGCCCGACGGCGGGTAGCGGCAACACCTACACCTTCCAGGTGACGCCCAGCGGGGCGGGCAACCTGACGGTGCAGGTGCGGGCCAACGCCGCCCAGGACCAGGCTGGCAACAACAACCCGGCTTCGGTCGCGTACGCCTTCACCTTCCAGGCCCCCACCATCACGATTGCGCCGTCCTCGCTACCCAACGGCACGCAGGGCACGGCCTATAGCCTGAGCTTCTCGGCTTCGGGTGGCACTAGCCCCTACACCTACGCCATCACGGCCGGCGCAGTACCGGCGGGCATGAGCCTGAGCAGCGGCGGCACCCTCTCGGGCACGCCCGCGGCCAACGGCACGTTCAACTTCACCGTGACGGCTACCGACAACTCGGCGGCCCCCGGCCCCTACAGCGGCTCGCGCTCCTACACGCTCACCATCGCGGCTCCGGCCGTGACGGCCGTGACCTGGACCGGCAACGTCAGTACCGATTGGTTCACGGCCACCAACTGGTCGTCGAACACGCTGCCCAGCTCCACGATTAGCGCCACCATCCCCACCGCCCCCAGCGGCGGCCGCTTCCCGAACATCAGCGCAGGCACGGCCAACGTGCGCAACTTCACCCTTAATAGCGGCGCGAGCCTGACGCAGAGCGGCGGTACGCTGGTTGTGGCGGGCGACCTGACCAACAACGGTACCTACCAGCCTACGGGCGGCACGGTGCTGCTGGGCAATACGACGCTGAGCAACATCCTGGGCAGCAGCAACACCCGGTTCTGGAACCTGACGGTAGGCCCCAACGGGGCGCAACAAAGCACCTCGGCCAGCACCTCGGTGCAGCGCCTGCTCTTGCTCAACGGCAACTTCGCCACCAACGGCAACCCCTTCACGCTGCTCTCCACCGCCAACCTCACGGCGCAGGTGACCAACAACGGCGGCGTGGTGAACGGCAACGTGACGGTGCAGCGCTACATCGACCCCAGCCTCAACCCCAATCTGGGCTATCGTCACGTATCGACGGCCGTGAGCGGGCAAACAGTGAACAGCCTCACGACGAGCGGCTTCACGCCGGTGGTGAATCCGACCTACAACACCTCGCCCACGCCCCTGCTGGTGACGCCTTTCCCCACCGTGTACGGTTACGACCAGAGCCGCCTGACCACCACGAGCAACAACCTCAACGCCTTCGACAAGGGCTGGTTCTCGCCCAGTGCCACCACCGACGCGCTGAACGTGGGCCAGGGCTACACCGTGCTCATCGGCGGCGGGCAGACCTGGAGCTTCACCGGCACGCTCAACAATGGCGACCAAACGGTGAGCGTGGCCAATAGCGGGCCCGCCGCGGCCACCAACGGCTACAGCCTGATTGGCAACCCCTACCCCGCGCCGCTGGACTGGTCGCAGGTAGCGGCCGCTGACCGCCCTAACTTGAGCGGCGCGATGTACGTGTACCGTAGCAATGACCCGGCCAACCCCTACACCGGCGTGTATGGGGTATATAACAATGGCGTCGGCACCATCAGCCCCGTCATCGCCCAGGGCCAGGGCTTCTTCGTGCAAGTGCCGGATGGCCAGACCACGGGCTCGGTGACCTTCCGCAACGCCCAGCGCTTGACTACCTACCAGAACCCGGCCTACGCGCGCACGGCCGAAACCCGGTCCCTGGTGCAGCTCACCCTGCAAGGCACGGGCAGCAGCTTGAGCGACGCGGCCTTCGTGTATTTTGAACAAGGGGCCAGCGCCGCCTTCGACGCGCAGTACGACGCCGAGAAGCTACCCAATCCTAGTGGCCTCAATCTGAGCACTATTCTTTCGGCTACCAAGCGCCTGGCCATCGACGGGCAGGAGCCGCTGGGCACCACCCAGCGCGTGCTGCCCCTAGCCTTGGGTGTGCCCGCCGCCGGCACCTACACCCTGGAGGCCAGCCAGCTGCTGAACCTGAGCGCCGTGCCCGTGTACCTGCGCGACCGCCAGCTGGGTACGCTCACCGACCTGCGCCAGCAGCCCATCTACCAGTTTACGATAAGCAATGCGGCGGCGCTCAATACCACGCGCTTCGAGCTGGTGTTCTCGCCGCAGCAGGTGCTGGCCACCGTGCCGGCCGCCCTGGCCCAGCAGGTAGGGCTGTACCCCAATCCGGCCCGCACGCAGGTGGCCATCGAGCTGCCGCTCGGCCTGAGCCGCCAGCCCGTGTCGGCTAGCCTGCTCGACGCCTTGGGCCGGGTGGTGCGCACCCAGCAGCTGCCCGCTGGCCTGGCTACTCACACCCTGCCGCTGGCCGAGCTGGCCACCGGCGTTTACTCGCTGCGCCTGGCCACCAGCCAAGGGGTAGTGGTGAAGAAGCTGGTGATTGAATAGCTAACCTGGGCTGTGAGCTAAGCGCCCGCAACCCACTAGGTTGAAGCCCCGCCGCTAATTTAGTGGCGGGGCTTTTTTTTGTCATTTTTTACTGCTTTATTTACATTGTCAATTTCTTTCACCCCCACACCCATGCGTAATCTTTCCCTTCTCGCCTCCCTTTTGCTACTCGCTTTCGTGAGCCACGCCCAGCCTAGCTCGGGTGGCCCCACGCCCGCTCCCATCGATGGCGGCATCTCGGTGCTGCTGGCCGGGGGCGCGGCCTACGCCGTGCGCCGCCTGCGCGGCCGCAAGGCGTAGTTTTGCTAAGCGGGCGGGCGGCCCCGGCCGCCCGCCTAGCCTGGGTTTTGCTGCTACTACCACCAGCCGGCCGGCCAGCATGAGTCGGGTGGCCTTTCTCACGTATGCTCCGTTCGTCTTCGTCTACCGCGCCCGCGCCACTTATTCGCTTCGCGGTGCTGGCGGGAGCCTTCTACCTGCTCTGGTTTTTTGGCTACGAGCACTACCTGGCCGCCGATGGCCGCCTCGACGTGGCCTTGTCGAATAACCTGGCCAGCGTGAGCGCGGCCGGCCTGCGGCTGCTGGGCTACGCCGTCACCGTTTCGGCCGGTGCCCGCCCGTTGATGACCTTGCAAGGCCAGCCCGCTGTAATCGTGGGCCACGAGTGCAACGGCCTGGTGCTATACGCGTTGTTTGGCGGCTTCGTGCTGGCTTTTCCCGGCCCGTGGCGTCGCAAGCTCTGGTTTGTGCCGCTGGGACTGTTTTTGATTTATGCGCTGAATGTGCTGCGCATTATGGCCTTGTGCCTCAATAACTACTACTCGCACCAGACGGTAGATTTCAACCACCACTACACTTTCACGGCCATCGTGTACGCCAGCATTTTTGGCCTCTGGATGTGGTGGGCCACGCGCCTGGCCACCCGGCCGGCACCTTCTGCTGCCGCGTATGCCGCCTGATGCCCCCCTGCCGGCTTCAGCCGCCCGCCGCCCGCCGGGCCTGCTGAGCGGGCTCGCGCCGGCCCGGCGGGCGCTGTGCTATGGGCTGGTAGCACTGCTGGTGCTCATTCGGCTTTTTGAAGACGAGCTGTGCGCCGGCCTTGAGGCCAGCTGGCAGCGCCTCAGCGGCCTGCTGCCCGCGCCGGCGTGGCTCAGCGCGGCCAACGCGGCGGCCCAGCGCAGCTTGCAGCGCCTCACGGCCCACCCCCACAGCGTGGTGGTGGAGCTGCTGTACGATGTCACCTACGTGGGCTTGTGCATAGGCCTGCTGTGCGCGCTGCTGCCGGCGGGGCGGGGCTGGCGCTGGAGCCTGCGCATCTACGGTGGCTTCGGGTTGGCGAGCCTACTGCTCATCTTGCTGGGGCAGGCGGCGGGGCTGCCGCTCTTTACCAGCCTGGCCAGCCAGCTGTTGCACGGGTTGCTGTCGCCGCTGCCCCTGATGGTGCTGGTGCCGCTGCTGTGGCTGCAAAGCGCGCAGCCGCCTACCGATGCGGCCGCGGCTGCGCGCTAAGAGCGCCATTAAAAAAAACTGACAAGCTTATCGGTCTTGGAGCTTGTGCTTTATTACCCTTCAAAGGAGGTGCGCGCTGGAAGCCGACAGGTCGTTTATCTACCAAACAGCTATGGGTCGTATCGAACAGTGGGCAGGGGTAGGGCGGCGGGCGGCGCGGTGGGTGGGGCTGCTGGTGCTGTGGCTGCTGGCCCTGGGCGGCCGGGCGCAGGCCCCGGAACTTGCGCTTACGCTGAAGGGCGCGGCCAGCTCCCTCGCCGACCAAACGATTATCTACCTACAGGCCGACGCTACTACGGGCTTCGATGCCGACTACGACGCCTCCAAGCTGCCCAACTCGACGGGGCTGAACCTGGGCAGCATCACCCCCGACAGCTTGCAGCTGTCCATCAACGCGTTGCCACCGGCGTTTTTTGTAGCCACCTCTGCGGTGGGCCTGACCGTGGGCGTGCCCTCGGGCGGCCAGTATACGCTGTCGGTGAGCCGGCTGCTCAATTTTGGCTTTGCAAACGTGTACCTGGCCGATGCGGAGCTGCAAACCCGCCAGCTGCTGAGCGCCGGCTCTGCGTATGCCTTCGTGCAGGACAGCGCCAACACGGGCGGTACCTACTTCACCGATACCCGGTTTTCATTGGTTTTTGAGCCCACGGGTATCGCGCCGCTGCCCGTAGTGCTGACCGCCTTCGCAACCCAGCCGCAGGGTGCCGATGGGCTGCTGACCTGGGCCACGGCCTCGGAGCAGCACAATGCCTATTTTCAAGTAGAGAGTAGCCTCGATGGCCGCACCTTCACAACCCTAGGGCGGGTAGCGGGCGCGGGCACCGCCACCACGGCGCGCGCCTACCAGTTTGTAGACTACAACCTAACCCGCTACGCCGCGCCGCTGGTGTACTACCGCCTGCGCCAGGTCGATGCCGATGGCACTGGCAGCTACTCGCCGGTGCGTACGCTGGCCGTGCCCACGGGCGCGCCGTTGCAGTTGGCTTTGGTGCCCGGGGCCGCCAGCCTCGCGCTGGCCATCACGGCCGCCCAGCCGGGGCCGGCCACCTGCCTGCTCACCGATGGGCTGGGGCGGGTAGTCGGCCAGCAGGAGGTGCTGCTGCGCGCGGGCACTACCACGCTACCGCCCCTCGGGCCGGCCGGGCTGGCGGCGGGGCTCTACGTGCTGCGCGTGCAGCAGGGCCAGCAGCAGCAGTCGCTCAAGCTGGTGCGCTAGCGGGCGGCTGCGGGGTCTTGTTGTTGATGTGTTTGCTGCGTTGCGAGTTGGGCTGAAAAGCCAGCTTACGAGGTCGGTCCCCAGCCAACCCAAAGCCGGCTTCGGTAGTATTTTTCGCTATGCAAGCTACTGACGCTACCGCCGCCGCGCTTGAGGTGCTGTTTGACCTGCTGCCCACCAATGCGGTGCTGCTGGCCCCGGTGTACGACGCGGCGCAGACCATCGTGGATTTTACCTTTCACCGCGTCAACCCAGCCGCGCAGCGTATGCTGGGCTTGCCGGCCCGGCCCACCGTCACGCTGCTTCAGCACATGCCGCAGCACGGGCCTACGGGTTTGTTTGCGCACTACTGCCAGGCTTTTGCCAGCGGCGAGCACGTCGAGCGCACGTTTGCGTACCAGGGCGAGGGCTTCGACAGCGCCTACCAACTAGCGGTGCAGCGGGCCGGCGACCTGCTCGTGACGCACTACCTCGACCTCATCACGCTCAGCACCGAGGCCGCGCGGCAAGAGCTGCAAGCCAGCCAGGCCCGCGAGCGCGCCGCCCAGCAAGAGCGGGAGCGGCAGCAGCAGCTCATCGAAACCGTGTTTGAGCAAGCCCCCGCCGGCGTGTGGGTGGTGCAGGGGCCCGACTACGTGTTTGAGCTATACAACCCGCGCATGGGCGAGCTGCTGGGCCCCGCGCCGGCGCAGGCGCTGGGGCGGCCCTACTTCGAGGTGCTGCCCGAGCTGGCCAGCCAGGGCATTCCGGAGCTGCTGCGCCAAGTATCGGAAACCGGCGAGGCCGTGCTACTGGAAGAATACGCCGCGCACCTGCCGCGCCACGCGCCCGGCCAGGTCGGCTACTTCACGTTCGTGTTTCAGCCCCTGCGCGATGCCCAGGGGCACATCAGCCGCATCAGCTGCGTGGCCCTCGACGTGACGGGGCAGGTAGTGGCCCGCCAGCGCTTGGAGCAGGCCAACCAGGAGCTCGAAGCCCGCGTGCGCGAGCGCACCCAGGCGCTAACCGCCGCCCAGGCCGAGGCCGAGCGCCAGCGCGGCGAACTCCAGCGGGTGTTCGAGCAAGCGCCGCTGGCCATTGCCGTGTACCGGGGGCCCACCTACACTATCGAGCTGGCCAACCCCACGGTGTGCCGCCTGTGGGGGCGGCGGCCGGAGGATATCGTCGGACTGGGCTTGTTTGAGGCCCTGCCCGAGGTGGCCGGCATGGGCTACGAGGAGCTGCTCGATGGCGTGATGCACACCGGCCGGCCCGTGGTGGTGCAGGGCATGGAAGCCCAGCACGACCGCCACGGCCAGCGCGAAACCGTGTTCTGGGACTTTGTGTACGTGCCCATGGCCGAGGCCGACGGCCGCATCAGCGGGGCGATGGTAGTGGCCACCGAAGTAACCGCGCAGGTGCGGGCGCGCCGCCAAATCGAGCAACTCAACCACGAGCTGGAAGCCCGCGTGCAGGCTCGCACCGAAGACGTGCAAGCCCTCGTGGCCGAGCTGCAAGCCACCAACGCCGAGCTCTACCAGGCCAACGCCCAGCTCACGCGCACCAACGCCGACCTCGATACCTTCGTGTACACGGCCTCGCACGACCTCAAAGCGCCCATCGCCAACATCGAGGGCCTGCTCAATGCCTTGCACGAAGAGCTGCCCGCCGCCGAGGCCCAGCGCCCGGCCGTGGCCCACCTGCTGCACCTGGTGCGCGACTCGGTAGCCCGCTTTCAGCACACGCTGGGCCACCTGGCCAACGTGGCCGAGCTTCAGCAGGTAGGCCTCGGGCAGCCCGACGAGGTAGACCTGGCTACCCTCATCGAGCACGTGCGCCTCGACCTGGCCCCGGCCTTCGAGGCCAGCAAAGGCCAGCTGCGCGTAACCCTGCACGACTGCGCGCAGCCGCTAAACTCGTTTCGGCAGCTGCGCAGCATCGTGTTCAATCTGGTCAGCAACGCCCTCAAGTACTGCCACCCCGACCGGCCGCCCGTGGTGCAGCTCACCGCCCGCTGCACCCCCGGCCAGGTAGCCCTCACGGTGCAAGACAACGGCCTGGGCATGAGCCCCGAGCAGCTCAGCGACCTGTTTCGGCTGTTTCGCCGCCTGCATCCCCACGTCGAGGGCTCGGGCGTGGGGCTCTACTCCATCAAAAAGCTCATCGACAACGCCGGCGGCACCATCGAGGTCGCCAGCGAGCTGGGCGCGGGCTCCACCTTCACGGTGCGGCTGCCTAGGTAGGGGTGCGTACAATAAAGATTAAAGAATAGTAATTTTTATTGTGCGGTGAGCTGCTGTATAACTATCTTGTGACCGGAAAGCACCTTACGCTGTTAGTGCTTGTAGTTTCTAGAAATATTTTACTTCTTCCCAATCCGTTAAAATGAGCACAGTTGCTGAAGATAAAGCCGACCTCGAATTTGAAAACGACGAATTTGAGCCTATTGAGGAGTCACCTATTACTGACCTGACTAAAATTGTTTCATACAATATTGCTAATACTGTCGAGGTTCTTAAGCTAAAAATAGATAACGAAGAGATTAATTTAAAGCCGGAGTTTCAGCGTGACTTTGTTTGGGATATTAGTAGAGCTAGTCTATTTATTGATTCTTTACTTACTGGATTGCCTATACCAAGCATTTTTCTAGGCAAGAATAAAGAAGATGAGAGCTATGTTGTAATAGATGGGCAGCAACGACTGAAGGCTGCATACTATTATATAACAGGTAGCTTCTTAAGTAATGGCCAGTCAACATTATTCACGCTTAAAGGGCTCAAGGATAGAGAGTGGGATGGTAAAGCATTCGTTGAATTAGAGCCAAAGTATAAGCGTAGAATTAATAACGCGGTTTTGAATACTACGGTCATAGAGGATATTAATTTTCGGCCAAGGGTAGTTCATGATTTATTTCATCGACTGAACACAGGAGGTGTGCCGCTGACAGACCAGGAAATTCGTAATTGTGTCTATACGGGGCCATTCAATATGCAATTGATTGACCTTAATAAAAACAACGATTGGCGAGTTTTGTTGGGTAGGTCCGCACCTGAACGTAGGCTACGTGATGTAGAGCTTGTTTTGCGATTTTTGGCATTGTTTCATGGTTTGAAAATATATAAAGAGTCTATGCGAGAATTTCTGTCAACCTTTCAAAAAAATAATAAGGATAATGACGATTTCTCAGGTGAAAACTCAGCTCTTTTTACGAGTACTGTGAACGCGATACTAAATGGTATTGGGCCTAACGCTTTCAAGCCGGAAAGAACCCTTAATAAGTCTGTTTGTGACTCAATTATGGTTAGTGTAGCTCAGATATTACATTCTGGTGGTACAATTGTAGACATGAAGGGAAGTTACCAGCGGCTCTTACAAGATGAAGATTATAGGCGCTATATTAAATATAGTACTTCGTCTGAATCAAATGTTACAGGAAGGATTGGATTAGCTAGGCAATATTTTTTAGGAAATAAGTAATGCCATTTAATGCGCCCGACCTTAATGTATTCAGAGCTGAATTAGACGGAAATATTTCGGCTATTGAAAAGTTGAAAGCAGATAGTCATGCTACAATAAAGATTCAATCTCTGCTAAATCTGACTGTTTATGTGTTGGCTACTAGATTCTTAGAGGGTTCTGTAAAGCATATTCTGTATAATTGCTGTAAAATGCGTGGTGATACAGGGGCTCAGCTTGAAGCTGTTTTTAACGACTTAAAAAGTCTTAATAATCCAGAATTTAAAAATATAAAGCAGAAGTTTATAAGTGTAATTAATTTCGATATAATAGGAGGTATTGCGGCAGGGAAATTTGTTGCTCGTGATATTTCTTTGCTTGACCAGATTGTAATGAATAGACATGGAAATGTTCACGCTACACCTGAATCATCAGACTGGTATAATAAAAATGTTAAAGATTTAAATGATTTTGGTAAAGAATACCTGGGCCTAATTAAAGTGGTTGAGTATTTAGATTCTTTGGAATATGATAGGGCTTCAGGATTATTTCATCATTGATTAAACCCAGATTTAAAAAATCTTGCAGACTATCGGTTTGTAATTGAGCCTTAATAATCAGTAGAAAAGAAAAAGCCCCTTCTCAGTCCTGCTGAGAAGGGGCTTTTGCGTTGCTTCAGTACCTGGAGCCGGAGTCGAACCGGCACACCTTGCGGTAATGGTGTTTGAGACCATCGCGTCTACCGGTTCCGCCATCCAGGCAACTACTCCGCGCGGCCGGTAGCTCACGAGCGGGCCGCAAAGGTAGCTACTTGTTGCCGAAGCCGCAAGAGGTAGCGTTTTTTTAGGTAATAGGTTTTAATCTGGGCCAGGGCGGCGGGGCGGTGGTCGGGCGGCAGCTGGGCGTAGCCGGCCAGTACCGGCTGAATGCCAGCGTCGAGCGTATCGGCCAGGGCCGTCACGTCGGCGGCTACCTGGGCGGTGGCGGCCGCGTCGAGCTCCATTTCTAGCTCCATCAGCTGCTCGTTCAGCTCCATTACCTCCATCAGGAAGTCGGGCGGCAGCTGGTTTTGGGCGCTGCCTTCTTCGAGCAGGCCGTGCTGGCTTAGCAGGTAGGCCATGCGGGCGTCGGGGTCGGCGAGGGTGCGGTAAGCGTCGGTGTTGAGGGTGCTCAGGCGCAGGGCCTCGGCCTGCTCGGCGGGCGTGGCCTGGGCGTGGAAATCGGGGTGCAGCTCGCGGCTGAGCTGGTAGTACTTCTTTTTCAGCGCGGCCTCATCGAGCAAAAAGGCTTCGGGCAGGCCGTAGAAGGCGAAGTAGTTGGGGGCGTCGGGCATGGGGGAGGGGGAGTAGGGCTAAAGAGTCGTAGAAAACCGTCTGTCATTGCGAGCGCAGCGAAGCAATCGCACCCGAACGGCGCGGCTGAACAGGTGCGATTGCTTCGCTGTGCTCGCAATGACAGGCGATTTGCAGGGCCTCGGTTTACGTCAACTACCGCCAGGCAGGGCAAGTAGTTGGCCGGCGCGGCAAATTTGCCGCGCCTCAGCCCGCCCGCACCACTGAAAACGCCTGCGCAGGCGCGGCCAGCAGGCGCTTGGTGGCCGGCCACACCTCCCCAAACAGCGCCGAGCGGCGGTAGGCATCGAGCGCCGCCGCGTCGAGCCAGTGGCTGTAGGTGCAGTAGACGTGCGGCTGGTCGGCATCCTGCCACAATTCGAGGTGCTGGCACCCTGGCTGCTGCCGGATGCGGGCCTCCGAGGCGCGAAACAAAGCCAGAAAAGCCGGCACCTGGGCGGGGTCAAACGTGAGGCGAACGATGCGCAGGAGCATAGCCAAAATCAGAACGAAGTGAGAAATAACCGCTTGCCGCCTAACCTGCGGCCCGAGTGGCCCGTAAAGTTGAGCTCTTTCTTCTCATAAATCCTGTCTTCGCGTATGAATCCGCTATCCTGCCGCCCGCTGTGGCTCGCCGGCCCGGCCCTGGCCCTGGGCGTGCTGCTGTCCTCCTGCTCCAGCGAGCCCAAAGCCACCGACCCCGGCAAAACCGCCGAAGTAGTATCCGACCAAAAGACGGTGGAGGTAACCGCTGACTCGGGTGCCGCTCAGGCTGACACTACCAACAAGATGTAGTAAAGCCGCAAGGCCCCGCCTAATCGGCGCGCAAACGAGCTCTATAGCTTGTTTACGCGCCGGTTTTCGTTTTGGGTGAGCCAACAGACGTATTTCCTGGTTAGGAAAAACAAAAAACGGGTCATGCTGAACGCAGTGAAGCATCTCTACCGATTCCTCCGGGCCGTTCAACGAATCGGTAGAGATGCTTCACTGCGTTCAGCATGACGCTCGTTCTACACCCGCCGATAAACCAAAATTCGAAAAAGTCCGTTACTTTGCATTACTATTACTAGCTCTTATGCAGGCGACTATCATTTCGGTTCTGGCGGCTCTTGCTTCGAGCCTGGCGGCGGGCCTGGCCTACGTCAAATACAGAGGCATGGCGAAAGAATTTGATAGGGCGGAGATAACGGTAGTGAACACGCGCACCGGCAAAACGGCCACCCTCCCGCGCAACTACAGCCCCACGGCCGTCGAGCAATTGCTGGAGCTGGCCAAGTAGCCCGCCCCACTTTTCGGTAGTGCCCAGCCTGGCCACTCGCCAGGCTATTTTGTTTCCGGCAGGGGCTTAGTGCTCACCACGATAAGCTCGCTCATGCGGTGCTCGTGTATGCTTTTGCTGAGCTCCAGTACCTGCTGCTCTAGCTGCACGCGGGCGGGCGAGTTGGGCGGCAGGCGCTTGGCGCGCTTTTCCATCTGGGCGAGGTAGCGCTCGGCTCGGCGCGTCACGGCCGAGGCCTTGCGGTCGGCCACCCACTCCTGCGCGTGCTCTTGCACCAGCCAAGCCCCGCCCCGCCCCACGAAAGGCGCAAGCGCCCCCACCGCGATGGGCGCGAGCTTGCCCGGCAACAGCCCCGCCAGCAAAACCCAGGCAGAAGCTATCGCGTCTTTCAGCTCGATAGAAGCAGCAGAAACAGGCTTGGGCGTTGATTCGTCGGACATTGCGGGTGGCGCGCTTGGCTAATGCCATTAGCCGCAAGGTAAGAACGTATTTAGTAACCGTCTTGGTTGCCTCGCCGCTCGGAGTTTCGGCGGTAGGGTAACGGCGAGCTTGTAGCGCGAACTTTGTAGTTCGCGTTTTGCCCCGTTCGGACGCTCAAAAACGCGAACTACAAAGTTCGCGCTACTGCACTACCGCAACGCCCCGTTTTTAGCGCGCGGCGTCGGCCGCCGCCAGCGGGCGCTCCTCAAACCACACATCCACCTGCGAATCGAAATACAGCCCCAGCAGTTCGCTGGCGTGGCCCTGGTTGATGGCGATGCACAGGCAGCCCTGCGGGTTGAAGGTGCACACGATTTCGCCGGGCGGGGCGGCGGCGAAGTGCGGGCGCAGCTCGCGCACGGCCTCGCGGCCAAACTTGATGGTGGCCACCCGGCCCCGGCCCGTTACCTCCACCGCTTCGCGCAAGATATTGGTAATCAGATTGCCGTAGTGGTCCACATGTACCACGTGGCCGGTCACGCGGTTGTCTTGCAGGCGCACCTGGCGGTTGGTGAGCGAGTAAAATTCAGTAGTTGGCAAGCCCAGGCTGTCGAGCGGGTGGCCTAAGGCGAGGCTCACGGCAGCGGGGGCCAGCACGTCGCGGGTGGGGTTGAGGCTGGCCGCCACGGGCGTGCTGCTGGGCAGCACGGTCGCCACCGTGGGCGCGGTAGGCGGGGCCACGGCGCTCAGGCGCACCAGGCGCTCGGGCGGGCCGTCGCAGAGCAGCGACAGGAGGCCATTATCGGCCGCCACGAAGTAGTGCCCCTCGTGCTGGGCAGCGTGCCAGGCGGGTGCGGCCACGGCCCCGGCCGGGCTGGCCCCGTAGTCGCTCACCGCGATGAGGTGGGTAGTGCCCACCGGGTAGTCGCGAAACACCGCCCGCAGCACGTGTACCGCGTGCGCGATGTTGTAGGGCTCCACGCCGTGCGTGATGTCGAGCACCGGCAGGGTAGGGGCCAGCTGGAGCAAACGGGCCTTGAGCGCGGCCACGTAGTGGTCGCGGTAGCCAAAATCCGTCAGTAGCGTTAAGACCCCCATGCCCCCAGTTGTCCGATTTTGCGTAGTATTGTTTAAGTTGCCGGCAGCCGGCTGGAACGGCCGCAAAAGTACTCCGGTTATAGAAGTAATCGGGCCGCAATCGGGCCCCTGGCAGAAACGGTACCAACCGAACGCCTGTCAGCCAGCTAGCCAGCCGCTTCATCTTTTTTCCCGCCTTTTTTCCCGCTCTTCGCTTGGTCGAAAAAGTCATCACCCTCGAAAACGTCTCCCTGGTTGAGTTCCTGGGGGCCGACAACCAGAATATCCGCCGCATCGCGGCCGCTTTTCCGGGCTCTAAGATTGTCTCGCGCGGCAACGAAATCAAGATTCAAGGCCCCACCGAAGTTATTTCGCGGGTCAACGATATTCTGAGCTCGCTCATTGAGCACTACCACCAATACGGCGTCGTGACCGACCGCGACGTGAACCTGCACCTCTCCACTACCTCCGAGGAAGCCGAAAGCCGCGTGCTCGCCGCCTCGCCCGACGTTATTTTATTTGGGGCTAAGGGCGGCGTCATCAAGGCCAAAACGCCCAACCAGCAAAAGCTGGTCGATGCCGTGATGAAGCACGACCTCACCTTCACGCTCGGCCCCGCCGGCACCGGCAAAACCTACATTTCGGTGGCGCTGGCCGTGCGGGCGCTGAAGAATAAGGAGGTGAAAAAAATTATTATTTCGCGCCCCGTAGTGGAGGCCGGCGAAAGCCTCGGCTTCCTGCCCGGCGACATGAAGGAGAAAGTAGACCCCTACCTGCGCCCGATTTACGATGCCCTGGAGGACATGATTCCGGCTGAGAAGCTGAAGTTTTACCAGGAAAACAAGATTATCGAAATCGCCCCGCTCGCCTACATGCGCGGCCGCACGCTCAACAACGCCTTCGTGCTGCTCGACGAGGCGCAGAATACCACGCCTTCGCAGATTAAGATGTTTTTGACCCGCATGGGCCCGAGCGCGAAGGTGATGGTGAACGGCGACCGCAGCCAGATTGACTTGCCCACCCGCCAGAAATCGGGCCTCATGCAGGCGCTTGATATTCTGAAAGATGTGCCCGGCATCGGCTTCGTAGAGATGAACGCCGACGACGTGGTGCGCCACCGCCTGGTAAAGGAAATCGTGCAGGCCTACGACAAGTTCGACGTGGCCGAGCAGCGCCGCGAGGCCGAGTTCAAGCAGCGCCGTCGCGAGGGCAACGACCGTGCATTCGGCCGCGACGACCACCGCCCCAGCAACGGCTACCGCGACCGCCGCCACCCCGACGACCGCAACTACGACCTGCCCACCGACGAGCTGCCCGTAAACCACGAGCAGGCGCTGTAAGCGGCGCTAGAAAAACTAAATGAGTAAGTAAGCGTCTGTCATGCTGAGCTTGCCGAAGCATCTCTACCGCACCGTTGCTCCCGTTTAGGCAGTGCGGTAGAGATGCTTCGGCAAGCTCAGCATGACAGACGTTTTTGTAGTGTGCCAGACCACAACCATAACATGACCACCGTCACCAAAATCACCGACCTGCGCGACCTTGACGCCGCCTTCACCATCCGCGAAAAAGTATTTGTCGAAGGCCAGGGCGTGCCCGCCGACGACGAGTACGACCAGCACGACCGCCAGCGCACCACCCGCCACTACCTGGCCCTGGTAGACGGCCAGCCCGCCGGGGCCGCCCGCTGGCGCCCCACCGAAAACGGCGTGAAGCTGGAGCGCTTCGCCGTGCTCGACGCTTATCGAGGCCACGGCGTAGGCACCGCCCTCGTGCAGCAGGTGCTGGCCGATGTGCAGGCCGAAGCCCCGGACGCGGCCCAGGTGTATTTACACGCGCAACTGCGCGCCATCCCGCTCTACGAGCGCACGGGCTTTCAAAAGGTAGGGGAGATGTTTGAAGAGTGTGACATTCAACACTACAAGATGGTGCTTGCGTAGCGGCTTAGCTATATTGCGGAGCTAAAAACAGCTTCCGCTTTTATGCTCAATTGGTCGTCGGCTCCCTTGCTGCGCGTGGCGCTGGCCTTTATCGCGGGCATCGCGGCCTACCTCTACCTGGGCCAAAATTGGGCCGGCAGCGCCGCGCCCTGGGCCACCAGTCTGGTGCTAATTTATGGTCTGCTGTGGAGCCAGCGGTGGCCCGCCGCTGCCGACGCGGCAGGGTTGCTGGGGCTGCTGGCGGTGGGCGTACTAGGTTTTGCCCGTATCCAAGGCTACACCGAAAACCGCCGCGCCGACCACCTGGGCCATTTCGCCCCGCGCATCGAGTACTACCGCGCCGTGGTAGACGAAGCGCCCGTAGTGCGCGCCAACACCTTTGCCACCACCGTGCGCGTGCAGGCGGTGCGGGTGGCCGGGCGCTGGCAGGCGGCCACGGGCGGCATCCGCATCAGCTTGCCGCGCCACGAAACCAATGCCACCGTGCCCGCCCCGCGCTATGGTGAGGAGTGGCTGGTAAAAGGCACGCCCGAGCTCAGCAAAGGCCCCGCCAACCCCGGCGAGTTCGACTACCGGCGGTATTTACAGTACCATCAGGTTTATCACTCGCAGTTCGTCCACCAGGGCCAGTATAAGGTGCTGGGCCACGAGCCGTTGAGCGCAGCCATTGCCCTCAGCCAGCGGGCGGCGGGCGTGCTCGATGGCGTGTTTAAGGCATATGTACGTAGCCCGCGCGAGTACGCGCTGGGCACAGCGCTGGTGCTGGGCTTCCGCGACGACATTGATACCGCTACCAAGCAGGCGTATGCCAACACGGGCACCACGCACATCATGGCGGTGTCGGGCTTGCAGGTAGGGCTGCTGTTTGCGGCGTTGCAATGGCTGCTGCTGCGGCTACCCATGAGCGGGCCGGTGTGGCGGCGGCGCTTGCTCACGCTGGGGCTCGGGCTGGCGTTTATCTGGAGCTACGCCTTTCTCACGGGGCTGTCAGCCTCGGTGCTGCGGGCGGCGGTAATGTTTTCGCTGGTGAGTGTGGGTCAGGCGTTTGAGCGCCAAACGAGCATCTTCAACACGCTGAGCGCGGCCGCTTTTCTGCTGCTGCTCTACAATCCCTACCTGCTTTGCGACGTGGGGTTTCAGCTTTCGTTTCTGGCCGTGCTCAGCATCGTGTATTTGCAGCCGCGCCTCGTGCGCTGGTTCGATGCCCGCAATTTCGTGCTCGACCGGCAGCGCAGCTGGCACTCGCCGCTGCAGCAGCGCCTCACGCGCTGGGCGGCGTGGGTAGCCAATGCAGCCTGGGAAATAACCGCGCTTTCGGTAGCAGCGCAGGTTGCAACGTTTCCACTGGGGCTGTATTACTTCTACCAGTTTCCGTTCAGCTTTTTGTTGTCCAATCTTATCGCGGTGCCCATTTCCAGCATTGCGGTGTACATCGGCGTGGTGTTGCTCGTGGTGAAAGGGCTGGTGGCGCTGCCGGCGCTGTGGCTGCCGTGGCTCGACTGGCTGCCGCGCCTCGTGGGCTACGTGTTTCAGGCCTCCATTTGGCTATTCAATGAGTATATCTTCCTCATCGGCCGGCTTTTGCCCGGCGCGGTAGTGGGCGGCGTGCATCTCAACCAAACCCAGACGCTGCTGATTTTCCTGCTCATCGTGGTAATGTGCGCGTTTTTTGCCAAGCCCCGGCTGGCCTGGGCCGGGCTGGCGCTGCTGTTGCTGAGCTGCTACGCGGGCAGCCGGGTAGCCGAAGCCGCCGAGGTCGCGCCAGTGCGCGAGTTTGTAGTGTACAGTATTCCGCGCCGCTCGGTGGTGGGCTTCTGGCAGGGCGCGGCCCCCGAGTTCGTGACCCTCGACTCGCTGCCCCTCACCGAAACCGAGCGCACCTACCGCCTCAAGCCCAGCCTGATACTGCGCCGCGTGCGCCAGCCGCGTTACCGCGTGGGCTGGCGCGGGGCTGCCGTGCCCACGTGCCTAGTCGGCGCGGCAACGCTGGCTGACTCTACTCGCCGCTACCCGCCCGCGCCGGTGGTGCTAGCCAGCTGGCGCGGCCTGCGGGTGGCCTGCGTGAGCGGCCGGCTGCGGCGGCTGGCTGGTGAAAATGCCAAATTCCCGGCCGATGTTATCGTGCTGCGGCGCAATGCCCGCGTGTACCCTGATGGGCTGGCCGCGCACTTTGGCGCGCGGGCGCGGGTAGTGTTCGACTCGTCGTGCAAGCGCTGGTACATCGCCCGGCAAGATTCGGCGCTGCGCGCCGCTGGCTTCCGCACCTGGGACGTGAACGAGCAGGGCGCGTTTGTGTACGCGCTGGCGGGCAAGCGTTGAGTTTAAGGAGTACGAAAAAAGGCGTTTGGCCTTGCGAGCGCAGCGAATCAATCGCACTAGACTGACACCCAAACAGTGCGGCCGAACAAGTGCGATTGCTTCGCTGCGCTCGCAAGGACAGACGTTTTTTTATCTCTATCCTATAAAATAATTGCCCCTCAATCGCCTCTGGCAAGTATATTGCGCATGGCTGGCGGCGCGCCCAACCATCTGCTTATTACCTTTTACCGTATTTATACTTATGGAACACTATCCAACCCAAGAGCTATTAGCCTTGCGCTTTCTACAATACGAAGTAGAAGGCCGCTTGGCGTATATCACCATCAACCGCCCTGCTAAGCGCAACGCGCTCAGCGCCGACGTGGTAACCGAGCTCAAGCAAGCCTTCGAGGCCGCCGAAGTCGACGAAGACGTGAAAATCATCATCCTGCGCGCCAGCGGCGACGTATTCTGCGCCGGTGCTGACCTCAAGTATCTGCAAGAATTACAGGCTAATACCTACCAGGAAAACCTGGCCGACAGCACGCACCTCATGCAGCTGTTCCACCAGATTTACACCCTTAAGAAAATCGTTATCGGGCAGGTGCAGGGCCATGCCCTGGCCGGCGGCTGCGGCCTGGCCGCGCTCTGCGATTTTACCTTCGCCGTGCCCGAAGCCAAGTTCGGCTTCACCGAAGTAAAGCTGGGCTTTTTGCCCGCCATCGTGAGCGTATTCCTGGTGCGCCGCTTGGGCGAAGCCCGCACCAAGCAGCTGCTGCTGAGCGGCGACATCTTCACGGCCCAGCAAGCGCTTGACTACGGGCTCGTTACCTTTCTGGTCGAGGCCGACGAGCTGGCCGATACTGTGCGCGAATACGCCCTGCGCCTGGCCCGCGAGAACTCGGGTAGCAGCATGGAAATGACCAAGGAGCTCATCGCCCAACTGCCCGCCCTCAGCCTCGAAGAAGGCCTGCGCTACGCCGCCGAGCGCAACGCCGACGCCCGCGCCACCGACGACTACCGCCGCGGCATCGCCGGGTTTTTAAACAAAGACCGGGTAGAGTGGTAAGTTAACTAAAGCTGTCACGCTGATTACTAAAGTGTCATACAGAGCGCAGCGAAGCATCTCGCGTGGTGCAGTAATCAATGCGAAAGGATTTACTGCACCACGCGAGATGCTTCGCTGCGCTCTGCATGACAGTCGCTTTTATGCACTCATTCGCCGCCATCCTCATCACGCTTAGTACGTTCGCCTTCATGGAGTTTTGGGCGTGGTTTATGCACAAATACGTGCAGCACGGCCCGCTGTGGGTGCTGCACCGTTCGCATCACGTGCGGCCTAGCCCGCGCCCGTTTGAGCGAAATGATTGGTTTTTTGTGATTTATGGGGCTATCTCGGCGGTGCTATTTATTACGGGCGATAATGGCGGGCGCTGGTGGTTTTGGGTAGGCGCGGGCATTGCGGCCTACGGCACGGTGTATTTTTTCGTGCACGACGGGCTGATTCACGGCCGGTTGCCCTTCTGGAAAAAAACCGACAACGTGTACTTGCGCGCCCTTAACATGGCCCACAAAATGCACCACAAAACCCAGGGCCGCGACCACTCCGAGGAGTTTGGCCTGCTGTGGGTGTCGCCCAAATACCTGCGCCTGGCGCGCGAGCAGGCCGCCCGCCGCGAGCAACCCACTACTACTTAGTATGGCGCCGCTGGCAAACCATTTGCTAGGTTTGCGGATTAAGTAGAAAGCACTGTCTACAATTTATTAAGCTATTACTTATTTCTTCGACCTTTTTTGGGGCGGCCTTCGGCAACGAGCCGCCCCAGAAAAGTTTTATTCTGATTAGTTACCTTCCAACGCCGTGGCCCGTTATTCTATCAGCGACCTTGAGCAGCTCTCTGGAGTAAAGGCTCATACGATTCGCATCTGGGAGCAGCGCTATAATTTGCTGCATCCCAGTCGTACTGCTACCAATATCCGTACTTACGGCGAGGCCGACCTGCGCCGTTTGCTCAACGTGGCCGCGCTGTGCGCGCGGGGCCAGCGCATCTCGCAGGTAGTGCGCCTGAGCGAGGAAGAATGCCAAACGGCCGCCCTCGCGCTCTGCAACGAAGTGCAGCCCGCCGACGATGCCCGCCTCAGCGCCATGCTCGGCGCTACCCTCGACCTCGACGAGCCGCGCCTGCACCGCCTCTTCGACGAAGCCGTGCAGGAGCTGGGCACCGAAGACACGCTGCTGCGCCTGGGCTACCCGCTGCTCCAGCGCGTAAATGTGTCGTGGAAAGAAGGCTCACTGAGCGTGGCCCAGGAGCGCCTCGTGGCCCAGCTGCTGCGCCAGGAGCTCATGGCCTCGGCCGATGCGCTGCCGCTAATTCCTCTCAGCCAGGAAGATGCGCCGCGCTGGCTGCTGTTTTTGCCCGAGGGCGAGTGGCACGAGCTGGCACTGCTGTTTATGAACTACGCCCTGCGCGCCCGCGGCCGGCAGGTGCTCTACCTCGGCCCCAACCTGCCGCTGCCCGACGTGCTGGCCGCCGCCAAAACCTTCCGGCCCACGGTGCTGGCCACGGTGCTTACTACGGCCCCCGGCCGGGGGCAGGTAGCAGCCTACGCCGCCGAGCTGCGCCAGCACTACCCCGAGGCTACGGTGCTCTTGTTTGGCTCGCTGGCGGTGCAAACCAAAGCCCTGCCCGAGGGCTGCCTGCCCATGGCGTGCCTACACGAATTCCGGGATTTAATTCCTTTTGTAAATCAGCTGGTTGATGTGGAGTTAGCAGAAAAGTAACCTTGAAGCGTAGCCGCCGTCGCCCGTTATCCGTAAGCCCGTGGGGCTTCGCTGATTAGGGCTGGGCAACAGAAAAAAACAAGCTGGTCTGAGCCGTTTTTCTGACTTGTGGGCTACCTTTGTTTAAGATTCTGCTACGAACCCTTCAACAATATGACTTCTCTGGAATTCACTTCCCAAGTGCAGAAAATATCCTCATCGCTGCGCCCCGTGGCGATGAACCTCACCCGCGACGCCGACGACGCCAAGGACCTGGTTCAGGAAACGCTGCTCAAGGCGCTGCTCAACAAAGACAAGTTTAAAGCTGGGACGAACTTAAAGGCATGGTTGTACACCATCATGCGTAATACGTTCATCAACAACTATAACAAGATTACCAAGCGCAGCTCGAACATTGATTCGACGGAGTATTTTCAGTACTTCAACACCGACGAAAACTACATCACCCACAACGGGGCGACGACGGACTTCGTGGTGCGCGACATCAATGAGGCCATCGCCAGCCTGGGCTCCGACTACCGCACGCCGTTTATGATGTACTACATCGGCTATAAGTACCTGGAAATCGCCGAGAAGCTGCAAATTCCGATTGGCACCGTGAAAAACCGCATTCACATTGCCCGCAAGGATTTGAAAGCCGCCCTGCAAGTGTACGCGCCCGCTGGCGCCGACCGCGCCGGGGTGGTCGCTACCGATGAGGTAGAGCAAGATTAACTTGCCGCCGCGTTTTGCGTTGGAGAAAGCCGCGCCTTCCGCCAGTTCGGAAGGCGCGGCCTTTTTAGTTGTGTTGAGCAACCGAATACACATAACGTCATGCTGAGCGCAGCGTAGCGGAGTCGAAGCATCTCTACCGGTGAACTAACTCCTTGCGCTGAGCAACGAAGCGGCAGAGATGCTTCGACTTCGCTGCGCTCCGCTCAGCATGACAAACTAATAATAGAGAATGCCCCACGCAGTAGTAATAGGTGCCGGTTTTGCCGGTTTGTCGGCGGCCTCCTCGCTGGCACAGGCCGGGTGGCAGGTCACGCTGCTGGAGAAGAACGCCGGCCCTGGCGGCCGGGCGCGGGTGTTTGAAGCCCAGGGCTTTACCTTCGACATGGGGCCGAGCTGGTACTGGATGCCCGACGTGTTTGAGCAGTACTTCGCCAAGTTTGGCAAGCGCGTGGCCGACTACTACGAGCTGGTGCGCCTCGACCCGTCGTACCAGGTTGTTTTTGGCGAAAACGACACCGTGGGTATTCCGGCTAGCATGGCCAAACTGCGCCAGCTGTTCGAAAGCCTGGAGCCCGGCAGCGCGGCGCGGCTCGATGAGTTTCTGGCTCAGGCCAAGTACAAATACGAGGTCGGCATCAACAAATTTGTGCATTTGCCCAGCCGCTCGGTCACGGAGTTTATCGACTGGGAAATCGTGAAAGGGGCCGTGCGCCTCGACCTGCTGCAAAGCATGGCCAAGCACGCCCGCAAGTTTTTCAGTCACCCCAAGCTGCTCAAGCTCATCGAGTTTCCGGTGCTGTTTTTGGGCGCGACGCCCGAGAATACGCCCGCCCTCTACTCGCTAATGAACTACGCCGACCTGGCGCTGGGCACCTGGTATCCTAAAGGCGGCATGCACCAGATAGTGCGCGGCATGGTAGCCGTGGCCGAAGAGCTGGGCGTCAAAATTGAGTACAACCAAGAGGTGCGCGAAATCGTGGTCGAAAACGGACGCGCCACCGGCGTGCGCACGGCCAGCGGCTTCTGGCCCGCCGATGCCGTGGTGGCCGGGGCCGACTACCACCACATCGAGCAGCAGGTGCTAGCGCCCGAATACCAGCACTACTCGCCCGAGTATTGGGACTCGCGCACGATGGCCCCGTCGTCGCTGCTATTTTACCTGGGCGTGAACCGCCGACTGGCTAATTTACAGCATCATAACCTGTTTTTTGACGAAGATTTCAGCCAGCACGCGCACGAGATTTACGAAGCGCCGCAGTGGCCCAGCAGGCCGTTGTTCTACGCCTCGGTGCCCAGCCAAACCGACCTCACGGTAGCTCCCGCAGGCCAGGAAAACCTGTTCCTGCTCATCCCGGTGGCCCCCGCCCTCGACGACCCCGAGGCCACCCGCGAGAAATACTACAACCTGCTGATGGACCGCCTCGAAAAGCATTGCGGCCACCCTATCCGCGAGCATGTGGTGTACAAGCGCAGCTACGCCCACCGCGACTTCGTGGCCGACTACCATTCTTTCAAAGGCAATGCCTACGGCCTGGCTAACACGCTGAAGCAGACGGCTATCCTGAAGCCCACGCTGAAAAGCAAGAAGGTGAGCAACCTCTATTTCACGGGCCAACTCACCGTGCCAGGGCCGGGCATGCCGCCGTCGCTCATTTCGGGTGAGGTGGTAGCGAAGGAGGTGCTGAAGGAACAGAAATAAGGCTAAGGCGTATCAGCATTGCACAGATTTGTGCCAGATTTGCACTAAATGGACCATCAGCAGCTATTCACCGACACCAGCCTCGCTTGCGCGCAGCTTATCACGCGGCGCTACAGCACGTCGTTTTCCCTCGGAATCCGCACGTTGGATAAGGAGTTGCACCGGGCCATTTACGCGGTGTATGGCTTCGTGCGCTGGGCCGATGAGATAGTTGACACCTTCCACGACCAGGACAAGGCGGCACTGCTGGCCACCTTCGAGGCCGATACCTACGCGGCCATCGCGGCGGGCTTTAGTCTGAATCCGGTGCTGCACGCCTTCCAGTGGGCGGTGAATGAGTATAGCATTGACCACGAGTTTATTGATGCTTTTTTGCGGAGCATGGAAATGGACTTGGAGGACCGCAACTACCGCCAGGAGCTGTACGAGAAATATATCTACGGCTCGGCCGAGGTAGTGGGGCTGATGTGCCTGCGCGTGTTCTGCCATCGGCAGCCGGCCCTTTTCGACAAGCTGCGCGAGCCGGCGCGGCGGCTGGGCGCGGCATTCCAAAAGGTTAATTTTCTGCGTGATATTCGTTCCGACTACGAAGACCGGGGCCGGGTGTACTTTCCGGGGCTGCGCTACGAGCAGTTCGACAACGAGGCCAAGCGGGAGATTGAGGCCGACATCAGAGCCGATTTTGAGGCCGCCTACGTGGGCATTCAGCAGTTGCCGCGCGCCTCGCGCATGGGCGTTTACCTGGCCTACGTCTATTATTTAAAGCTTTTTTACAGGCTACGGCAGGCCCCGGCCGCCCAGGTGCTGGCCGAGCGCGTGCGCTTGCCCGACAATACCAAGCTGCTGCTGCTGCTGGGCACTTGGCTGCGCTACCGCCTGCAGGCGGTGTAAGCGGTTCACCTGAAATTCATAAAAGCTTGGTTCGTAGCTTTACGAGCATGAAGCTTCTTGTATGCGTCGCGCTGGCGCTTTCCACGTTTGCTCCGGCTGGCCCCACGCGGGCCGCTTATTCCCTTGTGCATCCCATGTCCGTTTACGCTCCTGCCACCCTCCGCCGCCACTACGAGCAAGCCGCTGCCAGCAAAGAAGCCGGCGATAAATTCTACGACCTGCTGCACAACTACCGCGACCAGAACGCGCTAGTACTGGGATATAAAGCTGCTTCCGAGGCAATTAAAGCCCGCGATGCGTCGATGCTCAACAAGCTCACCTACGTGCAGCAGGCGGCTCGCACTTTCGAGCAGGCGGTGAGCTTGGACCCCAAAAACGCCGAAATCCGCTTTCTGCGCTTTTCGGTGGAAAGCAATTTGCCGCCTTTCCTGGGCTTGAGCAAGCACGTAGACGAAGACAAAGCCTTCTTGCTCGATGCCGCCTTGCAGCACCCGCGCTCGGGCCTCGACGACGAGGCGTTTCGCACGGTGCGCGGCTTTTTGGTGGGCCGCAAGCACGTGTCGGATGCCGAGGCTCAACAGCTGGCACAGGTGAAGGCAAGCTAACGGCCGGCCCAACCCGGCCGCGAAGCCTCAACGCTGCCCGGCTTGCTGGAAATCCGCACTGTTTTTATCTTCACAACAAAGACCGTAGGGCAACCTTCGGCCCACCTTTTTAGTTAGTTGAACGATATGCAGTCAGGCTTGCACCTCAGCGTCCGTATCGATTCAAATTCCGGCTTCTGCTTCGGCGTCATCTACGCCATTCAGATGGCCGAAGACCTGCTCGATGAGCAAGGCTACCTCTATTGCCTGGGCGATATAGTGCATAACGATGAGGAAGTACAGCGTCTGAAAGACAAGGGTTTGCGTATTATTGGCTACGAGCAGCTGGCCGCCCTGCGCGACGAGGCCGTGCTCATCCGGGCGCACGGCGAGCCGCCGAGCACCTACCAGCAGGCGCTGGAAAACAACCTGACGCTCATCGACGCGAGCTGCCCGGTAGTGCTCAAGCTGCAAAACCGCATCAAGGCGAGCTTCGACCGCCGCGAAAAGCTCTACATCTACGGCAAGCACGGCCACGCCGAAGTGCGCGGCCTGCTGGGCCAGACGCACGGCGAGGCCGTGGTATTTGAGAATCTGGAGGAGCTGCTGCACCATGAGCTGCCCGAGAATATCACGCTCTACAGCCAGACCACCAAGGGCACTAATTCGTTTTACAACATTAAAAACGAGCTGGAAACCCGTGGCTACCAAGTAAATGCCCACGATACCATTTGCCGGCAGGTAAGTAACCGCGACCTGGATTTGCGGCGCTTCGCGGCGCAGTTCGACCAGGTAGTGTTCGTGTCGGGCACCAAAAGCTCGAACGGTAAGGTGCTATACCAGGTGTGCAAAGACACGAACGCGCGCACGCACTTCATTTCCAGCACGCAGGAAATTTGCCCGTCGTGGTTCGAGCCGGGGCAGTCGGTAGGTATCTGCGGTGCCACCAGCACGCCCATGTGGCTGATGGAAGAGGTGCGCGATGCGCTGGTGCGCTTTTAGCTAAAGGCTTACTATGTACCTGATTAGCGCGGCCATTCCGAGAACCCGAGTAGCGCCCGAGCCGCTGGCTGGCCGGGGCGTGCTGGCCGCCGGACTTATTATCGGGGCCTGGGCCAGCTTACTCACGTACTTGCTGGCTTTTTACCGGCCCGACTGGCACTCGCCCGCGCCCTACCTGCTGCTACTACTGCAAACGCATTTATACACGGGCCTTTACATTACCGGGCACGACGCTATGCACGGCGTCGTGAGCCCCAATAAGCGTCTTAATAACGCCATTGGTACGCTGGCCACGCTGCTATTTGCCTACAACTGGTTTCCGGGCCAGCTCGACAAGCACCACGCGCACCACCGCCACGTGGGTACCGCCGCCGACCCCGACTACCACCCCGAAAACCACCCCGGCTTCCTGCCCTGGCTGCTCCGCTTTGCCTGGAACTACGTGACCTGGTGGCAGGTAGCCCTGATGGCGCTAACCTACAACGTACTTAAAATATGGTTTCCGCAGGCCAATGTCATCGCTTTCTGGATGGTGCCGGCCGTGCTGGCTACCTTGCAGCTGTTCTTCTTCGGCACTTACCTGCCACACCGCGGCGAGCACGCGCCTGATAACCACCACAAGTCGCGCAGCCAGCGTCAGTGGCCGCTGCACGTTTGGGCGTTCGTGAGCTGCTATTTCTTCGGCTACCACTACGAGCACCACGACCAACCATATTTGCCATGGTGGCGGCTGTGGCGGGCGAAGGCCTAGTCACGGATTAGTGCGGATTTTGTGAATGACGGCATTTGGTGCATTCGTCATGCTGAACTCAGTGAAGCATCTCTACCGCACTGCTGGACGAAGCGGTAGAAATGCTTCACTGAGTTCAGCATGACAATGTAGAAGGGCAGCCTCTTAGTTACCGAGCAACTGAGGTTACTTCACCTGCTTCACGCCCTCAGTGGTTTGCACAACTTTCTGGATAGTACCGTCGGCGTTGTATTTCAAGTAATCGACGCAGATGGAACGCCGGTAGCTGCCGCCGGTGGGCAGGGCCCCGTTGTGATAGAAAAAGTACGATTTGCCCTTGTAGTCGATGATGCCGGGGTGCGTAGTGAAGCTGTTAGGCACATTTTCTTGAATGATGCCCTGATACGTCCACGGGCCGGTGGCGGTGGGCGCGGTGCAGTATTCTATCATCTCTGGCTTGGTGCCCGCGCTGGCGTACACGAGGTAGTAGAGCTTCTTGCGCTTGTACACCCAAGGGCCTTCGATGTAGTTCTTGGGCGTGAAGGTGGTGATGGGGCCGGCCAGCTCGGTCATATTGTCCTTCAGCTTCACCCATTTGCAGCTGCCATTGCCCCAGTAGAGGTACGCCTGCTTGTCGTCGTCTACGAAAACGGTGGGGTCGATGTCGTCCCAGGCGTGCGGCTTATCTTTGGTCATTTCATTCACAATGAGCGCCTTGCCGATGGCATCCTTAAACGGCCCGGTAGGCCGGTCCGACACCGCCACGCCAATGGCCGCGCCGCCCTGACTATCAGCGTTTTTCTTGTGAAAAGTCGAAACAAACCAGTAAAACTTGCCCTTGTGGTACACGCATTGGGCCGCATAAGCATCGCCGGTGGCCCAGGCAAAGGTTCGGGGTGAAAGGCGCGTGCCGTAGTCCTTCCAATGCACCATGTCGGTAGTAGAATAGATGCGCCAGTCGGGCATCTTGTAGTTGGTTTCGCTCACCGAGGCCGTATCGTGCCCCGTGTAAAGAAACAGCGTATCGCGGTACACCAGCGGGGCCGGGTCGGCCGTGAACACGCCCTTGATAATCGGGTTTTGCGCTCGAAGCTGGCTGCAAATCGTTAGGGATAGTAGCGTGAATAATAGATTTTTCATAAGAAGAATTGGTGACTTTTTACTATCCTTGCGAGCGCAGCGCAGCAATTGCATCTGTTCGGCCGCGCCGCTCGGGTGCGATTGCTGCGCTGCGCTCGCAATGACAGGCGTTGTACAAGTAAGCAGGATATGACTACTCAAATTTTACCCAGTCAATCTCGACGAGCGTGCCCGTTTTCAGCGTCGCTACCAGCGCGTGCGTGCCGGGCTTGAAAGCAGTCAGGGGTACTTTGATTTCCCGCCACTGGTCGCTTTTAGGCACGGCTACCTGGGTCACTACCGGGCCAGTAGGCCCATCGAGCCGCAGTTGCACGGTAGCCGCGTTGGTAGCGCGCGCCCGTAGCGTAGCAGTTTTAAGCGGCTTCATGCCAAAGGCTACGCCGTTGTATTGCACCCAGCTTTGGTTGTTGGAAAGCACAGTTTTCCAGCCCTGAAACTTGTTGAGCGTATCCAGAAAAGCGATGGATGCGCCGCCGGGACTGAGCCGGCTGTAGCGGTCGAGCTGAATTTTTTGCCGGGCGTCCGTCAAACCCACGCCGCGTAGGGTGGGCGTGACTTTCTGGATGCTGCCATCGGGCCGGAAAAACAAGCTATCCACGCGGATAGAGCGGTTTTTATCAAAGGCCGGCGACAAGTCGTTGTGGTGATAAAATAAATACCACTGGTTTTTAAGCTGCGCGATGGACTGATGGTTGGTCCAGCAGCCGGTGGGCGACTCGTCCATTATCACGCCCGCCACCTTGAACGGGCCGAGTGGGCTACGGCTGGTAGCGTATTCGAGGCGCTCGGTTTTGTTGGCTACGTGTGGGTAGGTGAGGTAATACGTGCCTTGGCGCTCAAACAGATATGGGCCCTCCTTGAGGCCGATAGTGGGCAACTCGCCCAGCGGTTGGGGTGCGGAAGCCAGTTCCAGCATATTCTCCCTGAGCTTGGCCCCGTAGATGTGGCCCTGCGACCAGTAGAGGTAGGCCTGCCCGTCTTTGTCGATAAACACATTAGGGTCAATGCCATGCACCTGCGCTATGGGCCGTTCCTGCGGCACAAACGGCCCCGTGGGGTGGTCGGCCACCGCCACCCCGATGGCAAAGCCCTTGCCCATCGTGGTATCGCGCGGGGTAGTGGGGAAGTAGAAGTAGTACTTGCCCTTGCGAAAAACGCAGTCGGGCGCCCACATGCTGTAGCTGTCGGGCTTGACCCAGGGTACCTTGTTTTGGGTTACAATCACGCCGTGGTCGGTCCAGTCGGTGAGGTTGGCCGACGAAAAAACGTGGTAGTCCTCCATGCAAAACCAGCCCACGCGCCCGCGCCCCGGCCCGCACGGAATATCGTGCGACGGATACACGTACACCCTATCCCCAAACACTCGCGCCGACGGGTCGGCCGTGAATTGATTGGTGATAAACGGGTTTTGCGCATCAGCTGCCGTGGTAATGAATGCGGCTAATGCACTCGCTAAGTATCGTAATTCAGATTTGGGCATTTGACGAAAAGAAATGAAACAGGCGAGGGTTTGTGCGATTAAAAACTGTCATTGCTATTTGATTGTGAAATAATCAAAGTCCGCGTAACCGCCCGTATTCTTAGTAGCATAATTGAAAAGCCCGAAGCGATACCCCATGAAATGCGGCAGCGTGTAAGCCATTTTTAATGGCTTACCAATCGGTTGCCACTTTTTGCCGTCGAGGCTATAAAAGAAATTGGCAATGTCTTTCCGGTCGGTAAAATCACAATCGGCTTTAAAGTAAACCGTGTTTTGCGCAAGCGGAATCCGCTGCATTTCCACCGGCCGCTCCGATTCTGCGCTAACCATCACGATAGATTTAGCGCCGTTGCGGTACTGCACGCCCACGAGCCCGTAGCGCTTCTGTAACAGCGCGAGGCCAGCGAAGTCGCCTTCTTTCAGGTGGCTGACATCCAGCGCGGTAGCGCCCGAGCAAGTTGGCCCGATAGTGCGCTGGGTCAGCGTGTTGCGGGCCAGTAGGAAGGACGTATCGACACGCCCGATTTTAAGGCGGAGGTAGCCCTTGCGGTCGCTGAGCGACCACAGGGCGTTGTCAGGGTTGTGGTTCCACTGCCACACCAGCGGCAGGGCGGGCGCGCCGGGGCGGCGGCTGAAATCGTCGGAGGCGACGAGGCCCGGAATGAGGCCTTTGCTGGCGGGCAGGGGTAGGGTTTGGGGCATTTTGCCGGCGGTGCCAAGTACGGGCCAGCCGGCCTCCCAGGTCACGGGCACGAGGTAGGGGATGCGACCCACCGCGCCAAAATCGCGGAACAGATAGGAGTACCACTTGCCGTCGGGCGTGTCGATGAGGCCGCCCTGCGCCACGCCCAGGTCTTGCAGCGCTACCCGGCCTTCGTAAGGGCCAAACAGGCTTTTAGCCTTGTGTACCACCACGGTACGCATGCCGCCCTTGGGCCACGCGATGTTGAAGAGGTAGTAGCTGCCATTGATTTTGAACAGCTGCGAGCCTTCGGCGGGCAGGCCGGCGGGCTCGCCGGCCGGGGCGCTGGCATTCTCGATGAGCACCTGCTCGGTCGCGCCCGGCTTCACGCCCGAGGCGTCGGCGGTCAGCTCAATTATCCGCAGCTTGCCGCCGCCAAATACCATGTATACGCGCCCATCGTCCTCAAAAAACAGTGAGTGGTCGTGAAAAGAGGGCTTGAAAGAAGCTACTTTCCAAGGGCCTTTCTCGATGTCGCGGGTTGAGTAAACGTGGGTTTTGCCGGTAGTCTGGGCGAAGGTGGAAACGTAATACGTGCCCTTGTGAAAGCGCAGGCTGCTGGCCCACGAGCCCCGGCCATACGTGCTTTTGCCGTTAGTAAGGTTTAATTCGTCTTTGCTGGCCAGCGTATCGTAGGCGTAATTAATCAAATGCCAATTAATTAAATCTTTCGATTTCATAATCGGCACGCCGGGGCTCATGTGCATGGTCGTGCTACTCATGTAGTACGTGTCGCCCACGCGAATCATCGCCATATCCGGCACATCAGCGAAGATGATAGGGTTTTGCGCCTGCTTTACCTGCGCAATTGCAGGCGCGGAATTAAAAAGTGCGCAGGATAAAGCAAGAAATAAAGCGTTTCTTTTCAGATGAATTATCATTGGGAATTCGTAAATGGAAGCGCTTGGATTTTATATTAAAAAACAGTCAGCCGCTGGTGTAACCTAAGCCACCGGCTACCAATTGGCCCTGCAATTGCTCAAGCCAAGTAACCTGCGCGGCACCGTTAGTAGAGAGCAGAAATACACGCCGCTGCAAGCCGAAAAGCACTACCTCTATTCCTGCCGCCTCAAATAAAGTAATCGCGCAGCCGCAGGGTAGCCCGCTAAAGTATTGCCGCTGCCCCGGCGCAACACCTACCGATAGGTATTGCGCCTGAACTAACTGGGGTAGGCAACAAAAAAATGGCCGCTCAAACGAGCGGCCATCTGCACATCTACAAAATCTGTTTTATCCGTTAAAATCCGCTTAATCTGCGGTCTAGTGGGTTTCGTTGGTTTTCTTGCAGCACTCGGGCAGGCGGTCGTAGGCGCGGGCGTCGGCGGTGGCTTGGTCGGCATCGTAGCCGGTTTTTTGCACGGCGGTGCGCAGGGCGGCGGGGGTGGTTTTGGCCGGGTTGTAGGTCACGGTCAGTACTTTGCTGGGCACGTCGAGGTGGGCGGCCTGCACACCTTTTTCGTAGGCCAGGCTTTTTTCGAGGCGCGCCTTGCACATGTCGCACACGGCCGAGGTCTTAAACTGGATTTGCTCGCTCCCTTTTTTAGTGGCGGTAGCGGCAGCTACCGGCGCAGTTTGGGCAAAGGCGGCCGAGCCGCTGACGCTCAGCAAGGTGAGCAAGGAGAATGCAAAAGCTTTCATAAAAAGAGAAACAACTAAAATTGAACAATAAGTGCCAGCAACAACGGAAGCAAGCAAAGCCAAAAGCCAGGCCAACCCGAAAGCTAGCCAGCCTGCGCAGCAGGCGTATCCGTTAAATCCTGAAAATCCGTTTGAATCTGCGGTCTTTACTCGATGCGGTACCGCAGCCCGGCGTAAGTCAGCCGACCATATACCGGCCCCCACACCATGGCTGCGTCGAAGCCCGCGCTGAAAGGTGTGGCTGCGTTTTGGATGGGGTCGGGCTGGCGGTAGTTGGTGAGGTTTTCGACGCCCACGTACACCTCCAGGCGTTTGAAGGCGCGGGTTACTTGCGCATTGAAGGCGGCGTAGCGCGGGGCGTATTCGAGGCCAGCGGTGCCGCTGCCGTGGGCGTGGCCCACGTTGCTGCCATCGGCGGGCAGGTGGGCCAGCGGGCGCTCGCCGTACCACTGCACCGTGAAATCGCCGCGCCACTTGTCGAAGGCCGAGGCGTAGCCCAGGTTCAGGAAAGCGCGGTGTTGGGGCGTGAGGGGCTTGGGCAGCAGCTGCTCGGCGTAGGTGCTTTGCACGTCGAGCCACTTGTAGGCGGCCTTCACCTGCAAGCCTTTAGCGGGCTCAGCCTGAATTTCGGCCTGCGCGCTGCGGGCGTAGGAGCGGGCACCGGGCGTCAGGTTGTCGAGGATGATGTACTGCGGGCTGGTGTACATGTCGGCCACCAGCTGGTTTTGGAAAGTAGTGTGGTAGTAGTCAGCCACAAACGTAGCCGGCCGGCCCAGCAGCTGGAAGTATTGCGTGAAGGAGCCACCCAGGTTCCAGGCCGTTTCGGGCAGCAGGTTGGGGGCGATGTAAAACTCGCGGGCGCTAGCCAGCATGGCCGCGTTGTCGGCAATGGGATTGGGCACGCGCAGGCCGCGCCCGGCCGAGAGGCGCAGCGCGGTGGCCGGCCGCAGGTCGTACTTGAGGTTGAAGCGCGGCGTGACCTGCCAGCCGTAGAGGTTGTGATAATCGGTGCGCAGGCCGAGCACGGCCGTGAGGTTGCGCGAGTTATTATACGTGTACTCGGCAAACGCGCCGGGCACGCGCTCGGTGCGGGCGCGGTTTTCGCGGGCCGCGATGATTTCGGGCGTGTCGGTCGAGTACACGCGGCCGGTGCCGAGGTGCTCGCGGTAGTCGTCGTAAAGGAAGCTCAGACCAGCCCGGTACACGTGCATGGTATTCTGGATAACGCTCTGAAACAGCAGCGTAGCCTGCCCGGTGTTCTGGTGTCCGTTGTACACGCGCGGGCCGGTATCCTGCTTAAAGGAGTAAATCGACTTGAAATCGTGGCTCGTGCCATTCACCAGTAAGCCCAGGCTCTGGAACGGCCGCCCCGGCCAGGTGTAGGACGTGCGCGCCTGCGCCGTGTAGCGATTGGTGGCCTGCGTGGTGCCGTAGGCGGCGCGGTAGGCATTGGGGGCGTCTTCGCGGAAGCTGAGCTGCCCGCCCTGCCGGGTTTCGCGCAGCGCGCCCAGGCCCAGCTCCAGCACTAAGCCTTTGCCCGACATATACTTTACCTTGTCATAACCATTGAATTGCGTGGCCAGCGGTAAGTCCAGAAAGCCGTCGTTGTTGCGGTCCACGCGGTTGCCTAGGTGGTCATTGTGCAGCAGCAGCACGTTGCTCCACTTCTTGTTAAGGCGCTGCGAGGCGATGGCGTTTAGGTCAAATTTGCCGAGGTCATTGACGTAAGCGTTAAGCAGCAGCTGGTCGGTTTTGTCGGGCTCTTTGAGCTGAATATTGACCTGCCCCGAGATGCCCTCGTAGCCATTCACCACCGAGCCGGTGCCCTTGATGATGTCAATCGAGCCTATCCACGGCCCGGCCAGGTAGCCCAGCCGGTAGGGGGCCGACAGTCCGCGCAAGGCCGGCTGGTTATCAATGGTTAGCAGCGAGTAAGCACCATCCAACCCCAGCAATTGTATCTGCTTGGCGCCGCTCACCGCGTCGGCGGTGCTCACCTCCACGGCGGCGTTGGTTTCGAAGCTCTCGGCCAGGTTGCAGCACGCCGATTTGGTGAGGTCGCGGGAATTGATGGTCTGCATGTTGCCCACCGCCTTGGCCGAGTAGGCGGGCGAGCGGCCGGTTACTTTCACCTCGCCCAGCGCCGCCCCGCCGCGCAGGTTCACGCGCAAATAAGGCGCGGTAGAGCCGGCGGGCACCGCCACGGTATCGGCCGCGTAGCCCGCCGCGCTCACGATAACCCGGTGGCTAACCTGGGCCGGAAACGGCAGCACAAACGTGCCCGCCGCATCGGTGGCAGTAGTGGGGCCGGTGGCCCCGGCCGGCAGCAGCCAGCGCACCACCGCGCCGGGCAGCGGCCCGGCCGCGCCGCCCGTTTCGCGGACCTCGCCGCGCACGGCCGCGCCGCTTTGGGCGTAACCCAGCAGCGGCAGGCCGCAAAAAGACAGTACTAAGAAGCGCGGAGTCAATCCGCCAATCGGTCGCATATACGTCGCAAATTAGTGATTTCTAAAGAATAAACGGCCCGCCCAGCCCAGCTGGATTGGCCTTTCTTTTGAAATCGACTAGACGACGAGCGTGCAAACGAACGTGAGCAATACCCGCCCCGCTTTGGGCACGCCGGGCGGCGACGAATTGGCCGCCGTGCCCACGGCTACGGCGGCGGCCAGCGGGGCCCCGGCGGGCAGCCCCGCCCACATGGGCGCGGGGAGTAGCGCCGGGGGCAGCAGGTGCGGCGCGTCGGGCAGCCATTTGGCCGGGCCGTGGTCGGCGCTCTGGGCGTTGAGCTTGTGCTGCGAGTGGCTTACGTCGCAGCAGCCGCTGGTGCGGCGCTTGCAGGGGCGCTTGGTTTTGCTGGCCGCCGCGTCGTCCTGGCCGGCGTGCCCCAAACCTGGCAAGCTCAGCGTGACTGTGCTGCGCCCGCTGATGCGGCAGCGATGCCGCTCGGCCGTGAGCCCTACCGAGGTGGCGAGCACCAGCAGCGCTAGCAAGGCGCTCAGCAAACGGTGGGGGAGGGGGCGTGGCATCGGGTGCAAAAGTACAACTGCCGCGGAGGTTGGGAGGTATAGGGTGCGGCGGGGGAAGTGTAAAATTTGGCGAGGTAGGGGCGTGCCTTTAGGTTTTGGCTCGCCGGGCGTGAACCTCACCCCCTAGCCCCCTCTCCGAAAAAGAGGGGGAACTAGATTTTAGTTCTAAAAAACTAGCTTCTAGAGACTAAGGCTAGAATCTAGTTCCCCCTCTCCAAAAAAGAGGGGGCTAGGGGGTGAGGTTCACGCCCGGCGAGCCAAAACCTAAAGGCACGCCCCTACCTCGCCAAATTTTAC
>CAXYJY010000038.1:0-130521 GCA_964277755.1 uncultured Hymenobacter sp.
TTCGCGCCTTTCTCCACGGGTGGGGCCGTTTGGGTGGCAACATTCACCGAGCGCGAGAGCCTGACGCGGGTGCGCCCGTTGCCATTGATAAAGCCATCCACCACCAGCAGGTTGGCGTTGGCATCCGCAATCGCCGGCGCGTAGGGCTCTACGCACCCCGCCAGGCCCAGCAGCAGGAGCCCCCAGGTAGTTGGGCGCAGGCGTGAGGCGGCGGCGGGGCGGCGCATAGCTAAAATTTGAAGTTGTACGTGAGCGTCGGAATCGGCTGCCCGAAAATCGAAAGCTGGTAGCCTTTTATCTGCCCGTTTTGCGACTGAAAATAAACCGAGTACGGGTTGCGCCGCCCGGTCAGGTTGTACACCGCCAGGGTCCACGAGCTGTGGGCCAGCTTCTTGATTTTGTGGTTGCCTTCGAAGTTAATCGCCAAATCGACGCGGTAGTAGTCGGGCACCCGGTAGGCGTTGCGGTCCGAGTAGTACACCCGGTAGGCGTTGTCGATGTAGTACTTGGCCAGCGGCAGCGTAATGGGCCGGCCGGTGCTGTAGTTGAAATTCAGCGCCGCGTTGAAGCGCTTCGAGAAGCGGTAGTTGCCCACCAGCGTCACGTCGTGGGGTTTGTCGTAGTTGCTGGGGTACCAGTTGCCGCCGTTTACCTGGTCGGTGGGTGTGTTTACCTGCACCAGCGAGCGGGCGTAGGTGTAGCTCAGCCAGCCGTTTATCTTGCCCACGTTTTTGCGCAGCAGCACCTCCACGCCGTAGGCGCGGCCCTCGGCGTTCACCACGTCGGTTTCGAGGTTGGGGTTGAGCAGCAGCACCGCGCCGCTCTTGTAGTCCAGAAAGTCGTGGATGCGCTTGTAATAGCCTTCCACCGAAAGCTCTACGGTGTTCTGCTTGAAATTGTGGTAGTAGCCCAGCGCGTACTGGTCGCCCACCTGCGGGCGGATGTACTTGTCGCTCAGCTTCCAGCTGTCGGTGGGCGATACCACCGTGGTATTAGTAAGCTGGTGAATGTACTGGCGCGTGCGGTTGTAGCTGGCCTTTATAGAGGAGGTGGCCGTGAGCTCGTACTTGGCGCTCAGCCGCCACTCGGGGCCGCCGTAGTTGGCGATAACCTGCCCGCCCGAGTAGTCGGTAGTGCCCGTGACTGTGCTGGCGCTGCGCGAAATACCCGGCAGATACTCCGTAACCTGGCGCGGCCCCAGGGCCTGAAAAAACGAGTAGCGCAGCCCCAGCACCACCGCCAGGCGCGGGCTAAAGTCGATGCGGTCGGCCAGGTACACAGCGCTTTCCACCGCCCGCTCGTGCTGAATGAGCGTGGGCAGCAGCAGCGACTTGTCGCCCAGCGGCTGCTGGTTGCCGGGGGCCGAGCTATACAGCAGCGAGCTGGCCCCGAAGTCGAGCGTGTGCTTGGTACTCAGCAGGTAGTTGCCATCGGCTTGCAGTGCCGCCTGGTCTATGCTGTAGTCAAAAGTTGAGGCCGAAAACTCATTGCGCGTCGTTTTCAGGTTAAAGCCGTAGCGGCTGTAGGTGCCCGTGAGCGAGCCGGCCAGCTTTTGGCCGAAGGTGTGCTTCCAACGCAGGCTGGCCGCCGCGTTGCGGTACTCGTAAATGGTGTCGCTGGCCAGCCGGAAGCGGTCGTGGCTGAGGTAGCCGGTGGCGGCCAGCGAGTTGTTGGGCCCCAGGTCGTAGGTGAGGTAGGCGCTGAGGTCATAGAACGAGGCCGCACTGTTTTGGAGCGCCGAGTTGGGCACCTGGTGCAGCAGCCAGTCGGAGTACGAGGTGCGCCCGCTCACCAAATACGAGCCCTTGCCGCCGGGCAGCGGCCCTTCAAGCGCCAGCCGGCTCGTAAGCAGCCCAATGCCGCCCGAGCCGCCAAATTTCTTGCGGCTGCCCTCGCGCCCCTCTATTTCCAGCACCGAGGCTAGCCGCCCGCCGTAGCGCACCGGAATGGCGCTCTTATAGAGCTCCACCGATTGCACCGCGTCGGGGTTGAAGGCCGAAAAGAAGCCGAACAGGTGGGCCGGGTTATAAATCGTGGCCCCGTTGAAGAGCACCAGGTTTTGGTCGGTGCCGCCGCCGCGCACGCTAAAGCCCGTGCTGCCCTCGCCGATGGTTTTCACGCCCGGCAGGGCCGTGACTACCCGCAGCAGGTCGGCCTCGCCAAACACCGTGGGCACTTGTTTGATGAGCTTGATGTCGAGCTTCTGCACGCCCATCTGCATGCCACGCACGTTGCTTTGCTTGTCGCCCTTCACCACTACTTCGCGCAGCGAAGTCACGTCGGGCAGTACTTCCAAATCGAGGCGGCCGTTGCCGCGTAGCCACAACTGCCGCCGCGTGGTGCGCACGCCCAGGCCGCGCACGTTAAGATTATAGCGCCCCGCCGGCAAGCTTAGCGAGTAGGCGCCCTGCTTGTCGGTAGTAGTGCCGATGTTGGGCGACTGCACAAACACGGCTACCCCCACGGCCGGCTCCGGGCCCACGCGCACCACCCCCGACAGCGTGGCCCGGCCACCGGCCGGCACCGTCTGCCGCGCCCCAATCTCATAAAGTCGAAACTCGGAAGTACCCACCAGCGCCGGCTGGCTCAGCGAGTTGCCACCCGCCACCGGCTCGTCGGGCGGCGCGGCCCCGCCGGCCGGCGCGTTGGCAAACAGGCCGCCCGGCAGCTGCGTTTGCAGCGGATATTCGTAGGTGATAAAGACGTGGTTGGTAGCCTCATCCACGGCGTAGCGCAGCGGCGAATGCTCAAACACCTGCCGCAGCACCGCCACCAGCGGCTGGCCGCCGGGCTGCACGCGCACCGTCACGCTGTCGAGCAGGGCCGGATTGAAAAAGAAGCGGTAGGGCGTCTGGGCTTCCACGCGCCGCGCGAACTCCTCGAAGCGCAGATTGCGGAAGTCGCCGCTGATGGTGGGGGCGGGGGCTTGCTGCGCCCAGGCGGGCGCACTGCCCACCAGCAGCCCGGCCAGTAGCCAGGTAAACGGGTAGAAACGAGGCATAAAAAGGCGGAAAAGGCAGAAGCAGGAACAGCTAGCCCGGCGCAGCCGGGCTACTGGGGTAGCGTATAGTAGTAGCGCAGGGCGCTCAGGGCCGAGGCCTCGCGCTGGCCGGCCCCGAAGCGCAGCTTTTGCTCGCGGGCGTAGCGCTGCACCTCGGCCTGATGGGCGGGAAGCAGCGCTACCAGAGTTTTCAGGTTGGTTACTTCGCTGGCCGCGCCGGCGGTGCGTACCACGAGCCGGTCGACTTGGTCGAGCCGGACGCGCAGGTTTTGCTGCACGGTCGTTTGCTGGGTGCGCTTGCTGTGGTGAGCTAGTAGGCGCACCGGGCCAGGCTGCAACAACTCATAAAAGCCGGTGGGTAGCACGCCGCGCGTAGCCGAGTCGGCCACTACCCGCACAAACTGGTGGCTGCCCAGCGAGAAAGCCGCGAGCTTTTCCGGCACCAGCACGATGGTTACGGCCTGGTTTGGATAAGTCATCACCACTTGGTCGAGCACCAAGTCGTAGCGCAGCGGCACATTGTCAAAATGCGCGTCTTGGTACGTAACGGTACCCAACTGCGGCTCGGCCTGCTCAAAAAACGGATGCCCGATGGTGCCCATCGTCGTGCGGTTCACGTATTCCGGCCCGTTAAAGAGTAGCGACTCGGGGCGCACGCCCTTATCGTACTGGCGCGTAGCTATGGCTACGGCGGCTACGGCAGCCGAGTCGGCGCGGGCCGGGGCCTGAGCTGCCGCCCGGTGGGGCAAGCCTACTACCAGCCCAGCCGCCAGCCCATAGAGTATTTTTTGCACCATACGAAAGCCGAAAAAAGAGATGTCAATACCGCCTCAAATCCACTCGCTGGCCTCGGCCGCCGCGCAATATATTCACAAAGCGCCCAGCTACCATATTTAAGCGGCTGGCGGCGGCTAACTTTCTACTGCGCTGGCTTAGTTCGCTTGGCCCCGAGCTTGGGCGTGGCTACGCTGGCGGCGGCCGGGTTAGCCGCTACTTTCTCATAATAAGCGCAAAAGCCCGTGAGCGGGCACGCGCTACACTTGGGCGTGCGCGCCACGCAGATGTAGCGCCCGTGCAAAATCAACCAGTGGTGCGCCTTTGGAATCAGCTCCTGCGGCGTGTACTTCACTAGCGCCTTTTCTACGGCGAGCGGGGTGGTGGCCGTTTTGGGCACGAGCCCCAGCCGGTGCGAAACGCGGAAAACGTGCGTGTCCACGGCCATCGCGGGCTGGTTATAAATGACCGAAACCACGACGTTGGCCGTTTTGCGCCCTACGCCGGGCAAGCGTTGCAGCTCCTCAATGGTGCTGGGTACCTCGCCCCCAAACTCACTGAGCAGCAGGCGGCCCAGGCCGGCCAGGTGCTTAGCCTTGTTATTTGGGTAAGACACGCTGCGGATGAACGGAAAAATATCCTCGGCCGAGGCCACGCCCAGTTCGGCGGCGGTCGGAAACTGCGCCAGCAGCGCGGGCATCACCTGGTTTACGCGCTTGTCGGTGCACTGTGCGCTCAACACCACGGCTACGATTAGCTCGTAGGGGTTGGCATAGGCGAGCTCGGTAGCGGGCTCGGGGTAGTTTTCGAGGAAGTAGGCCAGAAACTGGCGAAACCGTTCGGGGCGGGTCATAAAAGCAGTAGCGCGAACTTTGTAGTTCGTGTTTCCAGGGGTAAGAATACCAGGGAAACGCGAACTACAAAGTTCGCGCTACTTCATAAACGTGCGCGAATATTGCAAAATGTTGGCCGTGGTGCGCGCGCTGGGGCCGGCCACCAAGCCATCAAGGGTGCGCTGGGCCAGCAGCAGGTCGGCACAGGCGGCCGCCAGCTCGGGGTCGTGCAGCAGGGCGTCTTCTACGTCGTGTTGTTCGTCAGCTGGCAATTCGTTGTACACGTAGCGCAGCAGCGTTGGGTGGGGTAATGTTTGTATCATACAGGAGCGAATGTGCGGCCATTTTTTTCCGCAAGTTGATGAGCGCGTAGCGCATCCGGCCCAGGGCCGTGTTGATGCTGACGCCGGTTGCGTCGGCTATTTCCTGAAAGCTCATATCGCCGTAGTGGCGCATGAGCAGCACTTCTTTCTGGGCCGCCGGCAGCTCCTGAATGAGCAGGCGCAACTGGGCGTGGCTTTCCTCGCGGCCGAGGGCATCGTCCGCGGGTTCTTCCGCAAGGTGTAACGAGTTGGCCAGCCCGATGTTGTCATCAAGGCTGGTTTGGGGAGCCCTTTTGGCGCGCCGAAAGGCGTCAATGGCCAGGTTGTGGGCAATGCGGCACAGCCACGAGGCAAACTTGCCCTCGTCCTGGTAGCGCCCGCTCTGGAGGGTATGGATGGCCTTGATGAAGGTATCCTGGGTGAGGTCGTCGGCCAGGTCCTGGTCGCGTACCACGAGGTGAATAGTCGTGAATACCCGCGCCTGGTGGCGCTGGAGCAGCTGGGCAAATGCCGACTCGTGGCCGGCCAGGTAAAGGGCGATGAGCGCGGAATCGCTCGGCTGCAAGGGTTCCATAAAAGACTACGGGTTAGGAGAACGTAGAGCTTTAATCGATAGTATGCAGCTAAGGGTAAAAAAATTAGGAGCGAATGTGCGGCAGATGAACTTTTCTGGCTTGGGGCCAAATGTAGCGGGCTGCCTGCGGGTTATGCAAGGCTTACTACTCATTAATAGAAATTATTATTTCTAAAATGCTTAGCCCCCTTTCGAAGCCGTCGTTTTTCGGCCAATCGCGGAGGCCAGTCGATGAACCAATAGTTGCACGCCGACGAACGGGTTTTTGCGCTGCTGAAAATAAAGTTTGCCCGCCGGGCAATACCGTAGCAAGATAAGCAGCCGGGCCCGAATTATGGCTATCGCGTGAGGCCAAAATTATATACGCCACTACTGGCCCGGGCCTGCCCTAGCACGGCCGGGCTTAGCCAACCTGGGCGGTAGCGCGTATAAGCTGGCCGGCAGCGCGGCACTAAGGCCGCGGCTCGCCCGCCGCCTGTGCTTACTTACCTCGCGCTACACTACTGGGCCGGTGCTGGCCACGAATACGACGCCCTGCGCAGCCGGCTGCCCGAAGGCACGCAGCTGCTGGCTCCCGACCTGCCGGGCTTTGGCGACGAGCCCGCCCCGGCGGCCTTCGACTACTCGGTGGACAGCTACGCCGACTGGGTGGCTGACTGTATAAATGAGCAGCAACTAACTGACTACGTGCTGGTAGGCCACAGCATGGGTGGCAAAGTTGCGCTGGCTCTGGCAGCCCGGCAGCCCACCGGGCTGCGTGGGCTGGTGCTGCTGTCGCCTTCGCCGCCCTCGCCCGAGCCCATCAGCGACCGGGACCGGGCCACCAGCTTGGCCGCCTACGGCAAGCTTGAAGAAGCTGAAAAAACCCTGGCCAACATTACCGACCGCCCGCTGCGACCCGAGGTGTGTGCCCAGATAGTGGCCGATAACCTGCGTACCACTCAGGCTGCCTGGGCTGCCTGGCTGAAGCGCGGCTCGAAAGAAGACATTACGAGCCGGATGCCCACCATCGCGGTGCCATGCCAGCTGCTGGTGGGCGAGGCCGACATGGCCATCTCGCCCGAAGCCCAGCGCCGCCAGACGCTGCCGCTGCTGCCAAGTGGCACGCCCTTTACGGTAGTGCCCGGTGCGGGGCATTTGCTACCCTACGAAGCGCCCGAAGCCGTATGGCAAGCAATGGCCTGCTGGCTGGGGTAAGGCTAGGTGGCTGGCCGCGTCGCCAGCCAGTAGGCTAACGCATTGTCTTAGATAGAGCTACTAGCTAGCCCATGGGCAAAAAGCCCGGCCGGGTACCGTTGAAGATATCGCGGTAGCAGGGGCTAATGCCGGGGGCGCGTGGGGCTCGTTGCCGGCTTGGCCATCGATGTACTGCCGTATCGTCCGGGTGCGCCACTGGGGCGGGTCTTTGGTATGGGTGTTGGTGGTCAATATGTTAGTGGCGCGCTTGCCGCAGTGCTGGCTTGCCCGGGCAGTTTGGTAGGGGGCAAAATATGAGCCGCCCTGGTTGGCCTACGAGTGTGCTTCCGCTCTTTTTAAAATGGGGATAACTACCTGCTTGGTCCACTGCGGCGACACGGGTTGGCTTTTGGTTTTTCGTGGGGCTTCGGCCGCTGGCACCGGGCTGTATTTAGCCCGAAAACAGGTATTTCTACGGGCGTGCAGCCGGCCGGGGGGCTCTTCCTTTGGGGCCGTGGTCGCTATCGCCCGGCGCAGGCCGGGCTGGCTCTGCTTTACATCCCTTATACCCCCAAACCACTTCAAATAATGAGTGATACGCACGTAATTTCTGCCGACGAGTACAAGCAATGGGAAGCCAACTGGGCCGCGCAGGCGGCGGTACCCGACCCGTACACTTTCTTTTCGCCCGATGGGCAGGTGCAGACCGGGGTCGTCTTTCCTTTCGATACGCTGCGCTACCTGTTTTCGGCCGTAGGAGTTGTTACCATTAAGGTGCGCTTCGGACTGCGCCAGTTTACTGATGGCCGCCCTGCGCAGTTTCAGCCCGTGCTATTCGGCGTTGGCGCTGCCGGGCCTGCCAATGAAGTACAAATTCTGACGCCCTATTTCATCTCTTCCGACGTCACGTACGACTATTCCTCCCCGAACGAAGGCGAAGGCAACCTGCCGGTAGCCCTGATGGAGGAGTGGAAGAAGAACTGGTACGAAAAAGCGGAAGCAAAGGAAATAGATGCCAAGCTGTTTCTGGTTAACCCACAGCTGGCATCCGATGAGCAGGGGTTTTTGCGGGGCTACAGCTACTCGGTAAGCGAAATGATGGCGGCGCTGGGCTCCTTCAAAGGGGAAGCCGCTATCCACCTCCGGTTTGGGTTACACAAGTATTACTCCCTGCTTCCGGCCCCCGACTCGCCGCTCACATCTTTCTACACCTTCGGCCTGATAATGTACAGCAGCGAATCGGGCGAAGACAGCGGCTACTATGACTTTTCGGCACCCTGCCCCTACACGTGCTAGGTGCCGCTGCCCGCTGGCCTGCCTAGCGGCGCGCAAAAGGGGCAAACACACGGGCGTGCTTGCCCCTTTTGCGCGTCGCTAGGCAGGCTTTCCTGTCTACTCTTTTCTTTTTTCTGCATGAAGTATTCGCACGAGCAATTAGTTATCGTGCTAGCAATTGTGCCCAATGTGGTGGCCGCCGGGGTGGCCGCCCGCAAGTGGCCGCAGCTGCCGCCTGCCCTGCGCACGCTGGCCGTGCTGGTGTGGTTTGCCCTGCTCACGGAGGTTTTTTGCCGGATATTGTGGCTGCTGAAGTGGTCCAACTTGTTTGCCTTTCCCATTTACATTACCGTCGAGTTTGGGCTGCTGACCGGGCTCTACACCCAAGCCATCGGGGGGGCGTGGCTGCCGCGCCTGCGCTGGCCGCTGGTGGTAGGGCTGGGCCTGCTGGCCGGCCTCGAAAGCGCGCTCCGCTTCGAGCACACTATCGGGGTGGGCAACATGGCGCGCCTGTTCGAAAGTATGTTCGTGGTACTGCTCACGCTCAGCTACTACCACGCCTCGCTGCAACGGCCCAGCAGCCCCTACATCTGGCGCGAGCCGCTGTTCTGGGTTTCGACGGGGCTGCTGCTTTTCTTTGCTGGCAACTTTCTGATTTACACATTTATGGAGTTTGCCTTCTACTATCACCGCCAGCAGGTGGTGCAGATATGGGTAGTTCACGCCGCCCTCAATATTATTCTTTATAGCACCTACGCCTACGCTCTATGGATAAGCCCGAGGCGCTAGCGTTCATCCGGCTGCTCTACGCCGGGGTGCTGGTGATGCTCGTGCTGGTCATCGCGGTGGTGGTGTTTGTGGTGTTGCACCAAAAGAATGCCTACCTGCTGCAAGCCCAGCTGCGGCAGCAGGAGCTCGACTACCAGGCCTCGATGCTGCAAGCCGTGGTGGCCTCGCAGGAGAGCGAGCGCGAGCGCATCGCCCAGGATTTGCACGACGAAATAGGGGCCATGCTGTCGACGGCCCGGCTCTTCGTCAACCAGGTGCAGTACGAGCTGGAGGCACCGCACTTGCAGGAAATGGCGCAGCGGGCCAGCCACATTCTGGGCGATACCCTGCACAACGTGCGGCATATCGTGCAAAACCTCTCGCCGGCCATGCTCGAAAAATTCGGCCTTGGTCGGGCCATCGCCCTGCTCGGCGACCACCTTGAGGCGGCTGGTTTGCGCGTCGAGCTGCACGTAGACGAGGCTGCGGAAAGCCTCGCCGCCCCGGCCCAACTAGCTTTATATCGCATTGTGCAAGAAATTTTTGCCAACACTATCCGGCACGCGCAGGCCCATCGCCTCACGCTGCACCTGCTGCCAGAGGCCGGCCAGCTGAAACTAACTGTAACTGACGACGGCCGGGGCTTTACGCCCGCGCTTGCTGGTGCGCTGCCAGCCAGGGGAATGGGGCTGGCTGGTATCCGGGCGCGGACCGGGCTGCTGGGTGGGCAGCTTGAGATAACCTCTTCCGTAGGTAAGGGTACGCATATCGAGCTGCTACTGCCTCGCTAAAAGGCGCTTACCTTCGTCTCGCCCTTAGGTACTCCCCCTCGCCCATGTCTCCTCAAGCACCCGTAAAGCTGGCCATTGTCGACGACCACACGCTATTTCGCCAGGGCCTGAGCTACATCCTGCGCCGAGCGGGCTACGAGGTGGTGCAGGAGGCAGCTTCGGGCCGCGAGTTGTTTGAGGGGCTGGCCGCCCACCAGCCCGAAGTGGTGCTGCTCGACCTGCACATGCAGGAAATGGATGGCAAGGAAGTAAGCCGCCGCCTGCTGGCGCACCACCCGCACGTCAAAATCATCATCTTGTCGATGGACTATTCTCCCGATTTCATCCTCGACCTGATGAAGCTGGGTGTGCATGGCTATTTGCCCAAGGACACCGACCAGCGCATTCTGGCCGAGGCCATCGAGCAGGTGCAGACCAAGGGCTGCTACATCAATGATACCGTGGCACAAGTAATGCGCAACGGCCTGCAAAGCAGGCCAAAAACAACCGTGCATAAGCTGGCCGACGAGCGCCTGCTGACCTCGCTGACCGAGCGCGAAAAGGAAGTGTTGGGCCTGCTTTGCAAAGGCTACAGCTCCTCTAAAATCGCGGAGATGCTCTTCATCAGCTTTCGCACCGTAGAAGGGCACCGCAAGCACCTGCTCGAAAAAACGGGCACCAGCAACGCTGTGGGCCTCGCCGTATTCGCCCTCAAGCACCGGCTGATAGCCTGAAGAAGTGAGTAAGGTGAGCTTCGGCTTGCCCTTCGAGCGCAAAATCCGTAGCAGACGACGGGCCAGCCCAAGCTTGCCTTACCCGCCCATGCTCGTCCTCGATTCCGACTTTCCCGACCCCAGCGTACTACTGGCCCCCGATGGCTACTACTACGCATACGCCACCCAAACCAAGCGCAACGGCGAGGTAATCAACTTTCAGGTAGCGCGCTCGCGCGACTTAGAACGCTGGCAGCACCTCGGCGAGGCCCTGCCCGACAAGCCCGCCTGGGCCGCCACCAGCCAGCGCTTCTGGGCCCCCGATGTGAGCCGCCACTCCGACGGCCGCTACCTCATGTACTACTCGGCGCAGCCCAACGACCCCGCCGCCGGCCTGTGGCTGGGCGTGGCCGTGGCCGAGCGCCCCGAGGGCCCGTTCCGCGACAGCGGGCAGCCGCTGCTGGCCGGCGGCCCTGGCTTCGAGAACATCGACCCCATGCGCTTCGTGGACCCCGCCGACGAGCGGCAGTGGCTGTTCTGGGGCTCGGGCTTCGGGCCGCTGCGGGTGCGCGAGCTGGCGGCTGACGGGCTGGGCTTCGCGGAGAGTTCGGAGGCGAAAACCGTGGTGGAAACCCGCGCGGCCGGCGACCCCTCGCCCTACGGCCACCTCATCGAGGGCAGCTGGGTGCACTACCGGCAGGGCTGGTACTACCTCTTTTACTCGGGCGACAACTGCTGCGGCCCCGATGCCCGCTACGCCGTGCTGGTGGCCCGCGCCCGCCACGCCACCGGCCCCTACCAGACGCTGGCCCAGGCTACCAACACGGCCGGCACCATCCTCACCGAAACCGACCGCTGGCAGGCCCCCGGGCACAACAGCCTCATCACCGATGCTCACGGCCAGGACTGGCTGCTCTACCACGCCATCGACCGCCAGCAGCCTACCTTCGACGCCCTCAGCGACGAGCAAGGCTACTCGCGCCGCGTGATGCTGCTGAGCAAAGTCGACTACGACGCCGAAGGCTGGCCGGTGGTAGAGCCGCCCCAGGCCTGACAGGTAGCAGCCAGGTAGCCCCGGATAATCCTACTGTCCCGGTGGGGCGGTGGGAGAGGGGCCATCGCATTCTCAATGCTCAGCGATTGAGAATGAACGGCTTTTTGGGTAGGTCAGCGGCAATTATCTGGCTGGTGACGATGGTAGTTAAGGCAGCTGCTTGGCCTTGTGTCAAGGCTGATTAGTAGTTGGAAACAAAATAGAAATGCAGCGCATTAGCTGAGATTAAGCCCCGGAATAGTTATTTTGCTGAAATATTCAGTTAGATACTATTTCCATGACTGCTATAAAAGGCAAGGTTATCATTTTTGGGGGCGGGGTGGCCGGTATGAGCGCCGCCCACGAGCTGGCCGAGCGCGGCTTCGCGGTGGAAGTGTATGAGCGCCAGCCGGTGTACGTGGGCGGCAAGGCACGTAGCACGCAGGTGCCGGGCACCGCTACGCCCGGCCGGCCGGCGCTGCCCGGCGAGCACGGCTTCCGGTTTTTTCCGGGCTTCTACCGGCACATCACCGATACCATGAAGCGCATCCCGTACGCCGGCAACCGGCAGGGCGTGTTCGACAACTTGGTGCAAACCACCCGCATGATGCTGGGCCGGGCCGGCAAGAAGCCGCTCGTGGGGTTGGTTAATTTCCCCAAAAGCCTGGCCGACTGGCGCCTGATACTCGACGACCTGCTGACGGCCGACACCGGCCTGACGGCCGCCGACAAAGACCTGTTTGCCCGGCGCGTGTGGCAGTTGCTCACCAGCAGCTTTGAGCGGCGGCAGCAGACGTACGAGCGCGTGGCCTGGCGGCAGTACATGAGCGCCGAGCAGGAGTGCGCCGGCCGCGGCCCCAACTGCCCCTACGAGGAGTACTGCGTGGGCGGCCTCACGCACTCGCTGGTGGCCGCCCAGCCGCAGCTGATGAGCACCAAGACCGGCGGCGACATCCTCCTGCAGCTGATGCTGCTGATGGCCGACCCCAGCGCCAACACCGACCGCGTGCTCAACGGCCCTACCAACGACGTGTGGCTGATGCCGTGGCTACGCCACCTGCAAAGCCTGGGCGTGCAGTATTACCACCAGCACCAGACGATGGCCGTGCAGTGCGACCCCAAGAGCCAGCAAATCAGGGGTATAACAGTGCGCGACCTGCGCACCGGGGCCGAGCGCCTGGTGCAGGGCGACTACTACATCGGGGCGGTGCCGCTGGAGCGTATGGCCGTGCTTATCAATAAAGACATGCTGGCCGTGGATGCCACGCTAGGCTTTGTGCAGGAGCTGAGCAAGCCCGCGCGGCAAAGCCTGAACTGGATGAACGGCGTGCAGTACTACCTCAACCAAAACGTGGAGCTGACGCACGGCCACGTCATTTGCATCGACTCGCCGTGGGCCATCACGGCCATCTCGCAGCCGCAGTTCTGGCCCGGCTTCCCGCTCAGCGGCTTCGGCGACGGGCAGGTGAAGGGTCTGCTGTCGGTGGACGTGTCGAACTGGTTTGTGCCCGGCCTGAATGGCAAGCGGGCCTGCGACTGCACTTTAGAGGAAGTTATTGACGAGGTGTGGAGCCAGCTCGAGCGCAGCCTCAACGGGGGCGGCGGGCCGCCGCTGCTCAGCCGCAGCATGATTATCCGGGCCAACGTGGACCAGGACATCACCTGCGACCAGGCCGACGCGCCCGAGCAGCGCGCCCAGGTGATGCAGCTCAACCCCACCGCCCTCGACCACGACGCCGAGCCGCTGCTCGTGAACACGGCCAACTCGTGGAGCCTGCGCCCCGAGGCCAGCACCGGCATCCGCAATTTCTTTCTGGCCTCCGACTACGTGCGAACCAACACCGACCTGGCCACGATGGAAGGCGCCAACGAGGCCGCCCGCCGCGCCGTCAATGGCATCATTGCCCGCAGCGGCGCGGCCGTGCCGCTGTGCCGAATCTGGACGCTGCACGAGCCCGGCGTGCTGGCCGTGCTGCGCTGGCTCGACCGCCGCCGCTTTGCCAAAGGCCTGCCCTGGACCGACGAGCTGCCCTGGCTGGGCCGGGCGCTGCACGCGGTTAATTATTGGTTTCAGAAAATCCGGCGCTTCGCTTAACCTCTTCGCTATGAACCCAACCGCTACCGCGCTACCGGCCACCCACTCGCCCGCCTACCGCACGCCCGTGATGCTGGGCTTGATGGGGCTGGGTATGGCCGTGCTCATCCACGACAGCCTCACGCGCCTGGGCTGGATTTCGGCCGCCCGCTGGAGCTACGGCCTGCTGGCCGCTTATGCCCTATACGTCTTGCTAACCCGCGACCTAGTAGTGGCGCGCATCCTGGGCTTCGCGCTGGCGGCGGGCGTGGCCGAGCTGGCCGCCGATGCCTACCTGGTGTCCATCACGCACACGCTGTGCTACCCCGTGCCAGAGCCTATGCTCTGGCACTCGCCGGCCTACATGCCCGTGAGCTGGGCCGTGGTGCTCACGCAGATAGGCTACCTGGGCTGGCTGCTGCCCTGGTCCACCTGGCGCACCGGCCTGCTGCTGGTGCCCGTGAGCGGCCTGCTGATACCGCTCTACGAAAGCTGGGCCATCCATGCCAAGTGGTGGTCCTACCAGCAGGCCCCGGCCTGGGGCGGCGTGCCCTACTACATTTACCTGGCCGAGGCCCTGCTGATGCTGCCCGTGCCCACGCTGCTGGCGCGGGCCGTGGGCGGCGGGCGCTGGGCCTGGCTGCCCGCCGGCCTGGCCGAGGGCGCGGTGATGCTGCTGGCCTGCCTGGTGGCGTATAAGTTGGTTGGATAAGCGATGCTAAACCGCGTAACGGAGTACTTTTTGCCGGCTGGCTTTGGCGGCACCACCGACGAGCAGCGCCAGGCCCGCACCATCGTGAACACGGTGGCGCTCACGAGCTTATTTTCGCTCAATTTCCTGCTGCTGTGCTGGTGGGGGGCGTTCTGGCCCGGCCTGTATTTGATGGCGTTCAACGTCGGTGGGTTTATCCTGCTGCTGTTTTGCTACCGCTGGGGGTGGTTTTCCTACGTGGCGCTCGGCTACCTCTACCTGGCGGCGGGCTATTTGGGCGTGTTTCTGAACTGCGTGTACCAGGGCGGGTTTTTCGCGGCTACTACGCCCTGGCTGGTGCTGTGCCCGGTGGTGGGTACCTTTTTGCTGGGCTGGCGCGGCGGGCTGGCGGGCGGCCTGGCGTCGGGCCTCAGCATAGCCGGGCTCTGGGAATTGGAGCGGCGGCACATTGCGCTGCCCAACTCGGTGCCGGCCGATAAATTCCTGTTCTGGCACCTCGACATCGCGCTGGGCTTGCTGCTGATACTGCTGATGGTGGCGCTGGTGTTCGACCGCATCTACTCGGCCACGCTGGCGCAGCTCACCGACAAGCACACCCAGCTGGGCCAGCGCACCGGGCAGCTTGAGCAGGCGCTGCACCAGCTCAAGGAAGCGCAAACCCGGCTGGTCCACAGCGAGAAAATGGCCAGCCTGGGCGAACTGGTGGCGGGCATCGCCCACGAAATCCAGAACCCGCTCAACTTCATCAACAACTACGCCGAGATAAACAACGAGCTGCTGCGCGAGCTGCCGCCCGAGGTGCTGGCCGCCCTACCGCCCGCCGAGCGCGCCGAATTGAGCTACCTGCTCACCACGCTGGGGCGCAACCAGGAGGCTATTGCCCGGCACGGGCAGCGCACCGACAACATCGTGCGCAGTATGCTCCAGCACGCCAACACCGGCCCGCGCGAGCGCCAGCCCACCAATCTCAACCAACTCGTGGGCGAGTACCTGCCTTTAGCCTACGCCGGCCTGCGGGCCAAAGACCCCAGCTTTCAGGCCCGGCTGCAAACCCGCCTCGACCCCACCGTGGGCGACATCGACGCCGTGGCCGCCGACCTGGGCCGGGTGCTGCTCAATTTGTTTAGTAACGCCCTGCACGCCACCGCCGAGCGCCTAGCCCAGGAGCCCGCCGGCACCTACCAGCCCCAGCTGCTAGTGACCTCGCGCCGCCTGCCCGGCCAGGTCGAGCTGCGCGTGCGCGACAACGGCGGCGGCATTCCCGAGGCCATGCTTCAGAAAATATTTCAGCCTTTTTTCACTACCAAAGCCGCCGGCACCGGCCTGGGGCTGTCCTTGAGCTTCGACATCGTGGTGCAGGGCCACGGCGGCCAGCTGCTGGTCGAGTCGCAGGAGGGCGAAGGCAGCGAATTCCGGTTGCTCTTGCCGGGTTAAATTAGGCTGATTTCCTCTCAACTATTCCTGCAAATAATGGGTTGTAAGCAACCATTGCTATCTTTTTAAGCCGCTATGCCGACAAATATTCTGGTCGTAGACGACGAGGCCGAGGTGGCCGACATGCTCAGCCAGCGCTTTCGCCACAAAATCAAGGATGGCGCGTACCAGTTTCGGTTTGCCACCAGCGGGCAGGAAGCCCTGGCGCTGGCCGAAACCGAGACGGACTTCGATGTGCTGCTGCTCGACATCAACATGCCCGATATCGACGGGCTGACGCTGCTCGGGCGCTTGCCCACGCTGCTGCCCCACAGCCGGGCCGTCATCGTGTCGGCCTACGGCGATTTGGCCAATATTCGTCAGGCCATGAACAAGGGCGCGTTCGACTTCGTGTGCAAGCCCATCAACTTTGCCGACCTCGACGCGACCATCGAGAAAACCGCCCAGCACGTGCAGCAGTTGCGCGAGGCCGCGCAGGTGAAATTGATTTCGGACTTAAAGGCACGGTTTTTCGACAACATCGCGCACGAGTTTCGCACGCCGCTCACCCTCATCCTAGCCCCGCTCGAAACCCTGCTGCTGGCCAGCCTGCCCGAAGAAGCCCGCCACGACCTGCGCCTGGTCGAGCGCAACGCCCGCCACCTGCTCACCCTCATTAACCAGCTGCTGGAGCTTTCGCGGCTGGAGGCCGGGCAGGTGCGCGTGACGCCCCAGGCCCACCCGCTGAGCTTGCAGCTGCAAGAGCTGGTCGAGTCGTTTCAGCCCGTGGCCCGGCAGCAGGCCATCGAGCTCAGCTACCACTCCACGGTAGCTGGTGACTGGTGGTGCGACGCCGAGAAGATTGCCAGCATCGCCTACAATCTACTGGCTAATGCCTTGAAATTCATGCCCCCGCTGGAAGCCCGCCCGGCCGCCCCGCGCCGCGTGGCCGTGACGCTGACCCAGAGCCAAGAGGTATCGCTGACCGTGGCCGACACCGGGCCAGGTATCGCGGAAGCCAGCCTGCCCCGCATTTTTGACCGATTTTACCGGGCCCCGGCCGAGGCCAACGCCCGCCCCCTGGGCGTGGGCCTCGGCCTAGCCCTGGTGCAGGAGTTGACGCTGCTGCTCGGCGGCGAGGTAGCGGTCGAAAGCCGCACCGAGGAGCCTTCGGGCACCACGTTTCGGGTTTCATTGCCCTTGCAGGCCGTAGCGCCGGGCGGACCGGCGCCGGCCGCGCTGGCCCCCGGCGCGGGCGCGCCGCCCGCCCAGGCCGCGCCCGACGCGCCACTGCTGCTGCTGGTCGAAGACAACGAGGAGCTACGCACCTACCTGGCGCGGCAGCTGGCCGCTACCTACCGCGTGCTCACGGCCGCCGATGGCTTGGCCGGCTGGCAGCTGGTGCAGCAGGAGCTGCCCGACGTGGTGCTGTCCGACGTGATGATGCCGGGCCTCGATGGCTACGCCCTCACCGACCTCATCAAGGCCATGCCAGCCACCGACCACGTGGCCGTGGTGCTGCTCACGGCCAAGGCCACCAGCCACCAGCGCCTCGACGGGCTGCGCCGCGGGGCCGACGACTACCTCACCAAGCCCTTCAGCCTGGAAGAACTGTCGCTGCGCCTGCACAACCTGGTGGCGCGGCAGCAGCGCCTGCGCCAGCTCTACGCCCAGCAGCTAGCCCAGCCTGCGCCCTCGGCCACCCCCGCCGTGCCCAACGCCTGGCTCGAAAGCCTGTACGCGCTGCTCGAAAAGCACCTCGATAAGTCGGACCTGAGCGTGGAGTGGCTGGCCGACCAGCTCACGATGAGCCGCAAAACGCTGCTGCGCAAGGTGCAGGCCCTGCTCCAGCTAGCCCCGAGCGAGGTTATCCAACAGTACCGCCTGCGGCGGGCGGCCGACCTGCTGCGGGCCGGCCACTCGGTGGCCGACACAGCTTACGCGGTGGGCTTCAACACGCCGGCTTATTTCGGGCAGTGCTTTAAGGACTTTTATCAGCTTACACCCAGCGAGTTTAGTGCGGCCAACGGCGCGCGCCTAGCCTGATTCAAGCTATGCTGAGCAGCTACTATGCGGCCCCGGCGGGGGCGGGCCTTGGCCCGCCGCCCGCCAGGGCCGCCGCGTGTCCCGAGGTTGAGCGAGAAAGTCCCAGGGCTAAGTGCCCCCGGCCGGGCCGGGCCGGACCTTTGTCATCATCAATGCGGCACGGCCCACCGCCCGCTTACCGGCCGGAAGCACGCCGGGCTTAGCGCCGCAAGTATGTTGTCCTTCTGAGCTATGCACCCTTTTTTACGCAATTATACCTACGCTAGCACCGGCTGGCAGAATCTGTCCGGCGCACCGCTTTCTTCTACCGGCTATGAATCCAGGCGGCTGCGCTCAGCGGCATCTTGCCCCTGTGCCCGCCCCCCGCAACCCCTGCTGCGGGTGGTGCCTACGCCCGCCCGCAGCTAGGCCCGCCGCACCGGCGACGCTATCAAATCAACATCAACAACGAGCAAGACCACTCGCGGCGCATCGCTGCTGAGCAAGGTGGATTAGTACGCCTAGGGCTGGCCGGTGGTAGGGCCGCTAACCTAAAGTAGCGCCATGGGGCACCATGAAAGGTGAAAAAAACTGATAACTTACTTGCTGCAAGTTAATTGCATATATACTTGAGGGGATGTCTCTTTCTGCCGTTGCCCGTAGTTATGTATACAGCAAGCGAATCTTTGGCTTTCTCGACAGAGTCTCCAACCCGGATAATTTGATAAACCCTGCTGGTATCGGTAATAAAATTGACTTTAGTCATTCCATATGCTTCTTTCACTACAATGGTTTGATAACCGTGGTTTAAAGAGTCCAAATATTTGTCCGTGACCTTCCCATTCCAGCTTAGCCCCCTGTAGTAAGCTATTCCCTCACAATATTTCTCGCTGTCTTCCAAGTACCTGAATAGTAATGCTGCTAGCACAAGCAGCGACACAAGCGAGGATAATCTAATGAATTCCTTCATTTAGCTAGCGGGTAGTGCACGTGTTGTATACATCAAAGCAACGCTCGTAGCTAAGTTATTCCAGCGCCCGGCTCCGGAACAGAATGTACCCCAGGTGCCCGTACACCGCGAAGCGGTGCTGCGGGTCGTCGTAGTAGGTGGCATGCACGGCCAGCGGCCCCACGGGCGTGGTGAAGATGAGCCCCGTCGAACCCGTGAGGTAGGGCCGGCTGAGCTTGGCCGTGATGGCGGCCAGCTGGCTTTCTTCGCGCAAAGGATTAAAAGCTAAGTGGGTATAAATTTCCGAGCGCCACTCGAAGCTGCCGAACACCTGCTGCGTGTAGCGCAAGCCCACGGCCGCGTAGCGCGGCGCGCGGTAGTGGTCGAGAAAGAGCGTGCGCGAATCGACGAGCGGCGCGAATACCGGCGCGCTCGTGAGCGACGAGCGGTAGTTGAAAAACCGGCCCTGCCCGCTCAGCACCAGCTCGCCGAAGTAGCCCCAGGCCTGCTTGTCTTTTTTGAGGGGCACGAAGCGCTCGTAGGCCGCCCGCAGCTGCAGCCACTCGTGGTGGCGGCTGGCCTCGTCGCGCAGCAGCGAGGTAGTGCCGGGGGTATAGGCCTCGGTGCCCGCCACACCGCGTAAGCTCAGCACGTAGCGCCGGCCGTTGGTGGCGTACTGCTTGCGGTTGAGCGAGTTGCGGGCAAAGCGGATGGCCGCCGTGCCCCCCTTGAAAGACGTGCGCGCCAGCACGTCGGCCGAGTTTATCTCCGACGTATTGGAGTAGTTATCCAGATTGTAAAACGCCCCCACATCGAGCACCACGCGGGCGCGGTAGCGGGGCGAGATGCCAATTTGGCCGCCGATTTTGGTATCCTGCTGCCGCACTTGCGTGTTCAGCACGTCGCGCCCCAGCACGCCGCCCGTATTCTGGTAGTCCCACTGATTATAAGTGATTTGGGGCTGAATGAAAAACGGCACCCGCCCCGGCACGTTCACCCGGAAGCTGCCCTGCGCGCCATTGTAAAATCGGCCCAGACTCACGTTGGCCTCAGCCGTGTAAAGTAAGCTGCGCAAGTAGCGGTATTCGAGGCCAAAGTACAAGTTATCAATGGGCCGCGTGCTGAGCGCGAAGCCCACCTCGGCTGCTACGTTGTTGTTTTGCTGGGCATCGACCGTGAACACGTAGCCCTGCTGCGCCGCGTCGTAGCGAATGCGCGGGTAGATGTTGCGAAAGTAGTCGTCGGCCGCCAGGCGGTAGTAGCCTTCCTCCAGGTCGTCAAGATTATAGGTCTGGCCCTCGCGCCGGAAAAAACTCTCGGCGTACTTGTTTTGGTCGGCGCGCAGGCCCTGCACCCGCACCTGCACAAAGCGCGGCGTGGGCGCCGCCTGCTGAAACGCCAGCCGCCGCCGCTGCAAGTCCAGCGTATCGACGCGCCGCGCGATGCGCTGCCGAATCAGGGCCATTTTGCGTTGCGTGGCCGTGTCGCCCTGCCCGATTAGCTGGTGCACCTTGTCGAAGTCGGCCGCGCCCAGGCCCTGCAAGTTGGGCTGAATGTAGATGCCCCGCCGGGCAATCTCCACGGTGTCGGCCACGCTGGTACCCAGAAAGGCCAGCGTGCTGGTCATCAACTCATCAGCCTTCTTGTAAGGGTATTTCTGAAAGGCCACGTCGCCCACGTTCACCCCGATGATGATGTCGGGATTGAATTCGCGGCGCATGACATCGACCGGAAAATTATTGAACACCGCGCCATCGAAGAGGTAGCGCCCGTCGGGGTTGCGAATAGGGCGGAAGGCCAGCGGAAACGTCATAGAATTGCGCACCGCGTCGGCCAGGTTGCCCGACTTCTGCATGACCTCGGTGCGCGTAAAGACTTCGGCCGCCATGCACCGGAAGGGCACGAACAGGCGGTTGAAATCGCCGCCCGCTACTGCCCCGGCCGGGGCCAGCAGCCGGGCCAGCGCCAGGTTCAGGTTCAGGTCGTTTACGAGCTTGGGCGACACCCGCGCCCGAAACGTAGAGTCGAGGGCCACGCCCAGGCGTAGGGCCGACGGGTCGGGCTCGGCCGTGAGGTAATTGAAGGTCTTGTCCTGCAGCTGCTTACCCGAAGCCCAATACTGAAACTCGGGCGAGAGCACAATCTGCTCAATCTCGCGCGGCGAGTAGCCCGCCGCGTACATGGCCCCGATGATGGCCCCCATGCTGGTGCCAATAATATAGTCGATAGGGATGCGGTTGGCTTCCAGCTGCTTGAGTACACCCACGTGGGCTAGGCCCTTGGCCCCGCCGCCGCTCAGCACGAGCCCTACCTTCTGAGCCCGCGCAGGCTGGCGAAAACTAAAGACCAGCAGGCCCAGTAGCAGGCAGCAAAGTAGTTTTTTTTGCATAAGGGAAAAAGGGAAAGAATAAGTACAGCTATTGCGCGCCATACGTGGGTTAATTGCTGGCAGTTATAGCAGGTGAGATTTCAGTGAAGTGGTAGTATAGAGGCGAATCATTTTGTTTAACAAATTGATTAGTAGAGTTAAACAAGTTGAAAATAAAATTTAATTGGGTGCAACCGTATTGTTTTTTATGCGTTGCTTTGCAGTTCTACATAACATGGCCTCCCTGATGAAGACTCCAATCCCTGCCGACGACGCCAGTAGCACTCCCACCCGCAAACGGACGAAAACTCGCCCCGCCGCCCGCCGTCGCACCCTCGAAAATACGTATTCGGACCCCGCCATGCGCGAGCGGCTGAAAAACGAAATCCGGGCCGCCGCCAAAGGGGGCGAGCCCGGCACCTGGAGCGCCCGCAAATCGCAGTTGCTCACGCTGGCCTACCAGAAGGCCGGCGGCGGCTATATCAACAGCCACCCCAACTCCAAGCAGAAGGGCTCGAAAGACCTAGAGAAAAAGCCTCGTAAAAAAGCCGCCTAGCCGCTGCGTAGTGCGGTGCCAATGCCCCGGCGAGGTAGCGGTTAGGCTGCTTCGCCGGGTTTTGGCGCGTTGGTTCGCCGGCCAGCTTGTTAGCCCAGTAATAACTCGGCTACCTGCCGGCCGGTGCCTAGCGCCGCGTTTAGCGAGGGGTAGGCTACCCAGTCGCCGCAGCGATACAAGGCGTCGCCCATTTGCAGCGGCAACTGCACCGGCTGGCCCGGCCCATACACCGGCAGCGCCTGCGCAATGCGGTAGGTGCGCAGGTGCCGCCACTGCGCCACCCCCAGCCCAAACCAGGCCGCCAGCTCGGGGCGCAGGCGTTCCGTAAGAGCTTCGTCGCTAAGCCCATGCGCGCCGTGCGTGCTCACCGAAACCAGCCCTTGGCCGGCCGGCGCTACCGCCGCGCTCACCTCGGCTGGGAAAGCGACGTTGTGCGCCAGCGCGTCGGATTTTGCATTGAGGTGCAGTAGCTTACGGCCGTGGCTGGGGGCCGCGCCCGGCGTGGCAAAGTAGGTGCAGGTAGTGGCGCGCGCCGCCAGGCTGGCCGGGGCGGCGGCCTCGGCCCCGGTGAGGTGGGCGGCGGCCGGGCCATCGGTAGCCACCACGGTAGCGGCGGCGTTTAGCGTCTCGCCGGTGGCGAGGCGTACGGTGCGCCCAGCGTCGAGCACGGCCGCCACGGGCGTGTTTAGCCGGATGCTGCCAGCGGGTAGGCGGGCGGCTATCTGCTCGGGGAGCTGCTGCATACCGAGGGCCGGCACGGCGGCGTCGCCTTTGATAAATTGCTGAAAAACAAACTGAAAGAAGTTGCTGGCCGTGCCTAGCTCGCGGTCGAGGTATACCCCGCCGAAGAATGGTCGGAAGAAATTGGTGATAATCTGCTCGCTCCAGCCGTAGCGCCGCAGGTAGGCCAGCGTGGTTTCGGCGGGTTGCGCTAGCAAGGCCTCGGGTGATTGCCCTTGCAACTCGGCCGCTAGCTTGGCAATCAAGAGCTTATCCTTGAGCGTGCCGATGGGTGAAGCCAAAGTCGAAAACGCTGCCAGTGGCTGCTGCAACGGGTTTTCGAGGGTGGTTTCGCGCCCGTCGGGCAGGCGCACTACCGCGCCCGACTGGTACTGCTGCAAGTTCAGCGCGCCGTAGTCGAACATGCGCCGCGCCTCGGGGTAATCGGTGAGTAGTATCTGAAAGCCCCGGTCGAGCCGGAAACCCTCGGGCGTGACGTCGGTGCGCACGCGGCCACCCACGGCGTCGGCGGCATCGAGTACCAGCACAGGGCGGCTGGCGCGGTGCAGCCAGTTGGCGCACGCCAGCCCGGCCATGCCCGCACCGATGATGATAATAGGGGAGTTGTCCGTCATAAAAAAGCGCCGCCCGCGCCCAATTGGGAACCGGGCGGCACCTCTACTACGCAGGACGCAGCGGCCGAGATAATTTCAGGGCTGCGCGGGGCCGGGTTTCACGGCTTCTACGCCGCTGGTGTGGTAGCGCACCTGCCATTGCTGGTCGAGCACGCTGAGTTGAAATCGGACGTGGCTACGGGCGGGCTGCCCGCTGGTTGTGGCCGCGTGCCAGCGCCCCAGCGGCGGCACTATCTGCGTAAAAACGTGTTGTACATCATATTGGGCCGAGCGAAAATTGCTTAGCTTGCCAAGTTCGTCGATGTCGGCATCGACCTCGGCCGCGTACTGCGGGTTCAGCAGCAGCGCGTTCATGCTGGGAGTATCCGACAGCTTTTGTAGTAGCAGGCGTAGGTAGGTGCTGGCATCGCCGTCGGGCCGGGCAAAGGTAAGATTATGGCTGCCAGCTCGGAACGCGCTAGCGTGGCGGCTGGCTAATGCCTGGCAGGTGCTACCCCGCTTATAGAAAGTGCCTTCAGCACTGGGGTCTTCGAAGGTGGGTAGAAAACGCGGCTGGTCGCGGTACGTAAAATTACCCATCTGGGAGATGTTGCGGCCTTTCTTAAACTCGCCGTGCTCATAGGTTTCCGTGCCCAGTAGCTTATTGGGCTGAAAATCCAAATGGTACATCTGCCACTCGCCGTCGGGCTGGCCATTTAGTATTTGTCCCTCCACGCGGTGGTGCAGCTTTAGGTCGACATCGCGCCAGTGGCCCGTCCCGTTAGCCAGCTGCTGCTGGCCAGTGCTATCCCAATAAGCCACAAAGCGCCAGGGCTGAGGCCCGGCCCCATTCCAGCGCAGCACTTGCTGGGGCTTGCCCGACGCGTACCAGAATTCCCACTCGCCGCTGGGCGCACCTTGCGTATAAGTGCCCCGCACCTGCAACTGCCCATTAGGATAAAAGGCCTCGTAGCGGCCTTGCCGCACGCCGCTAGCGTAGTGCTGGCGGTAAGCTAGCTGGTTGGTAGCCAAGCGATAGTCGCGCACCTCGCCGTAGAGGCTACCCTTGGGGCCAAGGTGCGTGTAGCGACAAAAGGTGGCGCAGGCTATTGGCGTAAGCTCGTAGCGCTCATTAAAATACAAGGCTACGCTGTCACCTTTGATATCGCGTACGCAGTCGGCTACCTTGGCCTGCGTATCAGGTGTAGTTGTTTGTTGTGCCCGCACCCCCAGCGGCAGCGCAAGCAGTAGCAGCCAGGCACTACTAGTACGTAATTTCATTAAGCAGGTAAAGCGATACGAATACGGGCCGAAAATAAGTAGCCCCTAGCAGTTTAGCTCCACCAGGCTTGCAAATTCGCTAAAACAGCTTGGGCATCTTGTGCGCTTTCCACTTCTTGCGCGTTTTCAGGGTGTAAAACTCGGCCACGCCGTCGCGCTCCAGCGTCAGCTGCCACGCACCGAGCACCTGCCCGCGCTGCCGGCCCACGGCCTGCAGCTTGGGGTGCTGCGTCTGAAGTAGCTGAGCTTCGGCGGCCGTGAGGTCGCGGCCGGCCTGGCCGTGGCAGCGCAAACACAGGCCGTTGCGCAGCACGATGGGCCGCTGGTAGTAAAACGTATCGGCCGCCGGCCGGCCGATGAGGCGCACGGTATCGGGCTGCAAGCCAGCGGCCGTGATGGCCGCCGTCGCGCCTTCTCCGGCCGGCTGCCACTCTACGCGGCGCGGGCGCAGGTGCCACTTGCGGGCCATCGAGTCGGTAGCGGGGTAGCTTTGGGGACGGCAAAAATTGGCGGCATTAGCGAGCCCGCCCTTGGCCAGCTCGCGGGCTAGGGTGCGGCGCAGCAGCGTATCGGCGTAGGCGGTGAGCGAGTCGCCGGCCCAGCGCGTGGCGTGTAGCAAATTGCTGGGGGTGATGCGCTTGACTTCCCAGTTGGCGGTTTCTTCGGCTATCTGCTTGGTGCCGGGTAGGTGCTTTATCTGGTCGGGGCGGCAGGCGGCCAGCGCCAGCAGCGCTACCAAGGCGTGTTTAGGCTTGAGAGAAGGCAAAAGCATAGTGCGGCAACTGGTTTGGCGGTCCGAAGGTTGCGCTACGACAGCAGCCACGCGCGCAACGCCTCATAGCTCGGGGCCAGCAGTACGCTCTGCTTGGGTTTCTCCAGCAGATAGTGTAGCGCGGCCGGCAGCTCTACCGGGTGGCCGATGAGCGGCTCCACCACTTCGGGAAACTTGACCGGGTGGGCCGTAGCCAGTAAGAAGCCCGTGGCGAGCGGATACTCGGCTAGGTATTTTTCCAGTGCAAAAAACGCTACCGCGCCGTGGGGGTCAAGCAGGTAGCCGTGCTCGGCCTCCACGCGCCGGATGGTGGTGCTGGTGTCGGCATCGCTCACCGTATCGCCGCTCAGCAGTTGGCGGATGGTAGCGTGCTCGTGCCGGAACAGCTCCAGGATGCGGATGAAATTGCTGGGGTGGCCCACGTCCATCGCATTAGAGATAGTAGCCACCGCCGTTTTGGGCGCGAAAATGGCCGTGCGCAGGTACTCCGCGCCTGAGTCGTTGGCGTTGCAGGCGGCGATAAAATGGCCCACCGGCAGCCCCGAGGCGTGCGCCAGCAGCCCGGCACAGAGGTTGCCGAAGTTGCCGCTGGGCACCGCAATGACGGGTGGCGCGGCACCGCGCCACTGTTGCAGGGCAAAGAGGTAGTAGAGCTGCTGCGGCAGCCACCGGGCCACGTTGATGCTATTGGCCGAGGTGAGCGTGCGGCGGCTGGTCAGGCCTTCGTCTTTGAATGCCTGCTTCACCAAAGCCTGGCAGTCATCAAAGTTGCCCTGCACCTCCAGCGCCGTGATATTCTGGCCCAGCGTGGTGAGCTGTAATTCCTGCAAGGGGCTCACTTTGCCCGAGGGGTAGAGAATGACGACCTCCACGCCCGGCACGCCCAAGAAGCCGTGCGCCACGGCCCCACCCGTATCGCCGGAGGTAGCCACCAGCACCGTCACGGGCGCGCTTTCGCCCCGCGAAAAGTAGCCCAGGCAGCGGCTCATAAAGCGCGCCCCCACGTCCTTAAACGCCAGCGTCGGCCCGTGAAACAGCTCCAGCGCGCCTATCCGCCCGGTCACGGGCACCAGCGGAAACGGAAAATCGACCGTTTCGGCGCAGATGCGGCGTAGCTCGGCCGCCGGGATGGTGTCGCCCACGTAGGGTTGCATCACCTGGTAGGCAAGGTCGGCCGGCGCGAGGTTGGGCAGGTTTTGCAGGAATTCGGCCGAAAACTGCGGGATGGTTTCGGGGAAGTATAAGCCGCCATCGGGCGCTTGTCCGGCAATGGTGGCGGCGCGAAAGTCAACGGGCGGCGACTGGCGGTTGAGACTGTAATACTGCATTTTTTAGCTGTTAGCTTTTGGCTGCTAGCTGTTAGCTTTCAAATAGGCAGTAGCTAATAGCTAGCAGCCAAAAGCTAACGGCTAAAAATTAACTACCCGTGCGCCCTGCGTCGCAATCGGCCCTACGTGCAGGTGAAACGCAATGCCCATCTTCCGGTACACCGCGCCCATGGCCTCGGCGGCGGCGTGGGCGGTAGCCTCGTCTTTATTGAGCATAAAAATTGACGGCCCCGAGCCCGAAATGCCGCCGCCCAGCGCCCCGGCCGCCAGCGCCCGCTGCCGGGCATCGGCGAGGCCGGGGAGCAGGGCGGCGCGGGCCGGCTCCACGATGTAGTCGTCCAGGGCGCGGCCGATTAACTCAAAATCCTGGGTGAGAAAGCCGGCGACCAGCCCGCCTACGTTGGCCCACTGGCGCACGGCCAGCGACAGCGGCACCTGGGTCGGCAGCACGGCGCGGGCCTCCTTGGTCTTCACCTCAAACTGCGGATGCACCACCGCCACCCACAGCGCCGGGGCGGGCAGGGCCACCACGTCGAGCACCGGCTGCACGGCTCGCACCAGCGTGAAGCCCCCGCATATGGCTGGCGCGATGTTGTCGGCGTGGCGCACGCCCGAGGCCACGGCCTCGCCGTGCATGGCCATATCGATGAGCTGCTTGTTATCAAACCGATTGCCCAGCAGCGCATTGGCCGCCACTACCGCGCCCGCCGCGCTGGCCGCGCTGCTCCCAATGCCGCTACCCGGCCGGATGCCCTTCGTGATTTCGACCTCGAAGCCCAGCGTCTCGGGCACCTCACGCAGCAGGGCCAGCAGGGCCGCGCCGGCCACGTTGTGGTAGGGGTCGGTGGGCAGGTGGTAGTCGTCGAGGTGCGTGATGGTGAGGCCCGGCTGCTCGCGGCGGCGCAGCGTGATGGTGTCGTAGGGCGCGGTGAGGCAGAGGCCCAGCACGTCGAAGCCGCAGCCGACGTTGGCGATGGTGGCGGGCGCGTGGACGGTGACGGAGGAAGGAAGGGGCATACTTAAGGAGCGCGTTGTAAAACGCCTGTCATTGCGAGCGCAGCGAAGCAATCGCATCAGAACGAGCTGTTCGGGTTCCGTTCGGGTGCGATTGCTTCGCTGCGCTCGCAATGACAGTTCTTAATTACAGCCGCGCGGCCCGTATTATATCAGCGAATACACCTGAAGCCGTTACCTCGGCGCCCGCGCCCGCGCCCTTCACCACCAGCGGCTGCTCGGGGTAGCGGTCGGTGTAGAAAAGCACCACGTTGTCTTTGCCACGCAGCTCGTAGAGGTCGTGGCCGGGCGCGACTTGCTGCAAGCCCACCGAAGCCTGGCCCTCGGCGTACTGGGCCACGAACTTGAGGCGCTTGCCCTGGCTGGCAGCCGCATCGTAGAGGGCGCGGAAGTGCGGCTCGTGCACGGCCAGCTGCTCGTAAAACGCCTCCACGTCGCCTTCGAGGCAGGAGGCGGGCAGGAAGCTTTCGTTGGCTACGTCGCTCATTTCCAGCTGCTGGCCGGCTTCGCGGGCCAGGATGAGGATTTTGCGGGCCACGTCCGAGCCGTTGAGGTCGAGGCGCGGGTCGGGCTCTGTGTAGCCTTCGTGCTGGGCCTGGCGCACCACCTCGGCAAAGGGACGGCTGCCGTCGTAGTGGTTGAATACGAAGTTGAGCGTGCCCGAGAGCACCGCCTGCATCCGGCGCACCACGTCGCCGCTGCGCGTGAGGTCGCCCAGCGTGCCGATGACGGGCAGGCCCGCGCCCACGTTGGTTTCGAAGAGAAACTTGGTGTTGAAATCGCGGGCCAGCTGCTTGAGTTGCCGGTAGTTGGCGTACTCGCTCGACGCGGCGACTTTGTTGCACGCTACTACGGCCACGCTTTTGGCCAGCAGCGGGGCGTACTGGTCGGCGGCGGCCGGGTTGGCGGTTACGTCCACGAAGATGGAGTTGCGCAGGTTTTTGCTGATGATGAGCTCGGTAAGCTCGGGCAGCGATAGCGCGGGCGCGGTTTCCAGCGCCTCGGGCCAGGTGGCGAGGTCGAGGCCGCCCTCGTCGCTCACGAGGCAATGGCGGCTGTTGGCGATGGCTACTACCCGCAGGTCGAGGCCGAGCTTGTCGCGCAGGTAGGGCTGCTGCTGGGCCACTTGCGCCAGCAGCTTGCTGCCCACGTTACCGGGGCCTAAGAGGAAGATATTGACCTGCTTATACGTCGCCTCAAAAAACTCTTCGTGCAGCACGTTGATGGCCTTGCGCACGTCGGCCGCCCGGATGACGGTCGAGATGTTGCGCTCGCTCGCGCCCTGCGCGATGGCCCGGATATTAACCCCGTTGTGCCCCAGCGCGCTAAACAAGCGCCCGCTGATGCCGGGGTGGTTGCGCATGTTGTCGCCCACCAGCGCCACTATCGCCAGGCCGGTTTCGGGCCGCAGCGGGTCGAGGCGGCCGGTGGTTATTTCGGCGGCAAACTCTTCGTCCACAATGGCCTGAGCGGCGGCCACGTCGCTTTCATTCACGCCCACGCAAATGCTGTGCTCGCTGGAGCTTTGGGTGATGAGCACCACGTTGATGCGCGCCCGCGCCAGCGCCGCAAACAGCCGCGCCGCGAAGCCCGGCACGCCCACCATGCCGCCGCCTTCGAGGTTGAGCAAGGCCAGGCTGCCGATGCTCGACAAGCCCTTCACCACGCCGGGGCTGGGCGGCGGGGCCACCTCCACCAGTGTGCCGTAGTCGGCGGGCGCGAAAGTATTTTTAATCCACATCGGGATGCCGCGCTGCCGCACCGGCTGCACCGTGGGCGCGTACAGCACCTTGGCCCCGAAGTGCGACAGCTCCATCGCCTCCTCGTAGCTGATGCGCGCGATGGGCTGCGCCGCCCGCACCAGGCGCGGGTCGGCGGTGAGCATGCCGCTCACGTCGGTCCATATTTCGAGCTTCTCCGCGCCCAGCGCGGCGGCCAAGATGGCGGCCGTGTAGTCGGAGCCGCCGCGGCCCAGCGTGGTGGTGTGGCCCTCGGCATCGGCGGCGATAAAGCCGGGCGCTACCCACAGGCTTTCGGTAGTTTTGGCTTGAAAATCAGCTACTAGTTGCCCGGTAGCGGCTTCGTCAACCTGCGCCATGCCAAAGCGCGAGTTGGTGCGGATGAGCTGCCGGCTATCGGCCCAGGCGGCGGCGATGCCCCGCGCCTGCAACGCGGCTACTACCAGGCGGCTGCTTAGTAGCTCGCCGTAGCTCATGAGGCGGTCGAGGGTGCGGGGCGAGAGCTCGCCTAGCGCAAAAATGCCGTCGGCCAGCAGCACTAGCTCGGTAAACTGGGCGGTGAGCCAGGGCTGAATTTCGGTTTGGGCCTCGGCGCTCGGCAGCAGGTGCTCGGCGGCGGTGAGGTGGCGGGCTTCGAGCTGGCGCAGGGCCTGGCGGAAGCTTTCTTCGCCCGCGGCGGCGGCGCGGCCGGCGCTAATGAGCGCATCGGTAGTGCCGCCGAGGGCCGATACGACCAGCACCACCGGCCCGTGGGCCAGCGCGCGCGTCACGATGGCGATTACCTTGCCGATGTTCTCGGCCGAGGCCACCGAAGTGCCTCCAAACTTCAAAACTTGCATAAGCTTTCGAAATGCCCGGCGGGCTACAAAGGGCCGGGCCAATGAACCCCGCGCAAGGCGGGGCGAACGTAAAGAACTGGCCTGGAACGCCGACCGCAAAGGACGTTGTTACCAGTCCGTATCTTTGCAAACTACTGACTATTTTTTCCGACCACAAAATGCTGGATAAACTCGAAGCCATCCGCGAGCGCTACGACAACGTGAACGACGAGCTGATGCAGCCCGAGGTGATGGGCGACATGAAGCGCTTCAAAAGCCTGAATAAAGAATTTAAAGACCTGGGCAAAATCGTGACTGCGTATCGGGCTTACCAGCAGGTGCTCAGCAATATAGAAGGTGCCCGCCAGGTAGTAGCCACCGAGAAGGACGAGGATTTCCGCGAGATGGCCAAGGCCGAGCTCGACGAACTGCTGCCCGAGGCCGACCGCATGGAAGTGCTCATCAAAGAATTATTGATTCCGAAAGACCCCAACGATTCCAAGGACGTTATCATGGAAATCCGGGCCGGGGCGGGCGGCGACGAGGCCTCGCTTTTTGCCGGCGACTTGCAGCGTATGTACATGCGCTTTGCCGAAAAGCAGGGCTGGAAAATGGAGCTCGTGGACGCCATGGATGGCACCGCCGGCGGCTACAAGGAAATCGTGGTGGCCGTGCGGGGCGAGGACGTGTACGGCAAGCTCAAGTTTGAGTCGGGCGTGCACCGCGTGCAGCGCGTGCCGGCCACCGAAACCCAGGGCCGCATCCACACTTCGGTGGCTTCCATCGTGGTGATGCCGGAGGCCGAGGAGTTTGATATTGAATTGAACATGAACGATATCCGTAAGGACTTGTTCATGTCGAGCGGCCCCGGTGGGCAGTCGGTAAACACGACCTATTCGGCCGTGCGCCTCACGCACATCCCGACGGGTATCGTGGCCCAGTGCCAGGACCAGAAGTCGCAGCTTAAAAACTTCGACAAGGCGCTGCAAGTACTGCGCTCGCGCATCTTCGAGATTGAGCTGGCCAAGAAAAACGAGGCCGAAGGTGCTATCCGCAAGGGCATGATTGGTGGCGGCGACCGCTCCGACAAAATCCGCACCTACAACTACCCGCAGGGCCGCGTGACCGACCACCGCATTGGCTACACCGTGTACAACCTGCCCAGCGTGATGGACGGCAACATCGACGACTTCGTGGAGCAACTGCGCCTGGTGGAGAGCGCCGAGAAGCTGAAAGAAGGGGCCGCCTAATCGCAGATTCAAACGGATTTTCAGGATTTAACGGATACGCCCGCTGCGCGGGCTGGCTATCTTGGAGATTCCTGTTCATGTGTCATGCTGAGCGCAGCGAAGCATCCTATCACGTCAGAATTACTACTTCGGCTATGACGGGATGCTTGGCGAACTCAGCATGACATTTTTGTGTGAATACTATTGGTTGGTAATGGTCGTTTGCTGGCTGCTAATCGTATTGTCTTGATGTTGAAGAAGCTACTCCTACCCGTCCTCGTTCTCCTCAGTGCCCTGGGCAGCCTCACGATGCCCGGCTGCAAGCCGCGTGAGGAAGAGCTACAAACCAGCGGCGCGCTGGAGTTTTCGGCCGATACGGTGAAGTTCGACACGGTTTTTACTACCCTGCGCACCGTTACCAAGCGGCTGTGGGTGTACAACCGCAATCCCAAGGGCGTGAACGTGGACCTCGTGGCGCTCGACCAGCCGGCCGCCTCGCCCTACACGCTCATCATCAACGGCGACCTCAAGCAAACGGCTAGCAACCTGTTCATTCGAGGTGAGGATAGCCTGCTCATCCTGGTGCGGGCCAAGCTGCCCGACAACGGCCAGAATGGCGCGGCCAAAAAATATGTATTAGAGGAAAAGCTGAATTTCCGCACCAACGGCCAGGACCAGCACGTGCTGCTGCGCTCGTTTGGGCAGAATATCTATCTGCATGATGGCGTGCCGCTAGCGTGTAACGCGGTGTGGACCAACGACCGGCCGCACGTGCTCTACAACTCGATAGTGGTGCCGGCGGGCTGTGTGCTGCGCATTAAGCCCGGCACCCGCATTTATGGCCATGCCGGAGCCACGCTCATTGTGCGGGGTACGTTGCTGGTAAATAGCCCCGCCGACTACATGCCCGGCACGGGCGCTACCGACACCGTGAAGGCCGGCAATGCCAACATCGTGCGCTTTGCGGGCGACCGTAGCGGTGAAATGCAGTACGCCACCGCGCCGGGGCAGTGGACAGGTATCATCCTGGATGCTAGTAGCCGGGGCAACGTCATTCGCTACGCGCAAATTCAGAATGCCACGTTTGGGCTGCTGCTCTACAATCCCGATAACCTCAGTCCACAGCCCGACGTGACCATCCAAAACTCGGTCATTCGCTACATCTCGGGCGCGGGGGTGAGCTACGCTGCTGCCCTCAGCAACACCGGCCTGCCGGGCGCGGGCGTGCTCAGCTTGTCGGGCAAAGCCACTGTGGAAAATACGTTGTTCAGCGACTGCTACGAGTACGCCATGCTGGGCTACGGCGGCAGCTACTCGCTCAACTACTGCACCATTGCCAACTACGCTGCCACCAGCGCCGTGCGTAGCACGCCCTCGCTGGGCTTCACCAACGTATCGGCCCTCGACACCACCAAGCGCAGCCCGCTGACGGTGAAGGTGTACAATAGTGTTGTGTGGGGTTCTATTGACGACGAGTTGGTGCTGGCCAACTACAAAGAATACCAGAATGGCCCCGTCGATATTCGCAACACGCTGCTGCGCACCAAGCTCTACAGCGCTACCACCGACGTAGCTACCAAGCCCGGCTTGGCCAAAGCCAGCCTGAACAACGTGGTGAACGACGACCCCAAATTCGTCAGAATCTACGCTACCACCCGCAACGACTACCGCCTGGGCAATGGCTCGCAAGGACTCGCTCGCGGGGCTAGGCAGGTGGGTACTCCACCACTCCGAGACTTATTGAATTTACCCCGCAATCTCAACAATCCGGACCTCGGGGCCTACCAAACCACTCCATAATCGTAGGTAGGAGCATGCGCTACATCCAAAAACGCCTGCGCCTGCCGGCCGTGGCCGAAGGCTTCCACCTCATCACTGACCTGCTGCTGAGCGAGCTGCCCGAGCTGGAAACCATGCGCGTGGGCACGGCTACTTTCTTTATTCAGCACACCTCGGCCAGTTTGTTTATCACTGAGAATGCCGACCCCACCGTGCGGCGCGATTTTCAGGAGTATTTCCGCCGCCTCGCGCCCGACAACGCGCCCTACTTCCAGCACACCCTCGAAGGCCCCGACGACATGACGGCCCACCTCAAAGCCGCTATGCTGGGCACCTCCGTCACCGTGCCCATCGCCGATGGCCGCCTGCTACTCGGCACCTGGCAGGGCCTGTGCCTGGGCGAGCACCGCCGCCACGGTGGCCGCCGCTGGGTGGTAGCCACGCTGGTGGGGGAGTAGCTTTATTCTACTTGGGTTAATGTCTGGTAGCGTAGTGTATCAAAGAGTATTAGTTTTTGTACGCCCCGCACACCATAGCTTGTCAGCTCACCTTGCTCTAAACGCATATCCAAGACCTTCTGGCCGAAGAATAACGGATTATCTTGGCGTAACGTAACTGCTATCTCCTCAAGTTGTACGCCATCTTTCATTACCCTGAGTAATTGTACTGGTGCTGTGTTGTGCCCAGGTTTCAGTCGATAGGTGTATCGAACGATTCCATTGGCTGACCTTACTGAATCTACAGTATAGGCTCCGCGTAATGCGGATTTATTGATGTCAGCTTGATAAAAAAGCTGCAATTCATCTGCCCATTGCACTTTCGGTATAAATACCGTCTCAATAGAATCGCTGCGCAATTTTACCTGCTTGGTTGCACCATGTTGACTGGCCGTGAGCTGCCGAATCTGGCCGTCGAGCAGGCCGCGCACGTCGAAGTAGGGGCCGGCCGGGCGTGCCGCGCCCGGCGCTGCCGGGGCGGGGGCCTGCGCGCTCTTATCGCAGCTGCTGAGGGCCAGTAATAGGCTGGCTAGTACGGATATGCTTCTACAACTCATAGCTAAAAGAATGTCCCGCACTGCGCTTCGACACTGCGGGACACTCGGAGAAATTGGAAAACGAGCCGTTTTGTTCAGCCGTTAGCCCTGCGCTGGGCGCAGCAGGCTTTCGCCCGTCATTTCGGCGGGCTGGGGCACGCCCATCAGCTGCAATACGGTGGGAGCAATGTCGCCGAGCTTACCATTGGCCAGGCCGCCGATGTAGCCATCGGCCGCCAGGACGCACGGTACCAGGTTGGTCGTGTGCGCGGTGTTGGGCGAGCCGTCCTCGTTGCGCATGTACTCGGCGTTGCCGTGGTCGGCAATCACGATGCAGGCGTAGCCGGCAGCCAGGGCCGTTTCTACCACGTCATGGGCGCATTTATCGGTGGTTTCTACGGCCTTCACTACCGCCTCAAACACGCCGGTGTGGCCCACCATGTCGGGGTTAGCGAAGTTGACAACCACGAAGTCGGCGGTGCGGTTTTGCAGCTCGGGCACCAGCGCGTCGCGCAGCTCGTAGGCGCTCATTTCGGGGGCGAGGTCGTAGGTCGCCACTTTAGGCGAATTGCGCAGAATGCGTTTTTCGCCTTCAAACTCCTTTTCGCGCCCGCCCGAGAAGAAGAACGTCACGTGCGGATACTTCTCGGTTTCGGCCATCCGAATCTGGGTTTTGCCGTGCGCGGCCAGCGTTTCGCCCAGGGTATTGTTCAGGTTGTCTTTCTCAAAAATGGCGCTAACCCCCTGGAACGTCGCATCATACGTCGTCATGGTGAGGTAGCGCAAATTGAGGCGGTGCATCTGGTAGGCATTGAAATCCTGCTGCGTGAGTGCCTCCGTGATTTCGCGGCCCCGGTCGGTGCGGAAGTTGAAGCACAGCACCACGTCGCCATCCTTGATGGTGGTGAGCGGCTGCCCGTCGGCCCCGGTTTTCACGATGGGCTTCAGGAATTCGTCCGTTACGCCTTCTTTGTACTGCTCCTGAATGCTTTGAATCAGGTTTTGCGAGGGCGTGCCCACGCCGTTTACCAGCAGGTCGTAGGCCACTTTCACGCGCTCCCAGCGCTGGTCGCGGTCCATGGCGTAGTAGCGGCCCACGATGGAGGCGATTTTGGCGCCCGTGCGCTCGGCGTGTTGCTCCAGGTCGTTCACGTAGTGCACGCCGCCTTTGGGGTCGGTGTCGCGGCCATCAGTGAAGGCGTGCACGAAGGTCTTATGCACGCCCGCCTCGTGGGCGATGGTGCAGAGCGCCTTCACGTGGTCGATGTGCGAATGCACGCCGCCATCCGACAGTAAGCCAATGAGATGGAAGGGTTTATTGTTTTCGCGGGCGTAGTCCAGGGCGTCTTTCAGCGCCGGAATCTGGCCCAGCTTGCGCTCCTGAATGGTTTTGCCGATACGTACCAGTTCCTGGTACACCACGCGGCCGGCCCCGATGTTCATGTGGCCCACCTCCGAGTTGCCCATCTGCCCTTCGGGCAAGCCCACGGCCTCGCCCGAGGCCTGCAAGGTGCTGTGCGGAAAGCGCTGAAGTAGTGAGTGATAGTAGGGCGTCTGGGCTGCGTCAACGGCCGAGGCACTAGTGTTCGGGGCGATGCCCCACCCGTCTAAAATAACTAATAGTACCTGCTTGTTCATGCCGCAAAAGTACGCCGGGCACCCTTATACCTCTACACTGCGTAGGAGGCCCCGTTTACCATTCAGAAATCCTACAGAAATGCGCTTGCTGGCATAGTTTTGGCTTTTAGCCTGCCACGAGCGTTTGACCCCAAGGCCAAGGCTTCCTTTATGAAATCATTAGTTACTAACTTATTCGTGTGTGGATGGCTGCTACTGGCAGCCGCAGGTAGCGCGCAGGCCCAAAGCGGCGACCAGCTCAGCGGGGTGCGCTCAGCACTGGCTAACAGCTCGGCGCACGACCTGGCCCAGTACCTGGCCCCGTCGGTAGAAGTCGGCTTCGATGGCGACAGCCAGAACATGAACGCCACCCAAACCGAGCTGGTGCTGAAAAATTTCTTCGCCAAAAACGGCCCCGGCAAGTTTGAAATTGTGCACCAGGGTGCCAGCCCCGACGGTATTCCCTACGCCGCCGGCCGCTACACGTGCCGCACGGGCACCTACCAGGTGTTTATCAAGCTGAAGGCCAATCGCGGCGCGCCGCAGATTGATAAGATAGACTTTACCAAGTAGCAATTGCAAAACCGTCTGTCCTTGCGAGCGCAGCGAAGCAATCGCACCAAGACGGGCCGTTCGGGTGCGATTGCTTCGCTGCGCTCGCAAGGACAAGTCGTAGCAATGACAGCCGAAAACTCCGCTGGCGGCGCTGAAATCACCTTTCAGCCCGGCCAGCGGAGTTTTCGCATTGCAGGCAGGGGCGGGCGTACCTTTGCCGCGTGCAAACTGCCTTTCCCGCTCCCTACCTTACGCCCGAGGCGCTGACCACCTTCATTCGCACGGCCCTGGCCGAAGACGTGGGCGACGGCGACCACTCCTCGCTGGCCGCCATTCCGGCCGACGCCCGCAACCGGGCGCACCTGCTGGTGAAGGCCGAGGGTGTGCTGGCCGGCGTGGCGCTGGCCCAGTTGATTTTCAAGGAGGTAGACCCTGCGCTGGCGGTAAACGTGCTACTCGAAGATGGGGCTCGCGTGCGCCACGGCGACAAGGCGTTCACCGTGGAAGGCCCGGCCCGCAGCATCCTCACCGCCGAGCGGCTGGTGCTCAACTGCATGCAGCGCATGAGTGGCATCGCCACCCTCACGGCCCACCTCACGGCTTTGCTGGCCGGCACCAAGGCCCGCCTGCTCGACACCCGCAAAACAACCCCCAACTTCCGCCTCTGCGAAAAGTGGGCCGTGCTCATCGGCGGCGGCGTCAACCACCGCTATGGGCTCTTCGACATGATTATGCTCAAGGACAACCACGTGGACTATGCGGGCGGCATTGCGCCGGCCGTGCAAGCCACGCAGGCGTACCTGAAAAGCACCGGCCGCGAGCTACCCATCGTGGTCGAAACCCGCACCCTGGCCGAGGTGCAGCAAGCTCTCGACGCGGGCGGCATCACCCGCATCATGCTCGATAACATGAGTCCCGAGCAGCTGCGCGAGGCCGTAGCCCTGGTGGCCGGCCGCCTGCCCCTGGAAGCCAGCGGCGGCATCACCGAGGCCACCATTGCCGAGGTGGCCGCCACGGGCGTCGATTATATCTCGGTGGGGGCGCTCACGCACTCGGCCGGCAGCCTCGATTTAAGTTTGAAAGCTTATTAAATCGCTGATTTTTGTTGATTTGCGTGATGACGCTGATTTCTGAATCACTGATTTTTGCTGAATTATTATGATGACGCTGATTTCTGAATGACTTGTGGCTTTAGCTTTTGGCTAGTATATATGAAAGGCCAGAGCTGAGGGCAGTGCAAGGAAAATTTGACCACTTGTTTTTGAATAAAAAGAACGACAACTACTTAGTTAATTGCCGATTAACCTAGCTCGCCCTGCCACTCTCCCCGAGTAATCAGCGAAATCAGGATAATCAGCAAAAATCAGCGATTTATGAACCTTCCCAACCAACGCGGCGGTGGCAGCGGCTACCGCCAGCAGCAGGCGCAGCAGCCCGCGCCCGGCACCATCAAAACCAAGAAATACCAGTTCGACACCAACACCTACACCCGCATCGCGATGGCCGACGTGTGGCGCAAGGAGTGGTGGTACGCCACCATTCCGTTTGCGGTGGGGCTGCTGCCGGCGCTCATCTGGCATTCATGGTGGTGGCTGGCCTTGAGCGTGGTGCTCACGGTGTTATACGTGCTACTGCGCTCGGCCCAGATTACGGGCGTAACGCAGATGGAGCAAAGCAAGCCCCTGTTTGAGCGCATGAACTACGAGATGGACCAGCGCCAGTTTATCATGCGCCAGAGCGAGCAGCGCGCCATGGCCCTGCCCTGGGACCAGATTGCCCGCGTGCGCCGCGAGCCCGACGCCTACCTCATCTACCTCAAGACGCCCGCCGAGGCCCTGGCCGAGCTCAAGCCCTGGCGGCAGTGGCTGGCGCGCACCTTTGATGTGCCGGTGTTTTTACATTTGCCCCTGCGCTTGTTCAACAACGACAACGACCGCAAGCTGTTTGAAAGCCTGCTGCGCCGCAAAAACCTGCTGCCCGACGGCACGCCGGTCGCTTAGTATCTGCTAATCACTTGACTACCCCTTTTATGAAAAAGTCGTTTCTCCTGCTGGCCCCTGCGGCCCTGATTTGTTTCGCTTCTTGCAGCAGCGAGCCTTCCGACTGGCGTCCCGAGCAAAAAGTATCGCTCGACACGGTAGACCCCGGCACCCGCGCCAGCGAGAATTTTGATAAGTCGGACGACCCCAAGCCCGGCGACAAGCACGATGCCATCGGCGAGCCCGCCAGCAAGGTGCTGCAAGGCAACCTGACCCGCCGCGCCGCACCCGAGGCCGGCGCCGTGATGAGCGCCGACACCAAGCCCGAAAACGCTGCCAAAGCGCCCGAGCAGGCTACCTCGTCGCAGCAGGCCGACGCCAAGGCAGAAAAGGAAAGCGAGTAGTGCTGCCGGCGGCTGGCCGCCAAATCCTCTTTACTAGAAGTGCAACAATGTTGTGGAAGTGTTCACAACATTGTTGCACTTCTGCGTGTTCAGGCCTTCTATGTGGGTTGCTATTGTTCTTTTGATTGCCACGGTGCTGGGCGCGGGCGCGGTGGTGGGGGTGGTGCCGGTGGCCCGTACTGCGCAGTGGCTCAAGCCGATGCTGGCGTTCAGCGGCGCTTATTTGTTTGCGCTCACCATCACGCACCTGCTGCCCGAGGCGCTGGCGCTGCTGCCCGCGCACCCGCACCGCATCGGCTACTGGGTGCTGGCGGGCTTCTTCGGGCAGCTGCTGCTGGAGGTGCTCTCGCAGGGCATCGAGCACGGGCACGTGCACGCGCCCGAGGTGCAGGAGCGTGGCCACGTGCCGCTGCTGCTGCTGGCAGCGCTGGTGGTGCACTCGCTGCTGGAAGGTAGCATTTTGCTGAAAAGCCAGGCCGGGCTGGTGAGTGAGAATTTTTACGCGCTGGTGCTGGGCGTGGCGCTGCACCACATTCCGGCGGCCGTGGCGCTGGCCACACTGCTGCGCCTGCGGCTGGGCAGCCCGCGCCGGGTATGGCCCTGGCTGGGCGTGTTTGCGCTGGCCTCGCCCATCGGGCTGCTGTTCAGCAACTACGTGGTGCTGGAGCAACTCTTGAGCACCGATGCCTACGCGGCGCTGCTGGGTTTCGTGGCGGGTACATTTTTGCACGTGTCCACTACTATCTTATTTGAAACCAGCCCCGAGCACCGCCTCAACTGGCCCAAGCTGGGCGCTACGCTGGGTGGGCTGCTGCTGGCGCTAGGCGTGGGCAGCTAGCAGGAGGTTAGGTAGCAGCGGATATAGCGTAGTATCCTTTACCTTCGGCTACCTTTTCCTCTTCATCCTGCCCTCATGCGCCTGCTTTCTACCCCCAAAGTGCTCCTGCTTGGACTAGGAGCGCTTGCCCTAAATGCCTGCCGCAAAGACCAGCCCGAGCCTGGCCAGCCCGAATACGCTGACTGGTACGCACTGCGCGCGCCGGAGGGCCGCGCCATTCAGGCGGTGGCTGGCAACATCGATAGCACGTTGGTTATTTCCACCCGCTTTGCCATTTACCAAACCAAGGACCGGGGCAAAACCTGGCTGAAATCCAACTATACCGATAAGGTTGGGATAGAAGGCTTTGCGCAGCGGGGCGACACCCTGCTGGCGATGACGGCCACTGCGGGCGCGGCTATGCCGACCAGCATCGCGTATGCGGTGAGCCCATACTATTGCAGCCTCGATAAGGGCGCTACCTGGCAGAAATATTTCTGGCGCTGGCAGCCCAGCCTTGACCCGAAAACCGCGCTCAACCGTGCTAGTTCGCCCGCTGGCGTTGCCTACGAAATCGAGTTTCGCCTGACGCCGCAGCCGGGCTCGACCAGCACCTATGTGGAGACGATAGGAATTAAAAATACTACGGGAACGCACCTGACGCTGCCGCACGACCACGCTATCACCAGCATTGCCTTCGACAGGCAGTCGCGGCTGTACGTAACGGCTTCGGCCGCCCTGTGCAGCCAGCAAGGGAATTTTGCCTTCTGCGGCGAGCAAAACGGCGTCTTGTACGTGTCGAAAAAGCCGCAGCCTTAGATACCAGGCGAAATAAAGCGGCTTGCGCTACCCCTCCAGCAGCGGCCCGCCGCCCGAAATAAACCGCTCCAACTGCCGCGCCCGTGCCGTTTCGCGGGCCAGGGCGTCTTGCAGGCGCAATAGGCGCTGGCGCATCAGCATTACGACGTCGATGGCTTCGGGGGCCAAACCCAGGCCGTGGTGCAGGCGGGCCAGGCGCGGCAGCAACTCATCGGGCTCCTCTACCTCGATGGTGTCGGGCGCGGGCGCGGGGCGCAGCAGGCCCAGGTCTAAAAACTGGTGGACTACGGCCCGGCCCAGGCCGTAGCGGGTATCGACTTCTTGGAAAGTGAGAACTAAGACGCGGGTTTCCATATAGTTGCTGGTATTTAGTTTCTGGTCGCGTCCGTCATGCTGAGCGCAGCGTAGCGAAGTTGAAGCATCTCTACCGTACCGTTGTTGGTATCGGGAGTTAGTTTACCGATAGAGATGCTTCGACTCCGTTGCGCTGCGCTCAGCATGACGGGCTCGGTCGGAGATTATTGATAGTTAAGCTTCCTCACCGCGCAGCTGCGCCAGCTGTTTGATGAGGTCTTTTTCCTGCTCGGTCAGGTTTTGGGGTAGCTGCACGTTGAGGCGCAGGTAGAGGTCACCAAACTTGCCTTCTTCGCGGTACACCGGGAAGCCCTTGCCGCGCAGGCGCAGGCGGGTGCCGTTGGTGCTTTCGGGCTTGATGTTGATTTTGACGGGGCCGCTCAGCGTGTCCACCGTCTGGGAGCCGCCGAGCAGGGCCTTGTAGAGGCTCACGGGCACGTCCTGGGTCAGGTCGTCGCCAGAGCGCACGTAGCGCGCATCGGGCCGGATGCGGAAGGTGATGAGCAGAGAACCATTGGGCCCGCCGTTGTGGCCGGGGCCGCCCTGGTCGCGCAGCCGGATGGTTTGCCCGTCGGCCACGCCGGGGTGGATGGTAATGCGCAGGTTCTTACCGTTTACCGTGAGGGTACGCGGCCCGCCGTGGTAGGCTTCTTCCAGGCTCAACTCCAGCTCGGCCTGGTAGTCCTGGCCCGCGCCGGGGCGGGTGCTGCGGCCGCTGCCCGCGCCGCCCATGCCGCCGAACATCGAGCTGAAAAAGTCGGAAAAATCCTCGCCCTCAAACGACGCCCCACCGCCGCCAAAGCCGCCAAACGGGTTGCCGCCCCCGCCCTGGCCCTGCGTGTACTGGCTCCAGTCGAAGCCGCCGGGGCCGCGCCCCGCGCCGCCCGCACCCTGCTGCTCGTAACGCTGGTAGTCGGCCCCAAACTGGTCGTACTTCTTGCGCTTCTCGGGGTCGGAGAGCACCTCGTTGGCCTCGTTTACTTCCTTGAATTTCTGCTCGGCCGTCGCGTCGTTGGGGTTCACGTCGGGGTGATACTGGCGCGCCAGCTTGCGGTAAGCCTTCTTAATCTGGTCGGCGGTAGCGGTTTTCTCGACGCCGAGTATTTTGTAATAATCCTTGTAGTCCATTGTATGAAGGAGTGAATGAGTGAAGGATTGATTGAGTGAAGGAGGAAGTAGTAATTCGCTCATTCACTCATTCGCTCAATCACTTTTTCAGTGGGTCGTGGCCCCAGTTCATGAGCGAGTAGCGCCAACGCGAATGCTCTACGTCGCCGTGCGGGCGCTGGGCCGAGTGCCGGCTCACGTAGGAGTGCACTTTGTGCATGTGGGCCTCGTCGTCGGGGGTGATATCGGCCTTTTTCTTGTGCAGAATGCGTACAATGTGCTCGCCCGACTGGTGGCCGATGCTTTCGCCGCCGTCCTTGGCCTGGCCCACCGCCTTCGATTCGTCGGTTTTCAGCCAGCGCTCCAGCTCGCTGGCCGTCATATTCACGTCCTTTTTAAACTCAGCCTGAATGTCGGATTTAGAAGAAGCGGTGCTCATGGTGGGAAAGAAAAAAGCCGAAAAAAGCGTAGGGTTAATTCAACGGTAGCCGGCCGCTAAACGTTGGGCGCGGCGTTCGGAAAATTTAGCTTAAACTTGTACTTCGGAAAGAATAAGGCCGGGCCGTTCAACCGCTTGGCACGGTTTTCTGTATGCTAGTTCTGTTATCCTGACTTTTACCAAGTTTTACCCACCTATTTTATGAAAAGTATTTCCCGCATTCTGCTGGTTGCCTGCTGTTTATTCACCGCCTACGGCGCGCAAGCCCAGGCGCGCCCCGCCCCGCGCGGTCGCGTGGCCCCCAAGCCCCGCATGAAAGCTGGCGCGGCCATGATGAAGGACGGCGTGATGATGAAGGACGGCAAGCTCGTGGCCACCGAAATGGGCATGACCAACCCGCTCACCGCCGATAAAACCCTGCGCAACGGCACCGTCATTACCGCCGCCGGCGTCGTAACCAGCAAAGACGGCACCACTACCCAGCTCAAGGAAGGCGACTACGTGTCGCTGACCGGCCGTGTCGAAACCCGCGCCGAGATGGCCGCTCAGGACAGCATCCAGAAGCTGCAAGCCTACGACCTGAAGCACCCCGGCAAGCGCAAGGAAATGGAAAAAGCCCGCGAGAAAGCCGAGAAAGCCAAGGAAAAGGCCGACAAGGAAAAAGCCAAGGCCAAAGCCAAAGCTGAGAAGAAGTAGGCTGAAACAGCTCGTCTTTAGAGTTGAACGCCTGGTTGTTGCGATGCGCAGCGGCCGGGCGTTTTCGTTAGCGAGCGGTGTAGTCGGCCAGCACGGCGAGGCCGGCCGCGTCGTCGTCGGCCTCCACTACCTCGTCCATCACTTGCTGAATTTCGGCGTCGGTCCAGCCTTCGTCTTCGGCGGCTTGCACGAAGCTCGACAGGGCTACGAAGCGGCCACCGGCCGGGGCCGCCCAGGTTATTTTTTTGCGAATGTTGTGTTGCTTGGGCATGGTGTAGCGTAAGCTTTAGCTTGCGAGGCGTGAGGGCAGCGTTACCCCAACGCACCGCAAGCTAAAGCTTACGCTACATTTATTTGGTGGGCACGGCTTTCACTACCTTGAGCTGCACGGGAGCTACGCCGGCTTCGGTGAGGCCGATTTTCTTGGCCGCTTTTTTCGAGAGGTCTACAATGCGGCCTTTCACGTGAGGGCCGCGGTCGTTGACGGTTACTTTTACCGAGCGGCCGGTTTTGGCGTTCGTGACCTTGATTTTGGTGCCGAAGGGGAGCGTATTGTGGGCGGCCGTGAGCTTGCCGGGGCGGTAGGGCGTGCCGCTGGCCGTGCGCTTGCCCGCAAACTTATCGGCGTAGTACGAGCCCTGGCCGCTCTGGGTAAAGGCCGATTTGCTGCCGCCGCAGCTCGTGGCGACTAGCGCTAAGGTGCTAGTCAGTAGCGTTAAAAAAACAGGTGTTCGTTTGGTGAGGTGCATAATTCGGGTATTCATCTTCAGCTCATTGGCCATCTCAAGCTAAAAGCCCACCTTGCGGCCGAAGTTTTTTCTTCTCTCATTTTCTCTCCCCCAACCCCCCATGAAAAACGCCTGTAAACTCGTGGCCGGCCTCGCCTTGGCCAGCTTTTCGCTGACCGCCTACGCCCAGACTACCCCCCAGCCGCAGGACCGCCCCTCGACCGATGCCCAGATGATGGACAAGAAGATGCACGACGGCAAAATGAAGGGCAAGATGAAAAAGGATAAGATGGGCGACGGCAAGATGATGAAAAAAGAGAATATGGCCGGCGAAAAGACCAAAACCAAAATGTAGGTCTTCAGCCTAGGCTACCTGGGTCGCCCGGCCGGGCAGCTTCTTGTGCGAGCGGCCCGGCCGGGCGGCTTTTTTGGAGCGGGCGGGGCGCTTGGTGGGGGCGGCGCGGGCTGGCACGCGCAGCGCCTGCAAGGCTTGGTAGCTGCCCTGGAAGACGTTGAAATCGACCGCACCCCGGATGCCGGGCACGTAGGCCTCGTCGGAGTGCTGCCAGATTATCCACTGCGTGGCGGGCAGCACCGGGCGGGCCACCTCGTAGTGTGCCAGCCACAGCGGGAAGTCGTCGAAATGCCCGGCCAGGTAGCGCTTGTAGAAGCCGTAGTTGGAGTACAGAATGGGCGGCACGCCGTAGTGCGCCTGCACTAGTTCGAGCCACTGGCGCACCTCGCGGCGCATTTCGGCCACGTCGTGAAAGCGGGTGGCCTCCACGTCGAGCACCGGGGGCAGGTCGCCGGCCGCCAGCGGCACCCGGCTGATAAACAGGCTGGCCTGAATGGCCCCGTCGCGGTTAGGCTGGAAGTAGTGGTAGGCGCCGCTCAGGATGCCGGCGGCGCGGGCCTCGCGCCAGTTGCGCGCAAAGCGAGCATCGTGCAGCGTAGCCCCCTCGCTGGCCTTGATGAAGGCAAACCGCACCCGGTGCCGGGCCACTTCGGGCCAGTCGATGGTGCCCTGGTAGGCCGATACGTCGATGCCGTGTACCGAATAGCCAGCCAGCAGCGGCGTTTTTTCGCGGCCCGTGAGGTAGCGGCTCGTGAGCGTGGCCCAGGTGTGGCGCACGTAACGGTTGAGCTGCCGCTGGTGCCGGAAGTAGATAACGCCGCCCAGCAACGCCGTTAGTAGCAGCCCCTTGAGTGTCCAGCGCCGCCACGGCCGGCGCGGGCGCGGCGGCAACGGGGGCAGGGCAGGGGCGGCAACGGCAGGCATCGGCAGAAAAAGGAGGGCGGTCAAATTTAACGCACGGCGCGGCCGTGGCGTATGCCGGGCAGTAGCCATTTGCGGGCGCGGCTGCCGTTATTTTGTGCTTTTCCGACTAAAGCCCCCGCCTACCATGCCCACCGACGCCCGCGACGAATCCGGCCACCTCATCCGCGAACTGCACGGCGTGAAGCTGGCCGATATTCTTGACTACCTCGTGGCGCACTACGGCTTCGGTGGCCTCGACGAGCGCCTGCGCCTCAACTGCTTTTCGGTGAACCCGAGCGTGAAATCGAGCCTCACCTTTCTGCGCCGCACGCCCTGGGCGCGGGCCAAGGTCGAAGACCTGTACGTGCGCCTGCGCACGGCTGAGGTGCTGGGCCAGCGCCGGCCCTGAGTGATGTATTTTGCGGCATGTAGAGACGCATCTTTGCGTCTCACGTTAGGCGAGCCACAACAACGACGAGACGCAATGATGCGTCTCTACACCCACCTATACATTGGCTGCGAAGTAGCCATATGGTTGTCAAACAGCCTTCTATTCTAATGCCAGACGTGCGCGAAAAATCCGGCCCGGCGGCCGTGCTGGTGGGTTTTCTGGGCTTCGTGGCCTTCGAGATGCTGGCCTACTACCTGCTGCGCTACCTCACCTCGGGCCTGGGCGAAAGCGACCAGCACCAGACCGAACGCAACACCATTGTCAGCAACTGGGTCAAGACGATGGCCTTTTTGGTGTTGCACCTGGCGCTGGTTATCGCGGCCATGCTGGGCCTGAGCCAGGTGCTGCCGCGCCGCTACCGGGGGCAGCTCATGGGCTGGGTCTACGCCAGCCTGCTCATGAGCTTTGTGCTGCTGCTGCCGCTATTCGATTGAGGTACTGCGGTTAATGTTCAGTAATGCCCGGGAATAACGAAGCCACCGCTCATCACGGTGGCTCTCAAGAGGGTGAAACCAGGCGGCCGGTCGGTCCCGGCCATATCGCAGGTAATGGGTGGGCCGGTCGGTCCCGGCCGTATCAACGGGCCCGGCGCGCGGCGCGGGCGAAGGATTTAGGCGGCTTCCTTGAAGGGAATGGCCACGCGCAGCTCGCCGTTTTCGTGGCTGGCGTTGATGCTGGCCAAGTCGAGATTGGCGGGCAGGTTGAGCTTTTGCACAAACAGCGGGGCGGCCAGCTGGTCGGTGGGCTGGTGGCGGTACTCGCCGTACACGGTCAGGTCGCTGTTGTTGAGCACTACGTGAAACTGCTCGGCGGCCACGCTGGGCATGGCCACGTGCAGCACCACGCCCTGCGGGCGCTGGTTTACGTGCAGCTTGGGCTGGGCCACGCCGCCGCCGATAGTGTTCAGCAAATCGAGCTGGGGAGCGATATTACGGATAAATTCGCGGCTGATAAGTTTCATAAGATAGAGCCTTTTTAAGTGGCTTCGCGGGGTATAAATCAAACCCCGTACCAATTAATAAAGTGCCCGCCCTCAATGAATTACTTGACAAATTGGCCTGTTTTGGATGGTAGGCATGCCTACTAAATGACAGCTTGGCCGGATACCCGCCGATGTGGCAGGAAGTGAGTTGGTGCGGGGTAAAGTGGTGCGTTTGTCCTTGCGAGCGCAGCGAAGCAATCGCACCTGAACGGAACCCAAACAGCGCGGCTCAGCAGGTGCGCTTGCTTCGCTACGCTCGCAAGGACAGAACGCTAAAACCGACTCGTCAGCCCGAAGTGAATCTTCGACGCCCCTAAGCTCAGCTGCTGCCCCGAAAAGCTCGACTTGCCCACCGAATACACGAACTGAAACAGCCCGGCCGCCGTGCGGAAGCTGATGCCCGTGCCCAGCCCGGTAGGCTGGTCGAGGGTGGCGGGCTTGGTCACGTCACTCTGGTAGGCGCGTAGCGCCGCCTGGTCGATGAAGATGAACACGTAGCCCTCGGGGCCGGTGAACTGCCTGAACTCCAGCGTGCCCACGCCGTAGGCGTTGGTGTAAAACTGGTTCTCGGTGAAGCCGCGCAGCGAGTTCAGCCCGCCCAGCCGGAAGAGGTCGTTGAGGAAGTATTGCTGATTGAACAAGCCCTCACCGCGCAGGCGGGCCAGCACCACGCTCTGGCGGCCCAGCGCCCAGTAGCGCTCAATGCGTCCGCTGAAGGTGTACTGCGTAGTACGCAGATTGACATTATCATACAGCGACTCGCTGATGCTGGCGTTGCGCCGGATGGTCTTGGAGCCCGCCCCACCCTGCACGCTGATGAACGAGCCCCGGTGCGGAAAATACAGGTCGTCGAGGTTGGTGCGGGCATAAGCCAGCCCGTAGGCGCTGGCCTCCGAGTCGATGAAATCGGGTAGGGCGCGCTGGTTGTTGATGCCCACGTAGCCCAGGCTGTCGAAGAGCAGCCGCGAACTGCGCTGCTCGGCAAAAAACGTGAGCCGCCCCGCCCGCGCCGTGGGGTAGGTGACCTGCACGCGCGGCCGGATGGTGAGAAAATTGCCGCTCTGCTTGTAAAAATTAAACGTGGTGCCCACTTCCAGCGGCGTGCCGAAGAAGTTGGGGTGCAGGTAGTTGCCATCGAGCGATTGCGTCAGGGCGTCCACCTTACGCCATTGCAGGCCGATTTGCTTGCCGCCGCCGCGCAGGTTGCGCAGGTTGATGTTGACATCGCCCGTAAACTGGAAGCCGCTCGCGCCGTTCGCATTAGGCAGCAGCCCCACGATGGCGTCGAACTGGTTGGACGAGCGCTCATCGAGCAGCAAGTACACCCGCGCCCGGCCCTTGGCAAAGCGCACCTCGGGCTCGGCCCGCAGGCGCACGTAGGGCAGCTGGCGCAAGAGCAGCGCCGCCGAGGTCAGCCGTTGTTGGCTGTAGGGCGCACCCGGAAATATCTGCAAGTACTTGGTAAGGAAGCGCTTCTTGGTCTTGCTTGTGCCCACTACCTCAATGGAGTCGAACACCACTGCCGGCCCGCGCCGCAGCACCACGCGCCCCGCAATGTCGTGCCCCTCCAGCCGCACCGAGTCGAGGCCCACCGTGGCGAAGGGGTAGCCCTGGTTTTCGGCTTCCGTGAGAATGCGTTCCTGCAAGGCCGCCCAGTCGGCCGGCCGCCAGGCCGCGCGCCGGAAGAATTTTTCGCGGTAGCCGGCCCGCGTCAGCAGGCCGTCGCCGAGGTTGCCGTTGCGCAGGTAGGCCCAGCGAAACTGCTCGCCCACATATACTTGCGCCCGCACCGTGTCGCGGCTCCAATTCATTTTATCGGCCGAGGCCAGCAGGTAGGCATCGGCCTGCAAGCCCAGCACCAGCTCGCGCACCGTGCGCAGCGCCGTGAGCGAGTCGGGCACCGTGGCGGGCAGCCGGTAGCAGCGCACCACGGCGCGCTGGGCGGGGTCGGATACAATTTTCAGCACCCGGCTGCGGGTGAGGCGCTTGGCCACCGCCGCCACCGGGGCGCTGGGCGCGGTGGCCGGCGGCGGCAGGGGCGGCGAAGCCAGGCCTGGCGCGTTGGGCACCGCCACGCCCGTGTTGGAGCCGGGCGCTTGGGCGCGTGCGGCCCCGAGCAGCCCCAGCCAACACCCCCACAAGACGAGTAGACGGACGTACATTCGGGGTGGCAAACGCAAAACGGAAATTTTAATTTCGGGGCGGCGGTTTTTAAGGCTGTTCAGCTGCTACTCGTCATGCTGAGCGCAGCGCAGCGGAGTCGAAGCATCTCTTTAGCTGAGTAACTTCTAACGTTAGCAACGAAGCGGCAGAGATGCTTCGACTCCGCTGCGCTGCGCTCAGCATGACGGATAAACGATTGCTTAAATAGCTCTTTAGCTACCGAAAATACAACCGAAGATGGCTGGCCTTTACCTCCACATCCCCTTCTGCAAGCAAGCCTGCCACTACTGCGACTTCCATTTCAGCACCTCGCTGGGGTTGAAAAGCCAGTTTGTGGACGCGCTGCTCAAGGAAATGGCCTTGCGCCGCCACTACCTACCTGACCCCGCCGCCCCGCTCGAAACCATCTACTTCGGCGGCGGCACGCCTTCCTTATTAACGGAAGAGGAACTGGGCCGCATTTTCGCCGCCATTCGGGAAAATTTTACGGTAGCGCCGCAGGCCGAAATCACGTTCGAAGCCAACCCCGACGACCTCACCGTCGAGAAGCTGGCCGTGCTCGCGGCCTCGCCCGTCAACCGCCTCAGCATCGGCCTCCAGAGCTTCCACGAGCCGCATTTGCGGCTGATGAACCGCGCGCACTCGGCCCAGGAGTCATGGGAGGCCGTGCGGCGGGCGCAGGCGGCGGGGTTTGAGAATATCTCGGTGGATTTGATTTACGGCGTGCCGGCGGCTAGTCATACCATTTGGGAGGCCGATTTATCGCGGCTGTTCGAGCTGGGCGTACCGCACGTGTCGGCCTACGCGCTTACCATTGAGCCCGATACGGCGTTTGGGCGGCGGCTGCAAAAGGGCATCTTCGTCGCACCGCCCGACGAGTTCGTGGCCCGGCAGTTTGAAATACTCCTGGCGCAGCTGCGCCGGCACGGCTACGAGCAGTACGAAATCAGCAATTTTTGCCAGCCCGGCCGCGAAAGCCGCCACAACGCCAACTACTGGCGCGGCGTGCCTTACCTCGGCCTCGGCCCGAGCGCCCACTCCTTCGACGGCCGCAGCCGCCAATATGCGGTGGCCAATAACCCGCAGTATGTAACCGCCGTGCTGGAGCGCGGCCAGGTGCCCGCCACCGTGGAGTACCTCTCGCCCCTCGACCAGGCCAACGAGTACTTGCTCACGACCCTGCGCACCAGCCGCGGCTGCGACCTCGGTCACCTGCGCGACGTGCTGGGCGTCGACCTGCTGGCCACCCGCGCCGACTACCTCCGCAGCCTCGCCGAGCAGGAAATGGCCACGCTGGAACACAACGTGTTGCGCCTCACCGACGCCGGCAAGCTGCTCGCCGACCACATCACGCTGGAGCTGTTTGCCGAAGCGCCAGCCCCGGCCGGCGCGTAGCCCGGCGCGGCCAGATGGCCGCCAGCGCGTTTTTTGCGTTATCCTTTAGCGCCTTTGCGCCCCTTTTTCCCCTGCGGCTTGTGAAGAAACTCAGTGATGCCCTCGTCAGCAACGACGACTTTTTCGTGGAGCAAGTCCACCTCACGGCCATCGTCTTCGATAACACCGATGACGTAACCATCTGGGCCACTACGTTTCGCGACGACGAGCCGCACTTCTTCCACCTCGGCCTGCCCTTCCACGACCTCGACACGCTGCTGCGCGTGGCCGGCGACCGCGCCGATGCCCTGGCCGAAGAAGTAGCCGACGCCCTGGCCACTACCGAGGAGTGGCCCTGCCTGCTCGAATACACCTCCGACGAAGACCCGCCCGTGCCCCTGCCCGGCGTGGTCCTCAAGCTAGCCGTCACCTTCCCCGCCGATGCGGAGGAAGACGACGACCCGCAGCCGCACAATATCTTCTATTTGGAAGGGATTTATGCGCGGCTGAATGGATAAAGGATTTGTGCATGAAGCGTTTGTCATTGCGAGCGCAGCGAAGCAATCGCACCTGTTGAGTCGCGCTTTTCAGTCATTTCGTTTGGGTGCGATTGCTTCGCTGCGCTCGCAATGACAAACGTTTTTGCAACCTCTAATGTGGTACCTCATCCCCGGCCTCGGGGCCGACGAGCGCGTATTCCGGGGCCTGCAACTACCCGGCCCGGCCACCGTGCTGCACTGGCTGCCGCCGCTGTCGCCCACCGAGCCGCTGCGGCACTACGCCGCCCGTCTGGCTGAGGCCGTGCCGCCCGGCCAGCCGTGCTGGCTGGTGGGCGTGTCGTTTGGCGGGCTGCTGGCGCTGGAAGTGGGCCGGCTGCGGCCCCTGGCGCGGGTAGTGCTCGTTTCCAGCCTAGCCGATGCCCGCCAGCTGCCGCCGTTGCTGAAGCTGGGCCGCGCCACGGGGCTCTACCGGCTGGTGCCGTTTGGGCTGCTGCCCCGGCTGCCGCGGTTGGCGCAGTGGTTTTTTGGGGTGCGCAATGGCCGCGAGTACCGCCTGCTGGCTCGCATTCTACGCGATACCGACCCGGCCTTTGCCCGTTGGGCTACCCGGCAATTATTAAATTGGGACAGCGCCGGCGTGCCCGCCGCCGTGCGCCTGCACGGCACCCACGACCGGCTGCTGCCCGCCGGCCCGGCTCGCATCGACTACCCGCTGCCCGGCGCGGGCCACTTCATGATAGTGAGCCACGCCGAGGCCATCAGCCGCGTGTTGCAGCAGCTGGCCAGGCAAGCTGGTTTGCGTTAAAAGCCAATATTAATCAGTATATTAGCGGTAATTTTCACGCACCAGATAATTCTGTATGAGCAAAAACTACGCGCTTAAAATTAACTTAACAATCCTCGGGCTAAGCGGCCTCGCCTTCCAGGCCAGGGCGCAGGCACTGCCGCCCGACTCGCTGCGCTGGGCGGCCCCGCCGCAGGTGCTGCTCAAGGCGGGGCTGCGCCTCACGCATTTCAGCTACTCGGGCAGCGGCCAGAGCTGGCGGGTGGTGGTGCCGCTATCGGTAGGGGCGGAGTACCGGCTTACCCCGCGGCTGGCTTTCTACGGCCAGGCCGATGCCGACCTGCAAGCCAGCCGCGAGCTGGGCCGCCGCGGTGCCCGGCGCAACGTGCTGCCCAGCGCCGCGCTCGGTCTGGGTTTGCGTTACTATTACAGCCAGCCCGGCCGGGGCCAGTTGCGCCCCCACAATCGCCCCTTCGGCAACTACCTGGCCCTGGAAGGTAGCGTGGAGCGCGCCGAGCTAAACGCCCGCTACCTGGCTTCCAACCTATCGCGCCGCCAGACGCCCACCAGCCTCACGCCCGGCGTGTATGCCTACTGGGGCACGCAGCACCGCCTGCGGCGCGGCATGCTCTACGATGTAAACGCCGGCCTGGGCTGGCAGGCCCCGCCGTATTACAACTACGAAAGCCCCACGCCCGCCCACTACGACCTCACGGCGCAGGTAAACCTGCGCGTGTACTGGGGCTGGGGCAATTAAGCGACCAGATGACTACTCAAGGGTAGCGACGTAGGGATGTGTCGCTACACACTTGGTTAGTAGTTGGCTCAAATTGCAGGATAGCCGCGAAGCGGCGGCACGTTGGTAGTTACAGCCGTCAATCAGCTACTTGGAGCCGCAAAGCGGCGGCACTTACGGAAAAGTGTCGCCGCTTTACGGTTTTAGATGGCTAAAAATTACGTAGACTACCCAACGTGCCGCTGCTTTGCGGCTACCTCGTGCCTTGAACCTACAAGATAATTGCCTATAACATTAAAAGGGCTGCCCCGTGAGGAGCAGCCCTTTTTAAGCTTAGTAGCGAAGTAGTACGAAAGCCTACGCCTCAGCTACTTCAGCAGCTACGGGAACAACCGATACGAACGAACGGTCGTCGCGGCCTTTCTTGAACTGTACGGTGCCATCAACCAGCGCGAACAGCGTGTGGTCTTTGCCCATGCCCACGTTGGTGCCCGCGTGGTGCTTGGTGCCGCGCTGACGCACGATGATGTTGCCAGCGATGAGGGGCTGACCACCGAAGATTTTCACGCCGAGGCGTTTGCTATGCGATTCACGGCCGTTGTTTGACGAGCCTACGCCTTTTTTGTGTGCCATGTTGTAGGAGAGTTATGAGTTAAAAGTTTTGAGTTTTGAGTTGCTGGCCAGAGTTTTAGTTAGCGCTTGCCAACTCAAAACTCAAAGCTTTCAACTCATAACTCAACTTACCCGATGCTGTTAATCAGAACTTTGGTGAACTGCTGGCGGTGGCCATTCAGTTTCTTGTAGCCTTTGCGGCGCTTCTTCTTGAACACCAATACTTTGTCGCCCTGCACATGGGCAACGATGGTGCCTTTTACGGCAACGTTCAGCTCGGGCGTGCCGATGCTCAGGGTGCCGTTGTCATCGGTCAGCAGGGCGTTGCCGAGCTCTACCGAGTCACCGACATTGCCGGCTAGACGTTGGGCGTAAACAAATTTATTAGCCTCAACCTTAGTCTGTTGGCCGGCGATATTGACAATGGCGTACATCTTATTTCCGCTGGAGGTTTCTCAAAAGGGAACGCAAAAGTACGGTGCTATTCTGGCAATTCCAAACCTAAGTTCTTAATTAGTAGTAGCTCGCCCAAAAGTGAGGCTGATTCAAGCACTTTGTTGGCCGCGCTAGCTAACTAGTTGAGCGCAAGAGGGTGACTGCTGACCGTTGTTTTCTGTGGACAACTTGCGTTATCCACACTCAAAATGTGGATAACTCGCTATAAATCGGCCTATTTACCGGCCTGGCCTCATCCTTTACTCAGAGTAGCGGCAATTGGCCACGCAGCGAGGGGTAGGGTAGTACGACGGGCCGGCCGGCCGGTTGCCGGCTCTATCTTTGAACAACAGCCGCCCCCAAACCATCGGCCGCTGGCCGGGTTTGTTGCCCCAGCTTACCGTCGCTAGTTCTTCTAAAAACTTACCTGCTTTATGGAGCCTTTACTCGCCGAAAATCCCAATCGTTTCGTCCTTTTTCCCATCCAAAACCCCGAGGTTTGGGAGTTTTACAAGAAAGCCGAAGCTTCGTTCTGGACGGCCGAAGAAATTGACCTGAGCCAGGACCAGAAAGACTGGAACGGCTTGAACGACAACGAGCGCCACTTCATCAAACACGTGCTGGCCTTTTTTGCGGCCAGCGATGGCATCGTGAATGAAAACCTGGCCATCAACTTCATGCAGGAAGTGCAGATGCCCGAGGCGCGCTGCTTCTACGGCTTCCAGATTATGATGGAAAACATTCACAGTGAGACCTATTCGCTGCTGATTGACACCTACATCAAAGACCCTAAGGAGAAAGACTACCTCTTCAACGCCCTTGAAACCGTGCCCGCCGTGCAGCGCAAGGGCCAGTGGGCGCTGACTTGGATTAACTCGGAGAACTTTGCCGAGCGCCTCATCGCCTTCGCGGCCGTGGAAGGCATCTTCTTCTCGGGCTCGTTTTGCTCTATCTTCTGGCTCAAAAAGCGCGGCCTGATGCCCGGCCTGACGTTCTCCAACGAGCTCATCTCGCGCGACGAGGGACTGCACTGTGACTTCGCCTGCCTGCTCTACAGCTACCTCAACAACAAGCTGCCCGAGGCCCGCGTGCAGGAAATCATCCGCGACGCGGTGACGATTGAGCAGGAGTTCGTGACCGACGCGCTGCCGGTGAGCCTCATCGGCATGAACGCCAAGACGATGAGCCAGTACATCGAGTTTGTGGCCGACCGCCTGCTCGTGTCGCTCGGCTGCGGCAAGATTTATAACTCGACCAACCCCTTCGACTTCATGGAAATGATTTCGGTGCAGGGCAAAACCAACTTCTTTGAGAAGCGCGTGGCCGAGTACCAGAAGGCTGGCGTGATGACGGAGCGCAATGAAAACGTGTTCTCGCTCGACGAGGATTTCTAAGCTATTCGCATCAGCGTCAGCTAGGTTTTACAAACTGTCATGCTGAGCGCAGCGAAGCATCCTATCACGTTGAGCTTTTCTAGCCGTGAGAGGATGCTTCGCAAGCTCAGTATGACAGACGTTTGTGTATGTTGCTGAATGCAATGGGTGACCATTTCATAGTGTGGGCTTTAGTAATAGAGGCTAGTGCATAGGTGACCTTTCACAATGAGTGGTATTCAGTAGTACCACTCATTTCACCAGCCTTTCCCTATGCTTGCTCCTGCCGACAAATGGCCGCTGCCCGGCCAAACCGACCCCGCCCTAACGCCCTGCGCCTTCTGCCGCCGCCGACTACTCATCAACGGCAAGCCGGTCTTCAAAAGCTGCTCGTGCAAGGCCTTTGGGCCGCCCGTAACCATCGCGGCGCTGGTGGCGGGGGTGGCGCTAGCGGCGGGGGTAGGGGCGTGGTGGCTGGCGCGCCGCCGCTAGGCTTTTACTTCAAGCGCTTGTCGAAGGGATGCGGCTCCAGCGAAAGCACCCGCAAGGTGGCATGTTCGGGGTGCAGCGGGTTGAGTAGGTAGTTGTACTCGGCTGGGGAGTGGGCCGAGGGCACCCGTAGTAGCCAGTATTTTCCCTCGCGTATCCAGGCTTCGCTAATGGCGGCTAGCTCGGGCGGGTAGGGCAGGCTAGGCCAGTCGGCGGGCAGGTCGGCAGCTTCTATATGCTTTGCGGAAGCATTGTCGGGTACTTCGAGCGTAAGAGCAAAGTAGTTGACCGGCAGGATGGGCGAATTAGCCAGCATTTCCAGCTTAGCCAGCGATAAGTGCTCGGCCGTGTACAGAATCTGCGTGCCTTTGCGATGCCAGCGGCCGTTGTGGTACAAGCCACCCTGGCCGGAAGTATCCTGAATGTAAGGCTGCTTGCCGAAGCGGTAAAGTTTCATACTTGGATACCCTCGGTCACGAATGATTGTTACAGCGTAGGAGTAGCAGTCGTGCGCTTCTCAGGAAAAAATACCCCACTGAATGCGGCCCAGTACTTCGCGCACTTGTTCGCGTCCCAGCGCTGATGACAGCAGCGCCTGGGGCCGCAACCCACCCAGCGCGGGGTTTTCGAACTGTAGCCAGCGGTGAAAGTCGGGTTCGTTCTCGAAGACTTCCAGGCCGTGGGCTAGTACGGCCGACAACTGGATGGCTTTCTCGCTCTCGTCGCGAGTGAGCAGCCCCTGCGCCTGTTCGCGGCGGGCCAGGGTGCTTTCGGAGATGGAAAGCGCCTCGCTCATCTCGCGGTTGGTGAAGCGCAAGTGCCGTTGCAGGTGCCGCACCGCCGCTACAGGCACTCCCGCCTGGGCGGCTTGCACCAGGTCCAAGCCATTGCGCACGGGGCTGGTAATAACCTTTTTGCCGCCCAGTAGCTCAATAATGGCATCAGTAGGCGATGGATGGAAGGTAGTCATTTGCGAGGACGTTTGGCGTCAGATGACGCAAGTATACGCAATTACACGCGGTTGGCACTACGCAGTTTCGGGGAGTTCTGCTTTTCTGGATATACAACGAAAAAACGGAACCGAGCCCCGCGCCGCCCGGCCGTTTTTTAAAAAACGGGCCGGGCGGCCTCATTTTCAGGCTATGCGGATAGATTCTAAATATTTCCTTTGGCACTCCCAAACAAGGGAACTAATTTCCGACTTTAAAGCACCGCAGCCCGGCCCGCCAGGCTAGCCAGATTAGTACCCCCGCTCCTTAAAGCACCCGTTATAACATGCTCGTAATCAAACGCGATGGCCGCCGTGAGTCGGTCAAGTTCGATAAAGTAACCGCCCGCATTGAAAAACTTTGCTACGGGCTTAATCAAAACTACGTGTCGCCCATCGAGGTGGCCAAGAAGGTCATCGACGGCATCTATGATGGCGTGACGACCGTCGAACTCGACAACCTGGCGGCCGAGACGGCCGCTTCGCTGACCACCCGGCACCCCGACTACGCCATCCTGGCGGCGCGCATCGCGGTGAGCAACCTGCACAAGGTGACCTCGAAGTCGTTTTCGAGTACCATGAAGCGCCTCTACACCTACGAGGACCCTAAGAACGGCGACAACGCCTCGCTGATTGCTAAGGACGTGTGGGAGGTGATTCACAAGCACGCGCACACCCTGGACTCGGCCATTATCTACGACCGCGACTACAACTACGACTTCTTCGGCTTTAAGACCCTGGAGCGCTCGTACTTGCTGCGCCTCGATGGCAAGGTGGTAGAGCGGCCCCAGCACATGCTGATGCGCGTGTCGGTGGGCATCCACAAGGACGATATCGACTCGGCCATCAAGACCTACAACATGATGAGTGAGCGCTGGATGACCCACGCCACGCCGACCTTGTTCAACGCCGGCACGCCCAAGCCGCAGATGTCGTCGTGCTTCCTGCTGACGGTGAAGGACGACTCGATTGAGGGTATTTACGAGACGCTGAAGGACTGCGCGCTGATTTCGCAGAGCGCGGGCGGCATCGGGCTTGCCGTGCACAACGTGCGCGCCACGGGCTCCTACATCAAGGGCACCAACGGCAACTCGAATGGCCTAGTGCCGATGCTGAAGGTGTTCAACGACACGGCCCGCTACGTAGACCAGGGCGGCGGCAAGCGCAAAGGTGCCTTCGCCATTTACCTTGAGCCCTGGCACGCCGATATTTTCGAGTTTCTGGACTTGAAGAAGAACCACGGCAAGGAGGAAATGCGCGCCCGCGACTTGTTCTACGCCCTCTGGACGCCCGACCTGTTCATGAAGCGCGTGGAAGCCAACGGCGACTGGACGCTGATGTGCCCCCACGAGTGCCCCGGCCTCGACACGAGCTGGGGCCCCGAGTTTGAGAAGCTCTACACCAAGTACGAGCGCGAAGGCCGCGGCCGCAAGACCATCAAGGCGCAGGAGCTGTGGTTTGCTATCCTGGAAAGCCAGACCGAGACGGGCACGCCCTACATGCTCTTCAAGGATGCCGCCAACGGCAAGAGCAACCAACAGAACCTCGGCACCATCAAGAGCAGCAACCTCTGCACCGAGATTATGGAGTACACCGACAAGGATGAGATTGCGGTGTGCAACCTCGCCTCGCTGGCGCTGCCCCGCTACCTCGTGGAAGACGCTCAGGGCAACCTGCGCTTCGACCACGACAAGCTGTTTGAAGTGACGTACCAGACGACCTTGAACCTCAACAAGGTAATCGACGTGAACTACTACCCGGTGCCCGAAACCGAGCGCTCCAACTTCCGCCACCGGCCCATCGGCCTAGGGGTGCAGGGGCTGGCCGATACGTTCATCGCGCTGCGCATGCCCTTCGAGAGCGACGAGGCCAAGGGCCTGAACGAGGACATCTTCGAGACGATTTACTTCGCGGCCATGACGGCTTCGAAGGACCTCGCCATGAAAGACGGGGCCTACGAGACCTTCCCCGGCTCGCCCCTGAGCCAGGGCAAGTTCCAGTTTGACCTCTGGGGCGTGACGCCCAAGTCGGGCCGCTGGGACTGGGACACGCTGCGCGGCCAGGTAGTGGAGCACGGCGTGCGCAACTCGCTGCTGGTGGCCCCCATGCCCACCGCCAGCACCGCCCAGATTCTGGGCAACAACGAGTCGTTTGAGCCCTACACCAGCAACATTTACGTGCGGCGCGTGCTCAGCGGCGAGTTTATGGTGGTGAACAAGCACCTGCTGAAGGACCTGGTGAAGCTGGGCCTCTGGAACGAGCAGATGAAGCAGGACATTATCGCGGCCAATGGCTCGGTGCAGGGCATTGCCCGCGTGCCGCAGCACATCAAAGACCTGTACAAGACGGTGTGGGAAATTTCGCAGCGCACCATCATCGACATGGCCGCCGACCGGGGCGCCTACATCTGCCAGAGCCAGAGCCTGAACCTGCACGTGCAGAACCCCAACTTCGGCAAGCTCACCAGCATGCACTTCCACAGCTGGAAGCGCGGCCTCAAAACCGGCATGTACTACCTGCGCACCAAAGCCGCCGCCGACGCCATCAAGTTCACGGTGGAAAAGCAAGCCGCCGAAACCCTGGAGCCCATGTACGCCCAGAACCAAGCCGACATGGCCTGCTCGCTCGATAACCCGGACGCCTGCGAGGCGTGTGGGTCGTAAAAAGTCTTATTCAGAAGCCCGCCATTGCAAAGTGGCGGGCTTTTTTTTATTCCTACTATGAATCCTCAAGCAATAAATAGCCAACTCATAAAGCTTCTCAAAAGAGCTGAAATGAACGAAAGCGACGCAATTATAGAGACTTTTGTAGATGTTGGTCCAATTGCCTCTATATTATCTAATAAAAATCACCAAATAATATATGGGCGTCGAGGTGCTGGTAAAACCCATGCCTTAATATACTTGACAAGTCTCATTCAAAAACAAAATGAGATTTCAATTTATATTGATATGAGAAATTTAGGTTCTAATAATAGTTTTTATTCTTCTAATAATCCACCATCAGCTAGGGCAACAGTGTTACTTCGTGATGCATTAACTAGAGTGCATGCAGAGCTTTTATCTATTTTTGTTGTCTATGCTGAGGAATACGATTTATCTAAGACAGCTCTCATAATGGATAGATTTGCCGAAGCCATTACTGAAGTAAGAGTGGAAGGTACTGTGCAAATCGAAAATTCTACAGAATCCAGTGTTGATTCTAAGAATAATAGTAAGTTTTCTGTTAGCACAAAGCCCTCAGTGGATTTAGAGTGGGGTTCTTCTAACGAAGAATTGACAAAAAATAATGAGAAATCAGCCTATGCAGGTCAATTAAAAAATAGAGTGAATTTTGGAGGTATTGGCAAAATTTTTAGTGAAATAGCTTCTTCTCTAAAAGGTAAAACAGTATGGCTTCTGTTTGACGAATGGAGTTCTGTTCCGAAAGAGTTGCAGCCTTATTTAGCTGATTTAATAAAGAGAACTATACTACCCATCAAAGGATTTGTTGTTAAAATTGCGTCTATAGAACAACGGTCATTATTTCGTTTGGGTAGTGCTATTGATTATACGGGTTTTGAATTGGGGGCAGATGTTGCGGCTGATTTTTCGTTAGATGACTTTATGGTTTATGAGCGCGGTAATGATAGAGCTAAAGATTTTTTTAGAAAGTTGCTTTTCAAGCATTTGATATCTACAAAAGAAATAGTTTTATCAAGCGAAGAAGACTTTGTGAGTAAGTCATTTACTCAGAGTAGTGTTTTTGATGAGTTGGTCAGAGCAGCCGAAGGTATTCCAAGAGATGCGATGAGTATTATATCATTAGCTGCGCAAAGAGCATTTGACCAGAAAATCTCAATGCACCATATCAGGACCGCTGCTAGGGATTGGTATCAAAGAGATAAGGATGCAGATTTAAAAGAGCAACCTGATGTTTATACCTTGCTTCATTGGATAATAGATAAAGTTATAGGTACGCGTAAGGCAAAGGCGTTCTTATTGAAAAATGATTCTGGTCACAAATTAATTGATATATTATTTGATGCTAGGGTAATACATGTGTTAAAAAAGAATATTTCGACTCATGATAAGCCGGGAATTCGATACGACTCTTATAAACTAGATTATGGCTGCTATGTGGATTTGATAGCAACTAAAAAAGCTCCTCAAGGAATACTTCCGTTTTTTTATGAAGACGAAATATTGGAAGACGAGTTGAGTAATGTGCCAAATGATGATTATCGAGCTATAAGACGGGCAATATTAAATCTAGATGATTTCTTTAGAAGAAAGAAGAGCGTTTTAAGTAGCGAGCAAGGTAATTAGGTGCTGTTAAAGGATTCCCCAGCCGCTGCCGCCCCCGGTAGCGGCTGCCGTGTTTTTGGGGGAAGTCCGGTAGGGCAGGGGGGCCGCCGCCCGGCCTTACCGGACGTCCGGTAGGGCGGGGTGCACTTTGTACCCTAGCCACATAGAAACGTCGGCGGCGGTGGTAGACTAGCTGGGCGGTAGCTTTACTGCATGTTTGAAAACTACGAAATCGACTTTGGTAAGCTCAACCTGAACTGGCTGCACAGCGTCCGGATTGAGCTGGATGGGATTCAGGAGTTGCTGCATCAGGTAGGGCAGGCTTCGACGTATATTCGACCAGCCCGGCAGTTTGAGCGCGTGGGCTACACCAACAGCTACCGGAAATTTATCGCGGTGCTTTTCACGTTAAATGACCAAACCCTCGTCATCGACGACGTAAACCTTGCCGATTATGGAGCCATTGGAATCGCCATCATCAAACAGTTCCTCGAAGAAACTAACTGATTTCTCGATGAATGGCCTCACCCATGAGGAATGGGAGAAAGGCCGCATCAGTGGCCCCCTGAGCGACAAGGAGCTATTTGCCTATCTGAAGAAGATAGGTAAGCTGCCCGCCAGCGCCGAATACAAAAAAGCCTCCTAGCGCTGACACCAATGAAGCCCTTCGTTGAGCTAGACACCGTGCAGTTGCAAAAAGACCACCCCGAATGTGGCTTGGCAGCCGGCGCGCTGGGTACGGTTGTGTTAGTACATGCCCAAGGCGAGGCCTACGAAGTAGAATTCATCGGCCTCGACGGGCATACGCAGGCCGTCCTGACGCTGCCCGCCGCTGAAGTGGCCGCCATTGCGCAGCCGTGGCGGCAGGTAGCCTAGCCTGAAGTCGATTTCAGATTTTCCCCAGCCGCTGCCGCTCCCGGTAGCGGCTGCCGTGTTTTTGGGGGAACGCCGCCCTGCCTACATTTGACTTATGCCCACCCTCACCAGCAGCCGGCCGGTGCCGACGTATCCCTTCGAGCCCGACGAGGCTACCGGCAGCCGGCTGTTTTCGCTGGTGCGCTCGGCCGGCGAGCTGCCCTACGAGGCCGACGTGCTGCTGCCGCACCGCAAGGCCTACTACATGCTGGTATTCACCAAGCGCACGCGCGGCCGGCACTGGGTCGATGCCGTACCCTACGTGCGCCAAGACCATGCCCTGTACTTTTCCGGCCCCCGCGAGGTGCTGGTGAAGGAAGAGCCCACCCCGTTTTGGGGCACCCGGCTCACCTTTACGGAAGAGTTTCTGGCCTTGCAGCAGAATGCCGCGCTGCGCCACCTGCCGCTCATCGAAAACCCGCAGCACGGCCACGAGCTGCTATTGTGCCCCGCCGACGAAGCCGTGGTAGATGGCCTGCTAACCCAGCTCGAAGCCGAGCACCAGCGCCCTGGCCAGTGGCAGCACCCGCTGCTGAGTGCCTACCTCACGGCGCTGCTCACCTACCTGAGCCGGCTCTACACCGAGCAGCTGCCGGGCGGCGAGCCCTCGGCCGACCAGCGCCTGCTGCGCGCCTACCGCGCCAGCATCGAGGCGCACTACCGCCAGCTGCACGAGGTGGGCGCCTATGCTGAGCTGCTGCACATTTCGGCCGGGCACCTGAGCGAGGTGGTGAAAGCCCAGAGTGGGCGCTCGGCCATCAAGCACGTGCACGAGCGGCTGGTGCTGGAGGCCAAGCGCCTGTTGCTCTACACCCCGCAGTCGCTTAAAGAGCTGGCCTACGACCTGGGCTTTGCGGAGCCTTCTTACTTCAACCGCTTTTTCAAGCGCGAAACCGGCCTCACGCCGGCCGAGTACCGGGCCGGCATCCGCAAAATGTACCAGTAGTACCGCGAAATGGGTGCCGGCCGGCCCGCCCACGGCCAGGACCTTTGTGCTGTTCCATTCAAAAGGTCTTTTATGCAAACCGCCCTCATCACCGGCGCCAACAAAAGCATCGGCTTCGAAGCCGCCCGCCAGCTCCTCCGGCAAGGCTACTACGTGTACCTGGGCGCCCGCGACGCCCGCAAGGGCCAGCAGGCCGTAACCCAGCTGCACGCCGAAGGCCTCACGCAGGTCGAACTGCTCGTTATCGACGTGGCCGACAGCGCCTCCATCGCCGCCGCCCGCGCCACGCTGGGCCAGAAAACCAGCGTGCTCGACGTGCTCATCAACAACGCTGGCATCCTGGGCGGCATGGTGCAGCCAGCGCTCGGTAGCTCCATCGAGATGATTAAGGAGGTGTATAATACCAACGTGTTTGGCGTTATCGAGGTCACGCAGGCGTTCATTGACTTGCTGCGGCAGTCGCCCGCGCCGCGCATCGTCAACGTGACCTCGGGCCTGGGCTCGCTGACCTTGCACACCGACCCCAGCTGGAAATATTACCATGTGAAGGGTGCGGCCTACATGCCCTCCAAGGCTGCCCTGAACGCCTACACCATCATGCTGGCCTACGAGCTGCGCGATACGCCCTTCAAGGTCAACGCCGTAGACCCCGGCTATACCGCCACCGACTTCAACCACCACAGCGGCCCCGGCACCGTGCACGATGCCGCCGCCCGCGTGGTAAAAGCGGCCGTGCTCGGCCCCGATGGCCCCACCAGCCAGTTTTTCAGCGACGATAATAATCCCGAAACCGGCATCAGCCCGTGGTAAGTAGGCCGCCGCGCTAGCTGAAACCCCAGTTGCTGCCGCCCGGGCAGTGGCTGGGGTTTTGGGCGGCCTTCACAAGCGTAGCGTAGGCGGCGGCTACAGCGCCAGCAGCGCCCCCAGTACGCCATTTACCACCTGTGCCATGCGCGCGAAGTCGAGCGTGTCTATCGTGTCGGATGCCTCGTGGTAGTGCGGGTTGCGCAGGAAAGAGGTGTCGTTTATCATCACCGCCTCGTAGCCGTGCTGCCAGTAGTTGCGGTGGTCGGAGAGGCCGGCCAGAGGCTGGCTGGCGGGCAGGTTGATGCGCTGCACGTCGATGGTGGAATGAGCCTGCATCAGCGCCTGCACCTGCTGCGTAAGCGCCTCCTGCCCCTGCCGGCCCACCACGATGATGAAGTTGCCGGTGCTGGGGAATAGCGCCGCCAGCGCGGCATCCGGAAATTGCTGCGAGCCCGGCGCGTCGCTGAAGTAGCCTATCATTTCGTAGCAGAGCATGGCGCGCACGCGGGCCTCGGCCTCGTGCAGCGACTGCGCGTGCACGGCGCTGCCCATGTAGTCGGTGCCGAAGAAAGGAGGCTCTTCCAGCGAATACGCCACGAAGTCGATGCGGCGCGTGAGGCTGGCCGCCAGCGGCTGGAGTAGCCGGGCCGTTTCGAGTAGGCCGGCCACGGCGCTGGCATTGTCGTCGGCGCCGGGCTGCTCGCCGCACACGTCGTAGTGCGCGCCCACTACCAGCCGCTCGGCGTCGGGTGGGCCAAAGGAGGCGATGATATTGCGGTACTGCTCGCCTTCAGCCTGGTAGGTTTGCTCGCTTACGACCGCGCCACCGAGCTGCTCAAACTCGGCGCGGATGTAGTCGGCCGCCTTGTTGAGCGAAGCCAGATTCAGGTACTGCCGGGCGGGCTGGAGGCCGGTCAGAAACGCCACGTCGGCGTGCAGGCGAGTAGGGTCGGCGCTGGGCATCGGGTAGGGGAGGTCGGTGGGGTGAGGTGGGTAAAGAAGCTGTTTGGAAAAGCAAAACTAACCGTCATGCTGAGCGGAGCCGAAGCTCCTCTACCGCCTTGTTGAACAGCCTGGATGAAGTGGCAGAGATGCTTCGGCAACGCTCAGCGTAAGGGTTCGTTTTGCGTCGTTTTGGTAAGCTGTCCCGTAGGCCACCCGCCCACGCTGCGGCCGATAACCTTCCGGCAGGGCGGCCGTTCATCTTTCTATTTGCTGGCGGCGTGCGGCGCACGCCCTCACCCTACCCCCGGCTATGCGACCTATCCCCACCCTCAACGAGGTGCTCAATACCCAGCAAAAGAAGCTGGCCTTTTTTCAGAATATTATTTTGCTCGCGGCGGCCGATGGCCAGCTGACCTTGGAGGAAAGCGACTTCCTGCTGCAAATCGGCGACAAGCTTGGCTTGAAGCCCAACGAGGTGATGCCTCTTGCTGACAACCTCGGTGTCCTCAGCTTCGTGGTGCCCGCCGAGGGCCTGCAGCGTACCCTGGAGCTGCAAACCCTGGTGCAGATGATGCTGCAAGACGGCCAGATAGACGCCCGCGAATACGGCCTGTGCCTGGAATACGCTACCCGCAGCGGCTTTGGTAAGGCAATACTCGACGACATGGTGAGCCAGCTGGCGGGCGGCCCCGCCATGCCCTATACCAACCCGCCCACGGTGCGCTAGGGTTCCTGCGGCCGTCCTTCTTTGCCCACGGCGGCCGCGCCGCCCAGGCAGCGTGGCCGCTTGTTTTTTTATCAGAAGAGCTACCGATACTTACCCATGATTCCGCTCATCACCCAAACCCCCCGCCTCCAGATACTAGCCGCCAGCCGGGCGCTGCTCACCGCCGAATTGCAAAAGCCCCAGTACTTCCCGGTGCTGCTGGGCGCGGTGCAGCCCGCTAGCTGGCCACCCCTGGGCTACGACCGCGAGGCCATGGAGTACTTCCTGGAAAAGCTCACCGCCGGCGGCCGCGACGCGGCCGGCTGGTACAACTGGTACGCCCTACTGAAGCCCGCCGGCGACGTGCCGCGCACGCTGGTGGGCTCGGGTGGCTTCATGGGCCCGCCCGACGCGGCGGGCTGCGCCGAGCTGGGCTACTCCATTGCGGCCGAGTGGCAGGGGCGCGGCCTGGCCACCGAGCTGGTGGCCGGGCTGGTGCAGCAGGCCGCCGCCACTGGCCAGGTGCGCCGCCTGGTGGCCCACGCCCAGCCCGAAAACCTGGCCTCGCAAAAGGTGCTGCTAGCCAATGGCTTCGCTTCTTCGGGCACCGATTTCAATGGCCAGCTGCGCTTTGAGCGGGCCGTGGAGCCGGCCGCGGCGGGGTAGCGGTGGGTATAAATTAAGGGGTTGCTGGTAAAGCAGTTGCTTTCTAAAGCCTTCGAGCTTGCGGCTGCATAGCCCGTTTTTTGGCTGGGGTGGGCCCTAACTTGCAGCCGCTACCTGGCCCTGGCCGGTAGCTGCCGGTAGGGCCCGCGCCTGCCGAAAGGCCGCCCGCCCCAGGCTGGCTGGAAACGAAGTTGGTAGCAGTTGTTTTTGGCGTAGTTAGTTGGGTTGCTTAGGTAGGCTGGTGCTTGGCGCGTCGGTCGGTTCGTTACGCTCTCACCCTTTTCTCTTTTTCCTATTTCCTTTTTTTTACTTTCAACTTATGCAACAGGCTTATTCCCTGCCCCACGCATCGGGGCCCGCCCGCTGGCTGGCCCTGGCCGGCTTGCTCCTGGCCACCACTCCTGCCGCCCACGCTCAGCTAGCGCACGGCTCGGCCAATGCCCAGAACGTGGCTGGTACCTTCACCGACCTCGGCACCACGGGCACGGCCATCGCCACGGCCAACAACGACGACGCCAACTCGGCGGCCCAAAACATCGGCTTCGCGTTCAACTACAACGGGGCCTCGTTTACGCAGTTCGTGCTTAACACCAACGGGCTGGTGCGCCTGGGCAGCACCGCGCCCTCGGCCGCCAATATGTTTGCGGAGTATGAGGGGGGCATGCAAGCTGGCATCGCCCCTATCGAGAGCACCGACGCGGCTAATACCAACCTGCTCATTCCCTTCAACACCGACTTGGAGGCTGCCGCCGCCGGGAGCACCGAGTACCGGGTGGCTACCACTGGCACCGCGCCCAACCAAGTATGCACCATTCAGTGGAAAAACGTGAGCGACAAAGCCGGTAGTGCCTCGGCTGGTACGCCCAAGCAGCTGGCCAGCTTCACGTTTCAGGTTAGGCTTTACCAGACTACCAACGTAATAGAGTTCATATACGGGCCCTCCACTCCCGTGGCGGCGGCCAACGACGACTTGCGCTTTCCTACGGTAGGCATCAAGGGCTCGGGCAGCGGCGGTGGCCAAACGGTACTGGCCAATAAGGAAGCCTCCTCGCTGGCGTGGTCGACTACTGCGTTCATCACGGGCATCTACGGCCAGAGTACGCACAATTTCCGCAGCACCGTACGCCCTGACGTCGGGCGCACCTACCGATTCTCGCCATGCAGCCCGTTTACCATCAGTACTTTCCCCTATACGCAAAATTTTGACGCGCTGGCGGCTAGCCAGTCGCTGGACAGCTCAGGCGAGCCCACCGACGTCACCTCGCCGCTGCCCTGCGGCGCGTCGTCGGTCGATGCCAACGGCGACGCCAACAGTTGGTTTGTGCTGGCCGACGATGGCTACCTGACCGCCAGTTCGGCCCCCAACGCGCTGGCGTACGTCTATAACCCCAACGGCACCTCGGCCGCCGATGACTGGTATTTCACGCCTGGCCTGGCGCTGCGGGCGGGCTACCGCTACCAGCTTCAGTTTAAGTACCAGGCCGGCGACAATGACTACCCCGAAGGCCTGGAAGTGAAATACGGCACCGCCCCCACGCCCACGGCCCAAACGACGACGCTGTTCTCGAACAACAACATCACCAACATCAGCTACCTCACTACTACCACGGCCAACGTCACCACCATCACGCCGGCTACGTCGGGGACATACTACATTGGCTTTCACGCCACCAGTGTCGCCGACCAGTACGTGCTGCTCGTCGATGACATCCAGATAACTGAAACGCCGGTGCTCGCCGTGCGCAACGCCGCCAACAGCGTGTTCACGGCCGAGGCCGCGCCGGTGCCCTTTGGCGAAAGCCTGAATCTGACCATCAATACTCTCAAGCCCGGCGCGGCCCGCCTCACCTTGCGCGATGCCCTGGGCCGCACCCTGCGCCAGAGCACTACGGCCGCCCTCAGCGGCACTAGCACGGTAGCCGTGCCCGACGTGAGCAGCCTGCCCGGCGGCGTGTATTTCCTGACCGTAGAGCAGGGCGGCGCTTCGCAAATGCTGCGCGTGTCGCACCTGTAGATACTTAGCCGTTTAGCTGTTAGCGGCTGACTGTTAGCTCCCTCGGGAGCTAACAGTCAGCCGCTACGTGTTAATAGCTAGTTCAAGATGAAGCCGCTAGTCGGGCAGCTCGTCGATGCTGGTGGGCTCGGTGCGCGGCGCGGCATTCATCATATGCCGGTACTTGGCGCTCGACTCGTAGGCCTTGATGCGCACCCGATTAATGCTGCCCAGCGGCCGGTGTTCGGGCAGGCAGTGGAAGGGGTTGAAGGACAGTACGTCGTCGGCGTACACGCGGCGGGCGGGGCTGTAGGCGTCTTGGGCGGGTAGCACGATTTTGCCCAGTACCTGGTAGGGGCTCTGGTCCTGGGGCCAGTCGATGCTGGCGTCTTCCACGGGCATGGCCTTGAGGTCGGTGCAGAGCTGGGCGCGCAGCTCGTACTCGGCCCCCTGGGTTTGGAAAAACTCCACTACCATGTCGCGGTAGGCACCGGGCTCACTCACGTCCATCTCCTTACCGGCCAGGGCCTTCAGGTTGTCGGAAAGCGGGGCCACGCTGATTTTGGCCACGTAGTCGCCGTAGCGCACTGCGCCGAGCGTGGTGTAGGTTTCGCCCAGCATGTGGTGGTTGGGGTGGGCCTGCACTACCATGTTCACTTCTTTTTTGGGGCCGCCCACGTCTTCGAGTAGCTCCAGGGCCTTGTCGGCCAGCACGCCTACTTTGTTGATGGCGGTTTGCAGCAGCTCGGGGCCCTGGGCCAGTTTCTCGATTCGCAGCTGCATATCGTGGTAGCTTTTCACGTCGCCGGTCGGGATGATGGTATCGTTCACCATTAGAAAATCCTGCGTAATGGCATCGGCTTCTTCGGGCAGAAATTTCTTGCCCTCAACCCCGATGATTTTCAGCGCCAAGCCCTTCACGGCCGGCTGGCTGTCGGGCTGAATGGCCCCCGGCGAGGTCGACAGCCGGATGATAACCGGCAGCGTCTTCGCTTCCCGAAACATGCCCTGCGCCAAGTGCGCGGGCAAGCCGGGCGCGATGTGCAGCTCACCGCGCAAGATGCCGTGGCTTTTGGCGTGGGCGTCGCGCAGGGCGTGACGGTTTTTCTCAAACATCAGGCGCGCCACGCGGGCCATCGAGGCTACGGTTTCGTCACCGAGCTGCTCTTCGTTGGGTTGGATTTCTTCGACGCCGTCGGCGTAGCGTACGTAGGAGAGGGGAGGAGTGGGCATTGGAAAGGGTAATGGGAAATAGCTGGCTGTAAAGCAAAACTGCTGGTATACGCAGGGCTGGCACATCGGTTGAGCTAATAGGCGAAAAAGGCTGGCGCGCCGCCGCCACCACAGCCGCCCGCGCCCGGCCGCCGTACAAGGCTCCGAACCCTTTCTTTCCCTTCGCCATGAACCGACTCCTCCTTCTTTTTGCGGCGCTGCTGGCCTGGGCCAGCGCGGCCCAGGCCGCCGATATTCCGCCCCGGCCCAAGCCCTTCACCTTCGTAACGGACCAGGCTAAGCTGCTGAACGCTGGCGATGCGAAAAAACTCGAAAACGGCCTGCGCAAGTACGCCGACACCTACGGCACGCAGGTGGTGCTCGTGACCGTGCCCAGCCTGGGCGGGGCCAGCGCCACCGACTACGCCCGCCAAATTGGCACCGACTGGGGCGTGGGCCAGCGCGACAAAAACAATGGCGTAGTAGTGTTGCTCTCGGGCCAGGACCGCCAGTTGAGCATCGAGGCCGGCTCGGGCCTGCGTAGCGTCATCACCCCCGAGCTCACGCGCCGCGTGATACGCGACGAGATGACTCCCGCCTTCAAGCAGCGAAACTATTTCGCTGGCTTGCGCAAAGGCCTGGGCAGCATTATGCTGGCCGCCAACCCCAGCTCGAACCCCAACAACGGCCAGGCGGCTACCACGCCGGCCACGGCTCGCACCACGCCCAGCGGCACCAGTAGCCTAGATAATAACGCTGCTACAACGACTACCACCACTCCCGACCAGTACCCCGCCGCCACGCCCGAACCGACCTCGTCGGGCTTCGGGTTTGGTAGCATAATCATTGGCGTGCTCGTGATTGGGGGTGGCATCTGGCTGGTATCGAAGCTCTTTAATCGCAATAAAAACACGGCCGGCCAGGCTCCCGACTTTATGGGCAACCGCCCCGCCAACAACCCCACGCCCAACTTCGGCGCGCCAAACCAAGGCTACCCGCAGGGCCAGGGCAACTACGGTGGCGGCTACGGCGGCCAAGCGCCTAGTTCGGGCATGGGCATGGGCTCGGGCATGGGCGGCATTCTGGCTACCGGCGCGGCGGCGGCGGCGGGGGCCTACCTCGGCAACCGCATGGCTGGGGGCGGCAACCACGATAACGGGGCCAACAACTTTGGCACGGGCGAGGCTGCGAGCTTTGGTGGTGGCAGCGTGCCGCCCGCCAACGCGGCCAGCGACTACTTCAGCTCGCGCGGGGGCGACAATAGCGGCAACGACGCCGGCCCCGACTACTTCTCGGGCAACGACAGCGATAGCTCCGACAGCTTCTTCTCCGATAGCGGCTCCTACGACGACTCGTCGTCGGGCGACATGGGCGGCGGCGGCTTCGACAGCACCGACGACGACAACAATAGCGGCTCGTGGTAACGCACTCCGCTGCTAATGAAAAAGCCCGGCCGCTCGCAGCGGCCGGGCTTTTTCATTAGCAAAAGGTAACGATTTCTTGATGCAGGCGGAACTGGTAACCGCTACTTGATAGTGAGCTGCCGCACCAGCGCGCCGTCCTTCGAGTCTACGCGCAGCAGGTAGATGCCGGCCCGCAGGCCGTTGAGGTCAAGCTCGCGGCTGGGGCTGGGCACGGTCAGCGCCGGCTGCTGGCGCACTACGCGGCCCGTCATATCAAGCACCGTGAGGGCGGCCGAGGTGAGGGCCGGCGCATCGGGCGCGCTGAGCTGAAAGCGGCCGTCGGTGCTGGGGTTGGGCGATACCGTTAGCTTTTCTTGCAGGGCTGCGTCGGCGCGGGTGGCCAGGGCCGTGCCCACCAGGGCCACATCATCTACCTTCAGCGACGAGCCTACGGTGGGGGTGCGGGCATTGCCCGAGATGAAGATAATGCGCACCGAATCGGGCGCAGCGCTCGACGAGTAGGTAATGGGCACTGAAGCCAGCGTGTAGGTACCCGTGGTGGGCGTCAGGATTTTCACACCCTGGCCCAGCGGATTGGCCTGCCCACCTACAGTGTTGGTAATGTACACGACAGCCGTGGCTGAGTCGGCTGCCGGGCCCGTGTATTGGTAATAAAACTGCATTTGGGCGGGCCGGCTGGTGTAGGGTGCCCCACCGATGAGGTTAGGCCCCATTTTGCTGCCCAGCACCACGACACCAGGAAAGGGTGCGTTATTCAGCGGCGCGACAGCCTGGGTAGTGAGGTTGGCCGCGTAGGTGCCCCCGTGGGCAGTGGTCGTCTTGGTAACGGCACCCACGGGAATGGGGGCACCAGGGTAGCCAATCAGCTGCAAAACGGCAAACAGGTAGTCGTCCGAGTTCTGCCAGTTGGTCGGAGCTTCAACCCCACTACGGATAGCCCAGGTTTCGAAATTGAGGTTGGTAATGGCCTGGGCCTGGGCTGAGGCCGCGCTGACCAGCAAGGTTGCCAGCAGCAGGCAGGTAGATAAAGTTTTTTTCATTTAAAAAGAAAAAAAGGAAATTGAGAGGAAGATGATACCTGAAGTCCTTAGCTTAAATAAGCGCCAGCATATAGCCGAGCAGCTATAACCGATAGACAAAACTACGCCCACCGCAGGCGACCGCAATACGGTGGAGGTTATCGTGCGCCGCTGCAAAGTAGCCGGCTGCCACCTGAGCGCTTCGTGAAGGCACACCCCTGCCTACACCCACTGCCGCAGGTAGCGGTACACCTCGGGGTGGTGCAGCAGCCCGGCGTGGTGCTGGGCCTCGAAGCGCGCCGAGCGCACGCTGGTGCCGGGCGGCAGGGTAGTTTCGTCATCAAACAGCTGCCCCCGGCCGCTGGCGCTGCCCACCAGCCCATCGCCGAAGTAGTTGCGCACGGCCTGCGGCAGGCCGGCCCGCAGCCACGCGCCCACCAGCACGTGGTAGCGCACGCCGGGCAGCAGCGGCACCACGGTGCGCGGGCGCGGCAGGGCGGGGTCGTCGGGCTGCTGCCAGTCCTCATCCACCAGCAGGGCCTGGCCCAGGTCCTTGATGCCGTTGGAGCGCCGGGCAATGGCGTTGCTCACAAAGCGCGTGGGAAAGAGGTTGATGCGCCGCAGCAGCCGCTCCACGAGCTGGCCGTTTTGCTCCAGGTACGAGCCCTCGTGCGGCACGCCCAGCAGGAATACCGCGCGCAGGTGCGCCAGCCAGGGGGCGGCTTCGCCAGTTAAGGGTTTTGAGTTTTGAGTTTTGAGTTGGGTAGCGTTCGTAGCCCGGCGCGCGGCCGATTTTTCAACTCCTGACTCAGAGCTCAAGACTCTTAACTCCCCCGCATAGTAGCCCGCCGAGCGCGCCACCAGCCCGCCCATGCTGTGGCCCACCAGCACCAGCTCGCCCACGGCGTCGGGGTAGGCGGCCAGCAGCTCGGTGAGGAGCTGGCTGAGGGCGCGGCCGTTCTCGGAGATGTGCAAACCCGTATTGTAGCGCACGTAGAGCACCCGCACGCCGGCCTCGGTGGCCAGGCGCGGGCCGTAGCGCAGGGCCGCGCCCGAAGCCGCCGCGCTGGTTTGCCAGATGAGCTCGTCGCCCATGAGGCCGTGTACGAACACCACCGTTTTCTGGCGCGGCTCGCTCAGGTGCAGGTCGGCCACGGCCACGTCATGCCCGCCCCGCCGAAAGCTGAGTTGGATGGTGCGCGGGTCGTGGCGGGCGGCCAGCTGGTCGCCGAGCGCACCATTGAGCACGGGCAGAAAAAAATGCTGGTGCGCCCGCCCGGCCTGGTACAGCAGCGCGGCCCCGCGCACGGGCAGCAGCGCGGTGCGGGCCAGCGTGCCAAGGGCACGGTGCCACGCGGAGGGTTTGGGCGAAGGCGAAGCAGGCATGGGGTAGGGATGGAATGGATAAGAACCAGAAGAGCAACAAAAATCCGGCGCGCTCGTCCAAGTCTATGCGCCGCCGGGCTGCATCTTTGCATCGACACCTACCTCTTTTTTAGTATGAACTCTTCTCTCCGCCCCGCCCTGGCCTTGCTGCTGGGCGCTTCGGCCACGCTGCTCACGGCCTGCGACTACAAATACAGCCCCGGCGTGAACCCGCAGTTCAAGCACACCTTCACCAACCCGCCCGGCTACACCAACGCCGACATCAACCGCGACAGCGTCAACTACAAGCAAAACGTGCGCAAGCCCATCGGCAAAGGCTCGGCCGCCGACCTGGCCACCGCCAGCACCGACGAGCAGCTGCAATCGGCCCCCAGCGGCAAAAGCACCACGCCCCAAACCGCCAGCGGCAAGCTCGACAACGTGGAGAACGCCAGCCCCACCAGCAGCTCGGCCGCGCCCTCGGGCAAGGAATAAGCGTCTTTTTACAAGCCCCACCAACGCGCCCGCTGCCGCCCCGGTAGCGGGCGTTTTGCGTGGCGGCCTGGCCCGGCGTAGCCTGGGCCGTAGCCGGCGCGGGGCCAACTGCCGGGCGGCGGGCTGCGTATGGCCAGGGTATCCAGCTCGGCTGGCTGCCGATGCCTGGCGCTAGCCTTCAGCTTATTACTGCCTATGCTTTCCAACCATGCCTCGCGGGCCAGCACGCCCGCCTTCCTACCAGTAGTGCCCGGCCTGCACGCCCTGCGCGACGTGTTCGTGAACCTCTACTACGCCGCCGCCGTGCCCGCGCAGCCGCGCGGCCCCTGGGTGCTCATCGACACCGGCCTGCCCGGCTCGGCGCACAAGATAAAAGCGCACGCCGCCGAGGTATTTGGCCCCGAAAACCCGCCCGCCGCCATCGTGCTCACCCACGCGCACTTCGACCACGCCGGCAGCCTGGAGGCGCTGCTCGCAGCCTGGCCCGACGTCACCGTGTACGCCCACCCGCTGGAGCTGCCCTACCTCACCGGCCGCAGCAGCTACCCCGCGCCCGACCCCACCGTGGGCGGCGGCCTCATGGCGTACTTGTCGTTCGTATATCCCAAGACGCCATACGACGTGGGCGCCCGCGTGCAGCCGCTGCCCGACGATGGCAGCGTGCCCGGCCTGCCCGGCTGGCGCTGGCTGCACACGCCGGGCCACACGCCGGGCCACGTTTCTTTCTTCCGGGAAGAAGGCCGGGTGCTGGTGGCCGGCGACGCCTTCACCACCGTGCGCGGCGAGTCGGGCCTGGCCACGCTCACCCAAAAGCAGGCAGTGCACGGCCCGCCCGCCTACTTTACTCCCGACTGGGATTCGGCCCGCGTATCGGTGGCCGAGCTCCTGACCTTGGTGCCCGAGGTAGCCGCCACCGGCCACGGCATCCCCATGCACGGCGAGCAGCTGCGCACCGAGCTATCGTTTTTGGCGGTGCATTTCAACACCGTGGCCCGCCCCAAAATCGGGCGCTACGCCCACCACGCCGCCGTGGCCGACGCCAGCGGCGTAGTCTCGGTGCCCCCGCCGCTGGTGAAGCCCTGGGTGAAGAGCCTCGCCGTGGCCGGCGTGCTGCTGGGCGCGGTGGCGCTGGTAGCGGCCGGTAAAAAAAGTAAAAAGAAGAAAGCCCGCCGCGCCTGGTACCACGACCGGCCGGCCCGGCCCTACCGGCCGTAAGCTTACGGGTAGCCAAAAACGTCCGTCATGCAGAGCGCAGCGAAGCATCTCGCGTGGGGTAGTAAACTCAATACGCAAGAAATTACTGCGCCACGCGAGATGCTTCGCTACGCTCTGCATGACGGACGAACACTACCGCGCTCGATATTGAAAGCAGCCTGCTTTATTACAAGCAGACTGCTTTCATCTCTGCATGACGGACGAACACTACCGCGCTCGCGGACAAGCGGCGCTACTGCGCCTGCGGAAACTGCCCCGGCCGGGCGTAGCCGTAGCGCACGGGCGGCAGTACTTCGTGGTAGCCATCAAGGCCCGAAATGGCGGCCTCGCCCAGCGCCACGAGGTCGAGCGTGCCATCCGGCCGCAGGCCCTCCTCACGCAAATACACGTGCTCAACCTCGCTCACTAGCAGCACCGTGCCGTTAAAAATGGCGTGCTCTTCCTTCAAGCGCAGCCCGATGCTGAGCGGGCTCTCGGCCACGTAGGGCGCGGCGAAGCCGTCGCGGTAGTCGGCCGTGAAGCCGCACTCCGCGAACTCCGACACGTTGTCCTCAAAGTTGGCCGAGGTGTAGTGCGCCTGCGCTATCAGGCTCAAGGGCACGTGGTTGAGGGTAAAGTAGCCGCCGCTGTCCTTGATGTTCTGGTAGGTGTGGCGCGGTACGGTGGTGGGCCGCGTCACGATGCCGAGTACCGCCGGGTCGGAGCCCAAATGAATAGCCGAGCTGAAAATAGCCAGGTTGGTTTGCCCGCCGGGCGCGGCCGTGCCCACCAGGTTGGCCGGCTTGAAGCCGGGCAGGCCATTGACGAGGTTGAGACGGTAGATTTTCTCGAAGGCCGCGATGTCGGCGGCGGTGATGTGGCGCATGTTGGGATGATAGAGAGTACTAGAAACTGTCATGCTGAGCGGAGCGCAGCGGAGTCGAAGCATCTCTATCGCTTCTCTGTTGGCGTCAGGAGTTGGTTCACCGATAGAGATGCTTCGACTCCGCTACGCTGCGCTCAGCATGACCGTCGTTCTCAACGGCGACCAAATAAAAAAGGACGAACCAGCCGGTCCGTCCTTTCCTTTTCAACACCTCTCACCTACTTCTGCCGCGCCGCCCAGGCGTCCATTTTGTGCTCCAGCACATCCAGCGGCATCACGCCATCTTTCAGCAGCTCGTCGTGAAAGTTGCTGAGCTTAAATTTGTCGCCCAGCTCTTTGGTGTAGCGCGCGCGCAGCTCCTGAATCTTGAGCTGCCCGATTTTGTAGGCCAGCGCCTGGCCGGGGATGGCCATGTAGCGCTCGATGGCGGCCGTGTCGTTGGCCTCGTTGTCGGGGGTGTTGTCGAGCATGTAGGCAATGGCCTGCTCGCGGGTCATTTGGCCGGTGTGCAGGCCGGTGTCTACTACCAGGCGCACGGCGCGCAGCATCTCGTCGCTCAGCGCGCCGATGTACTGGTAGGGGTCTTGGTAGAGGCCCAGCTCCTTGCCCAGGCTTTCGCAGTACAAGGCCCAGCCCTCGGTCATAGCCCCGTAGCCGGCAAACTGCCGGAACTTGGGCAACGCGGTATTTTCCTGCTGCAACGAAATCTGGTAGTGGTGGCCCGGTATCGCCTCGTGCAAAAACAGCGATTCCATGCCCTGCGTCACGTTGTACTCGGCGGGCTGGGGGATGGGCACGTAGAAAATGCCCGGCCGCGAGCCGTCCGGCGAGCCCTGGTTGTACTCAGCCGAGGCCGACGCCTCGCGGAATTTCTCGGTTTCGCGGATTTCAAACGGCGTTTTGGGCGTGCGCCCAAACATCGTTTTCAGATTGGGGTCGATGGTTGCCTGAATTTTGCGGAAGCCTGCCAGCACCTCCTCGGCGCTCTTGAAGGGCATGGCCTTGGGGTCTTTGCGCAGGCTTTCAAAGAATTCGCGCAGCGTGCCCTTGAAGCCCAGCTGGTCTTTCACTTTCTCCATCTCGGCCCGGATGCGCGCCACCTCGCTGAGGCCCAGCGCGTGGATTTCGACGGGCGTTTTCTCCGTGGTCGTCCAGTAGCCCACGTAGTATTTGTAGATTTCCGGCCCGCCGGGTACCGCGTTGATGCCGCTCGTGGTCCGCGCTTTGGGCAGGTACTCGGTGGCCAGGAAGTTGCCGAGCTTGCGGTAGGTCGGCACCAATTGGGTCAGGATGGCCTGCTTGTAGGCGGCGGTCAGGCGCTGTTTGTCGGCGGCCGAAAAGTCTTTGGGGAAGCTGTTTATCGGCCCGTAAAACAGCGACTTGGTGGGGTCCGTTACTACCATCGTGGCATCCTGCATCTGCGGTATCATCTTCTGCACCAGCGCCCGGGGTAGCACCACGCCCGCCTTCATGCCGCGCCGGAAGTTGCCGATGGCCGAGTCAGCCCACACCGTGAAGCCCTGCACCCGGCCCAGCCAGTTGTCGTAGTCTTTCACCGTTTTGAAGGGCTGAATGCCCTGCCCCGCGCCGTACTGCCCCATCGACAGCGGCAGCCCCCAAAACTGCTGAAACGGTATCATCCAGGTATTCAGCTTCAGCCCCGCTACCCGCTGCTTGAGGTCGTAGGTGAAAATGTCGTAGCTAATCTGGTCGTTCTCGTCCAGCTTGGCCCGGTCAAACTTCGCTACCCGCGCCAGGTAGTCCTGGTAAAACGTGCGCAGCGTGTCGCGGTAGGCCTGCGTCTGGTCGTTGGGCAACTGGTCGTTGTAGCGGTTGTCGCCCTGCGCCGTGGCCGACACCGGGTCGAGCCGCGACTGCTTTTCCCAAAACTCACTGAATACGGCGCTCAGCTCTTGGTTGCCTGCGGTAGTCGTTTGGGCAGTTTTATCGGAGGTGGAGGACTGGCAGCCGGCCAGTAGCAGCGTAGCCGCCAGCGTCGCTTGCGCGAGGTATTTCATTGAAAATAAGAAATTAGAGTAAAGTTTTGCTAGTTAAAAAACGTCTGTCATGCTGACGCAGGAAGCATCTTGTCAGGTTGGAGTTGCGATTATGCAAACCTGATAAGATGACAAGATGCTTCCTGCGTCAGCATGACAGACGTGAAGGACGGCGCAATACAGGCGCCTAGCCCTCCTTCAAGCTCGCCTCGTACTCATCGAGCTTTTTGAGCGTGCCCGCAATGTTTTCGGTCAGCAGCACCACTACCGACCCTTCGGGCGCGGTGGCTAGCACGTGGTCGATGGCATCCATCTCATTTTCAATATACTGGATGGGTAGCTCGGGCTTGTCTTTGCGAAGGCCCCGCGTCATGATGTCGCGCAGAAACTCGGCCGACTTGCCGCGCAGGTCGCGGTCCTGGCGCAGCACTACTTCGTCAAAAATCTGGCCGGCCACGCGGGCGAAGCCCAGCGTATCCTCGTCGCGGCGGTCGCCGAGGCCCGACACCACGCCGATTTTGCGGGTGGCCGGCGTGGCGCGCATAAATTCCGCAAATTTGTTGATACCCGCCGTGTTGTGGGCGTAGTCCACAATCACCTCGAAGTGCGGAAACTTGTACACGTTCATGCGCCCCGGCGTCTTGGTAGCCGACGGGATGAAGGTGCGGAAGGCCGTCTTAATCATCTCCTTGGTGAAGCCATTGACGTAGCCCGCCAGGGCGGCCGCCAGCACGTTTTCGATGTTGAAGGTGGCGCGCCCGCCCAGCGTAATCGGGAACTCGGCGGCCCGGTCGATGCGCAGCTTGTAGCTGTTCTTGTAAATCGTGACGTAGCCTTCCTCGTACACCGCCGCCACGCCGCCGCCCGCCACGTGCTCCTGAATGCGGGGGTTGTGCTCGTCCATCGAAAACAGCGCCACCTTGCAATCGACGGTGCGCGCCATGTCGTACACCAGGTCGTCGTCGGCGTTGAGCACTGCCCAGCCGCTTTTGCGCACCGTGCGGGGTAGCACGCCCTTCACGGCCGCCATTTCCTCTACCGTGTAGATGTCGCGCAGCCCCAGGTGGTCGGCCGCCACGTTGGTCACCACCGCCGTGTCGCAGACGTGGAAGCCCAGGCCCGAGCGCAGCATCCCGCCGCGCGCGGTTTCGAGCACCGCGTAGTTCACGGTCGGGTCTTTCAGCACAAACTCGGCGCTCACGCCGCCCGTGCAGTCGCCCTTTTGCAACTGAACGCCTTGAATATAAATGCCATCGGTGGTTGTGAAACCCACCTTGTAGCCCACGCTGGCCACCAAATGCGCGATGAGGCGCGTGGTCGTCGTCTTGCCGTTGGTGCCCGTGATGGCGATAATCGGAATGCGCGACGTGGAGCCGGCCGGAAACAGCATGTCGATAACCGGGGCGGCCACGTTGCGCGGCAGCCCTTCAGTGGGCGAGATGTGCATCCGGAAGCCGGGGGCCGCGTTCACCTCAATCACCGCGCCCCGCGTCTGGTTGAGCGGGATGGCAATGTCAGTAGTTAGCAGGTCGATACCGCAAATATCGAGGCCCACGATGCCGGCCACGCGCTCGGCCAGCAGCACGTTGTAGGGGTCGATGAGGTCGGTTACGTCGGTAGCCGTGCCGCCGGTGCTCAGGTTGGCCGTGCTCTTGAGGTAGAGCACTTCGCCGGCCGGCAATACCGAGTCCAGCGTCAGGTCTTTGCTAGTTAAAATATCGAGCGTGTGCTGGTCTACCTTAATGGAAGTCAGCACCTTCTCGTGGCCCACGCCGCGGCGCGGGTCCTCGTTTACCTTGTCTACCAGCGCTTGGATGCTGCTGCTGCCGTCGCCCACCACGGCGGCGGGCGTGCGCTTGGCGGCGGCTATCAGCTTGCCGTTCACCACCAGCAGGCGGTAGTCGTCGCCCACCACGTACTGCTCCACTATCACGGCCCGGCCGTACACCTTGGCGGCTTTCAGGCCCTCCACCGCGTCTTCCCAATTGGTGATGCGGATGGTGGCGCCCTTGCCGTGGTTGCCGTCGAGCGGCTTGGTCACGATGGGAAAGCCCAGCTCCTCAATAGCCTCGCGCAGGCCCTCCTCCGAGTACACGGTAGTGCCGCGCGGCACCGGCACGCCGCCGTCGGCCAGCATGGCCTTGGTGCGGTTTTTATTGCCGGCCACTTCCACGCCCGCGTGCGAGGTCAGGTTGGTAGTAGTGGCCCAGATGCGGCGCTGATTGACGCCGTAGCCGAGCTGGATAATGCTGCTGTTTTTCAGCTGGATATACGGAATGCCGCGCGAAGCTGCCTCGGCCACGATGCTCCAGGTGCTGGGCCCGAAAAACTCCTCTTCCCGGATGTCATGCAGCTCATCCACTACCGGCTTCAGGTCGAAGTCCTCGCCCTTCAGCAGCGCCTCTACCAGCTCCACGGCCGCCTGGGCGGCGTAGCGCCCGGCGCGCTCTTCCTGGTAGGCAAATACTACGTACTCAACGCCTTCCTCGTGGGCGGGGTAGCTTTTGCCCCAGTACACGGGCATGCCGGCCTGGCGCTGGAGCTCCAGCGCCACGTGCTGCACCACCGCGCCCAGGGGCTCGCCATCGGCCAGCTGCTCGGCCGTGAGGGGCGGGTGCTTGGCAAACTGCTTGCCGCTTACGCCGGGAATGTGGGGCATGTGGCCCATCGCGGGCAGCAGGGCCGTCAGCCGCTCGGCAAAGTCGGGCACGCTGTTGCTCCACTGGCCGGCAAATTCCTGGAAATCAACTTTACAGACGATGAGGCGGTAGTGCTTCACCGACCAGTAGCTCGGGCCGCGCATGGTGCGCAGGTCAATAATTTTCATATAGGCAAAACGGGGCTAAGCCGCCGGCACAGGCGGCGGCTTAGCAATGTAGGCACCGCAAGGGGTAATTTCTCACTTTTTGGCCCTGCCCGAGTCGCCAACCGGCGCTTCTCGGTGAGTGCCACCGATTTTGCCCCACGCGGTAGCGCCAAGCTTGGCGCACATAAAAAGGGCCCCCGGCGTCGCCGGGGGCCCTCTGCATCAGCCTTTTCTCACTTGGTATCGCGCTGCACGTCCCGGCAGGTTACTAACTGATAAATTGGATAATTTCTAGTAATAATTAAATCTAAACCTTTTCAAACAGTGCAAAGAAAATCTTGGCATTGTCCTTACTTGATGTCCCCACATCTTCTTTTTTATAATCCTCTTCCGATAAAAGTACAATAATATTGTTAGCTGATTGCGTTGCAAAACTAGGTTCAGTAATTGCAAAAATCCAAAAAATAAAAATTATTTTTTGTGATATATTTTTCATACTTCTGATTTTTAGTAAAATATATTTTTTAAGGACGGGTTTAGGTTGGGATAATCCTAATTCGCGGTTAGCTGTGTCTAACTACTATTCTCTTATTTCTGTCCGGTAGGTAGCCTAATTGGGCAGCTAGTGGAGGTAGTTGGTTGGCAGCTGGGGGCCGGGTAGACGCGGTAGATAGACCCGGCACGCAAGCCCGTGAGCAAGGGCCGGCCGAAAATTGCGGCGCGGCGGAAGGTGGCGTGGGCAGGTTGTTATTATCTGATTAATAGATTGATTTAAAATATATTGAATCAATAAAAAGAGTTGAGCTTAGCAGTTGAGAGCGCGGCGATGGCCCTCCCGTCGAGCTTTCTTTGTTTGGGTAAGGCGCGCGTTCTTTGGCTTTCACCCTGCGCTCATGAGCCATGCCCGCCCCCGCCGACCTAAGCGCCGACCCGCCCAACGGGCCGGGTAGCCCCGACCGCTACCGTGCCATTCTGCACCACGGGCAGCAGGGCTTCGGCCTGGTAGAAGTACTGTTCGACGCGCAGGGCGCGGCCGTCGATTTTCGCGTGCTGGAAGTGAATGCCGCCTTCGAGCGCCAAACCGGCCTGACGGCCCCCGTGGGGCGCACCCTGCGCGAGCTGGCACCGGGGCCCGGGGCCGACTGGTTTGCGCGCTACGGGGAGGTGGCGCGCACCGGCCAGCCGCAGCAGTTCGAGCAGCAGGTGCCGCCGGCGGGGGGGCGCTGGTTTGAGGTGCAGGCCGTGCCCGGCGGGCCAGCCGGTAGCCACTAGGTAGCCATTTTGCTGGCCGATACTACGGCCCACCACCAGGCCGAGGCCGTCCGGCAGCGCAGCAGCCAGCTGCTGCTCGATATGGAGGCCGTAGCCCGCACCGGCTCCTACGAGGCCGACTTGGTGAGTGGCAGCTTCTACTTTTCCGATGGCATGTACCGGCTGTTTGGCGAGGAGCCGGGGGCGTTTGAGGTGACGCTCGAAGCCATCGATGCCCGCTCGCACCCCGCCGACGCGGCCACGGTGCGGCAGGTGCTCGACGAGGCCGTGCGTACCGGGCAGCCTTATACCTACCGCCGCCGCATCCGGCGCGCCGATGGCGCGTGGCGTACCCTAGAGGCCCACGGCGAGGTGCGCCACGACGCGGCCGGTACGGCCGTGCAGCTGCGCGGCCTGGTGCAGGACATCACCGAGCGGGTGCAGGCTGAGGCGGCGCTGCACGAAAGCCGCACGCTGCTACGCGCCACCATCGACAGCTCGCTGGATATGGTGCAGGTGTTTGAGGTCGTGCGCGACGAGCAGGGCGCGGTAGTCGATTTTACCTGGGTGCTCAACAACGCGGCGGCCGAGCGCTACTACGGCGACGTGCTCGGCCAGCGCCTGTGCCAGCTAAACCCCGGCGTGGTGGAAGAAGGCATTTTCGACACCTTCCAGCAGGTGCTCGCCACGGGCGTGCCCGACCAGTCGGAGCGCCACTACCGGCACGAGCAGTTCGATGGCTGGTTTTACCAGTCGACCGTGCGGCTGGGCGACGGCGTCACGACGACCACCCACGACATCAGCGCCCGCAAGCGCCTGGAGCAGGCGCTACGCGAAAGCAAAACCCTGCTACAAGACATTATCGACACGCCCGACATCGGCCTGGCCGTATACCGGGCCGTGCGCAACGAAGCGGGCGAGGTTGTAGACTTCACCCACGAGTACATCAACCGGGCCAGCCGGGAAATGCTGGGCGAGGATTTTACCGGCCGGCTCTTCACCGACCACGGCGAGAATGGCCACCGCCAGCTGGCGCAGCTGCGCGAGGTGCTGGCCACGGGCCGCCGCAACAGCTACCTGCGCAAAACCGATTTTCGGGGCCGGCGGGTGTGGTTTGCCATCAGCAACACGCCGCTCGACGGCGAGCGGCTGGTGCATACCTGAGAAGACGTAACCGAGCGCCAGCAGGCCGAAGCGGAAATTCTGCGCCTCAAAGACGAGCTGGCGCAGCAGGCCACCGACAAGTACCACGCGCTGTTTCGCGGCATGGACCAGGGCTTTTGCGTGCTGGAAATCCTGTTCGACGCCACCGGGCAGCGGGCCGTGGGCTTCAAGGCCCTGGAAGTGAACCCGCGGTTTGCCCAGGAGTCGGGCATGGCGGCCTACGCGGCGGGCAACACCCCGCCCGAGCTGGTGCCGGCCCTGGACGACTTCTGGCTCGCGGCCTACGGCCAGGTAGTGCGTACCGGCGAGGCCCACCGCCAGGAGCGCTACGAGCCTCGGGTAAACCGCTGGTTCGACGTCCACGCCTTTCGGATAGGGCCGCCCGCCGCCCACCAGGTAGCGGTGCTCTTCACCGACATCTCGGCCCGCAAGCAGGTAGAGCAGCAGCTGCGCGCCGCCGCCGAAGCCGAAACGTTCCGCCTGCAACTGGCCGATGCCCTGGGGCCCCTGGCCGATGCCTTCGCCATTCAGGAAGCCGTGACGCGCCTGGCCTGCCAGCATTTTGGGGCCGACCGCTGCTACTACTGCGAAATCGAGCGCAGCCAGGCCATCATCCGGCGCGATGCCGCCACCCCGGGGCTACCTTCGGTGGCGGGCACCTACCCGCTGGCCGATTTTGCGCTGCTGCAAGCCGTTATCGAAGCCGGGCGGCCGTTTAGGGTGCGCGACGTGCGCGCGGAGGAATCGGTAGACGACAACCTGCGCCAGCTTTGCGTGCAGCTACAGGTTATTTCCTACCTGAACATTCCCGTCATCAAAAACGGGCAGCCGGCCGGGGTGCTGTGCCTGGTGCAAAGTACCCCCCGGGAGTGGACCGCCGCCGAAACCGCCCTGGTGGCCGAAGTAGCTGAGCGCGCCTGGACGGCCGTGGAGCGAGCCCGCACCGAGGAGGCCCTGCGGGCCTTGGAAGACCGGTTTCGGGCCGTGGCCAACCTGGTGCCCGACCTGCTCTGGCGCAGCTCCCCCGACAGCGATACGAACTGGTACAACCAGCAGTGGCACGAGTACACCGGCCAGACGCTCGCCGAAGCCGCTGGCTACGGCTGGGCCGACGCCATCCACCCCGACGACCGGGCCGAGTCGGCCCGGCGCTACCGCGCCGCCGTGGCCAGCGGCGAGCCCCTGCGCCAGGAGCACCGCATCCGCTCGGCCCAGGGCGAGTACCGCTGGTTTCAGGTGCGGGCCCGGCCCTTTCACAACGCGCAAGGCGACGTTACGGCGTGGTTTGGGGCCGCTACCGACATCCACGCCCGCAAGCAGGCCGAGCTGGCCCTGGCCGCCAGCGAGCAGCGCCTGCGCGCCTTGGTTGCCAACCTGCCGGGCGCGGCGGCCTTCGTGGTAGGCCCCGACCTGCGCTACCAGCTGGCCGGCGGCGAGGCCCTCGACGCCGCCGGCCTCACGCCCGCCGACCTGCTGGGGCGCACCATAGCCGAGGCCATGCCGCCCGAGCTGGTGCCGCAGTACGAGGCTCACTACCGGCAGGCCCTGGCCGGGCAAGGCTTTTCGCTGGAGCACGCGGCCCACGGCCACACGTTTATCTCGCGCGGGGTGCCGCTGCCCGATGCCGCCAGCCAGCCCGAGGCAGTGCTGGTGGTGAGCTACGACATCACGGCCCGCAAGCAGGCCGAGGAAGCCCTGCGGGTGTCGGAGCTGAAATACCGCACCTTGTTCGAAAGCATGGACCAAGGCTTCGGCATCGGCCAGGTGCTGCCCGCCGACGAGGCCACCGGCGCGCCCCTCGACTGGCAGTGGCTGGAAGTGAACCCCCAGTTTGAGCGCCTCACCGGCCTGGCCCGCGCCGACGTGCTCAGCCACACGGCGCGCCAACTCATTCATGAGCAGAAGGAAATATGGTACGAGCGCTACGCCCAGGCTGCCACCGGCGAAACCGTCAACTTTGAGGCCTACTCGCCGGTGCTCGACCGCTGGTTTGACGTGTACGCCTTTGCCCTGGGCTCGCCCGACAACCGCCGGGTGGCCGTACTGTTCAGCAACGTATCTGAGCAGAAGCAGGTAGAGGCCGCGTTGCGCGAGGCCGAGGCGCGCCACCGCGAGCAGCTGGAGCAGCAGGTGGTAGAGCGCACCCAGCAGCTCCAGGAAAGCCGCGACCTGCTGCAATCGGTGCTCGATACCAGCCTCATTTCCATGTCGGTGCTGTATGCCGTGCGCGACGAAGCCGGGCAGGTGCTGGACTTTCGCCTGGGCTTGGTCAACAAAGAGCTGGAGCGCGAAACCGGCCGCACCGACCTGGTGGGCAAGCTCTACGCCCAGGAGTATCCCGGCATCCGGCAGGTAGGCATCTTCGACCTGATGCTACAAGCGCTGGCCACCGGCGAGCCCCAGGGCATGGAGTATTTCTACGACCACGAAGGCTTCAGCCGGTGGTTTACCTGCCAGTTTGTAAAAATGGGCGACGGCGTGGCCGCTACCAACCTCGACATCACCGAGCGCCGCATTGCCGAGCAGGAGCGCCTCAAAAACCTGCGTCTGCTGGAGCAGGCCGAGGCCGTGGCCGGCCTGGGCTCGTGGGACTACGACCTGGCCACGGGCTACATGCGCTGATCGGATGGTATGTACCACCTCTTCGGCCTGCCCGTGGGTAGTACCGTGGCCCCCAGCCACTACCTCAGCGCCGTGCTGCCCGACGACCGGCCGCGCGCCCGCCAGCTGGTGCGCCGCCTCACCGCCGGCAAGGGCTTCGAAGAAACCCTGCGCCTGCGCGTGCGCGAGCAGGTGAAAACCGTGCGAATGAAGGCCGTAGCGCTGCGCGACGAAGCCGGCCCGCCCGCACGGGTGCTGGGCGTGGACCTGGACATCAGCGAGCTCCAGCGCCTGGAGGCCGACAACCTGCAGCTGCGGCTGGGGCAGCAGCAGGCGCTGTTCGAGGCCGTGCAGGCGGCCCAGGAAGAAGAGCGCCGCCGCATGGCTGAAAGCCTGCACAACGGCCTGGGCCAGGTGCTGTTTGCCACCAAGCTGCAACTCGACCGCCTGGGCGCGGAGCCCAACTCGCCCGCCCGCCACGAAGCCGCGCGCCTGCTCAGCGACGCCATCCGGCAGACGCGGGCGCTGTCGCACGAGCTGAGCCCCACGCTGCTCGAAGAGTTTGGCTTGCAAGTGGCCCTCGAAACCATCTGCCGGCAGCTAAACGCGCCCAGCCTGCACTGGCACTGCCACATCGTGGTGGCCGATGCCGTGCTGCCCCGCGTGTTGCAGCTGGCCATCTACCGCCTGGCGCAGGGCCTGGCCCACAACGTGGCCCAGCACGCCCAGGCCAGCGAGGCTACCCTGGAGGTCGAGCGCCTGCCCGGCTGGATAGTGCTGCGCGTCGAAGACAACGGCCGGGGCTTCGACCCCGCCGCCGTACACGAGGGCCTGGGCCTCAAGACCCTGCACAGCCGCGCCGCCCTGCTCGGCGGCGTGGTGCAGTTGGACTCCGCGCCCGGTCAGGGTACCCAGGTGCTGGTGCGCCTGCCCGTGCGGTAGCGGGCAGCAGGTAGAGCATGAGGTTATGACAGAAAAACAAAAAGGTTCCGGCCTGACCGGCCGGAACCTTTTAGATAAGTGGTTTATAGCTATCTGTTTAGAACGCGGTGAAAGTAACCTCGGCTACGGTAGTAACGGTAGTGACAGTAGTAGTGCCCGTCGTGTAAGAGTCGGTACTGCGGATTTTCAGGGTAGTGGCTGACAGCTCCGCAAGGTCGGAAGTATCGGTATTGGTCGACCCGACGGCTGTCACGAGTAGTTTGGTCTGGTCGCTGTTGAAGTCCCAGGTGTAGTTTTCCTGCTGCACCGCACCAGGGCTGCAACTGGTAGCTCCCTCGTCCTGCACCATCGTCTTATTAGTGCTGAATTTTACGAAGTTGTCTTTCTCACAGGCCGGAAAAGAAGCGTATTCGTCTTTGGTCGTAACGACGGGCGCACTACCAGGCGTGGCAACCGTTTTGGTCGACGTGTAGGCCGATACGCGCCAGCTTTTGGCGGTTAGCAGCTCCATTTTGGAAGGCGTATTCTCCGAGTCTTTCTTACAGGCGCTCAGGGAAGCTGCCACTAGGGCGAAGAGGAAAAGTTTTTTCATGTGAGGTAAGTGAAAAAGATAAGGCAAATGTATTCATGCTTTCTCCATAAAAACAGTTTGTTTCAATAGGCATTCACACTCTAGGTTGCTTGCGGCCCATGTGCCGCGCGCTGGGGAGTTCGTTGGTGGGAAATCGGACGAAATCTGCTAAAGAATGTCCAGCGTACCCATTAAATAGCCGCAAAAGCCAAAGCCCCTTCTAAAAGCGAGTTTTAGAAGGGGCTTCGTTGTAAAAAAGAGGTAACGAGCGGATTAAAAGGTCTGACCAACACCATATTAACCACTCATTGGTAAGCTATGAAGGCACTTTTAGCCCGGTTTTACCACTGGCTGGTTGTCGGTGGGCGGAACGTGTTGTACCTGTGTTGTACCTGGTACAACAGGCTTCAGCGCCGCGTACACGAGGCGGGCGTCGGCATCCACTTGGGAGGTGTCGCGGTCACGCAGGTAGATTTCAGTGGTGCGCGTGTTCTTGTGGCCCAGTAGCCCGCCCACCCCGCGCAGGTCGCCTTGCAGGGCCCGCTCGGAGAGGGTAGCCAGCGTGCGCCGGGCCACGTGCGAGCTGAGTTTTTTAGTAATGCCCAAGTGCGCACCGGCCCGTTTCAGGTTCATATTAATCTTGCCGGTCATGCGCTTGGTGAGGTGGAGCTGCTCGCGCGGGTGCAGCTGCTCGAAGTTGGCCGGCAGATACGGTAGTATATAGGAGTCGGGCGCGGGCTTGCCCTCGGTCGGTAGCAGCGAGTCGAGCAGGTCCGACAGGGCAGGAGTTTCTTCCACGTCCTTCTCACGGCCGCCCTTGTCCATGGTGAACTTCAGTCGGCCGTGGGCGCGGTCCCGCCAGCGCAGCCGCAGGATTACGCCGATGCGTGAGCCGTGGGCGTAGTGCTGGAGAAAGTAGACGGTGCGTGCCAAGTGCTGGGCTTTGGGCAACTCCACCGTTTCGAAGTCGACTACCTCGGCCTGTTCGAGCCACACACGCTTGGCGGGCCCGGTAGGGTAGTCGTAGAAATACATCGGGTCATCTTGCGGCTTGAGGAGCTTGGCGCGGATGGCATCCCGAATGAAGATGTGCAGCACCTTCAAGTTTTTGGCCGTCGTGTTGGGGGCGTTCCCTACAGTATAAAGCAGGTAGTGCTCGTACTCCTTTAATAGGTCTTGCGTGAGTAGGGGGAAGGGGAGGGGGCCACCCCGCCACTCGGCTAGCTTGTTCACGACGGGCACGCGGGCGTCGATGGTGCCCTGGCTGAGGCCGGCCGTGGTGCGCTGGCGGGCGTGGGCCTCATCAAGCAGCTTCTGCTCGGCCGCCAGGCGTTGCCGGCAAAAGGCGATGAAGTCGGCCGCGTCGGGGTCTACGTCGCCGTTGCGCAGGGCGGCCTTGAATTGGTCGGCGCTCCAAGTGGTGTGCTCCTGGGCCAGCTGCTGCGCCCGGTCAAGCCAGCGTAGCAGGTTGGCATTGTAGTCGGCGTGGTTGCGGTGGGCGGTGCGTACCCAGTTTTTGGTGAGCAGGGTAGCCTTTTCGTTCCACTGTTTCGGGGCCAGGGCGATGCCAGTATTCTGTAGTCGGCTGATGCGATTGACGGTGATGCGCAGGCGCACGTCGTGCAGGCCGTCGCTGTCGGCCTTGGGAGCTAGTACGAGCTTGAAAGTAGCGGGCATGGCTATTCCTCTTCGGGCATATAAACTGCTTCCCCTACTTTCCACATGCAGTTGATGTCGCCTAGCTCAACACTCATCGTGTCGCCCGTGGCGGTGCCCGTCAGCGTGAGCACGCCGTTGATGTTGGCTGTAATTTTCTTAATGACGAACATCTCCGAGCGCAGGGAGAGGGCATGCACGCCAGTTGCATACTGCCAGTTGCCGTCATTGATGCGGCGGGCGACATGGCAGCTTTGGTCGGGGTAGCGCGGGGCCATTGAGTTGCCGCGCACCTCGATAACTACAGCGTTTTTGTATTCCTTACCGGGGCGACGCAGCACCTTGAACGTGCTGAACTGGCTCATATCCCGGTCTTCGTGGCAGCCCGAAATAAAGGAGCCGTAGGCCGTGAAGGGGACGAAGGGCAGCGTGATATAGTCTAAGTCTTCGGGAGTACCTAGAATTTCGACATTGCTGACGGTTTCTGTCTCCCGGAAAGGTTCACCGGTGCCGGTTTCGAGATAATGTATTGATAAATCTTGAAAATGGTTAACCAAAGACTGGAGATGTTTATGAGTGAATCGACGTTTTTCACCTTCATACTCTGACCAGTGTGTATTGGTAAACCCAGCTATTCTGGCAAATTCAGTTTTGTTTCGAACACGAAGACGATTTTTTAACGTCTTGTAAATATCCAAAACTCTTTGGTTAGTAGTGGTTTGCATGCTAAATAGCCTTACAAGGGTAATATTTTGGTTAAAAACTTACGGTAATATTTTGGTTAATATTAACCAGAAAGCTATCTTTGGTGTACTAAACCGAAAGTAAACCAAATGTAATGCAGATGGAAACCAAAAAACCAAATTCGCTCACCTCTTTATTGCCGCATGGTAAGATTAAGGAGATGGCTGATGAAGCTGGCGTTACCGTGCAAGCTGTCAGTAACGCCCTTCGTAAGGCTAAACCCACCAATCGTTTTGTACAGCAAGCGCTGAAAATCGCTAAGGAGTGTGGCAGTCTTGAAGCTGCACAAATGATGGCATCAATCGCTGGCTAAGCATGGCTACTCTCGCCTTCATTACGCCGGAGGAACATGCTGCTGATATGCAGCGATTGCGTGAGGAATTCTTAGGATTGATACGGGCATACGTCAGTACCCACGAGGAATGGCTACCCACAGAGGCCGCGATGCGCACAGCTGGCATCTCACGCACGACACTCACGCAGAGCGCCCGCGCTTCGGCTCCTGGAGCACAGGAACCTGGCCGCATCATCTACCGCAAAGAGGGTACTAAGTCGCTGTACTCGCGCACCTCGTGCATCAGCTACCGTCAGCGCCGTCTCGGCCTACCCAGCCTACTCGCTTAATGGAACGACCCGCCTTACGGCGTCTGCTCGAAGCCTACCGAGCAGCGGAGCGCTACGCTGCTATCGAATATGATGCTTGCCTAGCGATGAAGTACCCCAAATGTCTAGCTGATAATGCTGCACGCTTAGCATTCCGCCGGCTATTCAAGCGCTTATGCTGATTTCTCTTCACCCTTTTACCCCCCAATACACTCCATGTACTACGATGATTTCGACCACTATGTAGACCGTTGCTGCCCTGGCCGCGATGAGTTGCTGCCCGCTCGTTCACGGTGGCCCCGCTTGCTGGGAGCCGCTCTCTTCGGCCTGCTGGCGCTACTACACGCCTGCACCTAAGCGCTCCCTTCTCACCAACAAAAAAGGCCGGCAGGGCTGCAACCCGACCGGCCAGAAGTGTCCAAACCTCAATTTTTCAACACTTACCCCGCAAAGATATGCTATTCTTCGCTCCCGTTTCCTGCTTTGCTCTGGCCGCCGCCGAGATTGACCGCCGCAAGGACGTTGCCCAAGCCCGCGAGATTGAGCTGTGCGCTACCCACCGCTCCCAAAACGGCCGCTACGGCCGCGAAATCCTTTGGCACCCCGACTTTGCCGCCGACTGCGTAGCCATCGTGAGCGACCTGCCCCTGTCCGAGGTCACGGCCTGGCTGGCCAGCGAGTTGCCGGGCTACGCCAACGAGGGCACGCCCCTGGACCTGACCGATTATTGCTACCTGGCCGACGTGCTGCGCGAAGGTCTGGCCGACGCGCCCGCCCCGCTGACCCGCGTGCGGCTGGAGCGCGCCCTGATGTGGGTAGAGCAAACGGGGGCCGACATGCTTAAGCCCCAGCCTGCGCCCACGCCCGCCGAAGAAGCGTCCCTTACCGCCGAGGACGCGCCCATCAGCGCTTCGACGCCTTACACGGCCGACGAGGCCACCAAGGCCGTGCTGGCCTGCACCAGCCGCGAAGCCATGCTGGCCCTCTGGCCCAACCTGCAAGCTTACGAGGGCGGCGAAGAGTTCGATTTAGCCGTGGCCGCCAGCAAGGTGCGCTGGGCGGCCCCCAAGTACAAGAGCCCCGAGCAGGCCGAGCGCGAAGTGGCCAGCCGTGCCCAGCGCGACTACGCCCACAAGCTGCTAGCCTCGGGCAAGAATGACGGCTTCCGCCTCGAAGCCCTGCACCAGCTGGCCGACGTGGGTCTCTCGTGGGCACAGTGCAGCAGCCTGGTAGAGCAAGCAAAGGCCAATGTGGAACGGGCAGACAGCCCCGTGCAGTACGCCCGCGACGAGCAGCGCGAAGAGATTATTCGCCTGCTCAATCACCCGCTCATCACGCGGCAGGAAAAGACTAAGCAACTGCTCAACATCAACCGCCTGACGGAAGAGAAGGCCACCCAGGCCATTGCCAAGCTGCGCAAAGCTATCGAAGACCGGGAGGGCACCCAGGCCCTGGCCGCCTGAGCTTGAAACGGGCGGGTGGCCCCACGATATCCGCCCTTTGTCCACTCATAACCCGCTCCACGCTATGCAATTGTTTCCTTCCGACCTGGTGCTGCTGACTGCGCCGCACTTCGCCGAAGACACCGATTTTACGGCGGGCCAGCCTGCCCTATTCGACTACACGCTGCCCACCAACGACATGGCTCCGAGCCTGCCCCAGGGTAGCGACGTGCGCCTGCGCCACGTCACGCTGGCTGAGGTGAGCGTGGGCGACGTGCTGCTGCGCGTCTACTGCTCGCCCACCCGCCGCCAGGTGCTGGAGCTGGGCCGCCTGCAACGGCCCCGCCACGCCGACCTCTACCAACACGGCTTTATCACGCTCACCCGTGACTGCGACGGCAAGACGTGGTTCGACAACGTGCCTTGGGACTTGCCCCACGTCTATTGGTTTCGCGTCGAGCAGGTGCTACGCATCGCCCGTCCCGCGCCCTACTGGCCCACCGCCCCCGCCGCTCCCTGGCCAGGCACTACCCACCGCGCCGCGGCTTAGTCATGAGCGAGCGCCCGATAATGATTGCCCACCGAGGGGGCTTGGCTGCGGCCCACGCCCACACACCGGCCAAGCCCGTGCTGGCCGACCTGCTGGCCCACTTCTGGCACCTGGACCGGGAACGGCCCTTCACGGCTCCCGAAACGCGCCTGTACTGCTACTGGCTGAATCAGTTTCACGCGGTGGGCTGGCCGGGCCTGCTGCTAGGCCGCGAGCAGTTAGTGGCTGCCCACCTGAACATGTCGGTCCAAGTGCTGACGCGGGCCTGCGCGGGCCTCGTGAGCCGGGGCCTGCTGGACTACGAAGCAGGTACGGCCGGGCAGGTGGCGACGTGGGGGTTGCCCGCGCACTGGGCGGGCCTGACCGTCTCCCTACCTACCCCGCCTCACCGCTAGCCGCTCGCCTCTTTTCTGCCTCCCCGTGACCTACCTCGATTACGTTGTGTCTTTTCAAAAGCTGGACCGTGAGCAGCTGTTTTCGGATGGTGCCACGCGATTGTATTTAAAGCTGCTTGATGTAGCTAACGAGCAACGCTGGCCCGAGCAATTCACCAAGGCCGACCCGTGGCTAGCGGCCATCTGCGGCTGCTCTGTCAATCCACTGAAAGCACGGCGTGATGAACTCGTACAGCGGGGTGTACTGAGCTTCGAGCAAGGCGGAAAAGGGAAAGGAGCAACAACGATATATCGACTACTGGCAACTCGTAAGGTGTCAGAATCTGACACCTTAGAGAACAATAAGGTATCAGATTCTGACACCTTACAAGACGTTAAGGTATCAGAATCTGACACCTTAACACCCAAAAATGCCCGTAAGGTGTCAGCTAAGGTGTCAGATTCTGACACCCCTATAATAGATAGTAAGATAAAAGAGAATAATACGGCTAGCGCCGCCACACCCTCTCTTTCTTCTTCATCTGAGAAATCAGAAAACCCTAAGCCAACTGCCAGCCGAAAAAAGGCGGCCGCTCATGCCGACGAGGTAGCGGCCCTGACCCTGCCCCACCCCGGCCCCGAGTTCGCCCAACTGTGGGCCGAGTTCGTGGCCATGCCCAAGCAAGTCAAAAAGCCCGTGACCTCGTTGCGCCGCCTGCTGGCCACGCTGGGCAAGTATGCCGAAGGCTTCGCCTGCCTCATGCTCGGAAAAGCGATTGAGGGCAATTGGTCGGGCGTAGAGTTCGACACGACCGCCGATGCCTACACCAAATGGCTGGCCGCCGAGGCCGAGCGCCTGCGCCGCCAGCCCGTGCGCACCAACTCGGGCACCAACGATGGCCCCGAGCTCAATCACGAATTCATTGCCGAAGTCGCCGCCCGCGAGCAGGCCGAGCAGGATGAGCACTTCGCCCGCTGGCAAGAACATCTGCGGCAATTAGAAGCCAACAAGGTGGACCCTGATGCGCTGTTCGGCTACACCCAGTCGGCCGCCGAGGGCCTGGCCCAGGGCCGCGACACGCCCGAGTACCGCCAATACCTGGCCGAGCAAGCCGCCGAGCAGCAGCAAGCCGACGACGCGCAAGCCGACAACCCGTCCGATTTGCCCCAGGACACGGCCTAGAAGCGCCGCTAGCTCTCTGTGCGGCCTATGGGCCTATGCCTCATCTCACTGCTTTTCACGCGCTCCTAGCGCATTTTTCCCAACCCCTTTTTTCCCAATAATCCCCATGCTCACCCAAGCTGAAAACCAAGCGGCCCGCGCAACGGCCCGCAATTTCCTCACGGCGGCCACCGCCTACAAGGCCTTCCTGGCCGCACATGAGCTGCCCCTCTCGCTCGACACGACCAAGCTGCTCGACATCTACCGGGGCCGCTTGTTCGAGCAGCTGCTGGCGGCCGACACCGGCCTGCGCGCCCGCTACGAGATGGCCCGTACCCAGGAGGGCAAGCAGCGCATTCAAACCGACACCATGGCCGGCATCAGCCTGCAAGGCCACGAGCTGCCCGAGCAGCTGGCCCAGGAGATGGCCGACCTGGCCCAGGCCTACAAAACGGTGCCCTTCCTCAACGACGTGCCCCGCATTGAGTTGGCGCAGCTCATCGGCTACGACCTCGACTACGGCCGCTACTTGGACCAGCACACGATGAACTGGGCCGGCCGGGAGCTGGGCCGCGCCCACTTCGAGCAGGTAGCCGCCACGTTGACGCAGTGGCGGGATTTGGTGCAGGCCACCAGCGGCCCGGCGCAGTCCCTGTCGGAGGTTATCACCCACATTATTCGCCCCCTGGCCCAGCAGATACCCCGTAGCGGCCCCATCACGCTCGACGAGAAGAAGGTGTACGACTTCCTGACTTATAACCCGCGCCTATTAAAGGCGCTGGCGCAGGGGCAAGCCGCCCCCGCCGCTACCCGCTAGCCCAACCCGCCGCCCACCCACCCGGTGGGCGGCCCTGGCCCAGCCAGCAACCGTCGCTGCAACCAGCTGTAAATCAAGTGAAGGCAAATTAACCCGGGGGTTTCCGGACCAATACGCGTACGCGCGTACACGCGCGCGAAGGGAAGGCTTATTCAATGCTTGCTGGGAATCCGTTACCAGCTACCGCCCCCCACACCCGACACTACCCGACAACCCCACACGCGCGCTGTCGGTGGCCCTGACCAGCCAACACCCGCCGCCCACCTCTGCCAGGTAGCATGCGCTCGCTTGTACACCCAGAGTAGGCCGGCCAAGGGAGTGTGTCGGCAGTGCGCGCGCGTCCAGACGAGGGGTTTCCGGACAGGTACGCCCGCGCGCACGTGCACGCACGCGAGGCCAGTTTAAGAACTTCTGCTGCTTCGCCTCGCTCAATCATTTAAAAATCAAGCGTTTCAAGCCATTTCAGGCGGCTTTACCTGTTAAGTTTTGTTAACATGTTTTCGCCCGCTCTCCCTGCTTTACTCACCTCCTGCTGCATGCGCTTACCCGCTCTCGTTTCTGCCTCTCGTCAACTCAACCCCGACGCCCCCGCCTGTCAGCCCTGCCCCTGGCCCGTCAGCCCCGCGCCCCCAGTGCGCGCCCGCTACAGCGTTGCCGACCACCGGCAGGCGGCCCAGCGCTGCGCCGAGCTGACCCAGGCCCACCCGACCTGGCCCCGCGCCCGGGTGCGGGCCACGGTGGCCCGTGAGCTGCACATGCGCCCCGTCGTGCTTCGCTACCTGCTGCGACAAGCCGCCGCCCTTGACCCAGCCCCAGCACCCGACCCTGCACCAGTATAAGCCGCCGCCCGCCGCGCGCCTAACTCTGGTTTTCGGCTCTACCACTTTCTGACCCAAACTGCCCGATAAACTACCCGAAACTACCCGGTCCTGACATTTTTTACCCGCCCTCAACCCCCTGCAAAACAACAAGTAAGCAGCCCGCATTCAGCCCAAAAAGCGCCTAATCTCCCTTCATCGGCACCTTTTGCCCTCGCTCACCCCATGAAAACCCCTGCCAGCGAGCGTTTTACCACGCTCAGCACCCACTTTCAGCAGCTCGACCTCACGGCCGCCTTCGCGGGCCAGTCTTGGCGGCTCTACCACCTGCTGCTCCAGCGCTTTGCCGCCGCCGACTGGCCCGCCACCCTACGCCTGAGTCACCGCCACCTGGCCAGCGCCCTCGACGTGACCGAACGCACCCTGCGCGCCGCTCGCCTGGAGCTCATGGCTCGCGGGGTACTGCGCTGGCAGCGCAGCAACCAAGAACAGCCCGCCTACTGGGAGCTCGTGCTGCCCGACCAGCCCACGCGCCGGCCCCGTGACCCGAGCAAACGGCCCGCCCAGCGCGTGTGCGCCCCGGACTAAACTCCGAGAAACTTCCCCCTTTTCAACCGCCTGCGCTTAGCTCAAATGCCTTTCTTTCAATCAGTAAATCAATCATAAATGAGTCCCTAAGCCCGTCTAAGTTGCCCGCCCTTTCCCCTTTATTTTATCTCCCCCCTTTTTTCATGCTTACCCCCGAAGAAAACGCCCGCCACCGCGCCTATTTTGCCGCCTTCATGGGCCAGTGCGCTGCCTACAAAACCCTGCTAGCCGAGGCCGGCCTGCCTCTGTCGGTGAGTGTCGACGAGCTCACCGCCGCCTACCGCCAGCAGCTCTTTGACGGCCTGCTCAAGGCCGACAAAGGCCTGCAAGCTCGCTACGACCTGCTGCGCACCGACGAGGGCCGCCAAAAGCTCATTGCCGATACTATCAACCTCGACGGCTACGACGTGATAGACGAGGCCACGGCCCGCCTGCGCCAGTTGGCCACCACCTGGGCCCAGCTCGAACGGGGCGGCCTGGGGGTCGACGTGCCGGGCATCCCGCTCGAAAGCTTCGCCCGCTACTACGAGCTGGACCTGGGCAAGCTGCTCGATGACCATACCCTCTCGTGGGAGGGCTACGAGCACGTGCTAGCCCACTTCGAAGCGCTGGCCCAGGCCCTGACACCCTGGGCGCGCATCGTGCGCACCACCATCCAAAGCGGGGCGGGCATGCAGCACGTGGGCATGGCCCTGGCCGACTACTTCACCCTCAACGGTCCCGGCCTGGCCAGCGACCCCGTGCAGGTCAACGTCAAGGTGCTGCACGCCCGCATGAAGACGCAGAAGCTCGACTTCCACCTGCCCCGCACGTAGTGGCCACGCCTTCCCCCACGGCGGCCGGCCGGGGCTCGCGCCGGCCCTACACCACGGCCGACTACCGCCACCTGGCCCAGCACTACCGCCACGCGCCCGCCCCGGTGCTGGCCCGGCAGCTGGGCCGCACGGTGGGCAGCTTGTACGCCTTCATCAGCCAGCACCCCGAGCTCCGCAAGCAGGGGCGGCCGTGAGACTAACTATAAGTTGCTTGCCCCTACCTCCGAGGCATGACACCTTCGCCTCGGAAAAGAGATTATTCTTCATAGCGCTGAAAACCCTGCCCGCTTCGGGTGGGGCTTTTTCGTGCCCTGCCCGTCCTCACTATGACCGCCGCAGATATTCGCGCCGCCAATCTCGACAGCCGCAACCGCAAGATTCGGGAGGCCTTTTACCAGCGCTACACCAACGTGCCACGGGCCAGCAAGCCCGACCGGCAAGCAGTCGTGGAGCAGCTGGCCGCCGACTATTTTCTGAGTGCGAAAACGATTGACAAGGTGCTGCTGAGTCAGTAGGGCCGGCATCTACGAAGAAGCGCCGCTACGTCTGCTGACATGGCGGCGCTTTTTAATCGGCTTCATCTTGCGCTGATTGCCTACCCCGCCCAGCTACCGATGTAGCACTGCTACCCAGTGGTGCAGGTGCGGTCCGAGGTATTGGTGAGTAGTATCGAGCACGTAGACCACTGCCTTGATAGCTCCTATAACTTTGAATAGCAGCGCCGCGCGCTTTTTGAATGTGATAGATAAAGATTTCATGTAATGCCCATTTTGTAGAGGGCATCACAAAGGAATACTTTACTGCCAGGGGATGAAAGGACACAAAAAAGCGCTTTTCAAACACCCCTTATTCCCTTCAAAAAGACACTTTTGAGCTAAAAGCACCTTGCTCTCGGGGACAGTTAGCACATTTTTGGGGACACAACGCGCATTTCTGGGGACAAACTGCACATTTTTCGGGACACGAACGGCGAATTTTTGGGACCCAACTGGCAAATCCTGGAAGGAAACTGGCAACTATTTATTTTTAAAGCTACCTGCTAGGGGACAAACGGAAACAGAATTAGGGGACAAACTGAAACAACATTGGAGGACAAAACGGAATCACGCCCCAGGTTGCTGGCCCACCTTTCTACATTCCGTTCCTGCTGGCCACTTGGCGCGCCGGCTCCCTCGTAGCGCTGGGCCTCACGGGCAACGTGAGCAAGGCCTGCCCGTCGTAGTGCTCGACCCAGCCCGCGCAGCAGGACTTTGCCACGCTGGCCGACTTTGTGGCTTCGCCCTATGGCCGGTGCACGCAGGTGTACGAGGTGAGCCTGAGCCGCGGGCTCGACTCCTTCACGCCCGTATTTGGGCCTGCGCTGCCCCACGTGCGGCCCACGGCGCGGCTAGCGTGGGAGGCGACGCAGGGCGGGCGCGCGAACTGACGGGCCAGCTGCGCTGAGCAGCGCAGCCACCCGATGCTCGTGGCGGCTGCCACTAGCCCCGGACCCTCACAGGAGCCGGGGCTTTTTCGTAGCTTGGCAGTTCATCCAAGTACTGCGCTATGTTTGAAAAAATCTCGCTCGAAAAAGTTGCTTTGCTAACCATCCCCTATCTGCTTTTACTGTCTATTTGCTACAACAGCGGGTATTGGGACGTTTTTGGATTTAGCGTTTTCAACTATTACGAAGCCCAAGATATATTGAAAGATATTGCAGGCCCATTATTCAAATTCTCGGGTTTAGTATTAACTCCAATATTTATATTGCTAGTTATTGTAATATCATGGGCACGAAACATAAATAGCAACAAAAATTTAGCTAAAGAACAACGCCTTGCAGAGCAATACGAACGATACGGCATTGACCAAGCAGAAGAAAAGTGCTCTGCACCTATTGAAGTACAACAAGCCCATACACCTGAGCCAGAGAAATGGTCTACGAAGTTCTTTAGATTTATTGCACTTGGTATTATTGCAATTATTGCTTCGTTGTTTCTTTTAGCAATATTCTACACTATTGTATTTTATCTTTTCCCATATGAAGATGAAGGAGACTTTCTATTAATATACATCAAGTCACTCGATTCTACTGTTATCCAGCGATTTTTTGTATTACTCCTTTTGCCCTCTATTCTTGTAGCAAGCATTGCACATGGTATGCAATTGATAGAAGCAAAAGATAGATTCAAAGTTCTCTCTATTATTTCTTCATTCATACTTACCTTGCTTATATCATATCATTATGGTAGGATAGATGCTTCTAAAGTGACATCTGGAGCACAATTTCGATTCTGGATAGACCCCAGAGGCCATGGACATAAGTATTTAGCCAAGATAAACAAGAACTATTTTTTTCTTGATGATACTATGTTTATAAATACAAGTGGGAATATGAATTACAGATTAGATACACTCATAATTTCACCAGTTGTAGATATTATAACTGATGACAGCCTAAAAAGCGCAACACTAGATTACTACGGTCCGCGCACAGCTCGTATGGCCCCGGACTTCACAAAACGTTTTGCCTCTAGAAATGGTGGCGAGTCATTCTAGAGCAGCAGGTGGGCCCCTGACAAAGAAAAGCCCCGCTGGCGTGTGCTGGCGGAGCTTTTTTTAAGCTACCTGCAACTCTTCCTCCCGGTAGCAGTCCCAATGGCCATCGGCCAACTGGTACACCGGCACGCGCTGGAGCAGGCCCGTAGCTGGGTGCGGCTCTTTGAGGTAGCCACGCCACACAACGGGATGCGGCTGCTCCTGCGTGAGCGGCAATACGGGCCGGCCTACTTCGAAGGCAAATCCTACTGCCGGCGTGGCAAATACCACTGGCTCCAGCTTCACGACCGGCACCACGTCAACTACTATTTCGTCGTAGTCAGGGTCGGCTAGCTCGCTTTCTGCGGCAAGCTGCGGCTCTTCCTCATAATCAGGGTCGGCCCCCTCGTCGTACTCGACATCGGCACCTACGTCGTAGTCGGCTTGTGATGTCTCGTCGTAGTCAGCATCGGCTATATCGTAGTCAGGTTCAAAATCGGGGTCTGGTTTGCGGTCGGGCTTTGGCATGGCGGTAATAGCTAAATCTGCTACTAAGCTAGCTAGTACTAGTGCCAATAGCAAACTTCGGGGCGCCCTGTCTATCTTGCGGTATGACCTTCCGCAACTACCCCGATGTCGACCAAGCCCACCTGGCTGAGGCCATCCGCGCCACCGCCGAGCAGCACCAGACCACGCCGCTTTATCTCTGGCGCACGGCCCTAGAGCAAGTAAATCCGCAGGTAATTACCGTCACGCCCTATTGCATGGGCAGTGCGCTGGTAGACGTGTACGACCTGCTCGACGTGGCCACCGATGCATAAATAAAAGCCCCGACCTAACTGGCCGGGGCTTACTGCTGCCCTCTAGATGTCCGTTTTAATGTCGGTCCAATCATCAAAGAATGCTACAGTGTCATTATAGGTCCGAATTTCTCCGCCATCAGTGGAGAAGTTGTTACCACCTATAGTAGCAGCATTATTAAGCTTTTCAGGACTAATGTGCACGATTAGCGTCGGGCTAGCATCACTTGTCTCGATGGAAAGGAGGTGGGTTTCCGAACGATTCAAGTCGGTAGATTTAGCATTGCCTCTCGAGGTTGCAATGACTTGTGTTATGGCCATAAATGTGGTGTTGAGGTGATAAAAGCAAATATATAGTTTAAAAATTTATATTATCTAATCTCCCTTTCCTCCTAACTACTCTTGCCCGTTATGCCGCCCAGCTAAGTAGTTGAGCATAGCACCTACCTAGTCCAAAGCAGCATTGATGCGAGTAGCGCTGCCACTGCCCAGATGATGGCCGTGGCTTCTGCGTCAAGGTGGGCATTGATGGCGGGAGCGGGTAGGCCGTGGTGCTGCGCAACTTTATCGAGGCCGGGCCGCTGGAGGATTATGCGCATGGGGTGCGGCTGCTAAGGGAATGAAAAAGCCCCGACCTGACCGGCCGGGGCTTAAGCACTAAGCGAATTATTAGGCAAGCTGAAATTTTTTATAAATCATTTCCCTAACATCGTTCCTTATTTCATCAATCTGGTTCTTTCGCACTGGTTGTTCATTAAAAAACGCTGAACACAGATACTCCAGAGGTGAAATTCGCTTTCTGAAAGCATTGTATAAACCTCTGTCTAAATTAGGGTACCTAGAAAACGTTTGCCTTTGTCCAAAATTGTCTAACGGAAAGTTTTCTGGTATTGATGATTCGTCCCAATCCTCTAATTGCAAATAGGTGTCGGAGTCTATGCATGCAATAGATAAGGTGTTGATGCAGAATCCTACACAAGTTCCTAGCTCTGGCAGTCCACTAGCGCTTTCGAAAGTTCCATCAGCTGCGTATGTAGAGCCATCAAGTACGCAGCTGTATGTTATCTCGCTTTTATCGCATACTCTTTTGCAATGTTGCAGAAAAGCGCCAACTTCATTTTCATCATCGACAGCTATGAAATTCGCTATCTTGTAAACGAACCATGAATCAGTTTCGAACTTGCTGACTAGTTGGGCCTCTGCTCCAGTATAGTGGTGCAAATACTCTATTCCCTTTAGTCTTATTATAATGCCAGCATGATACGGGTTTCCAGAGCCATCGAGTTGAGTGCCTAATGCTACAAACGTATCAGGAAGGGCAGCTTCATTGAATCTAACTAAATCTCGTTTTATGTTCATTATTTAGATTACTTTATGAGTGCTACCATTCCGTAATATCCCAGCAAGTTCTTTGTAGGTTTCTACAATAGTCTCTTGCGTTCTAATAGGCTTTAAGGCTATTAGAATAGTTCTTACTATGCCTCTGTCAACTTGCGGATATTTGAAGAGCCTCAAAAGTTTTACTATCTCCCCTTTTACTTTTGGCTTTTCAATAGCTTCGATTACCCGGTTATAGATTATATCAAATCTTTCTAGGGTTTCATTATTCACGCTATCATGAATGTCTTTAAATATTCTAAAAGACTCTTCACTTGCGTAGCTGTCAAGTAAAAGATACGAAGCATTTTTACCTGGCTTCGATTGCTTTAGAGCACAAAGCCTTATTTCTGAATAAAGTAATTTATTCAGTCTAATGGCTTGTCCCTGTGTACACTCAACTTTTATGTCAATATCATCTACATCTAGATGAATATTAGTGCTTCTTTTTCCGCCGGATTCAAATAGCTTGCCTTTCAGGAATACTACTTCTTCCTCCTTCTTCTTTCTACTACCTTGCCGACGTACAAAGTTCTTGGCTTTGAACTCCGCTGTTAAATTTCTTGGAGTATTGCTTACTTTATGTACAACTTCATAAGTAAGACCATTGGCTTTAATGGTATCTTGTATATCTCTTAGAAGTTTGAAATACTCATTATTTGAAGAGCGTCCTTCTATAACATTGGCTATGCCAATGTCAAGTTCAGTATCTGTTTCTGGATATTCTAAGACGCTCTCTATCGACCCATTTCTGAGAGAAAGCCTAACTTCAGTTGGATTGTCATGAAGTTTAGCTAACTCTTTCAATGAGTTGAGAAATACAGACAATGCATCAGCAGCCTCGATAGGAATGCTATTGAGATTAACAGCATTGCCTTGGCTATCTGCGCTAATCTTAAGAACTAGTTCGTTTGCCATGGGTACTTCATTGTGTTAGAGCGGTGATATTTTGAGTGAAAATAATCCAATTTTCGGAGAGCTATAATCTTTCTTGCTCTTAGGTATGAACCTGAGATTTACTCTATACGTGCCACAAAGAGGGAGTAGATGCAAACATAGTGGGTGATAGCTGCTCAACCTACTATCTGCTCCTGAAACTGCATCAGCGCCAGTGTATCTATCGATGACTAGAATAGCCATCTAGTCTATCCGATTAGTATACGGTTCTGGGTGCCAGCTAGGTTAGTAACGTACAGGCGCGCTTGCTGGGTCAGTAGCAGACAATACTGGTACTACTGAATTAGACTGAACTGCTGCTCGACCTTGTGCTACACGCGCTGGGAGGGCGAACAAAAACTGCCCCAAAGCCTGAGCAAATTCAATATTGCGCTGAGCATCCGCAGTGGTTGGCAGTGTGGCACCATGGTCCGCATGACGCTGGTCATTTGCGTCAAGGCGTATTTCATGTGCCCAATCTTTCATGCCCTCAGTAATAAGGTGGTCTGTGGCAGCTCTATTAATGCGAGCATAAAGGCTACCTTCGGTATAACCTTTTTCCTTAAGCATAGCATCTACAGAACTTGCACACAGCATTACTGAACCTGCAGGTGCGTGCAACGAGTTAAGAGCTTGTGTTAAATACTCTCTAGCTATCAGGGGGAGACTGTTGTCTACCTGTGCAGGCTTTGGATATATCTCAGTAGCCTCGGGCTCCGTACCCACTACACCTTGTGCTCCAGCAACTATAACACCTCCGCACCGCGTGCAACGATAGCTTCTCCAAACACGACCAACAGTCCTTGTATGGTCGAGAGTTGCAAAAGGTGAAGTCAGTGCTTCCAGATTAGGATTATCTATTTGGCAGTGGGGACAGCGGGGAAGCTCTAGATGAGGTAATATTCTAGGCATGTCTGGAAAAATTGGTAAGTTGTTTTCAAACGAGCAAGTAGACAAGTACACTAAAAAAGGGTATGGTCAATCACTAAAGGATGACCTGTTGTACCCATGTTTTACCCAGTAAGCAAAAAAGCCCTTCTAAATACTTGACTTAGAAGGGCTTTAAAGCAACTATTAGAGGTAACGAGCGGATTCGAACCGCTGTAGGAGGTTTTGCAGACCTCTACCTAGCCACTCGGTCACGTTACCGGCTTGGGCGGGCAAAGGTACGTAGCGACTTTGACTTGGCCAAGCCCCAGGCGGTAAGTTTTTGGGGGCGGCTTACTGTTTCACCAGTTTCAGGTGCTGGCGCTGGCCGGCGCACTCGGCCGTGAGCACGTACACGCCGGGTGCGCAGGCGGCCAGCACGGCGTTGAGGCGGGCCGTGAGCTCGGGCAGCGCGGCCGGGCCGGTGGCCAGCAGCGGCTGGCCCAGCGCGTTGGTGAGACCAAGAGCGAGGGTAGCGCCCTCGGGCGCGCCCAGCAGCGCCACGGTGCCGGTGGTAGGATTGGGAAATAGGCTGAGCGCGAACGTACTACCGGCCTCGGCGGGCACGTAGGCCGGGGCGCTGTACTGCACCGCGCCATCGGCATCTACCTGCCGCAGCCGGTAGTAGGCCGCCCCGTAGGCCGCCGCATCGGTAAAGGAGTAGGGGGCCGCCGCGCCCGCACAGGCCACCGCGCCCAGGCGCTGGAACTGCTGCCCATCGGCCGAGCGCTCGATGTCGAAGCGGGCGCAGTTAACCTCGGTAGCCGTAGTCCAGCGCACGGCCACGGTGCTGGTACTAGCGCGCCGCGCCCCGAAGCTGACCAGCCGCACGGGTAGCGTACTGCCTGCCGAGCCCACCGCAAACGTGCCAAAGCTGCCCACCCCGCTGGCGGTGAGCTGGTAGGGGCCGCCGGCCGTGGCGGCAGCGCTGGCCAGGGCCATCCAGGTGCCGCCAGCGGAGTTGTCGTTGTAGTAAGCCGCGGCGCTGGCGCGCTGAAACTGCGCATTCTCGGCGCTGGCAGGCCATTGCAGCGTCATATCAACTACAGCCCCGGTCGTGGTGGGCACGACGTCCCAGGCCTGTCCCACGAAGCGGGCGGCCCCGGCGTAGGGCGCGCCGCTGGTGCCGTGTTCCAGCACGCTGCCGAAGGTGCGAACTTTCACGGCTGCCGCGTTGCCCGTGGCGCGCAGCTCCACCGGGGCGTAGGTGGCCGCCGTGCCCACCGGGAAGCTCACCGCCGCGCCCGTAGCGGGCACCGGCCGCAGCACGTAGCCCAGGGCGGCCGGGTCGTCGCGGGTGAGGAGGTAGCGGCTGGCATCGGCCCCGGCAATGCTGGCCGTGGCCCCGAGCGTCAGCAACTGGTCGCCGAGGGCCAGGCGGCCGGCGCGCAGCGTCAGCGTGTCGCTCACCGACACGGGGCCGAGCAGCGCTACATCGGCCGGATTATTAATGCGCAAGCTGCTGAAGGTCAAGTCACCGACCAGGCGCTGCGTGGCTGCGCCATTGAGCAACACCTGCCCCGGCCCGGCCAGTGTGCCCTGGCTGGTGAGGTCGCCAGCCACGCGCAGCACCGTGTTCGCGCCCACCGTCAGGGTCGCGCCCGCCTCGATGGTAAGGTCGCGGGCGGCCAGCGTGCCGGCACTTAGAGCGGGCATGAAGGCGCTGCCGGCGGGCACCAGCACGTCGGTAGTAGGGGAGGGCAGCACGCCATTCTCCCAGTTACGGCAGTCGGTGGGGTCGGCGCTAGCGTTGTTGCCGGTCCAGATGGCTACTTGGTTGAGCGGAGCCACGGTGTTGCGGGTGTCCACGGCAGTGGGCGCGGTGTAGGTCACCTTCACGAAGCAGCGCTGGCCGGCGTAGGTAGCGGCGGTGTTCTGCACCTTTAGCGCCAGCCAGCCGGTGCTGGCCGGCGTGTAGCTGCCCACGGCCGAGGTCGTGCCGCTGGCCGCGCTCAGGCGGTTGCCACGCAGGTCGTAGAGTCCGATGCTGATGCTGCGGGCATTAGTAGTTAGCTCAGGGTAAAGCTCATACGTAATGCGCTGACCGGCCTGGGCGTAGATTTTGCCCGCCAGCCGGCGGTTGGTCGAGAAGTCGGGTAGCCGGCCGCCCTGGCCCAGGCTCTGGCAGTTGAGGTCGCCGAGGTCGTCGGCCATTTCCCACTCCTGGGTGGTAGTAGTGGCGCGGGGCGGCGCGTAGGCGCTGCCGGCCTGGCCCACGGGGGCCCACACCGAGTAGCCGCGGCGGCCCAGCGGCGCGCTGCCATCGCAGGGCGGCGTGCGGATGGTGACCTCGGCCGTGTTGCCCGGCCCCGCCACCACCGTTTGCATCGTACTGCTGGCCCCCGAGTAGTCGATGAGTTGGGTGCCAATGGCAAAATCGGTCGTCACGGTGTTTGTTTGCCAGGCGCTCAGGTTGTCATTAATACCAATGAGGGCCTTGCCGCTGCGCTCGATAACCAGGTGGTCAGGCGACATGTACGGCACCTTGTACGCCCCATCCTTAAAGCCCAGGTGCTGGTGGCACCACAGCAGGTTCACCAGGTCGGCGCGCACGGGCAGGTCGGCGGCCGAGGTGGGCGCGTGCGTCCAGCGCTGCCCTGTGCCGCCCACGTCAAACAGGTCTTCGAAGAAAATGTGCGGGTTGCCATCCACGGCAAACGCCACGGCATAAGCCGCCGACAGCCGCGCATCAAATGGATTAATGTGGGCCGCCAGCTCGTCCTGGGTGTTCCAGCCCGTGTAGTTGCCAGTGCTGCTGAGCTGCGGCCGGAAGGTGTCGTGGCTGTTCACGAACGGGGCCGTGCGGTGCACGTAGGTATTGGCGGCCGAGTAGTAAGCTATGCGTTGGCCTTGCTGCTCGCCCGGAATCTGCCCCAGGTTGTAGTTGCCGCCGCCCGCCACCATGTTATAGATGGCCCCGCGCAGCCCAAAGTCAAACGTGCCCATCAGGAAGTCCTGGCCACCGTTCTGGCTTTGCACGCTGCTCACGTAGCTGTCGAGCTCGCCTTTGCCGCCCACGTACTCGCCCACGTTGAACATGCCCACGCCGCCACTGGCCCACAAGGCATTGTATTTCAGATTGTAGCTGACATCCTGCTGCACGTTGTAGCTGAAGTGCTTCACCGCATCCCACCGGAAGCCGTCCACGCCGGTTTGCTTTTTCATCCATACGGCCCAGTTGCGGGCCTGCGTCTGGCTGTAGCCTGCCGCCTGAGCCGGGTTGTAGGCATTGGGGAAAAGCGAGAGGTAGGCCGCACTCAGCGGGCCGTAGCCATCGTTGCCACCGTCGCCGCCGTAGCAGTAATCGGGCCCGAACCACGGCGCGGCCATGTCGCCGCTGGTCGTATTGTGGCCCGGCTGCGGGTGAAAATTGAGGTAGTTCTTGGGCCAGCGGCCGGTGCGCTGCGCGTAGGCCGGGCCGCTGTCGCCGGCTTCGGGCAGCGGCGAGTTAAAGCTGCTGTAGCGGAAGGTTTTGTAGCCGCTGTTGCTTTGCATCGAGTAGGTGGTTTCGGGGTCTTGCCCCGCCGCGCCGGTAGTGGTGCCCGCCCCGTCGGTGTGGTTCAGCACCACGTCTTGCACCACCTCGATGCCGTTGGCGTGTAGTACGGCCACCATGCGCAAAAACTCGTCTTTCGTGCCCACGCGGGTGCGGGTCGCGCCCTTTTGGTACTTGTCGCCGAGGTCGTACTGGTCGAAGGGCGAGTAGCCCACGTCGTTGGTGGCGTTCTTGTTCTTCGGCGTGGGCGGAATCCAGACCGCATCCACGCCCATCGCCTTCAGGCGCGGAGCCAGCTCGGCCAGATAGTCAGCCCACTTAAAGGGGTAGTTGGCGTTGTAGTAATCCCACCAGAAGCCTTGCAGCACCACCCGCTTCACGGTGGTCTGGGCCTGGGCCGCACCACCGCGCAGGCAAAGTAAACATAGCAGTAAATGGATAAGATATCTTTTCTTCATGCAGTTAAAAGGTGGGATAGCGCGTATCTACAAATTTATTACTTAAATCCAGTAGTTGTACCGCGTAGCGATGCGCGCTTGGCCAAGCGCTAGCTGGGTGCTTGGAATTCCCAATTTGGTAGCAAACAAAAAGCCCCAGGCCTTGCGGCTTGGGGCTCTCTGGTTACTTTAATTCAGTAGTAGAAGCGTTGCGCTTAACTTTTCTTATCTAAAAAACGTATATTTGTACTGGTTAGGGTGCAAGCCCAGACCGCAAGGAAAGGGGGTACCGGCTTAGGCCGGGCCCCCTTCTCCTTTAGTACCCAGTTGGCCACGAAAAGCCTGCGTAATAATCTGGGCGCGGCTAAACTCATAAAGCCTGTTTCGAAAAATGAAGCGGCACTTCAGCAAGTTGGGACACTGGCGCACTCGATTATAAATAGCGTTTTCCAGCTTCTTTACTTCGATTTCTACGGCCAGCCATAGCAGAATGCAGTCGGCTTGGCGGTGGGCGCGCCGGATTTCATTGTCCACCGAATTTGCGGAGCCTACCCGGTTGGTTTTGAACTCCCAAATCATCCCTGCAATTTCTGCGTCCGGGTTCTTGACGTTAGGCTCACTACTAATGGATAGCAACTTAACAGTTTCGCCACCATCGGCCAAAAATCTACCTATCCATTCATTATCAGCTCGCTCAGGGCCAGTGTGCAGTGGATGTATCAACACTTCAGCGCCGCTTTCGCTGAGATAGTATTGTATGTAATTAGTTAAGTCCTCCATTCAGACGCAATGATATGAGCCGCCTGTTACCTATTTCTTTGATAGCTCAACCAGCGCACAAAAAAAGCCCCGAACCTCACGGCTCGGGGCTTTTTAGCTACGTCAATTCAGCAGATTACGAACCCTGAATCTCGGCGTTGTCGGGCGAGTTGCCGGCCAGCGGCGTGTCCTGACGGGCGCGCAGCTTGTCTTCGCCAGCCTGACGCTCGGCACCAGCAAGCTGGTCGCGCAGGGCGCTCAGGGCGTCGAGGTCGCCGAGGGTGTTTTTCTCAGCGGGCTTCTTGAGGTCGCTCAGCTTGCCTTCGCCTTGGGCAGCGCCGCCAGCGGGGGCTTTCTTCGCAAACTTCGAGTTGCTGGCGCGGTTGCTTTCGTCCTCTTTGTTGTACACCGCAGTGTGCGAGAGCACGATGCGACGGTCATCCTTCGAGAACTCGGTAACGCGGAAGTCCAGCGCTTCGCCGTTTTCGGCGGTCGTGCCATCCTCTTTCACCAGGCCTTTGGGGTAAGCGAAGCCCTCGATGCCGTAAGGCAGCTCGAGTACCGCGCCACGGTCCGACTTCTCGGTGATGGTAGCCTTGTGCACCGAGCCGGGGGTGAACACCGTCTGGAAGGTATCCCAGGGGTTTTCCTCCAGCTGCTTCACGCCCAGGGCGAGGCGGCGGGCCGGCATGTCGAGCTCCAGTACTACTACGTCGAGCTTGTCGCCTACTTTCACCACTTCCGAGGGGTGCTTCACTTTCTTGGTCCACGACAGGTCCGACACGTGCACGAGGCCGTCTACACCCTCTTCCAGCTCTACGAACAGGCCGAAGTTGGTGAGGTTGCGCACCGTGCCGCTATGCTTGGTGCCTACGGCAAACTTGTCAGCGAAGTCGCCGCGGGTCCACGGGTCTTCGGTCAGTTGCTTGATGCCCAGGCTCATCTTGCGGTCTTCGCGGTCGAGGGTCAGTACTACTGCCTCTACCGTGTCGCCCTGCTTGATGAAGTCCTGCGGGTTACGCAGGTGCTGGCTCCAGCTCATTTCCGATACGTGGATGAGGCCTTCAACGCCCGGTACCACTTCCATAAACGCGCCGTAGTCGGCTACGTTCACGATGCGGCCCTGAACACGCGAGCCGGGGCCGAGGTCGGCCGGCAGCGAATCCCACGGGTGGGGCGTCAGTTGTTTCAAGCCCAGCGAAATACGCTTCTTGGCTTCGTCGAAGTCCAGCACAACCACGTTGAGTTTCTGGTCGAGCTGCAGTGCTTCGCTCGGGTGAGCGATGCGGCCCCACGAAATGTCCGTGATGTGCAGCAGACCATCGACACCGCCGAGGTCGATGAACACGCCGAAGTTGGTCATGTTCTTGATGTTGCCTTCCAGAATCTGACCTTTCTCCAGGTTGTTCAGGATGGCTTCGCGCTGCTGCTCGAGGTCCTTTTCGATGAGGACTTTGTGCGAAACAACCACGTTGTCGAAAGCAGCGTTGATTTTCACCACTTTTACTTCCATGCGGCGACCAACGTAGATGTCGAAGTCGCGGATGGGTTTCACGTCGATTTGCGAGCCGGGGAGGAAGGCTTCTACGCCATCCATCTCCATGATGAGGCCGCCTTTGGTGCGGCGCTTCACCACGCCTTCCAGCACGGTATCATTTTCCAGAGCCGCGTAGATAGCGTTCCAGGCCTGCTTGATTTTAGCTTTCTTACGGCTCAGAATGAGCTGACCGTTAGCGTCTTCCTGGTCTTCGATGAATACGTCAACCTCGTCGCCGATTTTCAGCTCGGGCATGTCGCGGAATTCGCTCAGGGGCACCAGGCCGTCCGATTTGAAGCCGATGTTCAGGATTACATCGCGGTCGGTGATGCCCACCACGGTGCCTTTAATTACCTCTTCCTCCTGAACGGTAGTGAGGGTGTCGCCATAGAGCTTTTCCAGCTCGGCGCGCTGCTCGGCGTTGTAGTTACCGCCAAAGCCGCTTGCTCCAACATTGTCCCAGTCGAAGTCGTCAACCAATTCTGCCATGTTACTAGCAGGCTCCTAACCTACTGAACGCCACCGCCGGAACCCAAAGCGGAGCGCATTTTGCGTTGATACCGAAGCAAAAAGCCCCGGCCCGCCACCTTGACGGGGCCGCAAAGGTACGGATTTTCAGCGGGTTTTGCTAGTGACGTAGCTCATGTTGTTAGTTGCTCAACTACTTTTGCTATAAACATACAAACATCTGATTCAATATGAAAAGACTTGTATTCCTACTGACACTACTTCTGTGCTACTTCGCAAGTCTGGGGCAAGTGCATGTTGACGGTTACTACAGAAGCAACGGTACTTATGTAGAGCCTCACTATCGCTCTAGTCCAGATGGAAATCCGTACAATAATTACAGTTACCCTGGAAATTATAATCCTTACACAGGCAAGGTTGCTGGTGGAAGCGAAGAAGCATATCTAAGAAATTACTATAGAACCTATGCATCATATGGCGGAGGTTCAGTTGATATCAAAGATTATAACCACAACTTGTTAGAAGTGAATTACTGGGGTGCGAAAGGAAAAAGCCAGGTAGATATACACAACGATGCAGGCATAAGAACCGGATACATTAGAAAGAGCTTGAGTAATTCAAAAAGGTTTTTTATATATGATATAAATGGCGTTGATATTGGGATGATAGAATTTAAGCGCTCAAGTTATACAGTGTATGATAGTTACGGTATGAAACTTTATGCGGTCAAATCTGATGGGAGTATTAAGCAACCTATGAATAGATACGTGTCATGCTTGCTAGTATTTGGAGGTATAATGGTCGGTATGGGATTACTGATTCTATGAAAGAAATAGTTTGACATGAATACTCGTCTCATCCGCATCGGCAACTCCTGGGGCATTGAGTTGCCTGAGAATCTGCTGCAACACTATCACCTAGCCGGCGAGGTAGCCCTGCGCCCCACGCCCCAGGGCTTATTCATCACCGCCGCAGCCAAGCCTGCCCGGCACGATTGGGAAGCGCAGATGCAGGCCGCCTTAGCCGCCGGGCAAGAGCCGGAAGGCGAGATGCTTTAATGCTCAAGTACTCGTTAATTATAGCTAGTAACTCTGCTACCCGCAACCACGGAACCTAGCAAAAGGCTACTCAACCAAAAGAAAAGGCCGCGACCCATTGGGTCGCGGCCTTTTCTTTTAACTCGTGTTACTTATTCAACCACGAGCTTTTGTACTATCTGGCCCAGGTCGGTGGTCAGGCGCAGGGCGTACACGCCCGCGCCTAAGCCACTGAGGGGTAGCGTGTGCGTGCTAACCCCAGCCGGTAGCATCTGCTGGCGCACTACCCGGCCCAGGGCGTCGAGCAGGGTGGCTTGCACGGGCTGGCGGCTCAGCGCCAGGGGCAGGTCGATGGCTACCTGCGTGCGGGCCGGGTTGGGGTACACGGCCACTTGCTGCGCCAGGGCGGTGGGCACGGTAGCCAGCGCCTGCTGCGGCGAGAACACCAGCTCGAAGCGCGTGGTATTCAGGGTCGCGGCATTGGCGACGGTGAACTGGTAGGTGGGCTGCTGGCGCAGGTCAGTCAGCGTGCCTAGCTGCAAGTCGCGTAGGTACACCGGCACGGTGCCCAGGTTGAGCAGCTGGCTGGCGGTGAAGGTGTACACGCCGGCGGCGGGCACGCCCACGGCTAGCGGCAGCACGCGCTGCGCGGTGCCCAGCGGGGCGCGGCCATCGATGGCCAACTGCTGGCCGGCCAGGCTGGTCGAGAGGTTGAGGCCGGTCGGGTTGGGCAGCTTCACGGCGTCGTACTGCGCGTCGAGCGCGTCGGTGGCATTCTGCTCGAAGTACACGTAGGCGGCATCGGTCAGGCTGCTACCCGGCGCGGAGAGGGTGAGCTGCACCAGGGGCCGGGTTTCGGCAGTGCGGTGGTAGGTCGGGTTGGCGTAGGTAGTCACCCGCTTGGCATTGCGGAAGGTGAGCGCGCCGGTGGTCTGCCCCGAGCTCACGCGGGCGAAGAACGCCTGGCCCATCGGCAGCACCGGGTTGGCGTTGCCCATGCCGTTGACGTAGGTGCGGTAGTTGCCGGTGTAGGGGCCGGTGCTCTCGTAGATGTAAATGGCCGCGTCCACGTTCGTGCGGTCGGCGGCAGTTACCAGCGAGTAGTCGTAGGGCGAGGGGTAGGGGTTGCCCAGCAACTGCCAGCCGGCGTCGGAGGCGTTGGCCGAGCTCGCCGCGTTGCGCGTCAGGTTGAGGGGCAGGTCACCAAAACCTACCTGGCCTTTGAAGGTCACCGTTTGGCCGGCGGCGAGGTTCACCGTGTAGCCAAAGCCCGAGGCCATGCGCTCGCTGGTAGCGGCGGGCGACACCCAGCCTTTGTCGAAGCCGCCGAGGTTGTTCGTGGTCGACGTCAGGCGGGTTTGGTCGTAGCCAAAGACGTTGGGGAAGGGCGTCACCAGGTTCGGCGTAGCCGAGGTGTTGTAGCCCGCATTCACCACCGGCGCGAAGCTGGCCGTGGCCAAATCGCTAAACATGGTGCCCTGCGTGCTGGAGCTCACCGTGGGCGAGGCCAGGTGGCGGTAGCCCGGCCCTGCATTCAGGTCGGGCGCGATGTAGCGCTGCACCGTGACGCTGGTGCCGATGAGGGAAGTCGCTGCGGTGGAGGCAGCTATCATGGCCGTGCCGGTGGCGTTCGACTCCAGCACCACCGGGTTGCCGTTGGCGTTCAGGTTGGTGTTCGCCAGCAGCAGGCGTTGCAGGTTCAGGCCGGCCGGGGTGCTCAGGTTCACGACGTTGCCGGTGGTAGTGAGGTTCCAGAAGCGCGTGTTGCTGCTACCCAGAATCTGGCTGCCGCTGGTGGCACCCAGCTGCACCGTGCCGCCGGTGGCGGTGAAGGTGCCGTTGTTGGTCCAGCTGCCTTGCTCATCGAAGGTGCCGCCGCTCATCGTCAGCGTAGCCCCGCTGTTGATGGTCAGGCTCTTGGCCACCGCCGCGCCGCTACCACTGATGAGGGGCATGAAAGGCGCGGTGCCAAGAATGGTAGCATCCAGCGAGCTGGTCGGCACGCCCCCGCTCCAGTTGCCCGTCGTAAACCAGTCGGTGCTGACGGTGCCCGTCCAGGCGGTGAGCGTGGTGGCCGTGGCCGGCGTCAGGAACGTGGGCTGGGCGTAGCTGGCCGCCACCGCGTTGGCGCTGTTGAGCAGCTGCACCTGCTGCAAGCCGCCGCAGCCGTTTTGCACCTGCACGTCATCCACAAACCAGCCCGGTAGGGCACCGTAGGGGTTGCCGGCGTCGGACTGAAACTGGAAGCGTACCCGGATAGACTGCCCGCTGAACGAGCTCAGGTTAATCACTGATTGCTGGAAGGACGCCGCCCCGCTCAAGTCCGACGAGATGCCCGAAAAGCACGGCTTGCCCGCCGAAGCCGTACCCGAAGTGAAGACCGAGTTGTAGCCGTTTTGCAGGAAGTAGGCCGCGGCATCCTGCCAGGCCCCGTTGTTCACCGAAATGGCCACCATGCCGCCGTCGTAGATAGACTCGGTGCTGAAGAAGTGGTAAAACGACAGCACCGAGAAGGCCGTGGGCGTGAACGCGGCCGACGTCAGCGTGACATCCGACGTGACGTCGGGGTCGCCCGCGGCCCACGAAGTAGTGCCGCTGTAGGCGCGGGTAGTAGTGGGCACCCAGGCGTTGTTGCCGCCCGCCGTTACCACGGCCGGCGCGAAGCCGCCCGCGGTAGTGGTTTCGCGGTTGTCGTTCACGGGTAGCGCGACGGCGCAGCCCGCGCCGGAAGCCGCCTGGGCCACAATCTGGAAGGTGCGCCGCTGGCCCTGGCCAAAGCTCAGGCTACCGAACGTGACGGTGTTAGTAGCACTGTTGAGCGTGCCGCCCGTGCTGCTCACGTATTGCAAGCCGGCCGGCAGCTGGTTGGTGATGGAAACCGGGGTCGTGGACTGGCAGTCGCACGAGGCCGACAGCGTGATGATGAATTGATTACCAGCCAAGGGCGTAGTGCGCTTGTGCAGGCTCACGCCGGGCATGTCGTAGGCCGCCGTTTGGTCGGTGGTGCTGGTTGAGGCCCCTTCGCGGGCGCTGAAGCCCATGCCCCGGCGTGCAAACGCGCTCCAGATGGCGCAGTGATACTGCCCATTGTACAGCAGCGAGTCGGCGGCCAGGATGGCGTCGCGGCTATCGAGGAAGCCCGGCTGGCAGGGCTGGAGCTTCATGCCCTGCATCACCAGGTTCAGGGCCACGGCGTTGCCGCCGGTGCCGGCGCTGTTGTAGAGGTTGGGCTCGATGGCCCCCTGCTGCTGAATGATGTTCCAGGTCATGTCCCAGAGCGTGGCGCACCAGATTTCGCCTACGCCGTGCGGGATGGCGCTGGTGGCCACGTTGGCGTAGGTGAGCGGGTTCACGCTCAGGCTGGTGCTGTAGGGGTAGCGCCGGATGCCGACGGCCGTGGTCGGCTGGCCGTTGGCGTAGGTGCCCATCGGCCGGGCCTTGGGGCCATCGGTAGCGAGGGCCGTGGTCCAGTCGGTGGTCATCATCAGGGCAAAAAAGTCGCTCCAGCCCTCGCCCGCCTGCTCGGCATTGCTCAGGCAGCTGGTGTTGGAGCCGCCGCCGGTGAGGCGGTTGCTGATGCCGTGGCCATACTCGTGCGCGATGATGCCGTTGTCGTAGTCGCCATCGAGCTGCGGGCCGATGGGCGTGGGCTTGGGTAGGGTGGCCTGCACGCCATTGCCCAGCTGGGCTACCAGCTTGGCCCCGTCGGCCTGCGATACCATCACGGCCGGAATGGTAACGGTATTGTCGCTACCGCCCATGACACTAGGTGCCCCCGCCGCGTTGTTAATAACGATGGCCCCGATGGCCCCGGCCAGTTGGGCATTTTTCACCTTCACCGCAAAGGTGCAGGTGCCGCGATACAGCACGGCTATCTTGCCGGTGAGCAGCGTAGAGGTGCTGTTGCAAGCCAGGTTGCCCGCATCGGCGTACAGCGCCAGCTGGCCCGAAACCGGCCCGAGGTTGGTCAGCTGGTTCGCGGTGCTGAAGGTGCCTTCCACGGCCGTGTAGCTGCCCGCCACGGCAGCCGGGGCCGTCACGTTGATGTTATAAGCCGGAACGGCCGCGCTCCACAGGTACATCTGCATGCGGCCGTTGGTGCCATCGGGCGGGGTCGAGAAGTTGGCGTTGTTGGTGCCCAGCCCGTCTTGAGCTTCGGCGCGCACGTGGTCGCTGCCCGTGCCGCCCCGGCCCTGGTTGTCGGCCTGGAAGTTGGCGCTGGCTTCCGTGAAGCCATACTGATACAGTACGTCGTGCAGCAGGTTGTTCCAGTAAAACAGGTTGGTAGTGGCCGCCCGGCGGTTGCGGCCCAGGGTCGGCGCCTTGGTGAAGTCGGGCACGTCGTTGAACACCAGCGAGCTGGCTGTGCCCGTCGAGGCCGTGAAGCGGCCGGGGGCGTTCAGCTTCAGGCTGTCGTCGTAGGCCCACACGTTGTTGCCGCGGGTGTCGGTGTAGTTGGTGGTGCCGTCGAAGTGCCAGCCGTAGGTAGTAGCCGCGTTGCCGGCCCCGGCCCGCAGCCAGGGGTTGGTATCTACGCTCGGCGTAGTAATGTCGGGCCGCTCGCCCGCGAAGGGCACTACCCGGTAGCTGGCGGGCGTCACGGCCAGCGTGCTCTTAGTGCTGGTGAGCTGGCGCAGCGCCTGCGGCGCGCGGGCAGCCCGCCCGTGGGTTGGCGTGGCGGCGTGCGCGGCCTTCTCGTTTACGGTCCAGTTGTCCTGGGCCAGCACCTGGCCCGAGGTAGCGTCCACCCGGATGTTGAGCCAGTCGGGCCGAGCCAATAGGTCCACGTTCACGTTCCAGGCCAGGCGGGGCCGGCCTTGGTCAGTGGCCCACACCAGGCGCACCTCGATGGGGCGGTGCGCCACGCCGGCCGCCGTGAAGGTCTGCTGCTGGTCGCGGCCGGTAGCGGCGCCGAGGGCGGTAGGCTGCTCAGCAGTAGTCACCTTGGCGCTGGCCAGCGCGGCGGCCACGGCGGCGGCGGCGGATAGGGTGGGGGTCGTAGGCTGGCCCGCAAAAGCCTTGGCCGACAAGAAGACCCCCGCGTGGTGGCGCAGCTGCCCGCCCTTGAAAACGAGCGTAGCTACTTGATTATAAACCGGAATGCCCGCCTGCAATTGCTGCGGATAGGCGTACAGCAGCCCCGTGGGCTCGGTGTGGGCCGCTGAGATGCGAAAGTCGGCCGCCCCGACGGTGCCCCCGGCCCACTGCGAGCCGGTTTGCAGCGCCAGCCGGGCGGCCTGCGCGGTGGCTTCCGTTTGCTGGGCGTGCCCCGGTAGGGCAGCAGTCAGCAGCAAGCCAATAGTTGACAGCGAAAAACTACGCCAGCAACGTAAAAAGGAGAGTTGTTTCATGCGGTGGGAGAATGTGGGGGTATAAATAAAAAGAGAAGTAATAAGCAGCTAAGCTACTTATCCTACAAAAATATATAAATTAAGTAGTGTTTTCTAGTACTCCGGTATCTATTTTAACCTCTACCATACTAATCACTTTTGGGGCTATTAATTAATTTTTCAGGCTCAGGAGCAGCCCGGCAAATGGCCTACAGGGAAATCGCACTGGTTCGCTGTCGGGTTAACCTAGGTGCCCGCTTTTTAGTACGCTAGCTGCGAAGGGGTTATGGCCTGCCAGCGCAGCAGTTCACCACCGATTTGGGAAGGCAGCCGTACTTGCCGGCGCGCTACCTACCACTCAAGCGCACGCTCCGCAATGGAAAAACTCGTGCTCATCCGCCACGGCGAAAGCCAGTGGAACCTCGAAAACCGCTTCACCGGCTGGGCCGACGTGGACCTGACCGATACCGGCCGCCAGCAGGCGCGCCAGGCCGGCCAGATTCTCAAAGCCAACGGCTACACCTTCGACCAAGGCTTTACGTCGGTGCTGCGCCGGGCCATCAAAACCCTTGACTACGTGCTCGATGCGATGGACTGCCTCTGGATACCCGTGCAGAAATCGTGGCGCCTGAACGAGCGCTTCTACGGCGCGCTGCAAGGCCTCAACAAAGCCGAAACGGCCGCGCAATACGGTGCCGAGCAGGTGCAGCTCTGGCGGCGCGACCCGCACGCGCTGCCGCCCGCCATCACGCGCGAAGACCCGCGCTTTCCGGGCCACGACCCGCGCTACCAGCACCTCACCGACCGCGAGCTACCCCTCACCGAAAACCTGAGCACAACTCTGGAGCGCGTGATGCCCTTCTGGACCGAGCGCATCATGCGGGCCATGCGCCACCAGCAGAAGGTAGTGGTGGTTGCCCACGGCAACAGCCTGCGGGCGCTGGTGCAGTACATCGACAAGCTCACCGATGAGGAGGTGATGCAGCTCGAAATCCCGACCGGCGTGCCGCTGGTCTACGAGCTCGATGATAACCTCAACCGCCTGCAACACTACTACTTGCAGTAGCGCGGTGGCAGCCGGCTAGCGCGCCGCCACCGCGCTACCCGCCGGCAGCGGCAGGCCCAGGCGCAGCAGCCCGCGCACCTGCGCCAGCGGCAGAAACACCCGCACCTCGCCCTGCGCGTAGGACGCGATGTCGTAGGGCTGGTAGATAAACTCCACGCCGCCCGACGTCAGGAATACGTTGCGGGTCACGGGCATCTGCTTTACAAACAACGCCTTGTCGAGCGGCTCGCCGGGCCGCAGGCCCACGAGCGGGCGCACGGCCGTGGCCAGCAGCGCGGGCAGCTGCGCCTGGGCGGCGGGCAGGAAAATGTCGTCGTAGCGCAGGCGGCGGCCGGTGCGCAGGTCGTAGCTCGCGCCGGTAGTCGTGTTCATGCCGTGCGCGCCGCCCGAGTACGAATACGTGAAAAAGCCCAGACTCAGCAAATTGCCTTCTTGATAAAGCACTTGGGTAGAACTTTGCTCTTCGTAATTAAGCGTGGCTGACGGGCGCTCGTCGGCGGGCATTGTTTTCACTATTTCCGCCACGTCGGTGCGGTAGCTAGTGAAAAGCGTGTCGCGCTGCTGCCGCACCAGCTTGCCCAGTGCCACTACCGGCGCGCTGGCCAGCGTGTCGCCGTGGAGGTCGCGCAAGATATTGTCGTACAAGGCTTGGCGCACGGCGGCCGGCCCGCCCGTGGGCACCAGCGCCTGTACGTAGATACGGGCTTTGGGCGAGGCAGCTTTTTCCTGCGGGTACGCGGCCAGCGAATCGGTGAAGCAGCGCACCGCGAAGCCCACCCCGCCCGCCGGCGCGGCCGGGCGCAGGCGTACGGCCTGGTTACCCACGGTGCCGGCCAGCGAGCCATCGGGCTGGCGGCGCAGCCGCCAGGTGGGGGCCTGGCCGGTGGGACCAGCGCCGTGCTCGGGGCTGTAGTCGTTGAGTACCAGGCTGTCGGGGGCGCTGGGCTGGCTGCTGAGTTGGTAGGGGTGGCCATCGGCACCGTAGTAGCTGCCCTGGCTGCTGGGGCCGTGGGTGTCGTAGCGCGGCTGCGGGGCCGTCACGAGGTGCAGCGTGATGCTGTCGGTCTGGCCCACCAGCTGGCCGCGATACACGCGGTAGGCTGCGCCGGGCGAGTCGGCCACGGGGGGAGCGGCGGTGGGCCGGGCAGCCTGGGGCGCGTCAGCGGCCCCGGTGGCGGCCGGCTGGCTGGTTTGGCTGTGGCAGGCGGCTAAGCCGAGCAGGAGGGCGCAGGCGGGCGAAAGGCGGTTCATGGCCGCAAAGGACGGTAGCGGCCCACTACCGGCCGCCTCGTGATAGCTAAGGCAAGCGAGAAAGCCAGCGTTCTATTATTTGAATGTTAAGCGGCTAAGTCAGCTACTTACAAAATTCGGGCTTCGTTAATCCTTCTCCCCAAGCCCTCCGTAAATGGAATCAGGACTTCTCCTAAACCTCAGCTTTTTCCTCTCAGCATGAACCTCATCAAAGTGGGCCAGGATGCCCAGGGCAAAGACGTCGAACTGCACTACTGTGACTACGGCCAGGGCGACCCCATTGTGCTCATTCACGGCTGGCCGCTGGCCGCCGCCTCTTGGGAATACCAGCTGGCCGAACTGCCCCTGCACGGCAAGCGCGTGGTAGCTTATGACCGCCGCGGCTTCGGCCAGTCGTCCAAGCCCTGGGATGGCTACGACTACGACACCTTCGCTAGCGACCTCAACGCCATCCTCACCGAGCTCGACCTGCAAAACGTGACGCTGGTAGGCTTCTCGATGGGCGGCGGCGAAGTGGCCCGCTACCTGAGCCGCTACAACGGTGCTCGCGTGGCCCGCGCCATCTTTGTGAGCGCCGTGACGCCCTACCTGCTCAAAACCGCCGATAACCCCGACGGCGTCGACAAATCAACTTTCGACGACATCATCGAGAACCTCGGCAAAGACCGCCCCGATTTCCTGGCCTCGTTTGGCAAGAAATTCTACGGCGTAGGCTTGCTGAGCAAGCCCGTAAGCCAGGCTACCCTCGACTGGAGCCAGAACATGGCCCTCCTGGCCTCACCCCGCGCCACCACGGCCTGCGTGAAAGCCTGGAGCGAAACCGACTTCCGCGCCGACCTCGCCACCATCAAGGTGCCGACGCTTTTCATCCACGGCAGCTCCGACGAAACCGTGCCCCTGGCCAACAGCGCCGAGCAGGCCGTGAAGTACGTGCCCAATGCCCAGTTGGTAGTGTATGATGGCGAGCCCCACGGCCTCAACGTAACCGCCAAAGACCGCCTCAATCGCGACATTCTGACTTTCGTGAACGGCCAGGCCGTGCAGGAAGACTTCGATAGCGGCGAAATTGAGGCGCAGCCCATCCGTAGCGAAAATGAGTAATGTTGCGTGAGCTTTATAGTCCGCAGCTTTTGCCAACAAAAAACGCCCCGCTGGCCAGCGGGGCGTTTTTTATTAGGGCTACTCAATTAGTTTTAAAATAAAAACTAGCCGTCATGCTGAGCGAAGCCGAAGCATCTCTATCGCTTCTTTCAAGTCATGCAGCGGTGCGGTAGAGATGCTTTGATTCCACTGCGTTCCGCTCAAGATGACAATCGTATGCACTCATCATAAAGCCTCAACCTAGATAAGCGTGCCAGGTTTTATCCAGCGTGCCAGCTGAAAGCTTGAGAAAGCTAGTCAGGCTGGGCTTCTTAGGCTGGGTGCGCAGGGGCATCCCGGCCTCGGAGGGCGTGCGCTGGCCTTTGGCGTGGTTGCAGCGCGAGCAGGCGGCCACGAGGTTGGTCCAGCCCGAGTCGCCGCCGCGTGAGCGGGGCATCACGTGGTCGAGGGTCAGGTTTTTGGTCGAGCCGCAGTACTGGCACTCGCCCTGGTCGCGCTTAAAGATGTTGTGGCGGCTGAGGGCAATGCCCTTGTAGGGCACGCGCACGTAGCGCGCCAGGCGGATGATGCTGGGTTTGGGAAACGCCTGCGAGATGGTTCGCATCACGCCATTCTCCGACTTAGCCACCATTTCGGCTTTATCCAGAAATAAAAGCACGAAGGCTTTTTGCACGCTGCATAAGGTAATGGCGGTGTAGTCGCCATTTAGTACAAGCACTTTTTGGTCCATATACGGTAGGCGAAAACTATGTAGCTGCAAGCTACTAGATACCAACCGCATAAACAAGGCCCCGCCGGGGAAGATTCCACCGGCGGGGCCTTGTAGCGCGGACTTTAAGTCCGCGAAATAATTCGCCGCAAAACGCGGGCTAAAAGCCCGCGCTACGGCTAGTCGATGGTATGAAACAGCCGGCCCCAGCGCACCTTGTGCCAGAAGTTGGCGTAGGGGTCGATGGACAGCCAGATGAGTGAGGCCTTGCCCACGATGTGGTCTTCGGGCACGAAGCCCCAGAAGCGCGAATCCTCTGAGTTGTGGCGGTTGTCGCCCATCATGAAGTAGTAGTTCTGCTTGAGGGTGTAGCTCGTCAGCGGCTGGCCGTTTTGCAGAATCAGGCCAGTCTTGTTGTCCCAGGTCACATTCTGGTTGTGCTCGTACTGGGCCACGATTTTGTAGTAAATCGCCGAGTTGTCGGCCGTCAGCGCAATGGTCTGGCCCTTTTTGGGCACCGGCAGCGGGCCGTAATCGTCAAGCTGCCAGCCCCGAATCTTGCGGCTTACGGCGCCGTTGTCCACCTTAAAGTCCACGAGGTCGGGGAACAGCTGGGTCGGCTGTGTGTACACCACGATGCTTTTGCAGTAGGGCTGCTTTCGCAGGTAGGTATAGGTTTCGGCCGTGCAGCTGAAGATATAGCCGGTTTTGCCTTTGCCGCCGGCCGAGTCGGCCGGAATAGTCACCACGCTCGGCCGGCCATCGGGCGAGGGCGCGCTATCGACGGGCGAGTTATACTCCACGATGCCGTGGTCGTGCAAATCCTGCTGCACGGCGTCGTCGGGCGAGTCGACCTGCATAAAGTAAGTAGTCTCGGGCTGGCCCGCCACCACGCCCGGCTGGCCGTTCAAAAACACCTGGCCCTTGCGAATTTCCAGCGTGTCGCCGGCCACTGCGATGCAGCGCTTGATGTAGTTGGTGCGCAGGTCGGCGGGAAACTGCGTTTCGTGCGGCACGTGAAACACCACCACGTCGTTGCGCTTGATGGAGCTGAAGCCCGGAAAGCGGTACGTGGGCAGCTGAATAGCGTCGGAGTAGCTCTTTATGTTGAGAATTGGGATGGTCTGGTGCGTGAGTGGCACCTGCAAGGGCGTTTGGGGCGTAATTGGCCCGTAGTGCAACTTGCTCACAAACAAGTAGTCGCCTACCAGTAGCGAGTTTTCCATGCTAGGCGACGGGATGGTGTACGCCTCAAACGTAGCCCAGCGGATGAGTGTGGCCGCCACGATGGCAAACACCAGCGAATCGACCCACTCGCGCGACTTGCTCTTGGGCTGGGCGGGCGGGGCAGAAGAATCTTTTTTGCGAAAGAGCATGAAGCAGAGTGCCAGCCGGCGCTGGCCCGTAAATTATCTGGCAAAGAAACAACAGTGTTGCCTGTCCTTGCGAGCGCAGCGAAGCAAGGACAGCCTTTTTAGCCCTTACAATCCCAGCAAATCATTCATCCCAAACACGCCCTGGCGGCCCGGCAGCCAGCCCGCCGCCAGCAGCGCCCCGGCTGCGAAGCCCGCGCGCGAATGCGCTTCGTGGCGTAGCTCGATGGTGTCGGCGGCCGACACGTAGCGCACTTCGTGAGTGCCCACTACCTCGCCGCGCCGCTCGCTCAGCACCGCCAGCTCGCCGGGGCTTTGGGCAGGCGCGTTGCGCCAGGTAGTCTTTTCGGGGAAGTGCGCCAAGATGCCCTGCGCCGCCGTGAGGGCCGTGCCGCTGGGCTGGTCTACTTTATGAACGTGGTGTACCTCAGTAACCTGCACGTCGTAACCCGCCCGAAACTCGTGCATCTTGGCCGCGATGTATTCGTTGAAGTGAAAGAACAAGTTGACGCCCACGCTGAAATTGGAGGCGTAGAACAAGGCCCCGCCCGTTTCTGTGCACAGCGCCTTTGCTTCGTCGAAGTGGTGCAGCCAGCCCGTGCTGCCGCATACCACCGGCAGGCCCTGCCGCAGGCAGGCCGCCACGTTGGCAAAAGCCGACTCGGGGTGCGTAAACTCGATGGCCACGTCGGCCGTGGCGGGCGTGAAGTCTTCGATGCGCTGCGCCGAGGCGTGCTGGTCGATGATGCCCACTACTTCGTGGCCGTGGGCCGGGGCCAGGTCGGCCAGCGTGCGGCCCATCTTGCCGTAGCCGATAAGGATGATTCTCATGTTGCTTGTCTGGTAGTTACGTCCGTTATGCTGAGCGTAGCGCAGCGGAGTCGAAGCATCTTTGCCAGTGAACTAACTACTACAGTCATCAACGGTGCGGTAGAGATGCTTCGACTCCGCCGCGCTGCGTTGCGCTTAGCATGACGGACGTAAACGTTGTTCTTACTTCACCCGCAAAGCTACGGTAGCTCCCACGCCGGGCAGCATCTGGCCAGGCACTGGCAGCAGCGCGGGCTGCCAGTGCAAACTCAAGTCGCGGCCCACGTCGAAGTCGTGCAGGTGAGCGTCCACCACCGCGTCCAGCATTTGCAGCGCGTAGCCCGCCGTGAAGACCAGAATGTATAGGTCGCGATTGCGGCGGTAGAAGATGATACCGCTCTCTATTTCATTGGCATTGCGCGCTTCTTTGGCATACCCTAGCCGCTCATCGCGGTAGGTATATGACCTGTCAGTCTGTAGCAACTCCTTGGCTTTTACATAACTACGGTAGCGTGACCAATAGAAATACTCTGCGCTGCCCAGTGTGCCCAGTAGGCCGTACACCAGTGGTAGCTTCCACCAGCGTTTGTTGTAAATCTGGCCCGCGCCGGGGGCTATACCGGCTAGTATCAGCGCTTTTTGCGGGCGCGTTACGCGCAAACCAAAAATGCGCTCGGTTTTGAGTAGCGAGTCGGCGGCCGCCCGCTCGCGCTTTTGCGCCTTGGTGAGCTTGGGGGCCACGCGGGCTGTGTCATTGCGCGGCTGCGTAAGGTCGGGGTCGACCACAGCGGTGCTAGGGAGCTGCGCCCAGGCCGGGGCTGCCGTACCCAGGCACAGCAGCCCCACTACCCAGGTCCAGCGCGGAAGTAAGGCAAGCAGGTTTTTCATACAAAAGCTGCCAACGCCCAGCTGCCAGCGAATAGTATTCAGCACCTTACGCGGGCTGCAAAATGTGCAGAATGCGCTGCATGTCCTCCACCGAGTCAAAGGAAATCTTAATTTCGCCGCGGCCCTGGGCCGTGGGCTTCAGCTGCACCTTTGAGCCGAAGTAGTCGGTGAGCTGGCGCTCGGTGCGACGCAGCTCGGCCACCGGCACCACCGGGGCGGGCTGCTCGCGCGGGGCGGCTGGCACGTTTTCGGTGGGCTGGGCCGCGCCCTGGCGCACCAGTTCCTCCACGCGGCGCACCGACAGGTCTTCGACCACGATGCGGCGGTAGAGGCTCACCTGCTGCTGCGGGTCGTCCATACTGACGAGGGCGCGGGCGTGGCCCATGCCAATGACGGCGTCGCGCAGGCCTATTTGGATATCGGGCGGCAGCTTCAAGAGGCGCAGGTAGTTGGTAACGGTCGAGCGGTTTTTGCCCACGCGCTCGCCCAAGTCTTCCTGGCGCAGGTTGCACTCGCTCAGCAGGCGCTGGTAGCTGAGGGCAATCTCGATGGCGTTGAGGTTTTCGCGCTGAATGTTCTCAATCAGCGCCATTTCCAGCATCTGCTGGTCGTCGGCCTTGCGGATGTAAGCCGGAATAGTCTCTAGGCCTGCCAGTTTGGACGCCTGCAAGCGGCGCTCGCCCGAGATGAGCTGGTACTGGTTGGGCCCGAGCTGGCGCACCGTCACGGGCTGAATGATGCCCTGCGCCTTGATGCTGTCGGCCAGTTCGGCCAGCGCCTCCTGGTCGAAGTGTGTGCGGGGCTGGTAGGGGTTGGCCTCAATCTGGTCGACCGCAATGTGGCCCACCATGTTGAGCGGGCTGGGCGTGGGCACGGCGGCCACCGAGCGCTCGCTGGGCTTATCGAAGTTGCCTTCAATCAGGGCGTTGAGGCCGCGGCCCAGGCCGCCAATGCGGCGCTTGGCGGCTGCCGCAGCGGCGGGGTTGGCCGCCAGGGCCGCCTGAATTTTATCTTCGTTTTTCTCTGCGGACATAGTACCAAGCAGCGTAACCCAAAAGTAAAGGGGCCGCTGAATTTCAAAATTACGGCCTAGCGGGCGAAGGGCAAGCCATTGAGTAGCCCAAAGCGCGCTACTAGTTTGCCCGCCGCGACTACTGCGGCGCGTGGCGTAGCCCAAGCACTTTGGCCACTTCCCAAACGCCAACCCGCCTGCTGCCTTCCATAAAATAACCGCGCGTGCCTGGGCCGATAAACTGGCGGTGAACGCTCAGTAAATCAGAGTTTAAGACAAACATATTAGCCCGGCCCACCGGCGAAAATGGTCCGTTCGGGATAGCAATGCCATCGGGGTCAATAAATTCTGGATACACCATCCAGTTGTGCGGGCGCGCCTCGTTGGCGTAGCGAATATCCCAGCGAATGCCTTGATAGGCTGGTGTGCGGCGGCCGCCTTCCTCCTCCGTAAACAGTTGGTAAGTAACTTGAAAATCAGCTTCCCGACCAAATACTTCCGCGTAGGGCGTGTTGCGGTCGGCGGCGTAGTGCTGACAGGCTTGAATGAGCTCGGGCGTTAGCTCAGGAAAATCCTGAATGATTTCGGCGATGCTCAGACCGTTGCCTAACCAGCCCAGCACGTCATTTACGCTGATGCGCGTGCCCGCAATGCACGGTCGCCCGAAACGGATTTCGGGGTCGATGCCAATGAGCGGATGGGCAGCGGAGGACAGCATTGCATATTGATTTTACAACGGCTCAATATCAGCTGGAAACCGGCTCCACTCATCCCAAATGGCCTGCTCTGTCTCTGGTGCAACTTGCGCATCAGTCGCATCGCGGCGATTCCAGGCGCGATTTAAATGCGCGTAGATATGAGCTAGCGAAACGCGAAAGTCAGTTTCGCCGAAATCGGGATTCTGCTGCATCTCCTGGCACAGCTGCGCCAGCTGCTCGTGTGCATCGGTTAGCTCGAAGCCGAGCAATGCCCAGGCAACCGGATTAGCTTGCTGGTTTATCATTGCTTATAAAAAAGCCGCGTACTCAGCTGCATGTATTCGCGGACTCACAGAGTCCGCGTTACCCGTTACGCCAGCTCGTCGGCCGCTTCGGCCTCGGGGTTGGCTTCCACGCTGTTCTTTTCCACAATTTCGCGGGCCAGGTTGAGGTAGCTGACCGCGCCCTTGCTTTCGGCGTCGTGCAAGATGACGGGGATGCCGAAGCTCGGCGACTCGCTCAGCTTCACGTTGCGCGGGATGATGGTGTCGAACACGAGCTGCTGGAAGTGCATCTGCACTTCCTCCACTACCTGGTTGGAGAGGCGCAGGCGCACGTCGTACATCGTGAGCAGGATGCCTTCAATTTCGAGGTCGGTATTGAGGCGGCTCTGAATTATCTTGATGGTATTCAAGAGCTTGCCTAGTCCTTCGAGGGCGAAGTACTCGCACTGCACCGGGATGATAACCGAGTTGGCGGCCGTGAGGGCATTCACGGTGATGAGGCCCAGCGAGGGCGAGCAGTCGATGATGATGAAGTCGTACTCGGCGGCCAGGGGGCGCAGGGCGGCCTTCATCTTCTCCTCGCGGTTGGGCAGGTTTATCATCTCCACCTCGGCGCCCACCAGGTCGATGTGCGAGGGCATGAGGTCGAGGTGCGGCAAGATGTTGGTTTGCACGATGATGTCCCTGGCCGGAATGCCATCGACCATGCACTCGTACACGCTGTTTTCGATGTCTTTAGGGTCGAAGCCCACGCCCGAGGTGGCATTGGCCTGCGGGTCGGCATCGACGAGCAGGGTGCGGTAGTCGAGCGCCGCCAGCGAGGCGGCCAGGTTGATGGCCGAGGTGGTTTTGCCAACGCCACCTTTTTGGTTGGCTACCGCAATGATTTTACCCATAACAACAAACAGTATAACGAAAATGCGCTGCCCTAGTAGCTAATGGCCGGCGCGCCGGCGTAGTTCAACATACAAAATAAGGCTAAAAAAAATGGATTAGCCAAAGGCGCCTACGATAGGATAACAATAAAACGCCCGTCATGCAGAGCGCAGCGAAGCATCTCGCGTGGCGCAGTAAACCCAATACGTAGGAAATTACTGCGCCACGCGAGATGCTTCGCTGCGCTCTGCATGACGGGCGTTAGGGCAACGTTACTACAGCTCTACCGAGCTGCCGATGGGCAGCAGGCGCAGGTTTTTGCCAGCGGCTTTAGCCTCGGCCTGCGCGGCGGCGTGGTCGATGACGAGCGGCGGAAACGTGTCGTAGTGCATCCCGATTAGCTCGGTAGCACCCACCCAGTCGGCCGCTATCAGCGCGTCGGTCACGCCCATGGTGTAGTGGTCGCCGATGGGCAGCAGGGCAAAATCGAGGATGTACCAGTCCTTGATGAGCTTGAGGTCGTAGGTCAAGCCCGTGTCACCGGCGTAGTAAAAGGTTTGGTTGTCAGTGGTTTTGATGACGAAGCCCACTGGCACGCCGGCATACGAGCCGTCGGAGAAGGAGCTGCTGTGCGCGGCGGCCACGAAGTGCACCGTGCCAAACGGCAGCTTGACCTTGCCGCCCAGGTTGGCCCCGATAACCTCGATGCCCTTGGCCCCGAAGTAGCCGGCCACCTCGGCAATGGCCACTATGGTAGCGCCTGTGCGCTTGGCGATATCCTCGGCGTCGGCGATGTGGTCGCCGTGGCCGTGCGAAAGCAAAATATAATCAGCCTGAATGGCGTCCACATTCACGTCCTTTGCCAGCGGGTTGGGGCGAATGAAGGGGTCGAAAAGCACGCGCACGCCGCCAATGGTGGCCAGGAAGCAGGAGTGCCCGAAATACGTAAGTTGCATGAGGAAAATGTGGAAATGTGGTAGATGAGCAGGATGTGCCAATGCCCCAACGGGCCGGCAAGCCTACTCCTTACCTTTGCAACCGACACCCTAAATAGATGTTTCTACACGATTTGCGAGCGCGCGGTGGTTTAATCTGGATAATGCTGGCGGGCGCGGCGGCCGGGCTGGCCGCCTGCGGCGGCCCCGCGCAGTCGGCGGCCGACGAGCGGCGCGTATTCCGCTACAACCAGCCCGAGGCGCTGACCTCGCTCGACCCCGCTTTTACCCGCAACCAAGCCAATATCTGGGCCGTGTCGCAGCTTTATAATGGGCTGCTGGAGCTGGATTCGACCTTGCAGCCGGCCCCGGCGCTGGCGCGGCGGTATAAGATTTCGCCGGATGGGCTGACGTACACGTTCTGGCTGCGGAAGGGCGTGTACTTCCATGCCGATAGTAGCGTGTTTCCAGTGACAGCTGAGCAGATACGCGAGCTGGTGCAACAGGAGGACAGGGAACACGGCCGGCCCGCTCGGGAAATAAAAGACCCGGTGAATGAGCCGCTGGAAATGAGCCCACCGGAATCTAATCCTCGCCACGTCACCGCCGCCGATTTTGTGTACAGCTTCAAACGCCTGCTCGACGCTAAAACGGCATCGCCGGGTGGCTGGATATTCCGGGGTAAGGTGCTGGAAGACGCCAAGGGTAATATCAGCGACACCTGCTTCGTGGCGGCCAATGATTCGACGCTGCGCATTCACCTCAAGGAGCCGTTTATTCCGTTTCTGAGCATTCTCACCATGCCCTACGCCTTCGTGGTGCCCCACGAGGCGGTTGAGAAATACGGCAAGGACTTCCGCGAGCACCCGGTGGGCACCGGGCCGTTCCGCTTCAAGCTCTGGGACACCGGCAACGTGCTACTGCTGCACAAAAACCCCGGCTACTGGCGGCGCGACGCCAAAGGCCAGGCCTTGCCCTACCTCGACGCGGTGCAAATCAGCTTCATCGCCGACCGCAAAACCGAGTTTCTGACGTTTCTGCAAGGCAAGCTCGACTTTCTGAGCGGTATCCGCGAAGGCTCGCGCGACCTGGTAATGAACCAGGACGGCACCGTGCGGGCCGACTTTCAAGGCCGTTTCACGGTGCAAAAAGCGCCGTACCTGAACACCGAATACCTGGGTTTTCAGCTCGATTCGGCCAACCTCACCGGCGAGCAGGCCGCCCAGGGCCGGGCCTTGCGCAAGCCGCTGGTGCGCCAGGCGCTCAACTACGCCATCAACCGGCCCGAGCTGGTGGCCTACGTGCTCAACCACGTGGGCGTGCCCGGCACGTCGGGCTTCGTGCCGGCCGCGCTGCCCTCGTTTTCGCCCGAGAAGGTGCCCGGCTACACCTACCAGCCGCAGCGAGCGCGGCAGCTGCTGGCAGCGGCCGGCTACGGCCCCGGCCAGCCCTTGCGCCTGCGCTTGAGCACCGTGGCCGAGCGCAAGGCCGTGGCCGAGTACCTCCAGAAAAACTGGGCCGACGTGGGCGTGCAGGTCCAAATCGACATCAACCAGGCCGCTACCCAGCAAGAGCTGGTGGATAACGGCCGCGCCGCTTTCTTCAGCAAAAGCTGGCTCGGCGACTACCCCGACGCCGAAAACTACCTTTCGCTCTTCTACAGCCCCAATTTCAGCCCCGGCGGGCCCGACAAAACGCACTTCAAATCGCCGGAATACGACGCGCTCTACAACCAGGCTCGCCGCGAGCAAAACGCGGCCCGCCGCATTGCCCTCTACCAGCAGATGGACCGCCTCATCGTAGCCGAAAGCCCGGTGGTCAGCCTCTACTACGACGAGGTTATCCGCCTCACGCAGAACAACGTGCGCGGCCTCGCGCCCAACCCCATGAACCAGCTGCTGCTGGAGCGCGTGCGCAAAGAGTAGGCTAGCAAAAATCGTCTGTCATTGCGAGCGTAGCGAAGCAATCGCACCTGTTGAGCCGCGCCGTTCGGGTTCCGCTCTGGTGCGATTGCTTCGCTGCGCTCGCAATGACAGACGTACAATTATTTCTCCTCCGCGCCATTGGCCAGCGAGTCGAGCTGCTTGTAGAGGTAGTCGAGGTAGGCTTGCAGCTTTTCGGGAATATCCTGCCGGGCCTCCACTTTCTTGGCTGGCTGGCCCACCGGCTGCACCGTGACGATAGTAGACGGCAGGTCGTACACATCGCCCACGTACTGGTCGCGGAAGCTGTTGAAATTGATACGCTTAGCCTCGGCCAGCATTTGGTTGACGGTGGCCACGGGCAGGCGCAGCGTATGCTTGCCCATGCGGTTCACGAAGCACTCGCCCTCGTACTCCACGCGGCCATCGGCGTAGATGGCGGCCTTGTAGACGGGGCAGGTGCCGTGGCAGGGCGTGCGCTGCACTACCAGCACCGGCTCGGTAGCACCTTTAACCGGGGCTTGGGTAGTAGTCATCGCCTTGGTTTTGCGGGGTTTGATTTTCTGTGCCTGGCCAGGCAGGGCGAGCGAGAGGGCGAGCAAAAGAAGTAAGTAGCGCATGTGGTGAGGTAGTGAGTAGCAGCCGTAAAACGAAAACCAGGCCAAACCTGCCGCCCGCCTTTGGGCAGGTAGCAAAGAAAAAGGGCCTGCCGCGTACTACGCGGCAGGCCCTTTTTAGTATTCGGCAAAAGCGTCTTACGCTTTGCCGCCTTTCTTGGCTTGCGCCTCGCGCTCCTGGGCGGCTTTCATGGCATCGGCTAGGCGGGCCTGGAAGCCGCCGGGCTTCTTATCCTTATTTTTTACCTTATTAGCTTCGAGCTGGGCGCGAATCTTGGTGTCGTTTACGAAGGAGCGGGTGAGCGCCTGCTGGCCCATCGTCACGAGGTTCGACATGAGGTAGTACCAGGTGAGGCCGGCGGCGAAGCTGTTCAGTACGAAAAAGAAAATCAGCGGCATGAGGTAGCTGTAAAACTTCATCGGGCCCTGCATGGCGGCTGTGTTCATCTGGTTGCTCTGGTAGGTCATGAAGAGCGTCGAGATGGTCATCAGCACCGTGAAAATGCTGATGTGCGCGCCCAGGTAAGGCAGCGTGAAGGGCAGCTTCAGCAGGTTGTCGTAGGTGCTCAGGTCGGTAGCCCACAGGAAGGGCTGTTGGCGCAGTTCTATCGCGTTGGGGAAGAACTGGAACATGGCGAACAGAATCGGCAGCGTGAGCAGCGTGGGCACGCAGCCGGCCAGCGGCGACACGCCAAACTGCTGGTACAGCTTCATGGTTTCCTGCTGGCTCTTCAGCTGGTCGTCGCCGTACTTTTCCTTTATCTGGTCGAGCTCGGGCTTCAGCACTTTCATGCGGGCCTGGCTCTCGTAGGTCTTGTATGTCAACGGCCACGTTACCAGCTTGATAAGCACCACTAGCAGCAGAATAATCACGCCATACGACGAGATAAATTGCTGCAAAAAGTTGAATACCGGAATCACCACGAAGCGGTTTACGCCCCGGAAGAAACCCCAGCCCAGGTACACGTTCTTGTCAAAGTCGGGCGCTACCTCTTTCAGCAGGTTAAACTTATTAGGCCCGAAGAAGAAGCGGTACTGCCCGCCGGCCGCGCTCGTGACATCGGCCACCGGCAAGCCTACCGTGGTGCTTAGGCCCTTAATGAAGGTCGAATCGGTGAGGTTGACGTTGGCGTTGAACTGCCCGCTGGTGAAGGGCTGCGAATCGGCCACGAAGCCGGCCACGAAGAAATCGTGCTTATCGGCCACCCACTTCAGCGGCTCGGTTACCTTGGTTTCTTCGGGCTTCTCGCTGGTTTCGGCCAGGTTATTTTGCTTGCCATCAACTGAATAATGGTTGATGGTGGTGTGGTTGCGGTTCTGCTTGAGGTCCTGCTCGGTCTGGCGCACGTTGTCTTGGAACGTCCATTTCAGCGGCTCCTGGGCCACGTTCACGCCAGCCAGCTTCAGGTTGTACTTCACCTCGTAGCCGGCCTTGGGCACGGTGTAGGTCTGCGTGACGGTGCCGCCCGCCACAGGCGCGGTCAGCGTCAGCACCTGCCCGCCGTCGGCGGCCGGCTGCGGGCCGGCGGTCTGGAAGTTCAGCTTGGCGAAGTCCACCGTTTTGCCATCCAGCGTGCGGAAGGTGGTGTTGTAGCGGGCGCTCTGCTCGTCGAGCAAAGCGAGCGGCTTGTCAACCCCGGCCCGGTAGTCGGCAAACGTCTTGTACTCATTAAGCCGCACGGCGGCTACGCGCCCGCCCTGGGTCGAGAAGGTCAGCGTGAGTTGAGGGTTTTTGACCTCGATGCGGCGCACCGGGCCGGCCGCCGAGTCGAGTTTGACCTCGGGCGCGAGCGCCGGGGCCGAAGAAGCGGCCGGTTTGGCAGCCGTGGAGGTAGTAGCCTGGGCTTTGTCTTTCTCCACCTTGTCTTTGGGCGAAAAGAAAAACAGATACACCAGGAGCAGGGCCGAGATGAGAAAAAGGCCAGTTGCTTGGTTGCGGTCCATTTACACTAAAAAGAATACGAACGACAAAGGTACGGTTGCTTTAAGCTGCCAGCCGCGCTACGCGCTGGCCGCCGTTTAGCGCGCAGCGCGCAACGGCAGGCCGACGAGTGGGGCGAGTCTCCCGACTCGCGTAACAGGCAGCATCCGGCGGGCAGTGGTTAAGGCTGATTCGCTTTTCTCTGCTGGGCATTACGCGAGTCGGGAGACTCGCCCCACTCGTCGGCCTGCCGTTGCGCGCTGCGCGCTAAACGGCGGCCAGCTAGCCGCTAGCGGCTCACTACCTTACAAGCCTTTTTTGCGCTGAATGGCGGCCTTCACGAAGCGCACGAA
>CAXYJY010000039.1:0-127135 GCA_964277755.1 uncultured Hymenobacter sp.
TCGGAGAGGGGGCCGGGGGGTGAGGCGCCCACGTTAGCACTTACTTATCAAGCACTTATTCCGTGAAAAAACTACTAACCTACGCCCTCCTCCTCACCACCCTAGCCGGCCTCCCGGCCTGCACCAAGGGCTTTGAGGAGCTGAACGTCAACCCCAACCAGAATCCGAACGTCATCCCGGAAACGCTGCTGGCGCCGGCCCTGACGGGGATAGTGAAGAACAACATGGACCGCAATATGCGGATTACCAACGAGCTGATGCAGGTGCACGTGGCCCGCACCGATGGCGATGAGTTTCACCGCTACGTCATCCGCTCGGCCGAGGCCGACAACCTGTGGAACAACTGGTACACGCAGCTCACCGACTTTCGGGATATGTACACCAGCGCCACGGCGGTGAAAAGCAACACGTTTATGGCCATCGCGCGCATCTGCGAGGTCTGGACGTTCTCGCTGCTCACCGACACCTTCGGCGACGTGCCGTATTCGGAGGCCATTCAGGGCCGGGCGGGCATTTTGCAGCCCAAATTTGATAAGCAGGAGGATATCTACCGCGACCTTTTCCTGAAGCTGGAAGAAGCCAACGACCTGCTGAAAGCCAACGCCAACCTGAGCGCCGACCAAGCCCAGCTCGACCCGCTGTTCCAAGGTAATGCCTTGAAATGGCGCAAGTTCGGCAACTCGCTCTACCTGCGGCTGCTCATGCGGGTGTCGAACCGCACCGACGCCATCGCGCCGGGCGGGCTGAGCCCGCAGGCCAAGCTGCGCGATATGGTGAACACGCGCCCCGGCGACTACCCGCTCATCGCCAGCAACACGGAATCGGCTATTCTGCGCTGGACCGGCACCGCGCCCTACCAGTCGCCTTTCCAAACCTGGCGCACGGCCGATTTCAACGCCTTCAACTCGATGAGCGAGTTCTTTATCAACAACCTGGTGAGCTGGAACGACCCGCGCCTGGCCCGGTGGGCTACCCTCTCGAATGGCACTTACGAGGGCATCCCGAGCGGCTATTTGCCGGGCCAGATTCCGGCCGCCAAATCGACCTACCCCACGGCCCTCATGACCGAACCGCTGCTCGGCAACATCCTCAACTACCCCGAGGTGCAGCTGCTGCTGGCCGAAGCCGCCCTGCGCGGCTGGATAACCGGCGACGCCAAAGCCTACTACGAAACCGGCGCTACCAACGGCATCACGCTCTGGAACCTGACGGTGCCCAGCGGCTTCCTCACCAACCCCGACGTGCAGTGGAGCGCCACCAGCAACCTGGCCACCAAGCTCGACCAGATTCACGTGCAGAAGTACTACGCGCTGTTTTGCACCGACTTCCAGCAGTGGTTTGAGTACCGCCGCACGGGCCACCCGGTGCTACCCATCGGCCCCGGCGTGCGCAACAACCGCCAGATGCCCGCCCGCATCAACTACCCGGTGTATGTGCAGTCGCTGAACCAGGTGAATTACCAGGCCGCCGTGGCCGACCAGGGCGCGGATGATATTAATACGAAGGTGTGGTGGCAGTTGTAGTCGTCTGTCATGCAGAGCGCAGCGAAGCATCTCGCGTGCGGCACTAACCTCAAAACGTCAGGATTTACTGCGCCACGCGAGATGCTTCGCTGCGCTCTGCATGACTAACGCGGTTTTTTATTTCTGTATCTCAGCATGAAAAAGCATTTCCTAGCCAGCCTATTCCTACTCACCCTGGCCACTACCAGCTGCCTCAAGGACAACCCCGACAACGCGGCCGGCGCGCCCAGCCCCAACGTGGCGCTCGATGAGCTGCGCCGCCTCTACCAGGGTAGCAATGTGGTGCTGGAGCCCGGCCAGCTGTCGGGCGCGCACCAGGTAGTAGGCCTCGTCATTTCAAATGCGGCGGGCGGCAACGTGCCCGGCGGCGCGGGCACCATCGTGGTGCAAAACAAGCGGCGCGGCGTGGTGCGCGGCATCATTATTCCCATCACGGGCGGCACTGCGCCGACGCTGGCCGTGGGCGACTCGGTAGTGGTGGACATCAAGGGCGCGACGCTGGCCAGGAGCGCCGGCGCGCTGCGCCTCGAAGGCATCACGCCCGACCGCGTGCGCCGCGTGAGCAGCGGCAACGCCGTGCTGGCCCGCGACATCACCATCGGCGCGCTGCTGGCCGATGTGAACGCCTACGACGGCACGCTGGTGCGCCTCACGGGCGCGAGCATCACGCCGCTGCCGGTATCGGGCGACACCTACGCAGGCAACAAAACGCTAGCCGATGGGGCCGCTAACAAGCTGACGCTGCACACCGAAACTACGGCCGCCTTTGCTACCCGGCGCATCCCGGCCAGCGCCACGTTTGTGGGCATCGCGGTGGGCGCGCTCGATGCCGCACAGGCCCCGGCCCCGCAGCTGTGGCTGCGCACCGCCGCCGATGCCGTGGACCCCAGCGGCCCCATTTACCCCGGCTTTCCGGAGAGCTTCGAGGCGGTGCCGCAGGCCACGAAGGGCAGCTACGACATGAACACCACGGCCGTGCCCGACAACACCGTGCAATTTGGCACCGGGCGCTGGAAGCTGTACCAGGCTATTCTGGGCAACACTTCGGGGCGCGACCGCTACACCGGCACCCAGGGCATCCGCATGCAGCAGGGCCTCACGGTGCCGGCCGTGGTCGAAATGAAATTTGACCTGCCCAACGGCGCGACCAAAGTCACGCTGCTCTACGGCGCCTACTACACCGACGCCGCCAGCTCGTGGAAGCTGGAGTACTCGCAAGACCAGGGCGCGACCTGGACGCAGTCCGGGGCCGTGATTTCGGACGCCGGCAACTGGCAGCGCTCCGCCACTTTTCTGCTGAATATCAGCGGGCCGGTGCGCTTCCGCATCAACAAGCTGGGCCTGGGGCCGAGCAACCCGCCCACCGTACTCAATGGCCGGCTGGGGCTCGATGACATCGCCATTTACGAGAATTAAGCAGTACCGTGGACCCTGCGGGTCCGCGCGTGAATGGGGCGACCAGTTGGCTTCGGCTGCCGCGCCCGGTTCCGGCTGTTCCTCCTACTCACGCGCGGACCCGCAGGGTCCACGGTACACCTCCCCTATTCCATGTTCCGCCGCAAATTTCTCCAAAGCCTGGGGTTCGTGGGTGCAGGCCTCAGCCTGCCGCTTGCCCCCGCCGCCCTCGCCGCCCCTGATGCCAAGCCGCAGCCTACGGGCCAGAAGCTCAGCCTCGCGCCGCTCACCATCAAGGGCAAAGTGCACCACAACGGTACCGGCCTGCCGGGCGTGGCCGTGAGCGATGGCTACAACATCGTCCTCACCGACCAGGCCGGCAAATACACGCTCGAAAGCAATGCCACGGCCGAGTACGTGCACGTGTCGGTGCCCCGCGGCTACGCCTTTCCGCACGAAAAGGGCGTGGCGCGCTTCTACCAGCCCATCCAGCCGGGCGCGGCGAAGATGACGGCCGATTTTGCCCTGCAAAAGCTGGCCGCCGACGACACCAAGCACACCTTCATGGTGTGGGCCGACCCGCAGATGATAAACAAAAAGGACTGCCGCGAGCTGCTGACCTCCTCCGCGCCCGACCTGCAAAAGCTGGCCGCGCAGTACGACGCCAGCACCACCTTCGCCATCGGCTGCGGCGACCTGGTGTGGGATAAGTTTGAGCTGTTTGAGGACTACAAGAAGGCGGTTGAAATCAGCGGCATTCCCTTCTTCCAGGTTATTGGCAATCACGACCTCGACCTCACGGCGCGGGCCGACGAGGGCTCGTCGCGCACGTTTAAGAGCCACTTCGGGCCGACGTACTACTCCTTCAACCGGGGCGAGATTCACTACGTGGTGCTCGATAACGTCTTCTTTATCGGGCCGCCCAAAAAGTACATCGGCTACCTGCCCGAGCAGCAGTTGCAGTGGCTGGAGCAGGACCTGAGCCACGTGAAGCCCGGCACCACGGTAGTGGTGGCGCTGCACATCCCGGTGAACAGCGGCGACCAGCGCCGCAACAACCTCAAGGAAGAATCGCTGGGCGGCGTGGTGTCGAACCGCGCCGAGCTCTACCGCATTCTGAAGCCGTACACGGCGCACATCATGTCGGGCCACACGCACGTGTGCGAGAAGATTTTCCACGAAAACACCATCGAGCACACCCACGGCGCGGTATGCGGCGCGTGGTGGACCGGCCCCGTCTGCACCGATGGCACGCCCAGCGGCTACGGCGTGTACGAAGTCAGCGGCCCCGACCTCAAGTGGTACTACAAGTCGGTGGGCCACCCGCGCACGCACCAACTGCGCAGCTACCCCAAGGGTAGCGTGCCCGCCCACCCCGCCGACGTGGTGGCCAACGTCTGGAACTGGGACCCGCAGTGGCAGGTAATCTGGTACGAGAATGGCGTGCGCCAGGGCGAGATGCGCCAGCAAACCGGCCTCGACCCGCTGGCCGTGCAGCTGCAAGCCGGCGACCAACTCCCCGCCAAGCATAAGTGGGTCGACCCGACCATGACGGACCACTTGTTCTTCGCCACGCCCTCGGCCGGGGCCAGAGAAATTCGCATTGAAGCCACTGACCGCTTCGGGCAGGTGTATAGCGACACGGTAGCGGTGTAGCCTGTAAAATCGTTTGTCATTAAACCGCCTGTCCTTGCGAGCGCAACGAAGCAAGGACAGGCGGTTTAAGAATTCGCTTTCTTCCTATGAAATACCTGGCCGCCCTCGCCGCCCTACTCACCACCACCGCCCAGGCCCCGCCGCGCCCGCCCTTCGACCTACAAGCCCACCGGGGCGGCCGGGGGCTGATGCCGGAGAACACCATCCCGGCCATGCGCCACGCGCTGAGCCTGGGCGTGACGACGCTGGAAATGGACGTGGCCATCAGCCAGGACAAGCAGGTGCTGCTCTCGCACGACCCGTACCTGAACGCCGACTTCGTGTACCGCCCCGACGGCCAGCCGCTGACCAAGGCCGAGGGCCAGGCGCTCAGGCTCTACGGCCTGCCCTACGCCGACATCCGGCGCTACGACGTGGGCAGCCATGGCAACCCCAAGTTTCCGGAGCAGCAGCCTTTGCGCACCTACAAGCCGCTGCTGGCCGAGGTTATCGACTCGGCCGAAGCCTACGCCCGGCGCACGCACCGGCCCGCGCCCTACTACAATATCGAAACCAAGACCACCCCGGCGGGCGACGGCCTGAACCACCCCGCACCCGAGGAATTTGTGCGCCTGTTGCTGGCCGTCGTCAACGCCAAGAGCGTGCAGAGCCGGGTGATTATTCAGTCCTTCGACCCGCGTACGCTCAACGTGGTGCATCGCACCCAGCGCCGGCTGCGCACGGCCCTGCTGGTCGACAACAAGGACGGACTGGCCAAAAACCTGCTGCGCCTGAGCTTCCGGCCCGGCATCTACAGCCCGCACTACGCGCTCGTGACCGACAGCCTAGTGCAGGCCTGCCACCGGCTGCGCATGCAAGTCATTCCGTGGACGGTGAACACGCCCGCCGAGGCCGCCCGGCTGCGCGCGCTGGGCGTGGATGGCCTCATCACCGACTACCCCGACCGCGTGCCGGGGCCTTAACTCCCGCACCGGGCGGCCGGGCGTGGTAAGTCGGTGGCAGTGGGGTACTTTTGCAGGGCTTTCGGCTTCGGAAGCTGCTCCCATTTTATTCTCTTTCCCCTCTCCTACCCTCATGCAAACCATGACCTCGCCCGAAGTGCTGGCCCAGCCCGCCCAGGACTTCCTGCCCCTCAACGGCACTGACTACCTGGAGTTTTACTGTGGCAATGCCAAGCAGTCGGCCTATTTCTACCAGGCCGCGTTTGGCTTCGAACTGGTGGCCTACGCCGGCCCCGAAACCGGCGTGCGCGACCGCGCCAGCTACGTGCTTCAGCAGAATAAAATCCGCTTCGTACTCACCACTTCGCTGCTGCCCGACTCCGACATCACGCGCCACGTAGCCGAGCACGGCGACGGCGTGAAGGTGATGGCCTTGTGGGTGGATGACGCGCGTAAGTCGTTTGAAGAAACCACCAAGCGCGGGGCCAAGCCCGCCTTCGAGCCCTACACCGTGTCGGACGAGAACGGCGAGGTGACGATGGCCGGCATCTACACCTACGGCGAAACCATCCACACCTTCGTGGAGCGCTCGAAGTACAACGGGCCATTCCTGCCCGGCTTCGTAGCCCGCAAGAGCAACGTGCCGCAGGGCGCGCCGGTGGGCCTGCAAGTGGTAGACCACTGCGTGGGCAACGTGGGCTGGGGCGAAATGAACCAGTGGGTGAAATTTTACGAAGACGTAATGGGCTTCAAGCTGCTCATTACGTTTGATGATGAGGACATTTCGACTGAGTATTCGGCCCTGATGAGTAAGGTGGTGAGCAACGGCAACGGCTTCGTGAAATTCCCCATCAACGAGCCAGCCGAGGGCAAGAAGAAGTCGCAGATTGAGGAATACCTCGACTACTACCACTCGCCGGGCGTGCAGCACATGGCGCTCATCACGCATGATATTCGCCAGACCGTGACCGAGTTGCGCCGCCGCGGCGTGGAATTCCTGAGCGTGCCCGGTACCTATTACGACGACGTGCTCGACCGCGTGGGCGCGATTGATGAAGACCTCGAAAGCCTGAAGGCCCTGAACCTGCTCGTGGACCGCGACGAGGAAGGCTACCTGCTCCAGATTTTCACCAAGCCCGTGGAAGACCGACCCACCGTGTTCTTCGAAATCATCCAGCGCAAAGGGGCTAAGAGCTTCGGCAAAGGCAACTTCAAGGCGCTTTTTGAGTCGATAGAGCGCGAACAGGCGCTGCGCGGCAACTTGTAATGTACCGTGGACCCTGCGGGTCCGCGCGTGGTACCGTTGTTGCGGCTGCTACCACGCGCGGACCCGCTGGGTCCACGGTACGCCGATAACCCGAACACAGTGAGTAGCTTGCCGCGTAAAAGGGCCATTGCCCTGGCGCAGCAAGCTACTTCTTTATTTTATGCAACCCAGATGCTGGCAAAACTATATTCTATCCTGCTGCTAGTGGCCGCTACCGCGGGCATCGCCCGCGCCCAAAGCGGCTGCACCGACCCGCAGGCTACCAACTACAACGCCGGGGCGACCAGCAACGACGGCTCGTGCCAATACCCCACCACGACCACCGCGCTGCTCACTAAGGCTACGCTGACCAGCGCCGTCAATGAGTCGTCGGGCCTGCTCTACACGGGCGGCAGCGTGTGGACGCACAACGACAGCGGCAACTCGGCCACGCTGTTTCGGGTGGACTCGACCAGCGGGCAGGTGCTGCAACAGGTGGCTATCAGCAACTTCCCGAATACCGACTGGGAAGACCTCGCCGCCAGCGCGCAGTACGTGTACATCGGCGACTTCGGCAATAACAACGGCGACCGGCGCGACCTGCGCATCCTGCGCGTGGCCAAAACCGACCTGGGCGCGAGCGCCACCACGGCCACGGCGCAGGCCATCAATTTCAGCTACCCCGACCAGACGGATTTCACGCCCCGCACCAACGCCCATAATTTCGACTGCGAGGCCTTTTTCTTTGCCAACGACTCGTTGCACCTGTTCACTAAGAACTGGGTCGATTTAAAAACGCGCTACTACACCGTGCCCGCCGCGCCCGGCACCTACGTAGCGCGCCTGCGCGGCACCTTCAACACCAACGGCCTCGTGACGGCCGCTGCTCTCAACCCAGCCGGCACCACCGCCGCGCTGCTAGGCTACAACGCCACCAACGGCACCACGTTTCTGTGGCTGTTGTCGGGCTATCAGGGCGCGGGCTATCTGAAAGCGAATAAGCGCCGCATCGAGCTGCCTAGCGCGCTACTCATCGGGCAGGCCGAGGGCTTGTGCTTTGTAAAAAACGGGCGCGTGTTCGTTTCCAACGAGCAGATTAACAATAGCTTTATTACCATACCGCCGCGCCTCTACGCGCTGGGGCTGGGGGCCTGGCTGCCCCCTACCGTGCTGGCCGCCAAGGCCGCGCGTCCGGCTGGCCGCTTCACAGCCGTGCCCAACCCCGCCCAGCAAACGCTACGCGTGGAGCGCACCACGGGCGAAGAAGGCAGCCTGCTACTGCAAAATATGCTGGGCCAGGTAGTGCTGGCCGTGCCGCTGGCGGGCGGCCAGCTGGCCCTCGACCTCGACCTGAGCCCCGTCGAAAGCGGGCAGTACGTCCTCAAGCTCCAATCGGCGCACGGGGTAGTGTCGCAAAAGCTCACGGTGCAGTAACCGGCCGGGCGGCGGGCGTGGCTTTTCTTTGCTGAACTATTGACTCTTCACGGCCGCTTTTGGCGGCTTCATCTTTCTATTCTCTTCTCCGAATGGCTCTTTCTTCCGACATTCAGCAGCGCGTGGACAGCTGGCTCACGCCCGCCTACGACGCTGACACCCAAGCCGAAATCAAGCAGCTGCAAGCCAGCGGCCAGGATGAAGCGCTTACTGACGCCTTCTACCGCTCCTTGGAGTTCGGCACCGGCGGCCTGCGCGGCATCATGGGCGCGGGCTCAAACCGCATGAACCGCTACACGCTGGGCATGGCTACCCAGGGCCTCAGCAACTACCTGCACCAGAGCTTCCCCGACCAGGAAATCAAGGTAGCCATTGCCCACGACTCGCGCAACAACTCGCGTTTGTTTGCCGAAACGGTGGCCAACGTATTTTCGGGCAACGGCATTACGGTGTATCTCTTTGACGACCTGCGTCCTACGCCCGAGCTGTCATTTGCCATCCGGCACTTGGGCTGCCAGAGCGGCTGCGTTATCACGGCCTCGCACAACCCCAAGGAGTACAACGGCTTCAAGGTATACTGGAACGACGGCTCGCAGGTAGTGGCCCCGCACGACAAGAACATCATTGTGGAGGTCAACAAAATCACCAGCCCTACCGAGGTGAAATTTGAGGGCGACGCCAGCCGCATCCACAGCATCGGCAAGGAAGTGGACGACGCTTATTTGACTGAGCTTAAGAAATTAAGTATCAACCCCGAGGCCATCAAGCAGCAGCACGATTTGGGCATCGTGTACACGCCCATTCACGGCTCGGGCATCAAGCTGGTGCCGCCCGGCCTGGCCGCGTTTGGCTTCACCAACGTGAGCGTGGTAGCGGCTCAGGCCACGCCCGATGGCAACTTCCCCACCGTGCAGTCGCCCAACCCCGAGGAAAAGTCGGCCATGCAGCTGGCCCTCGACCAGGCCAAGGCCCAAAATGCCGACATCGTACTCGCCACCGACCCCGACGCCGACCGCGTGGGCGTAGGCGTGAAAAACGGCACCGGCGAATGGGTGCTGCTCAACGGTAACCAGACCGCCGCATTGCTCACGCACTACATTTTGTCGGCCCGCGCCCAGGCCCACAAGGCGCAGCCCAACGACTTCATTGTCTATACGATAGTAACGAGTGAAATTCTGGGCGACATCGCCCGCCACTACGGCGTGAAATCGTACCGCACGCTCACGGGCTTTAAGTACATCGCCGGCCTCATCCGCGAGCTGGCGGGCCAGGAAAGCTACATCTGCGGCGGTGAGGAAAGCTACGGCTTCCTCATCGGCGACTTCGTGCGCGACAAAGACGCGGTATCGGCCTGCGCACTGGTAGCCGAAATGGCCGCCGTGGCCAAAGGCCAGGGCCGCACCCTCTACGAGGAAATGGAGCAGATGTACGCCGAGTACGGCCTCTACGTCGAAGACCTTATCTCGCTGACCAAGAAGGGTCAGCGCGGTGCTGAGGAAATCAAGGAGATGATGGCCGAACTGCGTAAAAACCCGCCCGCTACGCTCGCCGGCTCGCCGGTAGTAGAAGTGCGCGACTACGACAACGGCCAAATCAAGAACCTGCGCACCGGCGAAGTAGAAAGCACCGGTGTAGAAAGCTCCAATGTGCTGCAATTCCTCACCGAGGCCGGCGACAAAATCTCGGCCCGCCCCAGCGGCACCGAGCCCAAAATCAAGTTTTACTTCAGCGTGAAAGAGCCGCTAAGCTCGGTGGCCGACTACGAGGTGACGCACAAAAAAGCCGAAGCAAAAATCAAGAGCATCATTGAGGAGATGCAGCTGAAATAGGCTCGGCGGGCGTAAGACCCCACCCCCGGCCCCTACCCTCCGGGAGAGGGGAGCCGGCCGTAATCATTCGTAAAAAAGGCCTTCAGCGCGTTGCTGAAGGCCTTTTTACATTAAACTTAAACTCATTAGGCTCCCCTCTCCCGGAGGGGAGGGGCCGGGGTGGGGTACTACGCCCGCTGCAGCTGCATGGTTTTCACCTGCTGCGTGAGGTCCAGCACCAAGCTGGCTAGGTTCTCCAGCGTCATACCGCCGATGGGGAACGTGCTGCTGATGTAGCTCTTGGCTTCCCAGATTTCCAGCACGTCCTCGGCCTTGATGTCGTAGGGCGAGTAGGTTGGGTTGTCGGAGTGCAGCCCGAACAAGGAACTCTGCTTCAGCTTGTTGTATACGCGCTTGAAGACGATACCTTCTTTCTGGCTGACCACGATGCAGGGCGTGCCATCCTTGAGGGCGCTCCAGTCGTCGACATAGCGGCCTACGATGGTGGTGCCGCTGGTGAGGGGCAGCATCGAATCGCCGGAAATCTCGAAGGCGCGGTAGGTGCCGGTGCCGGGCAGCATGGGCAGCCGGAAACGCGGCAGCTCCTCGATAAACTCGCGGTCGGCGTAGCCATTGAGGTAGCCGGCGGCGGCTTTCAGCGGCACCAGCTCAATATTTTCTTTTTCGTCGGGGCCCACGGTGAAAGCCAGTACGCGCAGGGGCTTTTCGTCGGAGGGCTCGACGGGCGGGCCGGCTTCGCGCAGGGCGGCGGCGGTCTTGGCGTGCTTCTTTTTGGTGAAGTCGGTGGTGGCCAGTGAGTCGAGCGGGATGTTGAACAGGCGGGCCATGTTCACGAGCGTGGCCAGGCGCGGCTCGGCGCGGCCTTCTTCGTAAGCACCTACTAGTGAGCGCTTAATACCGAGCTTGTCGGCTAGTTGGGCTTGCGTCAAACTCAGCTCGCGACGCCAGAACTTGAGGTTGGTATTAATCATAATAAAGGAAGGCTAAGAAAATGAAAGCCTAACGCGACAGGCCAGCGACGCACACAATCCGGCAACACAGGCCGCAAGTTACTAATTCCATTAGACTTGCCAACGCGTTTGGGGAATATTTTATTTTGGCTATAGCTTTTAGGCTAAAAAAACCGCCCTGGGCGGGGCGGCTTTTTGAATTACGAAGGCAGACCGAGACTACAAACGCGCGCTGGATGGAGGAGCATCAACCCACCACTCGTCATTTTCCCAAAAATTGTTCCAGCCCAGGTGCGCGTATTTAGGGTTGATGCTAATGCCCCGGTCGCCAATGTTAAAATCGCTGAATCCCTGCGGCCCGCGGTAGCTCAGGAAATTGCCCACCCAGGTTACCGGCACGTTGCGGCTAGTCGCATTGCTGGTCCAGGTGCCCGCGTATTTGAGCTCGCCGCCCTGGGTCAGCGTCTTACCGTGCCGGGATTTTTGCACTACCTGGCCGTTTCCCTCAATCCTGAAATCAAGCGCTACCGTACCGCGATAAATCCCGGCTCCGCGTTGTGTTGAGGCTTCGCGCAACTCGTACTGGCCAGTGGCGGTGTACATATTGGGCAAGTTTTCGAGTTGGTCCCAGTCGGATGATGCGGCAATTTCGCGCGCTGAATACTCGGGCTGCTTCACTACCTGCGCCAGCGTAATCGTGCCGCTGAATGGCCTTATCGTCTTCTTGTAGCGGCTTTTGCCTTGCACATGGTACAGCGTGGGCTGCCGCGCATCGCGCGTTAGCTGCAACAGCGCCAGCTCGATGCGGTAGCGGCTGGGGCCATAAAAGCCGTTCAGGGGCCGAAACGCGCACGTTTTGCAAGTTAGGTGGCGGGCTTGCAAGAGCAAGGCCAAATCGTGCTCGCGCAACATCGCCAGGCCGCCGGGCAGAGGCGGCACCTTGGCTTTCCGCTCTTTACGAGTAGCTGCTGACGCCTTTGCCACCGTGGCGGCCGGCGGCAGCCAGCGCGCCGCGCCCCATGCCGAGAGTGCGAGTAGTGCAACTAGTAGTTTCATGGGCCAGGCGATAATGAAGTTTTTACATTCGTTAACTACAACATAGCCCATTTAGTATAGCGTGCAGCTACTTAGAGGGCCAATCGGGGCTGGGGCGAGTCGGCCCACCACTCGTCGTTTTCCCAGTAAGTGCCCCAACCGAATTTATTGTATTTCGGGTTGACCTGTGCTCCGCGGTCACCTATTCCGAAATTATCCATCAAGCTATTCGCAATAAAAAAAACATCGCGGCATACCAGGAAGGAACGCCCAGACTTAGCGCTACCATCAAGCCATTGCCCCCGCAGCAGCAGCACGCTTCCCTTGCTGGGTGCTTTGGTATCTACGCAACCTTCACAAGGGGCATACATACCGCCAATTTTTCCCTCGTCCGTCAGCCAAAAGTCTAGTAGTGCCCGGCCGCTCAGCGCATAAGGCGCGGGCGATAATCCGGCGAACTTGAACGAAGCGGCGGCCGAATAGGCCTTGGCATTTAGAATATCACCATTGCCGCTGGCGGTGGTGTCCAGAACAAAACTCTCTTCCCCTTGCGTCAGCAATTGCCCCTGGTCGTAGTAGTCGGCTACGCTGGTGATGTGGATGGTGCCAGTAAAAGTGGTGGTCTGCGCTTTGTAACGTGATTTTCCAACCACGTGAAAAAGATTGGGTTGAAGGCTATCGCGCACAACCTTGAGCAGAGCCAGAGATAGCCGCTGCGGATTGCTACCAAAGAAGCCATCCAGTACGGTTTGGGCTACGCCGCGCTGGCTCGGCTCGGGCACCTGGAATAAATCGGACAAATCGACCTGCCGGAGCTTGGCGCGCATTTCCGGCGTCAAGGAATCGGCCTCCGCCGCTAACGGCCGAGCAACTTTAGTAGCCGCCCCCGGCTGGGTAGTAGCGGCAGCGGCCGGGGCTGCGACTGCGGTAGTGCGAGCAGGCTGCGGCTGGCAGGCGGCGACCATTCCAACTACAATGAGCGGCGTGAACAACTTTTTCATAACCGTTTTATTTACAAATGCAGGCTAGGCTGGGGCGACTTTGCCCACCACTCGTCGTTTTCCATGATGGTGTTCCAGCCGTAGCGGGCCAGCTTGGGGTTTACTTCTTCCATGCGCTCGCCCAGGCCCAGCTTGCGCAAGGCATCGGGCACGATTACGCCATAGAAATTGGCCCAGGCTACTGGCTGCCGCCGACCACTCTGGTTATCTTGCCAAGTACCCTTAAACACTTGGCCACAGCCCTTCGTGGGGTTGCCTTCGCCCAACCCGATGCCCGTAAAGCCTGCTTCCGTGGCTTGGTTGCGCGCGTTTACTTGAAAATCGAGCACGGCGCGGCCCCAGCAGCGGCCAGCGCCTTTGCGCAAGCTGTCCTCACGCAGCACAAAGCTGGTAAAGGCCGTGTAAGCCCGGTCGCCATTGGCGTGCTCCAGCCCGGCCGTGTCGGGCAGCGGGGCCACCCGCGTCACGGTAAGGGTGCCGGTAAATGGGGTAATGACTTTTTTGAATCGGTCACGGCCTTGAACATAATACATGTTGGGCCGCTGGGCATCGCGCCGCACGCTGTCGAAGTAAAACGACATGCGGTAGCTATCCGGCCCGTAAAAGCCTTCCATAGCGGCCCCGCCCGCCCCATTCCAGGCCACCGACAAATCTACTTGCCGCAGCAGGGCCAGCACTGCCGCCGTAGAGTCGGCGGTGGCTGCCGGCAGGCCAGCGGCTTCTTTCGCTTGCTGCCTACTGGCAGCCGGCACGTTGGGTTGGCAGGAAATAACCGCGCCCGCCAGCAGCCAAGCGCCCGATAGTAGCTTTTTTATCATTGGTGCAGGTTTACAGGCCCAGGCTGGGCTTGGGAGAGGCGGCCCACCACTCGTCGTTGGTATAGTATTCGTTCCAGCCCAGCTTGGCGTACTTGGGATTCACATCGAGCATACGCCCTCCTACCACAAAATCGCTCAGTATCTGCGGTCCATGATACGCCAGCAAGTCGGCGGCCCACACCATAGGTTTCGTTTGCCCAGTGGCACTAGTCCAAGTGCCTTCGTAGAGGATGCCGCCACCCCGCGTGGGCGTCTTAGTACTGGGCTCGTATTCCCGAATCGAGCCCGGAATCCTTATATTGAGCGTATGTTGCATCAATTTACCGTCTTCGGTAACAGCCCAATCTATCGCAATGCGGCCCTGAAACGTACCGGCTGCGGCTTTCTCGCTCAGCTCAAAGCGCCCAATGGCCGTGTAAGCCGCTTTGAGTGTACCGTTCAGCTTATTACCTTGGTGCTGCACCTGCGTTAGGTCAACGCTGCCCGCGAAAGAATTGATGCAACCTTTATATCGGTCTTGGCCGCGCAGCCAATAGCGGGCAGGCTGGTGCGAGTCGCGATGCACCTCACTCACTACTACCTCGATACGCTGGTGGTCGGCCCCCAAGAAACCGTTCATCGGTGCTGTGGCATCGTCGGGGTTAGCCGGCAGCGTACGCAACACTGACGACAGGTCGCAGCCCCGCAGCATAGTTACTAGCAGCGTATCAGCGGCGGCCGATTTAGCTACGGGAGCCGCTACGCCGACGAGCACTTTATCAGTAGTCGTTAAGCTTGAATGACAGCTGGTAGCAGCCGCCAGCGCGAGTAATCCGAGCACCTTTTTCATGCTCCCAAATTACGGCCCAGCCGGCCCATTAGCTCGCGCAAGAAATACCGCCCCAGCCCCATTTCCAGCAGCACTTCGGCCACTATTAAATTGCCTACCCACGAGAGCCACGTCACGGTGAGGTAGGTCTCTATCGGCTTGGTATGGAAGGCGTAGTACAGGAGGTAGCTCTCGCCGCGCAAGGCCAGCGCGGCCAACGTTACGGCGTAGGAGCGCACCATCCAAGCCGTGTGGCGGAGCCACTGCCGCTGCCGGGCCGCCCGGTAGGCCGCCCACGTGGCGAGCCACCACACCACGCATTGCAGCGAAAAGCCTACCTGCGCCGCCAGCCCGCCATTGGCGAAGCGCGCCAGCACGAAACCCGAGGGCGCGGCCAGCGCCAGGATGCCCCCCACGTAGCCATAGCCCAGCCAGCGGTGCAGGCGCGGGCCGCGCCGGGCCACGGGCGGCAGCCATTGCAGCAAGCCCAGCACCAGCACTACCAGGCTGGTCGTGATGTGGACGTAGAACCCCGCCCGAAACCACGGGTTGTCGTTGGTTTCGTCGCTCTTAGTGGTGAGGAAATGGATGCCCTTCTCGAAGGAGTAGTAGGGCAGCGTTTTGGTGAGCATCAGGGCCGCGAAGGCGGCGATGAAGAGGGCTGCGAGAGTAAGTAAAGATTTTCGCATCATCGTAAACACAATCATGCTTTTAGATGAAAGAATCTACACCTCGCTGGCAGCAGGCAATTTGAATAATTTGAAAAACAACATCTTGATTAAATCTGACTTATGTTATCTCTTCCCTTTTTGAAATTTCCTTGTCAGTTGAGTAATCACCTCTGGACGTTTTTGCCCGTTTAGTTCAGCAATAAGCTCGTCTGGTTGCCGCTCATAAAGCTGCCCCCACCATTGCTTACTCAGGTTGTTCCAAATCTGCCAGCCTCCCGGAACTCCTTTCGCCACATATCTTCTGCTTGGCTTACCCATAGTCCCAACGGTACGCTGTAGATTAAGTATTTATCACTTGCGTCAACGCACACTCACCGCCCCCGCCGCTGCTCATACAGCCCCGCCAGCCGCAGTTGGAAGTAGTCGTACTTTTCGCGCAGATGGTCAAAAAGGTCGCGTAGCAGGGGCGCGCCGCCCAGCTGCTGGCGAGCGGTGGCAATCGCAGCCAAGTCCGAATCAGACAGGAAATCTTGCAAGCGCAGGTCGAGGCCTTTGGCGTAGGCTTTTTCGAGGTGGCCGCGCACGGTGCCCACTACCAAGCCGCGCTGCTCGGCTATTTGCTCGGGGCTGAGGCCCTGGCGGTGCAGCTGGAAGGTAGTGTCTTCGGAAGGGTCACGGTCAGCTGCTTTGGTAGCCGCGCGGGGGGCGGGCGCAAAGTCATCGCTGAAGGGCGGCACGTTGGGCTCGTCGGCCTCGTCTTCGGCGGGCACAGCGCGGGGGGTGCCGTGCTGCAAAATGGCTTCGATAAACACCTCGCCGTAGGTCTCGAATTTCTTCATGCCCACGCCCGATACCGAGAGCATGGCCACGCGGCTGGTGGGCTGCTCGCGGGCCATTTCCTGCAAGGTGGTATCGGTGAACACCACATAGGGCGGCACGCCCTGCTCGTCGGCAATCTGCTTGCGGAGCTGGCGCAGGCGCTCAAACAGGCGCGCCTCGGGCGAGCCGGCCCCAGCCGCGGCGGCTTCGGCGGCGGCTTTGCGGCTGGCGCGGGTCGATTTCTCGGCCTTTTCGGCGGGCTGGAATTTCTTGAGCGACACGGGCAGCTGGCCTTTCAGCACCTGCTGGCCGCGCTCGGTTATCTTAAGGGCGTAGCCTTCCTCGTAAGCGATGTAAAACAGGCCGTCATTCAGCATCTGGTGTACGTAGCTGTACCAGTCGAGGTAGGGCAAATCCTTGCCCGCGCCGTAGGTTTTGAGCTGCTCGTAGCCGTATTGCAGCACCGATTGATTACGCATACCGCGCAGAATATCAATCAGTAAGTTTATAGCTACGCGCTGCTGCGTGCGGGCGCTGGCCGAGAGAGCCTTCTGGGCCAGCAGCGTACCGTCGAAGGTGGTGGGCGGGTTGCGGCAGATGTCGCAGTTGCCGCAGTCGTGCCCCAGGTCTTCGGAGAAGTAGTGCAGCAAGATGCGGCGGCGGCAGCTGGCGGCTTCCGCAAATTGCTGCATCCTTTCGAGCTTGGCCTGGTTGAGCTGGGCCTGGCGCGGGGGCACGTCCTTGGTCACCATCTCGCGCATCGACATCACGTCGGCGAAGCTGTAGAACAGGATGGCCGTGGCGGGGCCGCCGTCGCGGCCGGCGCGGCCGATTTCCTGGTAGTAACCCTCGATATTTTTGGGCAGGTTGTAGTGCATCACCCAGCGCACGTTGCTTTTATCGATGCCCATGCCGAAGGCGATGGTGGCGACAATGACTTGGGTATCATCCTGCAAGAATTTTTCCTGGGCCTCGGCGCGCTGGTTGGGCGTCATGCCAGCGTGGTAGTAGCCGGCCTTGATGCCCTTCTGCTGAAGCTTCTGGGCGACGGTTTCGCAGGTTTTGCGCGAGAGGCAGTAGATGATGCCCGCATCGGTGGGGTTGCGGCCGATGAAGTCGAGAATCTGCCCGAGGCGGTCCTGGCCGGGGCGCACCACGAGGTTGATGTTGGGCCGGTCGAAGCTAGAGAGGAAAACCCTGGGCTCGTGCAGGTTGAGCTGAGTTTTGATGTCGCGCTGCGTGAGGCGGTCGGCCGTGGCCGTGAGGGCGATGATGGGCGTGCTCGGGAAGTGCTGCCGCAGCGCGCCGAGCTGCGTGTACTCGGGCCGAAAATCGTGGCCCCAGGACGAAATACAGTGCGCCTCATCAATGGCGAACATGCTGACGTTAAGCCGCTTCAGAAATTGCAAAAAGCCTTCGCCTAATAGCTTCTCGGGGCTGACGTACAGCAGCTTGAGGTGCCCGCTGAGCGCGGCCCGCGTGATGTCGGTCGACTCGCTCTGGCTGACGCTGCTGTTGATGTAGGCCGCCACGATGCCGTTGGCTTTCAGGGCTTCCACCTGGTCTTTCATGAGGGCGATGAGCGGCGACACCACCACGCACACGCCCTCGCTCACCACGGCCGGAATCTGAAAACACACCGATTTGCCGCCGCCGGTGGGCATGAGCACCACCGTATCCTGGCCGCCCAGGATGCTCTGGATAATATCGCCCTGCATGGGGCGGAAATTATCGTAGCCGTAGTAGCGCTTGAGGGCTTGGCGGGCGGCGGTGAGAGCGGGGGCGGTAGTGAGGGCGGACATGGGTGATAACTTATCGGCCGCATCGGCCGGGGTAACCTCACCCCCCAACCCCCTCTCCAAAAAAGAGGGGGAGCCGGACGGGTGCGTTGCTTGGGCTGGTTGGCTAGGACTGTTGGCTAAGTGCCGCTTGATTTTTGCCAGAGCTATTGGCAATTCGTGCAGCACTTGGGCATTGGTGAAACGAAGTTCGTGAAAACCTAATTCCTTTAGTACGTGGGTGCGGCCCCGGTCATATTCGGCTTGGCCGGTATCTAGGTGACTATCACCGTCAACCTCGATAATGAGTCGCTTGCTGAGGCACACAAAATCGACAATAAAAAACTCGATGGCGTGCTGTCTCCGAAATTTAGCACCCAGGCGGCTGGCCCGCAACTCTTGCCACAGCGCCGCTTCGGCAGGCGTGGGGGCTTTGCGGTTTTCGCGGGCGTAGGCTTTGGCCTTGTCCCAGGTATGGCTGTCGGTGGTGTAAATGTGCTCGTGAGGACCGCTAAGGTTCATGGAGTTAAAGTAGCTTCTCGCCCGTGAAACCTCACCCCCCGGCCCCCTCTCCAAAAAAGAGGGGGAGCCGGACGCCTTCTTGACGTTGGCTTACGTCTGCCAGCGGTCGGCTCCCCCTCTTTTTTGGAGAGGGGGCCGGGGGGTGAGGTTACCCCGCTTGGGCCGGCACCCGCCGCGACCCGCGGTATAGCTCATACTTCAGCAGCCGGCAATCAATCGGCCCGTTGAATAGCGGTATCCGCCGCGATACCTTCAGCCCGATGGCCTTCGCCGCCGCCAGATTCCCCGTAAACACGAACGCCTCGTAGCCCTGAAAATTCGTTTTCAGCGCGTCGCCAATCGTTTTATACAGCGCGGCCATCTCGGCCTCCTCCCCTATCCGCTCGCCGTAGGGCGGGTTGGTAATGACGAGGCCGGGGGCCTGGCCCTGAGGCGGCTGCGCGTCGCGCACATCGCGCACGCTCAGCCGGATGCACTCGTCGAGGCCGGCGGCTTCGATGTTGGCGGCGGCCTGGTCGAGCACCCTGGGGTCGAGGTCGGAGCCGGCGAGGTAGGCCTGCGGCTCCTCGATGCGCTGGGCCTTGGCCTCCTGGCGCAGCTGCTGCCACAGCGCGGCGTCGAAGTCGGGCCAGTTTTCGAAGCCAAACTTGCCCTGGTGAAACAGGCCGGGCGCGATGCGCTGCGCCAGCAGCCCGGCCTCGGTGAGGATGGTGGCCGAGCCGCACATCGGGTCGATGAGCGGGCTCTTTTTATCCCAGCCACTCAGCAGGATGAGGCCGGCGGCCAGCACCTCGTTGAGAGGCGCCTCGTTGGTGCCCTGGCGGTAGCCGCGGCGGTGCAGCGAGTCGCCGGCCGCGTCGAGGCTCAGGATAACCTCGTTTTCGAGCATCCGCAGGTGAATGCGGATGTCGGGGTTGCGGGTGTCGATGCTGGGGCGCTGGCCGGTGCGCTCCCGAAACTGGTCCACGATGGCGTCTTTGGTGAGCTGGGCCACGTAGAGCGAGTGCTCGAAGCTCGACTTGTTGACCACGGCCGTAATGGCAAACGTCTGGCCCGGTGCGATGTAGCGACTCCAGTCGAGGTGATACACCTCGTCGTAGAGCGCCCGCTCGTCGGGGGCGTAGAAGTCGGCGAAGGGGCGCAGCAGGCGCATGGCCGTGCGGCTCCAGAGGATGGTATTGTAAAGCAGCTTTTTATCGCCGCTAAACTCGACGGCGCGGCTGCCCACGTGGTCGATGGTGGCGCCAAGCTGGCTCAATTCCGCAGCCAGCACTTCTTCGAGGCCAAACTGGGTGGTGGCGGTTAGGTACATGGCGCAAAGGTCGGGCCTGACTACTTTGCAATGGCATCCTGCCGCCCCTCCTGCCCATGCCCGACCACAAGCTCGCCGTGCTCATCGACGCCGACAACGTGCCCCACGCCTACGTAAAGCAGATGCTGGAAGAAATTTCCCGCTCCGGCACGCCCACCATCAAGCGCATCTACGCCGACTGGACCAAGCCCAACGCCAACGGCTGGAAGGCGGTGCTGCTCGAAAACGCCATCGTGCCCGTGCAGCAATACGGCTACACCACCGGCAAAAACGCCACCGACAGCGCCATGATAATCGACGCGATGGACGTGCTCTACACCGGCAAGGTCGACGGGTTTTGCCTGGTTTCGAGCGACAGCGACTTCACCCGCCTGGCCATCCGGCTGCGCGAGGCCGGGATGCTGGTTATCGGGATGGGCGAAAAGAAAACGCCCCACCCGTTTATCGCGGCCTGCAACAAGTTCATTTACATTGAGGTGCTGAAAGCGCCGGCCGCGCCCGCGGCTCCCAAAGCCCCCGCCGCCCCTACCCCGCCCGCGCCCCTCAAAGCCCTGGATGCCGAGCTCACCGAGCTGCTGCGCCAAAGCGCCGCCGACCTGGCCGACGAAAACGGCTGGACGTTTCTGGCTTCGCTCGGCACGCTGCTGCTCAAACGCAAGCCCGACTTCGACGCCCGCCACTACGGCTTCCCCAAGCTGCTGCCGCTGGTGCGCGAAACCGGCCTGTTCGAGATTGAGGAGCGCAGCCTCGACAACGCGCCCGGCAAGCACATTTACCTGCGGCAGTTGTAGCAGCCCGCCCGCCGCCGTTGCTACCTTGCCGCCGCTCAGCCACACCGCCCTACCGCCATGCCATCTAAAACCCTCTACATCATCGCGGGCTGCAACGGGGCGGGCAAAACCACGGCCTCCTTCACCCTCCTGCCCGAGGTGCTCGACTGCCGCGAGTTCGTCAATGCCGACGAAATTGCCCGCGGCCTCTCACCCTTTCAGCCCGAAAAAGTAGCCCTGGAAGCCGGCCGCATCATGCTGCATCGCGTAGATGAGCTGCTGGGCCGGGGCGAAACCTTCGCCCTTGAAACCACGCTGGCCACCAGGCTGTACCAGCAAAAAATCCGCGCCGCGCAGCAGCAGGGCTACACCGTCGTTTTGCTGTATTTTTGGCTGAGCAGCCCGCAGCTAGCGCAGGAGCGCGTGAAAACGCGGGTGCAGGAAGGCGGCCATTTTATCGCGCCGGAGGTAATCGACCGCCGGTATTGGCTGGGGATTACTTGTCTTTTTGAAAAGTATTTACCGCTGGTCGATGAGGCATCAGTCTATGATAATTCGAGCGGTGAGCCTGTTTTGCTGGCTCAAAAGCTGGCCGACGGTTTTCACATCAGAAACGAAACTTTGTACAACCAACTGAGACAACGCTATGAACTTAGAAGAACAAATTGAGCGTCAAAAGAAAATCGCAGCGGGTTTAAAAATCGCTTACGCGCGAATGCTGGAAATGAAACGGCAGAAGAACAGTGAGGTGGTTGTGGTGCGGGAGGGAAAGATTGTGCGAATAAAGCCATAAATTCTAAGTCGTTTAAAATAGATTAAAATGGAAAATAATCATACTTCTTCTATAGAAGAATGGGACGAAATGCTTGAATTATTATCGTCTTACTTTAGCAGCAAGTACAACCGCAAAATTTCAAAACATGACATTGCTGATGCTTTATACATTCTGGTTGCCGATGAAAAATCTATAGAGTGGCCGGGCGACCTTATTGATGCAAATATTAGCTATAATGAAGCTTTTGCCTTACTTGAGAGTTTTAATTTTGATACTATAAACCATTATATAACCACTAGCGCCGACATACTACCTAGTAATTTACTGATGGCCTACAAGGCCAAATTTAAATCAAAAGGAACAATTTGGCTTATACACAAGTATGACAGAGACCCTTTCCCCTCAAGTCCTCATGCACATCAATTAGAAAATAATATCAAACTTGATTTAAGCAATGGCAGATGCTACAAGATTAAAAAGTACATTTACACAATTAACAGAAGAGATTTAACAGCAATCCGTGAGGAAGCCAGCAAAGTTTTTGACGGCGACTTACCACCATTAGCGATAGAGGACTAAAAACATTCATGAATGAACATCCCCCAGCCGGCCCCACGGGGCCGGCTTTTTTTGTACCTTCCGGCCCGTATGGCTACTCCTATTACTACTGCGGCGGCGACTGCTACGGCCGCTCCCACCCGCTCCTACGCCGGGCCGATGGTGCTCATGACCTGCCTGTTCTTCCTGTTTGGGGCGGTCACCAATTTCAACGACGTGCTCATGCCCTACCTCAAGGACGTGTGCCAGCTCACTGATTTTCAGTCGACGGCCGTGCAGTCGGCTTTTTTTGGGGCGTATTTTCTGATGTCGCTGCCGGCGGGGCTGGTGCTCAAGAAGCTGGGCTACCAGCGCGGCATCGTGGTGGGGCTGCTCGTGATGGCGGGCGGGGCGCTGCTCTTTATTCCGGCGGCCGACTCGCGGGCGTTTGGCCTGTTTCTCACGGCCTTGGCAGTGCTGGGGGCGGGCATCACGCTGCTGCAAGTGGCGGCTAACCCCTACGTGAGCGTGCTGGGGCCGGCGCGCGGCGCGGCGGCACGGGTGAGCGTGGTGGGCGTGGCCAACAACTTCGGCGGCAGCCTCTCGCCGCTGGTGGGGGCGCTGGTGCTGTTTGGGGGCTCGGTGGCCCTCAAGGCGCGGCTGGCCGCCCTGCCGCTGGCCGAGCGCCTGGCCGAAGAGTCGCAGCTCGTGAAAGGGCCTTACATGGGGCTGGCGGCCTTTCTGGTGGTGCTGGCGGGCGTGTTTTTCTTTTTGAAGCTGCCGGATATCGATAGCATCCCGGAGGAGCAAACCGAGGAGGCGCGGCCCCTGGCCACCGAGCGCAGCTCGGCGCTCAGCTTTCCGCACCTGGTGCTGGGCATCGGGGCCATTTTTGTGTACGTGGGCGTGGAGGTCGGGCTGGGCTCATTCCTCATTCGCTACGGCGAAAGCCAGGGCATTCAGCAGCTTTCGGCCTTCACCCAAAGCCTGGTGCGGGGGCTGAACGTGGCGACCAACTTCGTGGGCGTGCTGTTCGGCCAGAATCCCAGCCCGATTGATACGTCGCTGGGCTTTACCAAGGCGGTGGGCGCGGTGCTGGTGTCGTCGTACTGGTTTGGCTCGCTGGTGGGGCGGGTGCTGGGCATTCCGCTGCTGCTGCGGTTTCACAACCGGGCGCTGCTGGTGGCAGTGTGCGCGGCGGGCGTGGCGCTGGTAGCTGCGTCGGTGCTGAGCCAGGGCGAAACGGCGCTGTGGCTTCTGGTTCTCTGCGGGTTGTGCAACTCGATTATGTGGCCGGTTATTTTTCCGCTGGCCATCGCGGGGCTGGGGCGCTTTACCAAGCAGGGCTCCTCGTTTTTGATTATGGCCATCGTGGGCGGGGCGCTGCTGCCGCCGCTCATGGGCTTTTTGGCCACCCACGGCGGCGGGCTGCGCGTGGCGATGGTGGTGCCGGCGCTGTGCTATGCATATTTGCTGTTTTATGCGCTAAGCGGGTATCGGGTGCGGTAGGGCAAGCGCCCAGCCGGGGGGTGAGGTGCCCCACGTGAGGCTCACCGCTTCTCCTCGTTCAGCAGCGTCAGCAGCACCCCATTTGTCCACCCAAAGCCATCCTGCAAGGGATACTCCCCGCCCCCGGCCAGCAGGTCGGTTTTTTCGACGTTGTATTTCTCCAGCAGCTTGCCGGTTTGGGTGAAGACGCGCACGTTGAGGCGCGTCCAGCGGTGGGCCACGGTGTCGGCCAGCGGCTTGTGGCCGTAGCGGCGCAGACCCACGATGGAGAGGTATTCGAGGGGTGCCCAGGCGTTGGGGGCGTCCCACTGCTGGCCGCTGGGGTTGGTGGTAGTGAGCAGGCCGCCGGGGCGCAAAAACTCGTTTTGCAGGTGCCCGGCCACCTTTTTGGCCTGGTCGGGCGTAGCGATGCCGAAGGCCAGCGGAAACACGCCGGCCAAAGTGTGCACTGGTGACGGCCGCCGTTGCGGCAGGTCATAATCAACGTAAAAGCCCGCCTTCGCATCCCAGCAATACTTGCGGATGGCGGCGGCCCGCGCCTGCCCGGCCCGCCGATACTGCTTGGCCTCGGCCGAGTCGCCGGCCTGCTGGGCGGCTTTGGTGAGAGTTTGCTCCAGGGTCAGGAGTAGGCAGTTGAGGTCAACGGGCACGAGGCTGGTGGTGCGGATGGTTTCCAACCCCTTGCCCGGCGTAAACCAGCGCGAGCCGAAATCCCAGCCCGAAGCGGCGGCGGCCCGGATGTTGCGGTTGAACTCGGGCGCGGGCTGCGGGCTCTTTTTGGCGGCTTCCACGTCTTCCTGGTACGACTCTTCGCGGGGCTGGTCGCTGTCGTCCCAGTAGCGGCTCAGGGGCTCGCCACCGGGCAGGCGCACGGTGCGGCCGGCGGCGGTGCCGGGTGCCAGCTGGTCGCCGCTGGCGGTCCAGTAGGCGTATTCCTGCTTGAGCTGGGGCCGAAACTGCGCCACCGCCTGGCTACCCGGCCCTTCGGCCTGGGCCAACAATTGCACCATGAGGGCAAAAAACGGCGGCTGCGAGCGCGTGAGGTAGTACGTGCGGCTGCCGTTGGGCACGTGGCCGTAGCGGTCGATGAGGTAGCCGAAGTTGGCCACCATGTCGCGCAGCAACGCCGTGCGGCCCGCCTGCCGCAGGCCCAGCATCGTGAAATACGAATCCCAATAATATATCTCGCGGAAGCGCCCGCCCGGCACCAGGTAGGGCCGCGGCAGCGGCAGCAGCGACGAATACTGCGCGGCCTCGGCCTGGCCCGGCCGGCGCAGCACCGTCCACAGCGTATCGAGGTGCGCCCGAATGCCGGCTTGCACGTTGCTGCGGTACACGTCGGTGGCCGCCACGGGCGGCTTGAAATACTGCCCCACGAAGGTCTTGAGGTCGAAGCCCGGCTGGGTGCGCAGGCGCTCGTAGGCGGCCACTATCTCGGTGGGCGGGGCGGTGGGCAGGGCATCTACGAAGGTCTTATTATCGGCGTAGATGCGGCTCAACTGCACGGCCTCAAACAGGCCGGGGTATAGCTGGCGCGGCGTGGGCAGGGTGGGCAGGTTGACCGCCTGCCTGACAGTAGCGGCATTTTGGGCGGGCGGGGCGTCGTGCTGGGCGGCAGCTGAGCCGGCAGCAAGAAGCAAGCTGCTGAGAAGGAAGTATTTCATGACGAAGTGGGTGAGGATAGCGCGTAAGTGAGCCGCCCGGCGATTCGGCTAGCAAAACAGGCCGCTTACCCGCGCAAAATAGCGGTTGGGCTACCAGCCGGCCAGTATCAGCGAGAAAGCTGGGCGTTACGCCCGCGCAGCGTTTATATTTGTGTTTATCAATAAAATATCCTTTAACATATCACAAACTGCTTTATGCGCAATATCCTCTTTCAAAAATCCTATTTGCTACTGGCAGCTATATTGTTCCTTGGGTCCGCGAGCTGCAAGAAAATCGTGGAACTACTCACCTTCCAGGTCAGCGACTCCAGCAGCTTCACTATTCCGGGTACGCCCTTCGTGCCGCCGGGGGTTTCGCTGAGTATTCCGGGCGTGTCGGTGCCTACCTCGGCACAGAGCACCTACAAGAACAACAACACCTCGGCCGACTACGTGAAGGACGTGACGCTGGACCGCCTCACGCTCACCGTCACCAACCCGAGCACGCAGAATTTCGACTTTCTGAAAAGCATCAGCATCTACATCGCCACCGACGCGGCGGGCTCCAACAAGGTGCTGCTGGCCTCGCTGCCCAGCGTGCCCACCGGCCAGACGAGCATTAGCCTCAATCCCACTGGCGCTAACCTCGATATGTACTTGAAAGGCAGCTCATACACCCTCACTACCACCGCCGAGCTGGCCCAGACGCTACGCCAGAACACGGAGGTGCGTGCCGACTCGCGCTTCAACGTGCGGGCGACGCTGCCGTAGGCCCTAGCGTGGAACCTTACCCCCCAGCCCCCTCTCCAAAAAAGAGGGGGAACTAGCTTCTAGTTTTAGCTCTAATAATTAGTTTTTAGAAGCTAAAACCAGGGCTAGTCCCCCCTCTTTTTTGGAGAGGGGGCTGGGGGTGAGGTTTCACGTCAGTCCGGCACTTCGCGCACGTACTGCGGCGGCACGCTGTCTACCAGCCACACGCCATTACCGGAGCGGTAAAATATGCCGCCCGCCGCGTGCAGCGCGGCGGCCTCTACGGCCAGCAGCACGGGGCGGCCGCGGCGCAGGCCCACGCGGCGGGCGGTGGCTTCGTCGGTGGTGAGGTGTACGTGGTGGCGGTTCATTTTCTGCAAGCCCGAGGCCCGGATGGCGGGTAGCGCGGCCGGCGCGGTGCCGTGATAGAGCACGGCGGGCGGCGCGGCGGGCGTCAGTTGCAAATCAATTTCAACGCTGTGGCCCTGCTGGGCGCGCAGGCGCTGGCCGGTTTCATCGAAGGCAAAGCGCTGCTTGTCATTGTCTTTGACCAGGCCTTCGAGCTCGTTGCGGGTGAGGGGGTGGCCGTGGGCGGCGCAGGCGGCCAGCAGGTCGGCTACCTCAACCCAGCCACCGGCTTGCAGCGTGAGGCCGATGGCCTGAGGCTGGTGGCGCAGGTGGCGGCTGAGAAACTTGCTGAGGCGGGTGGCGGCTTTGGGGTCCATGCAGTGAAGGTAGCGCGGACTTTTAGCCCGCGAGTGGCAGGTCGCCGCAACGCACGCGCAAACTAAAAGTCCGCGCTACGGCCCGACCTTTGCGCCATGCCGCACCTCGAAGAACACGTTCCGCTCCGCCCCTACAACACCTTTGGCCTTGATGTGCAGGCCCGCTATTTTGCCCGCTTCGCCTCGGCCGATGCGTTGCGCCAGCTGCTGGCGCTGCCCGAGGTGCAGGCCGGGCCGCTGCTGATATTGGGCGGCGGCTCCAACTTGCTGCTGACGCAGGACTTCGGCGGCGTGGTGTTGAAAAACGAAATTAAAGGCCTAGAAGTCATAACCGAAGACGCCGAAACCCACAGCGCCCTGCTGCGCGCCGGGGCCGGCGAAAGCTGGCACGGCTTGGTCGAATACGCCCTGGATGAAGACCTGCACGGCGTGGAAAACCTCTCGCTCATTCCGGGCACGGTGGGCGCGGCCCCACTCCAGAATATCGGGGCCTATGGGGCCGAGCTGCAAGACACCTTCGAGCGGCTGGAGGCGGTGGAGATTAAGACCAGCGAACTGCGGATTTTCAGCAAGGAAGAATGCGGCTTTGGCTACCGCGAAAGCGTATTTAAAGGGCCGCTCAAAAACCAGTTTGTGGTAACGGCCGTAGTGCTGCGGCTGCACCGCCCCGCCGCCCAGCGCCCGCTCAACGTGCGCTACGGCGACATCCAGACCACGCTCGCCGACCTGGGCATCGAGGCCGAGCCCACCCCGCGCGACGTGAGCCAGGCCGTGGTTCGCATCCGCCGCTCGAAGCTGCCCGACCCAGCCGCAATCGGCAATGCGGGCTCGTTTTTTAAGAACCCCGAGGTGTCGCAGCATAAGTTCGACGAGCTCAAGAGTCGCTACGCCAACATCCCCGGCTACCCGGTGCCGGGCGGCGTGAAAGTGCCCGCCGGCTGGCTTATCGAGCAGGCCGGCTTCAAGGGGCTGCGGCGCGGGGCGGGCGCGGGCACCCACGGCGTACACGACCGCCAGGCACTGGTGCTGGTAAACCACGGCGGGGCCACCGGGCAGGAGCTGCGCGAGCTGGCCGAGGAGATTATCCGCACAGTGCGCGAGCAGTTCGGCATCGAGTTGCACCCCGAGGTGAATATTTTGTAAAGCCACGGGTGGCGGCCGGGGTCGCCAAACCCCAGGCGGACTTCTCTGGTTTGGCTTGCAACTTCTGCGAATGTCTGCGGAGATTTCCGCCCCCATGCTTTCCGAACCTACCTACCTGGCCGCCCGCATGGTGGCCCCCGCGCTGGCCGTGCATTTTGCCCAACACTGGGCGGCAGCGGCCCGCCTCTGCGACGATGACCTGCCCCCGCCGCCCCCGGCCGACCTCATCGAGGCAGTGATTGACGTAGCTTTCTGGGCCAGCCTGCGCCGCGAGGAAGGCCGGCCGCCGCGCATCTCGCTGGCATTGCTGGCCCCTGACAAGGCGCGGCGGCCGCTGCTGTTTGCGCACCGGCTGCGCCTCACGCCGCAGTCCGTTACCAAGCTGGCACCGGCCGTGGAGCAGCCGGGCATTCACTTGGGCATCGGGCAGGATGAGCACGGCCTTTACGTATGGGGCACGGTCACGCACATTCCGCCGGTGTGCTTTGTACTGGAAGTGGTGGAGCCCGGCCTGCTGGTGGCCAAGCACCGCCGCGCCGATGGCTTCGGCAAATTCGTGAACGTGGCCGTGCTGCGCGGCGACCACGTGCGGGTAGTAGATGAGGAAAACCATGGCCTGGCCGACTACCCCACCCTGAGCGCGTCGCTGCCCGACATCGCGCTCTCGACCACCGCGCCCGGCACCACGCCCGGCGTGGAGGTACTGCTGGAGCTGGCCCGCGCCATGCGCGCCCACGGCCGCGGGGCGCTGGTGCTGCTGGTGCCGCCCGGCTCCGACGCCTGGCGCGATTCCATCGTGCAACCGCTCAGCTACCCCGTGCATCCGCCCTACGACGGCATTCCGGCCCTGCTGGCGCAGCCCGACCATACCCACCGCGACTGGCAGGAAAACCTGCTCGATACCATCTCGACCGTGGGCGGCTTCACGGCCGTGGACGGGGCCACCGTGCTCACGCGCGACTACGCCCTGCTGGCCTTCGGGGCCAAAGTCACGCGTAGTGCCCACGGCTCGCCGGTCGAGCAGCTCATTGTGACTGAGCCGGTAGTGGGCTCTACGGCTACTACCCTGCACCCGGCCAAGAACGGCGGCACCCGCCACCTGGCCGCCGCCCAGTTTGTGCACGACCAGCACGACGGCGTGGCCCTGGTTGCGTCGCAGGATGGCAATTTCACGGTCTTCAGCTGGTCGGAGGCGCTGCAAATGGTGCACGCCCACCGCATCGATGTACTGCTGCTGTAGCGTTTCGGAGTAGTCATGCTGAACGTAGTGAAGCATCTCTACCGCTTCGTTGCGCGGTTTAGATGAAGCGGCAGAGATGCTTTACTACGTTCAGCATGACGGCTGTTTACAGCACCTACCGCTTAAAAAGGAGCTTATTCTACTTTCTTATTTCTAAAAACCCATTCATGACCGAACCCACCAGCACCGCCTTTGAGCGCGCCCGCACGGGCCTCTGGGCGAGCCTGCAAAAGCACCTGGCCCTCATTTACCAGGCCGAAGCGGCCTTTGCCAAATCGGTGGCTTTTACCGATACCTTCCCCTTTTCGCCGGCCGCCGTGGAGGAAGGGACGCTAGCCGACTACCGCCGCCAGCGCGCGGCCCTGCGCGACTTGTTCACCGACGAAACCGCCCAGCTGGACACCCTCACCAAGGCCATCCGCACCAAGGGCTACGCGGAAGACGAGAAAAAGCAGCTGTTTCTGCTGCTGCTCGGCTACCTCGACATCGCCGCTACGGTATTTGAGCGCCTCGCTATCCAGGTGCCCCGCCAGCTACCGCCCGATGAGGAGCTGGCCGCCACGCAGGCGCGCTTCGAGCGTGTGCGCAGCTTCGCCCGGCTCAACGTAAAAGGCCTAGCCGGGCTGCTGGGCGCGCGTTAAGGTCAGAATTCCTCTGCTTGTTTATCGACGCGGCTCGTCCTTTGCGGGCCTTCTCTTGTTACGTTTTTATGCCCATTCCCGACCTTGCCCTGCGCACCGTGCACGTCACGCGCTACATCATTCCGCTGCGCGAAGGCGGCTCGCTGCCCGCCTTGGTCGAGGCCGACGATGGGTTCAAGTACGTGGTTAAGTTTCGGGGCGCGGGCCAGGGCATCAAGGTTTTGATAGCCGAATTGATAGTGGGCGAAATCGCGCGCTTTCTGGGCTTGCGGATGCCCGAGCTGGTATTCTGCGAGCTCAGCGAAGCCTTTGGCCGCACCGAGCCCGACGAGGAAATCCAGGACTTGCTGAAAGCCAGCGTGGGCCAGAACCTGGCCCTGCACTTCCTGGCCGGGGCCAGCACTTTCGACCCACTCGTGACCAAAGTGGACCCGCTGCTGGCCTCGCAAATCGTGTGGCTCGACTGCCTGACCCTGAACGTGGACCGCACCGCCCGCAATACCAACCTGCTCATGTGGCACAAGGAATTGTGGCTCATTGACCACGGCGCGGCGCTCTACGTGCACCACACCGGCCCCGACTGGGCGCAGCCGCGCCCCCGCCCCTTCTCGCAGGTGCGCGACCACGTGCTGCTGCCCCAGGCCAGCGAGCTCGCCGCCGTGGATGCCGACTACCGCGCCCGCCTCACGCCCGAGGTGCTGCGCGCCATCGTGGCCCTGGTGCCCGACGAGTGGCTCACCGATGAGTCCTCCGCCCTCGCGCCCGCCGAGCGGCGCGAGGAGTACGTGCAGTTTCTATCGGCCCGCGTGGCCGCCTCCGAAGTATTTGTGCAAGAAGCCCAGAACGCCCGCCATGCCGCTATTTGAGTACGCCGTGCTGCGGGTGGTACCCCGCGTCGAGCGCGAAGAGTTTCTGAACGTGGGCGTGATTCTGTACTGCGCCGCCCAGGGCTTTCTGCAAGTCAAAACCGAGCTCAACGAAGCCCGCCTACTCGCCTTCGCCGGCCCGGCGCTCGATATCGAAGACCTGCGCGCGCGCCTGCGCGCCTTCGAGCGCATTTGCCGGGGCCGGGCCGAGGGCGGGCCGATTGGGCAGCTGGCAGTGGCCTCGCGCTTTCGGTGGCTCACGGCGCAGCGCAGCACGGTGGTGCAGACCTCGGCCGTGCATCCGGGGCTGTGCGACGATGCCGGGGCCACGCTGGCGCGGCTGTTTGCGGAGCTGGTGGGGTAGCTTTTCTTAGCAGCTCAAGTGCTTAGAGTTACCGCGCGAAACAGCCCTGGCACCTTCGTCCTTGGGCTGATATGGAGCGACCAGGCTGACTACACAGCGGTTGGCTCGAAATACCAGTGCTGGCACTGATGTCTTGGCGAAACTCATAGTCGTGCTTTGCAGGTGGGTAGGCTATACATGGTCTACCGCTACTAGCCGGCTCATGGGCACTTTTTTCACCGACGTCATCCAGCAAAGTCCGCTCTACACCAGCTCTGACCGGGTAGCGAGCCTCGACTTGCTTGCGCCTCCCTTCCGCCAGAAAGTGCAGGGCATCATAGCCGATGCGGCGGCCCACGGCCGCACCCTCATGGTGTTCGAAACTTACCGCAGCCAGCCCCGGCAGCACAAGCTTTTTCTGGCCGGGGCTTCCAAACTGGATACGGTGGGCGTGCATCACTACGGCCTGGCGGCCGACATCGTGTACCTCGCGGCCGGCGAGCCATCGTGGAAGGGCGACTTCGATTTTCTGGGTCAACTAGCCCGCGCCCATCAGCTCATCTGGGGTGGCAACTGGGGCTACCCGCAGCGCCCCCACTCCTTCGTGGATTCTGACCATGTGCAGTGGTGTACCGTGGGCCGGCAGGCGGCGCTCTTTAGGGGCGAGTGGTACCCGGCGGCGGGCTACGACCCCTATGCGGAACTGTGAGGCAACAAATCAAAAGTAGCTAATCCTTTTAAGAAAGCTCTACCTTAAAACAAGCCTCATGTTCACCTACCGTACCCTCACCCTTACCTACTTAGCACTGCAAGCTGCAAATACTTCTTTTGCTCAGGTACAGCCTGGTTTTCATTATACCATACCAGCTGGCACTACCCTTCGCTATAAAGCAACTTCAAATAGTGCCGCTATATCCGTTACAACCATAACAGATTTAAAAGCAAGCATTAAGCAGGACAAAGATACATTGACCGTTCGCTTTTGGCGATTTATGCCTCCATTCCCTGCAACAGTAAATCCAGCTAATGTCAATCAAACCCAAAACCCTTATGGATTTAAGATTTCCATTTCTAGACAGGCACGATTAAGTGACCCGCTTAATAGCATAACTCTTCGTTTTCGCACCAAGGAAATCGGTGTAGCTACAATTCCTTTTAAATACCGCTTTGGAACTAGAAATGGTGTCTCGTCTGAGGCCTCGTCAGGTTTTAATGCTGGCGTATATTATGGATATAAAACAGGTAAAACCCGTTTTTGGGAAAACGAAGAAGCTACTGCGAATACATTTACTACAATGACTGCTCTATTTGTAACTCCTACTGTCATTGCGCTTAATTCTGCGAATACTGATGGACATGTACAAAAAGACCGTTCTGATTTTGGCATGAGTGTTGGCCTCGGCTTTTCGGTTATTATCCGTTCATTCAGTATCGGTTTAGTTGGTGGCATAGATGCTCCCCTAACTGGCAATGGACAACATTGGAACTATGCTTACACCCCTTGGCTTGGATTTGGCCTTAGCTATAAGGCTGTTATTTTTGGTGGAGGTTGATTGCCAAATTTTCCACATTAAATACATCAGTCGCACTGAGTCGCGACTGATGTATTTAATATTTATTTTCCTTCACCACTCTTTCAGATTATTACAGAGGTTAGATTTTATGTCTCGTACTCTTGGTTATTTCAGCACCGCCAGCGTCACGCCGTCGCCGCCCCTATCCGCGTGCTCGTCGCCTACGCTGGCGATGGTGCGGGTGCGGCGCAGGTAGTCGCGGGCTATCTGGCGCAGCACGCCGTTGCCGCGGCCGTGCAGGATTTTGATTTCCGGGATGCCGAGCATCACCGCGTCATCCACGAAGCTCATGAGCTTGGTGAGGGCGTCTTCGGCGCGCTCGCCGCGCAGGTCGAGGGTGGGGCTGAAGCTGGCCATGCGGCCGGTGATGTCGAGCGTGGGGCCGGTGTTGGCGGCAGCGGTTTTGCGGGCGGCGGCTTCGCGCTCGCGCACTTCGGCGCGGCTCAGCTTTTCGAGCTGGGCCACTTTCACCAGCGTTTTAAGGCCGCCGAAGAGCACTTCAGCGGTTTTGCCTTTCACGCTCACTACCTCGCCGTGGCCCTCCTGGCCCAGGATGGCCACGCGGTCGCCGGGGTGCAGGGTGTTGGGGTCGGCGAGCTCGCGGCTGGGGCGGGCTTTGGGGGGCTCCACTTGCAGCTTTTCGCGCACGAAGGTGTCGAGCTTTTCGCGGGCCTGCTTGGTGGTTTCCTTGTCGGCCTGCGAACGGCGGATTTCGGTAATGGTAGCCTCGATTTGCTGGTTGGTGTCGCGCAGCAGCTGCTGGGCCTGCTGCTTGGCGTCGCGCAGGCGGGCGAGGCGGTTGTCTTCGAGGTGGTTTTTGAGGTCGAGGTATTCCTGGGTGAACTTACGCAGGCCCTTTTGCAGCTTTTCGGTTTCGCGCAGCTGGGTTTCGAGCTCGGTCTTGTCTTTTTCCAGCCCTTCGAGCAGGCGGTCGTAGCGGATTTTGTCCTTGCCCACCAGCTGGGTAGCGCGCTCCACGAGCTGCCGGGGCAGGCCGATTTTGCGCGCTATCTCGATGGCAAACGACGAGCCCGGCTTGCCCATTTCGAGGCGGTAGAGCGGCTGCAAGCGCTCGGGGTCGTAGCGCATGGCCCCGTTGATGAGGCCGTCGGTTTTCTCGGCGAAGTTCTTGAGGTTGGTGTAGTGCGTGGTTATCACCCCAAAAGCGCGCTCCTTATTAAGCTGCTCCAGCACGGCCTCCGCGATGGCCCCGCCCAGGCTGGGCTCGGTGCCGGTGCCAAATTCGTCAATCAAAACCAGGCTCTTTTTGTTGGCCACGGTCACGAACTGCTTCATGGCCAGCAGGTGCGAGGAGTAGGTCGACAGGTCGTTTTCGAGGCTTTGCTCGTCGCCGATGTCCAAGAGAATATCCTCAAACATGCCGGCCTCCGAGTAGTCGTCGCACGGAATGAGCAGGCCGCATTGCAGCATGTACTGCACCAGGCCCACGGTTTTCAACGATACCGACTTGCCGCCCGCGTTGGGCCCCGAAATGACGAGGATGCGCTGCTCGGGCGTTAGTTCTATGTCCAGCGGCACTACTTCGCGCTTTTCGTCGTCTTTGCCAGCGGCCTTGTTTTGCTCTTTGAAGGTGAGCGCCAGCACCGGGTGCCGCACGCCGCGCCACCGGATGAGCGGCTTGCTGCTGAGCTCGGGCAGCTGGGCGTCGAGCTCGCGGGCCAGGCGGGCTTTGGCCCGGATGAAATCCAATAAGCCCAGGTAGTTGTAGGCCTTGCGCAAGTCGGGCAGGTGCGGGCGCAGCTGGTCGGTGAGGCTGGTGAGAATGCGAATCAGCTCGCGCTGGTAGGCGTTTTCGAGGTCTTTGATATCGTTGTTGAGCTCAAACACCTCGGCCGGCTCAATGAACACGGTCTGGCCCGACGCGCTTTCGTCGTGGATGAGGCCGCGCAGGCGGCGCTTGTGCTCGGCCACCACCGGCAGCACCAAGCGCCCGCCCCGGATGGTCGGCTCCGAATCAGACGGCACCCAGCCCTCGCTTTTGGCGTGGCGCAGGATGCTGGCGAGTTGCTTGCGCAGCTGCCCCTGGCGCTGATGGAGCTCCTGCCGAATCTGGCGCAAGAGCGGCGAGGCGTCGTCGCGCACGTGGCCCTCGTCGTCCACTACCTTGTCGAGCGCGGCCAGCAAGTTGCGGTCGGCCTGAATGCCGATGCCCAGCAGGCGCAGGTTGGGGTAGAGCCCTTCGGGGGCGTGGGTGAAGAAAGTGAGCGCTGCCCGGATGGTGCGCAAACTCATCTTAATCTCGTAGAACGCGGCCACGTCGAGGTAGGCGCCCGGCAGCGAGGCGCGCTTGAGGTGCACGGTTACGTCGAAGTAAAACGCGCCCGGAAACTCGGAGCCGCCGTTCAGCAGCTGGGCAAACTCGTCGGTCTGGGCCAGCAGCCTGGCGAGCTGCTCGTGGTCGGTGACAAACTGCATCCTGGCCACGTAGTGCCGGCCCAGGGCCGACAGGCACAGCTGCTCAAGCAGGTCGCGGAGGGTAGAAAAGCCAATCTTGGCCTCGAAATTCTGGGGTACTAACAAATCGAAACGAGCGGAAAATCTGATATCTAGTTGCAAAGGTAAAACACGGGGCGGGGCGGGAAGATTCGCCAGAAGTGGCTTAAACAGCATCCGTCATGCTGAGCGGAGCGCAGCGGAGTCGAAGCATGACAAACACTCAATGGCACATTACGTCAATACAATGGCGTCTTATGTTAATTTTCTGACGTCTTATATCAATTTACTGACGTTTTATGTATATACACTGACGTCTTGTGTCAAAAGGTTGGCGTCTTATGTAAAAAGGCTGGCGTCTTAGACCAATCCGCTGGCATATCACCCCAACAAACTGGCGTATTACCCCTTATATTTGGCTAACTGCACAACCTTACCCATGCCCGACGCTACCCCGCCGCCCCCTACCCTCGCCGACGCGCTAGCCCAGCGCATCGCCCGCCGCGCCGACCCGGTGCTGCCCGACCGAAGCCCGGCCGCCGTGGCTGCCCGCCTCGACCACTGGCTGCGCACCACCCACGGCCAGCGCAATTCGCTCCGGCGGAATTGCCTGGCCCAAATGCTGCTCTTGCTACTAGCCCAGCCCGAGGCTGCTACCCCGGCGCTGCACGCGGCGGGCGGCGTGGGCGCTCGCTCGGGGGTGCGGGCCATGCGCCTGCTCGCCGACTGGGGCTACCTCACCCACGTGTGCCGCCTGCGCACGCGCTACCACCGCCTCACTGCCGCCGCCGAAGATGCCCTGCTGCCGGTGGTGGCGGGGTAGGCAGCACCCGCGCCAAGCCTCACTGGCTTCTACTTACTCCTGGCAACGCGCCACCAGTACCGCCGCCACGGCCACGGCCAGCAGCGTACCTAGCCGCACTACCAGAAATATCCAAGCGGGCAGTTCGGGGCCTTTTGAGTTTTTAAGCATAGTGCGTTATGCGGCGGGCGGCGCAGCCTGGGCTTGCGCGCCCCGAAAGCCCGACAAGCAAAACGGCCCCACCGACATATTCGTCGGTGGGGCCGTTTTGCTTGTGAAGCCGGCAGCTAGCGGGCTACCTGAAACGTGCGGGTGGCCACGCCCTCGGCGGTGTGGATTTCGGCCACGTAGGTGCCCACGGCCAGGCTGCCGAGCGAGAGCGCGAACTGCGGCGCGTTGCTACCGGCGGCCCGATGCACTATCTGGCCCAGCGCGTTGCGCACTACCAACTCGCGCACGGCCACGCCGGCGGGGTTGGCCACGGTCACGAGCCCAGCCGAGGGGTTGGGGTAGAGGAAAAACGCGCCGGTAGCCCCGCGGCTGCCCGCCGTGCTCAGCACGCCGCTCGTTTTGCCTTGCAGGTATACTGAGGTGGGAATATCGCCCTGGCCACCCACGAAGGCGGCATCGGGCACACGGATGCGGAAGCTGTGGCTGCCGGCCGCCAGGGGCCCCAGGTTGATGCGCCGGATATCGATTTTATCGCCGGGGCACCAGTTGCTGAACGACTGCCACTGGGCGTTCGTCTGGGGGCTGGGGCCGTAGATACCATTGGCCTGGGTATTGTACTGGCGGAAGGGCTCGCACGACACGCGGCCCGGCTTATAGCTTAGCTTCAAGACGTTGTCGAAGTAGGCGTAGTGCATCCGGCGGTTGTATTCTTCGCCGCCCATGTTGGCCCCGTGGTTGGAGGTAACCAGAAACAGGGCCGCATCGGTGAGCCCCACGGGCAAGATGAAATTGACGGTGCGGGTAGTTTTGCCCAGCGTGTCGGTGGCGCTCGTCTGGTAGTTGTTGAGGCTGGCCTGGTACAGCAGCGGGCGCAGCACGTTAGTGCTTTGGGCGGGGGCCGGCGCGTTGGTAGTAAAATCGAGCGAGCCGTAGAAAACGTCAGTGCGGCCCGTGCAGCCGGCTATCTGCGTGTTAGCGGCGTAGGGCACGCCAAACACCTGCAGCTCGACCCAGAAATCATAGTTGGCGCTCAGGCTGGTTTCCTTGAGTAGCGCCGCGATATTGCTGATTTCGTAGTCGTAAGACACCGAGCTGGGCGTCTTATTCTTGTCCATAAACGGCGTGATGTAGCGCGCTATCTCGATGTGCTGCACGTCGGCGGGCGTGTAGGTGGTGGCCCCTTTGGGCACGAGCGCCAGGTTCACGTTGCCAATGCGGTCGTAGTTGTCGCAAGCAGCCGCGATGGTCACTTTCATCGTCAGCAGCGTGCCCATAGATTGTATCTCGGCGGCGGTGAGCCGGCGCGCGTACAGGTCGTTGCGGTGCCGGATAACGCCGGTGGGCGGGGCCGGGTTGGTCACGGTCGCAGCGTAGCCATCGTAGTACAGCACGCCGTTAAAGACGTTGATGGTAGTTTGGGCGGCGAGCGGCTGGCGGGCCAGCGTGAGCAGCATTACCCACAGAAAGAATAAAACTTTTTTCATATTATCGCTGGCAAGAGTTTGTAGACAAGCCGCAACAGCGGCCCGCATTGCCGGCGGTAAATATAGGGATATGAGCCGTTTCCAGCTATCTATTACCTATGCAGGCCCTACTCCCTCGCCAAACAAGGCAAAATCGTACCTCACCGGGTCCTGGGGGTCGAGCAGGCGCAGGTTAGCGGTGAGCTCTTCGGCGGCTGGCCAGTCTACCTTGTCGCGTTTGAGCAAGCCTAGCAGCCGGGCCTGGCGCTCGACGTGCACATCAATGGGGCAGATTAATTCGCTGGGTGCAATGCGCCGCCACAACCCAAAATCGACGCCTGCCGCGTCATGGCGCACCAGCCAGCGCAAATACATATTGAGGCGTTTGCAGGCCGAGCCCCGGGCGGGCGTAGCCACGTGCTTGCGGGTGCGGGCGGGCGCATCGGGCAGGCTGAAAAACAGGTCGTGAAAATTTACCAGCCGCTCGCGCATGGTAGCCCCGTGCAAAAAGGCGTCTTCCAGCGAGTCGTGCCCTTCGTAAAACCAGCGCAGCCAATGCACGAAATAAAGCAAATCGGTATCGCAGAAGGTGCGGTGGCAAAACTTGAGCAGCTTTTTCAAGTCCTCGTCCTGGTGCTGGGTTATGAACTGGTGAGGCGCGTCGTCCATGCGCGCCATCAGTTCGGCCGTTTTTTTAAGGATAGTAGGGCGCTGGCCCCAGGCCAGCAGCGCGGCAAAGAGGCCGCTTATCTCGATATCCTGCAAGCGCGTGAACTGGTGCGGAATGCTGATGGGGTCTTTAGCAATAAAGGCCGGTTGGTTGTGGCGGGCCACGCGCTCGTCGAGCAAGTCGCGCAGCTCAAGCAGTTTTCGGGAGTCCATAAATTAAAAATGTCATTGCGAGCGCAACGCAGCAATCGCACCCGAACAAAACCTGGGCGGTTCGTTCGGGTGCGATTGCTGCGCTGCGCTCGCAATGACAAACGAGAGAAAGCGTGAATAAATCCCTACGGCACGTAGCTCGTTTCGACGCGAAACTTGGCGTCGTTGGTACCGAGCTTTTGCACGGCGCGGGGCGAGAGGCGCACCAGCATGTTCGCGTTTTCGCCGGTGTCGGGCAGTTCGCCGATGACGCGCACGTACACCGACTGGCCGTTCATCTGGTTGCGTACCTGCATGATGGTGCCCACGGGGGCCGTTTTGTGCAAGGCCAAATACTTGTCGGTGCCGCTGCCCGCGATGGTAGCCGCAATACCGCTTTCCGTCACGCGGGTTACTACTTCGCTGGCGCGAGTGGGGGCACGCTCCACGGGCGGCGCGTCGGCTTCCTTAGCCGTGGTAATAGTCGCAATCTGGGCCGGCGCGTTGGGGTTTACGCGGGGCGTGGGCGCGGGTGTCTCGCTGGGGCGGGCGGGGGCGGCGGCCACGGGGGTGGCCTCGCTGCCGGCGGCGCGTAGCAGCAGTTCCTGCCCCACGCGCACTGCGCCGCCATCGGGCAGGTGGTTGAGCTGGATGAGCTCGGCGGGCGAGAGGCTAAAGCGCCGGGCAATACCGAACAGCGTTTCGCCCTTGGCCACGGTGTAGCGGGCGGGCGCGCTGCCGCTGGCGGCGGGGGTAGTGGCCGGCATTTTGGTGGGGGCGCTGGCCGTGGCGGGCGCGGCGGCGCGCGCACCGCCGGGGCGTGGCACCAACACTACTTCGCCGATGGCGAGACCATTTTTGAGCTGCGGGTTGGCCCCGGTAATCACATCAACCGACACGTGGTAGCGGCGGGCCAGGGCAAAGAGGGTTTCGCCCTGCGCCACGCGGTGGCGCACGAAGCGTTGTCCACCGCGAAATTCCTGCCCGACAGAATCGGCGGGGACGGCGGTAGCGGGCGCGGCCAGCGGGCCGTGCAGGGCATTCAGTATCAATAAGGAAGCTAACAAACTCATGCGCGGAAGCAAAACTAAAAATAGACCAGACCACCTAAATAGGGCCGGGGCACGGGGCCAGCAAAAAACAAAGTAAATAGCCAGCCGCCCGGCAGCCGTAGTTTCGGGGCCGAAAAGTGGCGGCGAGCGGCCCACTCAAAACTCCCAACTCAAAACTTCTAATTCCTAGTATGGCCATCGGCATCATTCCGGCGCGCTACGCCTCTACCCGCCTGCCCGGCAAGCCACTGGTCGACCTAGGCGGCCAAACCATGATTCAGCGCGTGGTAAGCCAGGCGCGGCAAGCAGGCCTGGCCCGCGTGGTAGTGGCCACCGACGATGCCCGCATCCTCGACCACGTGCGGAGCTTCGGGGGCGAGGCCGTGCTCACGCGGGCCGACCACCCCAGCGGCACCGACCGCGTGTGGGAGGCCTTCGAGCAGCTGGGCGAGCCGGCCGACACGGGCTGCATCGTTAATATTCAGGGCGATGAGCCGTTCATCCACCCCGCGCAAATACAAGCACTGGTAGCGCTGTTTGAGCAGCCCGCGCCGCCCGACATCGCCACGCTCATCAAGCCGGTGATTACCGACGAGGAATTGTTCAGCCCGCACCTGCCCAAGGTGGTCACCGACCGGCGCGGGCGGGCACTCTATTTCAGCCGCCATCCCCTGCCCTACCAGCGCCAGCAGCCCGAGGCCGAGTGGCTGCTGCACCACCCCTACTACCGCCACCTGGGTCTCTACGCCTATCGCCCCGACGTGCTGCGCCAGCTCACGCAGTTGCCGCCCTCGCCCCTCGAAGTGGCCGAGAGCCTGGAGCAGTTGCGCTGGCTGGAGAATGGCTTCGTCATTCAAACCGCTATCACTGAGCTCGAAGCCTTCGGCATCGACACGCCCGAAGACGTGCGCCGGGCGCTGCTGCGGCTGGGCCGGGCGGCGTAAGCTACACCTTTTCAATTACTTCTTTTTCATCGCCGCTTTGCCGGCGTTCTTCCTGCATTTCTTTGGAAAGAAAGAAGTTGAGCGCCGTCCGAATCACGGCGATGGCCCCGAGTTTGCCAATCTGCTCCCAACTCGGCGCAATGGCCGTGCTCAGAATATCGGCCCCAAGCTGAAACTCCAGCGCCAGGGCCAGGTAGCGCGCCAGCGTGAGCCGGATGGCCGTAAAATCGACCGTGCGCCGCGCCAGTAACGCTTTGACCAGCAAGCCTCCCGCCGTGAGAATACCCAGAAAAATGATGGTAGCACCCACCAGCTCGACGCCCAGCTTGAGCCACTGCACGGCGGCTACCACGCCTTCCTCGGTGCGGCCAAATAAGGTAATGGGGTGCTCGGGAACGGCTTGCATAATCAGGCTACTGGCGTGAAGCGCCGCACCAGATACGCAGAGCCGCGCTGCACGGCCAGCAGCACCAGCACCAGGCCTACCGCCAGCCCGAATAAGGCCAGATTCCCCTCGCCCGTGCCCGCCCGAAACGCGAAATTCAGTGCCGTAGCCACGGCCGGCGGGTGCATGGTATCGGTTAAAATCATCACCCCGATGATGCCCACCAGCGCCAGCGCCGCACCCAGATAGCCCGGCCCCAGCAGCGCGTGCAACCCAAACCCCAGCCCAGCCGCCGACAACTGGCTGACGAGCAGCGTGCGGGCACTGTTGGCCGGGTGCCCGGGGTCGAGGTAGATGAGAAAGCAGCTGCTCGCCAGCGAGGCAAAAAGCAACTGCTGGTTGCTCAGCAACTTGAGCAGCCACAGCAGCACCAAAACGGTGGCGGTGGGCAGCAAGGCCAGCGCCAGCTCGCGCCGCCAGCCCAGGCGCGGGCGGCCGAGCGGGGTGGCTTTAGTAGTTTCATTATTCGCCTTCACGCGGCCAAAATACTACTATGGGCTTGCTATGAAGCGCCGGGCCAGCCGGGCCAGGCATATTCGCTCAAGAAACAAGCTGAAGCTTATGCTACGCTCATTGCAGCGCAAACCGGATGCGCAGGTAAAACGTGGCGCGCACGGGCTGGCCGGCGCGGCGGGCGGGCAGCCACCAGGGCATGCGGCCCACCAGCCGCAGGGCCTCCTCGCTGAGGCCATCACAGCCTTTGGCCACCTGCGGGTCGAGGATACGGCCCTGCTCATCGACCACGAAGCCCACCAGCACCGCGCCCGCAATACCCTGGTCGCGGGCCAGGGCGGGGTAGTGCAGGTTGTCGCGCAGGTAGGCGCGGTAAGCCGCCGCTCCGCCCGGAAACGTCGGCGGCTCGTCGATGGTGGGCGGGGCTTCGGCCAGCAGGTCGAGGCCGGCGGCGGGCGGCAGGCTGGGCACGCCCACTTCATAAAGCGTGATTTTCACGGTGCCCCGGGTTTTCACCCGCACCGCCTGGGTCTGGTAGCCCATGTATTTGAACACTAGCACGGGCAGCGCTTCATCGGCACTCAAAAAAAACTCGCCAGTGGCGTTGGTCGTCGTGATAGTAGCCGAGTTTTGGAGGGTAATCACCACGCCCGGCAAAGGCTCGTGGGCGTGGTTGAAAACCTGGCCCGTGAGCGGGGCCGCCGCCCCCCGGCTGGCCAGTAGCCAGCCAGCGGCCAAGAGTAACAGCGGGAGTTTGCGGCGTAAGAAAGAAGTAGATAACATAGTCAGCCGTGCTAAAAGCGAAAAGCCCCCGCAAGTACGCGAGGGCTTTTAACCTTTTGCTGACTAAAATTTTACCTAATTATGAACCCGAGTTTATTCGGAGAATAATCAGTGAAAACTCTTCTCTAAGTCCTACTCGCCGTGAAACTCGAAGCGCACGCGCAGATACGACGCCGAGCGCACCGGCCGGCCCTGGCGGCGGGCGGGCGTCCACCACGGCATGGTGCTTACCAGGCGCAGGGCCTCCTCGTTGAGGCCGGCCACGCCGCTCGCCACCTGCGGGTCGAGAATGCGGCCCTGCTCATCCACGGTGAAGCTCACCAGCACGGTGCCCGCCAGCTCCTTTTCCTGGGCGGCGCGGGGGTAGCGCAGGTTCTGCTTCATGTAGGCCTGGTAGGCGGCGGCCCCGCCCGGAAAGGCCGCCGCCACGTCGGGCGTTTCGGGCATCTCAACCACCATCTCGATACCGGCCGACTGCGGCAAGAGCGGCGTGCCCGTTTCGTAGAGCACGATGTCGACGGGCCCTTTGGCCGTTATCCGAAACGTCTGGGTCTGGTAGCCCGCGTACTTGAGGGTGAGCACGGGCGGCTCGGCATTGGCGCAGCTCAGGTAGAAGCCACCTTCGCCGTTGGTGGCCGTTACCGACGCGCCGGTTTGCACGGCCGCCCCACCTTGCATGCTGATGACAACGCCGGCCAGCGCCTGGCCGCCTTTGTTGCGCACGTGGCCCGTGACCGAGTAGGCGGCCACCCGGCGCGCGGCGGCTGGCAGAGCAGCGGTAGCAAGCACTAGCAGCGCTGCGCCAAACCAGATAACATTTCGTAAAAATAGCATCATGACAAGAACCTGAATAGTGATAAATCTACCGCAAGTATATAGCACAACTATCGAATAACAAAAATCACTTTATTATCAAGCCCTTATCAGGTTTATATTTATAAGCTATAAAGTGCAGTTGAAAATTATTTTAATGCAACTATCAACCATTCCGTTGAAGCGGAGGGTTTGGCTCACTTATCCTTTTATAAACGCGGCTCCCTATGCGCGGCCCCGGAGAAAATATAGGTCACAACACTACAGGCTCGTCACCTTCGGGCTACTGCACTGATTAGAGGCGGCTGTGGCTTTCTGAAGCCACTATTTTCCCTTGGCTACCAGCCAGTAGGCTGCCGCATTAGCAACTAAGAAAGGCCCTAAAATAGCCAAGAGCGCACGTATTTCATATAATTGCCTGTTCGGGCTACCGACCAGCCAAACGAGTAGCGCGATAATAAATACGGCGGCAACAGGCACTGGCTACCACGTAGGCCCTCCTAGGGCTGATAGCCCAGAATCGGGTACTAGCATACACGCCCAAACCCATTGCCAGAAAAGCCACGCAATACAAAAAAGCGTTGGCTGCAAAAAGCAGCTCGCTGCCCGCAATCGCTGACACGCCCAATAAGAGCACTAAGGCACCTACAAAAGCCAGGATTATCACATCGCGTATCATAACCCAATGAATCTGCTACTCCGTGAAAGCTTCGGCGCTTTCGCTTGAAGTGGCGGGGGCTTCCAACTGCTTTGCTACCGCCAGCCCCAGCGCCGCGCCGCGCCGCAACAGCAGCGCGTAGGCAGGCTCCCACTCGTTGGGCACCTCGCCTTCCAGAATGGCTTCCAGCACCGCTTCTTTCAGCTCGCCGACCTGGCGCGAGGGCTTGAGGCCGAAGGTTTCCATGATGACCTCGCCGGTGATGACGGGCTTGAAATTACGCAGGTGGTCTTTGGCCTCGATTTCGCGCAGCTTCTCCTCCACGATGTCGAAATTGTGGAGGTAGCGGGCCTTGCGCTGGTGGTCCTTGCTGGTGATGTCGGCCCGGCAGAGCAGCATGAGGCGGTCGATGTCGTCGCCGGCTTCGAACAGCAAACGCCTTACGGCCGAGTCGGTTACGATAGCCTTGCTTAGCACGATGGGGCGCAGGTGCAGGCGCACCAGCTTCTGCACCATCCGCATTTCCTCGCCCAGCGGCAGCTTGAGGTCGGTGAAAATGCCGGGCACCCAGCGCGCGCCCTTGTCCTCGTGGCCGTGGAACGTCCAGCCCACTTTGGGGTCGAGGCGCTTGGTAGCGGGCTTGGCAATGTCGTGCAGAATGGCGGCCCAGCGCAGCCACAGGTCGCCGCCGGCGGCGGCCACGTTGTCGAGCACTTGCAGGGTGTGGTAGAAGTTGTCCTTATGGGCGTGCTGGCCTACCTTCTCCACGCCGTGCAGCTGCGCCATCTTGGGGAAGATGAGCTGCAAGAGCCCCGTTTGAAACAGCAGCTTGAAGCCGTAGCTCGGCACCGGCGACTCCACTATCTTGTTGAGCTCGATGGTAATGCGCTCCTGCGACACGATTTTGATACGCTCCTTGTTGCGCGCGATGGCGTCGTAGGTATCGGGTTCAATATCAAAGTTGAGCTGGCTCGCGAAGCGGATGGCGCGCATCATGCGCAGCGGGTCGTCGCAGAACGTAATGTCGGGCCCGAGCGGCGTGCGGATGATTTTGGCGGCCAGGTCTTTCATGCCGTCGTAGCGGTCCACGAGCGCGCCAAAGTCTTCTTCGTTCAAACTCAAACCCAGCGCGTTGATGGTGAAGTCACGGCGGGCGAGGTCGTCTTCGAGGGTGCCGGCCTCGACCTCGGGCTTGCGGCTCTCGGCGCGGTAGCTTTCCTTGCGGGCCCCCACAAACTCGATTTCGCCGGCCTCCTGGGTAGGCAGCATGGCCGTGCCGAAGCTCTTGAACACCGACACGCGGCCCCGGCCGGGCAGCTTGCGGCCCACGGCCTGCGCCAGCTTGATACCGTCGCCCACCGTCACTACGTCGATGTCCTTGCTATCCCGCTTCAAGGCCAAATCGCGCACGTAGCCGCCGATAACGTAGGCGGGCTGGCTTAGCTCGTGGGCGGCTTCGGCGATGGTGCGAAAGATGGGCAGGTCGGGGAGCGTGGGCATGGTCATGGGGCAAACTTACGGCCGGCCGGGGCACCGACTTCGGGAGTCGGTACCCCGGCCGGCCGTTTTGGCAGCAGGTAGCAGGTCTGGCGGCGCGGCGGGCTACTCCACGGCGAGCTGCCGGGCGCAGGTGCCGAGGCTGGTTCGCAACTGCACCACGTAGAGGCCCCGCGCCAGCCCGCGCAGCTCCAGCGTGAGCGCGCCGGTGGCCGGCGCGGGCAGCTGGCGCACTACTGCCCCCAGCGCGTTGAGCAGCACTACCGTGCCGCCACCGCCGGGCAAGGCCGGCAGCTGCACGGTGCACACCTGCGAAGCCGGGTTAGGAAATACCTGCAGCTGGCTGGCCAGCGCGGCCGGCAGCGCGGCCAACTGCGTGACGGCATAGACCGCCGAAGCCGCCGAAACGCAGCCGCCCGCCGACGTTACTACTACCGTGTAGCTGCCGTTGCTGGCGGGCAAATACGCCTGGCCAGTGGCCCCGGCAATGGCTACCCCATTCAGGTACCACTGGTTGCCGGTGGCGCTGCTGCTGCTCAGCTGGCCGCCCGCCCCCGCCGTGACGACCGGCTGGGCCGGGGCCGCCAGCAGCGTAACGGTGGTAGCCACCGGCGTGCCCCCGCAGCCGGCCTGCGTGCGGCCACTCACCGAGTAGGTGCCGCTGGCCACCACGCTGATACTGGCGCTGGTTTGGCCCGTACTCCAGAGGTAGCTGTCAGCACCCGAGGCCGTGAGCGTGACGCTGCCGCCGGGACAAAAGGCCAGCGGCCCGCTGGCCGCCACGCCCACCACCGGCAGCGGGTCGATGGTGGCCATTACCGGCACGCGGCTGCCCTCGCAGCCGGTGGCCGCCGCACCCGTGCGAATGCCCACGTAGTAGGTGGTAGTGGCCGCCAGCAAGCCGGTAGTAAACGTAGCCGCCGTGGCCAGCGGCGTACCGCCGCTGCTGCTGCTGTACCACGCGTAGCTGCCCGCGCCCGGCGCCCCGCTCACCGATAGCGTGAGCGAGCCCGCTCCGCAGCGGCTGCCACCCACGGGGTACGGCTGATACTGCACGCAGAAAGTAGCCGCGCTGGTAGCGCTGCCGCCCGGCGTGCTCACCGCTACCGGCCCAGCGGTGGCATTGCCCGGCACCACAAACGTGAGGGCGGTGGAACTGCTTACCACTGGGCTGATTGCCTGACCATTGAGGGTCAGGGTAGTACTGCCCGCTACGAAGCCCGTGCCCGTGACCGTAACGGTGGTGCCAGGGGCTCCGCTGGCGGGCGCCAGGCTGCTGATGGTAGGCACTAGGTACGTAGCCAGCCCGGTTAGATTCAGCGAGTAGCTGCCTTCCGGCGAGGTGAAGGTCAGCACGCCGTTGCGGTTGTTGGCCGCCGCTGGCGCGAACACGATGGGCAGGGCCAGGCTGCCGCCGGCCGGCACCACGGCCGGCGGGCCGCCGGCTACCGAATAGTCGCCCGTAAGGCTGAAATTACTCAGGCTAATGGGCGTCGTACCACTGTTATTCAGCACAAACGTGACGGTGAGCGACGAGCCTATCGGCTGCGAGCCGAAGTAGTAGGTGCTGTTGTTGGGGTAAGTCGTGGTGCCCTGGGTCACGGTCAGCTGCCGGGGCGTTACCGTGAAGAGCAGGCCGTTGCTGTTGGCCAGCGCGGCGATGGCCGTGAGGGTGCCCGTGGTGGCCCCGCTGGGCACTACCACGCCGGTTACTTCGGTGCCGGCCGCGTTCACCGTCAGCCCGTTGAACACCGTGTTGTTGCTGGTGCCCGCAAACTGCACGCCGTACACGTAGCGCAGGCCCGTGCCGATGAGGGTGATGGTGCTGCCCACCGGCCCACTGGCCGGGCTGATGCTGGTGAGCACCGGCGTGGGGTTCACGGTAAACGGCATCGTGCTGACCGCCAAGCCTAGCGGGTTAGTAATGGTAATCGGCCCGGTAGTGGCGCCGGGCGGCACCTGCACCGTGAGCCCGGTGGCCGTGTTGCTCGTGATAACCGTTTGTGGAGCTCCATTGAAGCTCACCACGGTAGCCCCGCTCAGGAAGGTGCCGGTGATGGTGATGCTGGTACCCACCACGCCCGCCTGCGGGCTAAAGCTGGTGATGGTCGGCTCGGTAAGGCTGCGGTTGAACCGCACGCCTATCGTGCCGTCGCCGGCGTTGGCCGTTACCAAATCCAGGTCGCCGTCGCCGTCGAGGTCGCCTAGCGCTAGGGCCGATGGGGCCGAGCTGCTGTTGCTGCCCACCGGAGGGTTCGAGCCGCCCGAGAAAGTGCCCGTATTGGAGCCGCTGGCATCGCCCCCGTTCAGGCGCACGCTCACCGTGCTGCCCCCCTGGCCTTGGTAGTCAGCCGTTAGCAAGTCCAGGTCGCCGTCGGCGTCTACGTCGCCCAGTATTACCTGGGCGGGGTCGCTGTACACATTCACCTCCGAGCCGCCGATGAAGTAGCCCAGGCCCCCGTTCAGGCGCACGCTCACCGTGCCGGGCTGGGTGCGGTTGGCCACCGCCATGTCGACGTCGCCGTCGCCATCCACGTCGCCCACCGCGATGCTGCTGGGGCTGGTGCCCACCGGCAGCTCGGTAGTGCCCGCAAAGGTACCCGTGTTGGAACCGCTGGCGTCGCCCCCGTTCAGGCGCACGCTCACCGTGTTGGCCGTCACGTTGGCCACCAGCAGGTCGAGGTCGCCGTCGCCGTCGAGGTCGGCCAGGGCCACGTCGCGGGCACCCAGGCCGGCATACACCGTCTGGCCGAGGCTGTAGGTACCGTTGCCGTTGTTGAGGCGCACGCTCACGGTGCCGCCGGTGCCGTAGCTCAGCCCGAGGCCCGTATTGGCCGTTACGAAGTCGAGGTCGCCGTCGCCATCTATATCGCCCACGGCCAGCCCGCGGGGGCCGTCGCCCACCGGCACATCCGAGCCGGCCGAAAACGTGCCCGTGTTAGAGCCTGTGGCGTTACCGCCGTTCAGGCGCACGCTCACCGTGCTACCCGAGCCGAAAGAAGTGCCAAACAAGCAGGCGGCCAGCACGTCGAGGTCGCCGTCGCCGTCTACGTCGGCCAGGCGCACTATTTCTGGGGCCGAGTTGGTGCTGATGGAGTTATGCAGCCCGAATATGCCCGTATTAGAGCCGCTGGCATCGGCCCCGTTCAGCGCCAGCCCTACCGTGGTGCCGCTGGCCACGCCGCCGTACAGCGCGTCGAGGTCGCCATCACCGTCCACGTCGCCCAGCACTACGGAGGCGGGTAGCGAGTTGGTGGCTTGCACAAACTGGTTGCCGGTGAAGCGCCCGCGCCCGGTACCGCCCGCCGCCGCCACAAAGGTCCCTACCCGCGACCGGTTCAGCAGACTGAGTGAGCTGCTCACGGTGCGGCTCACGGTGTAGCTCACCACCTCGCCTGGCGAAAACGCCGGGGCCGGCGTAAACACCAACTGATTGCCGCTCACCGTGGCCGCCGTATTACGCGTGCGCAGCCCGCCGCGCAGCCCGCCAAACACCCGCAGCCCACTCGCCGCCGCGGGCAGCAGCGGCTGGTTGAAAGCTACTTGCAGCGGGGCCGTGCGTGAGCCGGCCGGCGCGTAGCTGCGCGGCGTCGTGCCGGTTATAATCAGGTCATTAGTAACCGTGAAGGGCAGGGCGTTGCTGGTGCCGCCGGGAGTAGTTACGGTTACGCTACCCGTTATGGCCCCGCTGGGCACTACCACGCCGATGATGTTAGAAGCGGCCGGTACCGAAAAACCCGTCGTGACGGTGTTAGTGGCCGTGCCGGCAAACGTTACCACCGTGGCATTGGTCAGCCCCGTGCCCACCAGGGCGATGGTGGCCCCGGCGGGGGCGCTGGCCGGGCTGAGGCTGGTAAGCTGCGGCACGAGCACCGTTACCGTAAAGCCTACGCCATTGCTGGTGCCGCCGGCAGTCGTTACCGTTACGTTGCCCGTGGCGGCCCCGCCCGGCACCACGATGCCCGTAATCTGCGTACCGGTGGCGTTTACGGTAAAGCCGCTACTCACCACATTGGCACTGCTACCCGCAAACGTGATGGCCGTGGCCCCTCCCAGCCCCGTGCCGCTTAGTGTAATGGCCGCCCCGGCCGGGGCACTGGCCGGGCTGGCTGCACTCAGAACAGGCACCACCTCAAACAAGGCGCTGCTGGTGGCCGTGCCGCCCGGCGTGGTTACCGTTACCGGCCCCGTAATGGCCCCGGTGGGCACCAGCGTCGTAACGCTGGTAGCCGAGTTGCCGCTCAGCACCGGCTGCGCCTGCCCGCCAAACCCCACGCTCGTGGCCCCGAGCAGCCCGGTGCCGGTGAGCGTGACGCTGGTGCCCACCGGCCCCCGCACGGGGCTGAAGCTACTGATGGTGGGCGGCCCGGTGGGCCGGTTGAGGCGCACGGTTACGGCGCCCACGTAGGTATAATTGCCAACCAGGGCATCGAGGTCGCCGTCGCCGTCCACGTCGGCCAGGGCCAAGCCCACGGGACTGTCGCCGCCGCCAAACTCGCCGCCGCCCGCAAACACACCCGTGCCCGAGCCGGTAGCGTCGCCGCCGTTCAGGCGCACGCTCACGGTGTTGTCGTCGACGTTGGGCACCAGCAAATCGAGGTCGCCATCGGCATCCACGTCGCCCAGCACCACGCCGCGCGGGTTGTTGCCCACCGTAATGGTTTGCCCGCCGCCGAAGGTGCCGTTGCCCGCGTTCAGGCGCAGGGTGGCGGTAGTGCCTTCGAGGTTAGCCGTCAGCAAGTCCACGTCGCCATCCCCGTCTACGTCGCCCAGCGCCAGCCCACCCGGCCGCGAGCCCACCGCCACCGACGAGCCACCCGAAAACACGCCGGTGTTGGTACCCAGGCCGTTGCCGCCGTTTAGGCGCACGCTCACGGTGTAGGCCGAGTAGTTGGCGGTCAGCAAGTCCAGGTCGCCATCGTTGTCCACATCGGCCAGCCGCACGGTCGAGGCCAAGTCTTCCACGCTCACCGTCTGGGTGCCGCTGAACGTACCGCTGCCGTTGTTGAGCCGCACCTGCACCACGCTGGCCCCCGCCGCGATGTTGGAGTTGGTAGCCAGCAAATCGAGGTCGCCGTCGCCGTCGATGTCGCCCAGCGTCAGCGAGTTGGTATTGGTGCCCAGGGCTACGCTCCCGGTGCCGCCAAACAGGCCGCTGCCGTTGTTGAGCCGCACGCTGGCCGTGCCCGTGGCGTAGTTTACCACCAGCATATCCAGGTCGCCATCGCCGTCTACGTCGCCCAGGGCCACGTCGCTGGGGGTGAGGCCCACCATTACATCCTGGGTGCCGCTGAATACGCCGGTGTTGGAGCCGGTGGCGTCGCCGCCGTTCAGGCGCACGCTTATTTTGCCATTGCTACCGCCGGTGTTGTAGTTCAGGGCTACCAGGTCCAGGTCGCCGTCGCCGTCTACGTCGCCGGCCAGCACCTTGCTGGCGTAGGTAGGCACCGCCACGCTGCTGCCCCCGCCAAACACGCCCACCCCCGTGCCGCCCACGGCCGCCGTAAACTCGCTGACCCGCGGCCGGGCCAGGGTGCCCCCACTGCCGGCCGCCGCCGTCGTCACGATGTAGCTCACCGCTTCGCCCGGCGCAAAGGCATAGGCCACCGGACTGAACGCCAGTGTACTACCACTCACCGTAGCCAGCGTGGCGCCCCGCGTGCGCAAGCCGCCCCGCTGGCTGCCAAATACCTTCAGCGCCGAGGCCGAGGCGGCCGTCAGCGGCTGCGAAAACGTAACCTGCACCGCGCCCGCGCGGGCCGCCGCCCGGGCGTTGGCGGCCGGCGTGGCGGCCGTGATGGTGGGGGCCTGGGCGTGGGCTACGCCAGCCGCCGCCAGGCAGGCGCTAAGTAGTGAAACCCGGAATAATTTGTAATTAGTATACATAAGCCAAAGATACTGATAGACTGAGGGTAAATCAGCCTACTGCAACTAGCTTAAAAAAACAGGCTGCCTCATTCTTACCCCGTTGGCACTAGTGCGCTAATGCCCGCCTGCAAGCCGCAACGCAACGGGCGCGGCCTTCCTAACCTTGCAGGCAAGCTGCTTTGCGATAACTAAAGCGCGCTGCAAGCATACGGGCGCGCTGCCGAACGCCTGGTAGCTCGCAGCACGGTAGCGCCCAGGGCCGGCCATCAGGCGGGAAAGCCGAGCGTGAAAACAGTGCCCCGGCCCAGCTCGCTCTGCACCGCCCGCTCGATGCCGAGCAGCGCGCAGGCCTTATCCACGATGGACAGCCCCAGGCCCACGCCCTCAATGTCCTTATGCGTCAGCGCATCGGCGCGGTACAGCGGGTCGAAGATGCGCGCCAGGTCGGCGGGCGCGATGCCGATGCCCTCGTCGGCAATGATACATACCAAGCGGCCGGGCTGCCGCGCCAAACCTACCGTGATGGTAGCGCCGGCCGGCGAATACTTGATAGCGTTGGCCAGCACGTTGTCCAGAATCACGTCCACCAACAACGGGTCCGACATGATAACCATGTCTTCCTCGCCCCGCACTTCCACCCGCATCTGCCGGGTGCTCAGCTCGGCGCGGCGGCGGTGCAACACCTCGTGCACGCAGCCCAGCACGGCCAGTTCGTGGCGGCGTGGCGCGGCACTACCCTCAAAGCGGGCCAGGAGCAGCAGCTGCTCGACCAAGCGCGTGAGACGGTCGATTTCGCGCATTCCCCGCGTGATGCTCTCCACGTATTCGGCGGCGCTGCGGGGCTTGCGCAGCAGCACCTCCAGGGTGCCGCGCAGCACGGCCAGCGGCGTGCGCAGCTCGTGCGAGGCGTCGGCCGTGAACTGCTTTTCGCGCGCCACGGCCTGCTCAATGCGGTGCAGCAGCCCGTTGATGGCGCTGGCCAGCGCGTGCAGCTCGTCGGGGCGCGGCGGTAGGGTAAGGCGCTCATCCAGACTATTTTGGGTAATGCGCCGGGCCGTGGCCGTAATAGCCGCCAGCGGCGCGATGCTGCGCCCCGCCAGCCACCGCGCCGTGCCAAACAGCACCAGCAGCACCACCGGAAACGACCCCAGCAGCACCAGCCGCAGGCTGGCTAGCACGCGCTGCGCGGCCTCGGCCGAAATGGCGGCCACCAGGTAGCCTACCGGCCCCGCCGCGCCCGCCACCGGCACCTGCGCCTGCCGGATGGCCTTGCCCCGCAGCACCGCATTAAAAGGCTGGCTACCCGCCGCCGGGGCAGCCACCGGCAGCTGCTCGCCCTTGAGGTTGGGTGAGCGGTCTACGAGCTGCCCGTGCGGGTCGGTTATCTGCACGAATACCGGGTCTACCTGCACTTCGCGGTGCTCGCGCTCGGCCCACTCCTCGCGGTCTACGAAGCGAATGCGGCCGCCCACCGCGCCCACTTCTTGCCGGTGCTTGGCCAGCTCGTAGCGCAGATTGGCGTCAAGGTCAGCATACACCCGCTGGTGCACCACGCCATACACCACCAGATAGGCCAAGGCCACCAGCGCGGCCGTGGCCAGCACGTAGTGCAGCGCAATGCGGTCTTGAAAGCGGAGGGTCATGGGTGAAGGGTGATTACTTGGTAATGTAAAACGTCCGTCATGCTGAGCGCAGCGTAGCGGAGTCGAAGCATCTCTTTAGCAGCGTAACTTCAAACGCCAGCAACGAAGCGGTAGAGATGCTTCGACTCCGCTGCGCTCCGCTCAGCATGACGGACGTTTTCACCGCAAACTCCTCTATCCGGGCGTTGTACTGCTACTTCTCTTAATCCCGCGCCACGTAGCCCACGCCCCGAATGGTTTGCAGATAATCTTCATTGTTAATCCCCAGCTTCTTGCGCAGCGCGTTCATGTACACATCGAGCACGCCGGTGTTGTACTCGAAGTGAATATCCCACACGTTTTCGATGAGCTGGCGGCGGCGGCACACCTTGCCTTTGTGGCGCAGCAGGTATTCGAGCAAGGCAAATTCCTTTTGCGTCAGCGCGATTTCCTCATCGTTTTTGAATACCTGATGCGTGCCCACATCGAGCACTATCGGCCCCACCCCAAACCGCTCGGGCACCCCCGCCGCCGGCCGCAGCTGCACCCGGACGCGCTCCAGCAGTTCCTCGAAGTGAAATGGCTTTTTGATGTAGTCGTTGGCCCCCGCCTGCAAGCCGGCCACGGTGTCGGCCACCGTGTCTTTGGCCGTGAGAAAAATGATGGGCACTACCGGCCGGGCGGCCCGTAGCTGGCGGCACAGTTCCAGCCCGGTGAGGCCGGGCAGCATCCAGTCGACCAGCAGCAGGTCGAAGACTTGCTCCAGGGCCAGCGCCAGGCCGGCCGGGCCGGTGCTGGCTACGGTCACGCTAAAGTCTTCTTCTTCGAGCCCTTGCTTGAGAAACCGGGCGATGCCCAGCTCGTCTTCGATTATCAGAATGTGCATACGTACCGGCAAAAACGGGACTGGAGCGCGCCCGGCCATTTGAGCAACTGTATTTTAAGCTAATTTTAAGGTACTGCTAAGGTGCGCCTAAGCGAAGCCGGCGTTGAAGGAGCCTGAAACAACCTCGCTTCAACTCTTCCTGACGCATGAAAATCACCATCTTGGCCGCTGCCCTTGCGCTGGCCGCCGCCACCTCGCACCAGGCCGCCGCCCAAACCCGCCGCAGCACCCCGCCGCCGGCCGGCGCACCCGCCAACGCCCCCACGCCACCCGCCGACCCCAGCGGCCGGCTCGACTACCGCAACCCCGCCGCCGACCCGCTCATCCCGGTAGAAGCCGACAAGCGCAAGCCCGTCACCGACGACCTGCAAGCCACTGTGGTAGAGTTGCTGGAGCTATTCCACGACTCGAAGCAAAGCCACTGGAACCTACGCGGCCCGCTCTACCTCTCGCTGCACGAAAAGCTACAGGAAAACGCCGACGAGTACCGCAAATACGCCGACCTGCTGGCCGAGCGCGTGCTGCAAGTGGGCAACCCCATCGACGGCCGCACCGCCGTAGTAGCCGCCACGGCCAACCTAGGTGAGTTTCCGGGCGGCTACCTCACCGATAAGCAAGTACTTATCCTGATGACCGAGCGCATCACCACCGTGGCCAAGCGCGTGCGCCAGCGTATCGACCACCTCAGCAAAATTGACGAGGTTACGTCGAACCAGCTCCAGGAACTGAGCTACGAGCTCGATAAGCACGTGTGGCAGTTCCGGGTGCACATGCAGTAGGCGCACTTTTTGTCGGGCTTCGGCGTAGAGGCGTTTGTGTGTATTTGTCCTTGCGAGCGCAGCGAAGCAGTCGCACCCGAGCGGAACCCAAACGGCGCGGCTCAACAGGTTCGATTGCTTCGCTACACTCGCAATGACAATCGTCTTTAGGCTGTAAATCAACTATCTTTCTACCATGCGTATTCTGCTGCTCGCCGGCCTGGCGCTGGCCGCCGCCCCGGCCATAGCCCAAACCGCTCCCGCCCCCACCTGGCAAACCTCGCTACCCGCCGCGCTGGCCGAAGCCAAGGCTACCCAGCGGCCGGTGCTGGCCGTGTTTTCGGGCTCCGACTGGTGCAAGCCCTGTATGCAGCTCAAGCAGGAAGTGTTCGACCAGCCCGAGTTCATGGGCTTCGCTAAAGACAAGTTTGTGCTGGCGCGCTTCGACTTCCCGCGCAATAAGAAAAACCAGCTCGACAAGGCCCAAACCAAGCTCAACGAGCAGGCCGCCGAGCAACTTAATAAAGAAGGTGCATTCCCGGCCGTGGTGCTGCTCTCGCCCGAGGGCAAGGTGCTGGCGCGCACCGGCTACCGCCCCGGCGGCGCGGCCGCTTACGATGCCTATCTGCAACAGCTACTCGCTAAGAAATAGCTTTTTATGCGCAACTGCTGGCTGAGCAAAATCAAGCGAATCGTGATAGGCGCGACGCTGCTGGCGCTGGCTACGGGTGGGGCGCGGGCCCAGCCCACGGCCGCGCCGCGCGCCCGCGCCTACACCCGCTCGGCGCACCTCATGGGCTCGCTGTTCACGTTCACGGCCGTGTCCAGCGACGACTCGCTGGCTTGGCGGGCGTTGCGCGCCGGCCTGCGCGAAACCCAGCGCATCGACCGCCTGTGCTCCTACTGGGATTCGACGTCGCAGGTCGTCAAAATCAACCGGCTGGCGGGTATCCGGCCGGTAGTGGTCGACCAGGAAGTGTACGACCTGATAGCGCGCACGCTCAAAATTTCGCAGCTTAGCGGCGGGGCGTTCGACATCACGTTTGCCAGTGGGGACAAGATATATAAATTTGATAAACAGGCTCATGTTAGCCTGCCTGATTCGGTCACGGTGCGCAATTCGGTGCGGCGCATCGGCTGGCAAAAGGTGCAGCTTGACCCAGCCGCGCACTCAGTTTTTTTGCCCGAAAAAGGAATGCGGATAAACCTGGCCGGCATTCTGCAAGGCTACGGCGTGCGCCGCGCCGCCGAGGTAATGAAGCAGGCCGGCATCGCGGGCGGACTCATCAACGGCTCGGGCGACGTGTACTGCTGGGGCCATCAGCCCGATGGCAGCGGCTGGCGCGTGGCCATCGGCGACCCGGCCCGGCCGCACACCGTGTCGTCGTGGCTCACGGTGAGCGATATGGCCGTGGTCACGGCCGGCAACTACGAACAGTATTTCACGGTGGGCGGCAAGTATTACGGCCACATCATCAACCCGCACACCGGCTACCCGGCCACGGGGCTGCGCTCGGTCACCATCGTTTGCCCCGATGTGGAGCTGGCCGACGCCCTCGACGATGCCGTGTTCGTGCTCGGCCCGGTCGAGGGCCTGGCCCTCATCAACCGCCTCAAAGGCGTCGGCGCCACCGTCATCACCGACGCAGGCGAAACGCTGGTTTCCAAGGGTATGCAGCTCAATCCGTACCACAGCGCGGCCCCGGCAGCTGCCGCTCAGCCCAAGCCTAAATCATGAGAATCTACCCGTTTTTTCGTTGCGCCGTGCTGGGCCTGCTACTGGCCGCCGGCTTGGCGCTGCCCGGCTGCGTGTCGGTAGCCGCTTATCAGAAAGCTTACCTCAACGACGAGGATATGAAGCTGGCGACCAAGAAGGTAGAGATGCCCGAAGTCAATTTTGAGAGCTACCGCGAAGGCGGGGCCGGCGCGAATGGCGGCAAGGTAGGCGGCGGCTGCGGGTGTAATTAAGGACGTTTGTCAGTGCGTTAAAATCGCCTGTCCTTGCGAGCGCAGCTAAGCAATCGCACCTGTAGCCGTGCTGTTCGGGTGCGATTGTTTCGCTGCGCTCGCAAGGACAAAGTCTTTTAGAACCATCTATTATAAAATTCTTCTATCTGTGCGAAATACCTTACTAATCACCCTAACTCTCGCTGCGCCGCTCGCCGCCCTGGCGCAGGCTACGCCCACGCCCAACCGGCTCGACGGCTCGGGCCTCTCGCCCAATGCGGCGCAGCTGCCCACGCCCGGCCGCTACGGCGAAACGGAGGTGGACATCCTGGGCAGCTACTACCAGCAGAATGGCGTGCATTCGGCCGTGGAGGGCGGCATTGGCAGCCAGCATCTTACCGACACGGCCCCGACCATCTTGCTGAATGTGCCGCTCGACTCGACCACCCGGCTGGCGGCCAACGTGGGCATCGATTACTACGCCTCGGCCTCGTCGGACAAAATCGACCAGGTGATGTCGTCGCCCTCGGCCTCGGACGTGCGCTACCACGCCGATTTTGGCCTTTCGCACGTGCTGGCCGATAAGCTGACCACGCTGGGCGTGGGCGCGGGCGTATCGAAAGAGTATGACTACCTGTCGTTTAACGTGTTGGCGTCGTGGGCACGCAGCTCGGCCGATGGCAACCGGCAGCTCAGCATCACGGGCCAGGCGTTCATTGATAAAATAAAGCTGATAACGCCCGCCGAGCTGCGTGTGGGCGGCACCCGCAACAAAAACTACGGCTCTGATAACCGCCAGAGCTTCACGCTGTCGCTGGTGTATGCGCAGGTGCTCAGCAAGCGGTTGCAAGCGTCCATCAGCGCCGAGCCGGTGGTGCAGCGGGGGCTGCTGAGCACGCCGTTTCAGCGGGTGTATTTCTATGACTATGGCCCCGGCGGGCTGGCACCCGGCACGCTGGGCACGGCGCGGGCCGAGGTGATGCCGCGCCTGCGCGTGAAGTACCCGGTGAGCGCGCGCCTGACGTACTACGCCACCGATTTGGTGCAGCTGCGCGGCTTCTATCGCTTTTATAACGACAACTTCGGCATCCGGGCGCACACCCTGGAGCTGGAAACGCCGCTGAAAGTGACGCCGTTTTTCACGCTCTACCCCTTCTACCGCTACCACACCCAGATGGCGGCCGACTACTTCGCGCCCTACCTCGCGCACTCCATTCAGGACGAGTATTTTACGTCTGACTACGACCTGTCGGCCTTTTCGGCTAATAAGGTGGGGCTGGGCCTGCGCTACGCGCCGCTCTACGGGCTGGGGCGCTTCAAAATGCCGTTTGGCCACCGCATCACCAAGTTTAAATCGCTGGATTTGCGCTACGGGTATTACCACCAGAACACCGGCCTCACGGCCAACGTAGTGAGCGCTAACCTGGCTTTTGTGATGCCGTAATCAGTATTAAATCGTCTGTCATTGCGAGCGCAGCGAAGCAATCGCACCGTTCAGGTGCGATTGCTTCGCTGCGCTCGCAATGACAAATAAGAAAAACGCGAACTGCAAAGTTCGCACTACTAAACCCTGACAGCATGACTCCCAAAAGCACCGCCCCGGCCGAAAAACACCTTACCAGCTCGGCCATGTTGCAGGACATCGTCATTGGCTTGTCGGACGGCCTCACGGTGCCCTTTGCGCTGGCGGCGGGGCTGAGCGGGGCGGTGCAGTCGTCGGGGCTGGTGATAACGGCGGGGCTGGCCGAGATTGTGGCTGGCTCCATCGCGATGGGGCTGGGCGGCTACCTCGCCGGCCGCACCGAGGTCGACCACTACGCCGCCGAGCTGGCCCGCGAGCACGAGGAAGTCCGCACCGTGCCCGACACCGAGCGCCAGGAAGTGCAAGAATTGCTGCGCGAAATGGGCCTCTCCGAAATCACCGCCGCCCAGGCCACCGCCGAGCTCGTGCAAGACCCCGCGCAGTGGGTCAAGTTTATGATGAAATACGAACTGGGCCTCGAAGAGCCCGACCCGCGCCAAGCCTTCAAAAGCGCCTTTACCATTGCCGGGGCCTACGCCGTGGGCGGCCTCATTCCGCTGAGCGCGTATTTTCTCACGGCCACGCCGCAGCAGGGCCTGCTGTGGTCGGGCATTATCACGCTGGCGTGCTTGCTGGTATTCGGCTTTTTTAAAAGCCGGATGACGGGCCAGGCACCCGTGGCGGGCGCGCTGAAAATGGCCGCTACCGGCGCGGCGGCGGCAGCGGCGGCCTTTTACGTGGCGCGGCTGGTGCAGGGATAGCTGTAAAACGGAGTGGCACTCCGTTTGGCGTCAGGCCAATATACGCTTGCGCCAAAAGAAGCACCATACTACCACCAACCTAGCCAACCCTAGCGCCGAACGGAGTGCCACTCCGTTTTACATGCCTTACTCGCGCACCACTTCCAGCGCGCCGCCCGTGCCCAGGCGCACCACCCGCGAGGGGGCCACGCGGGTTTCGTCGTTTTGCCGCCAGCTCACCACGTAGTCGACGCCACGCACGATAGCCGGCGCTACTTCGGAGAAGATGGCGGGCGTGGGCTCGCCGCTTTTATTGGCCGAGGTCGATACCAGGCCGTGGCCCAGGCGCAGCACCATTTTATGGCAAAACTCATCCTGCACGATGCGCAAGCCAACCGTGCCATCGGGCGCTACTAGGTTAGGAGCCAGCAGCTTGCTGGCGGGCAAGATGTAGGTAGTGGGGCGCATTTGGGCGGCGATAGCAGCTTCCAGCCCGGCGGGCACCTCGGAGGTGTAGCGGGCCAGCATGGCCAGGTCGGCCACCAGCACGATGCTGGGCTTGCCCTCGGGGCGGCCTTTGAGTTTGTAGATTTTCTCGACAGCGCGGGGTACTTCGGCATCGCAGCCCAGGCCCCATACGGTATCGGTGGGGTAAAGAATGACTTGCTGCGCAAGTAGCACATCAACGGCAGAATCGACTTCTTGGCGGAAGAAACTAGTGTACATGGGCAGAGTAGAGTTGGTGTTCTTTTAACGGGATAAGCCTATCGCTAGTGGGCTGATTAACCGGAAGCGGGCATACGTGGGAATACACGCACAGGTAATTGCCACACGAAATAAACGCAGACCAAAAGTCCGCTGGTATAGTCAGCCCGGCGTATCCGTTACATCCTAAAAATCCGTTTTAATCTGCGGTCTGGCAGAGTTCTACCAACACGCCGCCCGCGCTCTTCGGATGTACGAAGCACACCAGCTTGTTATCGGCCCCGCGCTTGGGCGTTTCATTAAGCAGCACAAACCCTTCGGCGCGCAAGCGCGCCATTTCGGCCACGATGTCATCGACCTCAAAGGCCACGTGGTGAATGCCCTCGGGTTTCTTTTCCAGAAACTTGGTGATGGCGCTATTGGGGCTGGTGCCGGCCAGCAGTTCGATTTTGGAGCCGCCAACTTGGAAGAAAACCGTGTCTACGGCCTCGCTGGCTACATGCTCGGTTTTGTAGGGTGGCTGCCCCAGCAGGCGAGTGTAAAGGGCGGTAGCGGCGTCGAGGTCGCGCACGGCCAAGCCGAGGTGTTCGAGGTTGGTGAGCATGGGTGGGTAAGAGGATGAAACGCAAATTTATTGATGCTAATAGGGCACTGTGGGCGGGTGCGACATTGTTGGGTATAATTCAGCTATTTTTGCAAGCTTGAAAAACTGTTTAGGCCAAAATTCTGTTTCACTCGCAGTCAACACCTGAACTACTAGCCTTAACGAGAATAATCCAGCCCAGCACCATGCTTAAGCTACCTATCTATCTGGACAACAACGCTACCACGCCGCTCGACCCGCGCGTGCTGGAAGCCATGATGCCCTACCTGACCGACGTATTCGGCAACGCGGCCTCGCGCAACCACCCCTTCGGCTGGGCCGCCGAAGAAGGCGTGGACTACGCCCGCACTCAGATTGCGCAGCTCATCAACTGCGACCCCAAGGAGATTATCTTCACCAGCGGCGCTACCGAGGGCGATAACCTGGGTATCAAAGGGGTGTTTGAGATGTACAGCCAGCGCGGCAACCATATCATCACCGCTACCACCGAGCACAAAGCCGTGCTCGACACCTGTAAGCATATCGAAAAGCTCGGCGGCAAGGTTACCTACCTGCCCGTAAATGAGCAAGGTTTGATTAGCCTCGAAGAGCTCGAAGCCGCCATGACGCCCCAGACCATTCTGGTGACCATCATGTACGGCAACAACGAGACGGGAACCATTCAGCCCATCCGCGAAATCGCCGCTATCGCCCACAAGCACGGCGCGCTGTTCATGACTGACGGCACCCAGGCCGTGGGCAAAATTCCAGTGGACGTGCTCGCCGATGGCATCGACCTGATGGCCTTCACGGCTCACAAAATGTACGGTCCTAAGGGCGTGGGCGCGCTTTACGTGCGTCGCAAGAACCCGCGCGTGAAGGTGACGGCCCAGATGGACGGCGGCGGCCACGAGCGCGGCATGCGCTCGGGCACGCTCAACGTGCCCGGCATCGTAGGCTTTGGCAAGGCGTGCGAGCTGGCGCGCCTCGAAATGGCGGCCGATGCTGAGCGCCTCAGCAAACTGCGCGACAAGCTCGAAAAAGAGCTGCTGACGCTGGAAGAAAGCTACGTGAACGGCTCGGTAGAGCATCGCCTGCCGCACGTGGCCAACATCAGCTTCAAATACGTGGAAGGCGAAGGCCTGATGATGGGCGTGAAAGACCTGGCTGTATCGTCGGGCTCGGCCTGCACCAGCGCCTCGCTCGAACCCAGCTACGTACTTAAGGCCCTGGGCCTCAGCGACGACCTGGCCCACAGCAGCCTGCGCTTTGGCCTCAGCCGCTTCACCACCGACGAGCAAATCGATTACGCCATCAACCACGTGAAAGAGGCCGTCACCAAGCTCCGCGAGATGTCGCCGCTGTGGGAGATGCACAAAGAAGGCATCGACCTCAACACCATCGAGTGGGCGGAACACTAGGGAGTTACGAGTTGAGAGTTTTGAGTTTTGAGTTGCTTTTTGGCCTCATTACTTAGCTTTTGACTCATCCTAACTCAGAACTCTTAACTCAAAACTCTTAACTCAAAAATGGCTTACTCCGATAAGGTAATCGACCATTACAGCAACCCCCGCAACGTGGGCACGCTCGACAAAAGCAAAAAAACGGTAGGCACCGGCCTCGTCGGCGCCCCCGAGTGCGGCGACGTAATGCGCCTACAAATCGAGGTGGACGAGACGACCAACACCATCACCGACGCCAAGTTTAAGACTTTCGGCTGCGGCTCAGCCATCGCTTCATCGAGCCTAGCTACCGAGTGGCTGAAGGGTAAGACCGTGGACGAGGCCTTGGCCATCGACAACATGGAAATAGTGGAAGAGCTGGCTTTGCCGCCCGTAAAAATTCACTGCTCGGTACTGGCCGAGGATGCCATCAAAATGGCCATCAACGACTACCGCGTGAAAAACGGCCTGCCCGCTCTGGAGCTGGAAAAGTCGCACCACTAAGATTGTAAAACGGAGTGTCACTCCGTTTTACACGTAAAAGCCGCTGCCCGTCGGGCAACGGCTTTTATTTTTTCGCGCTATTTAGAATCCTTCTTAGCGGTATCTTTGTTGTCTCAGCGCCGCGTGCTACATCTGCGCGCCCGGCTGCTATTCTTTCAAGACCAACTGCCAATTAGCGATATGATTACCGTTTCGGACAAAGCCAAGGAAAAAGTAGAGCACCTGATGCGCGATGCTGAGCTCGACAGCACCTACCGCCTGCGCGCCTCGGTGGCTGGCGGTGGCTGTTCGGGCCTAAGCTATAAGCTGGACTTCGACAATGAAACCCGCCCGATGGACCAGGAATTTGAGGACAAGGGTGTGCGCGTAGTAGTCGATATGAAGAGCTTCCTCTACCTCGCCGGCACCGAATTAGATTTTTCGGACGGGCTAAATGGCAAGGGCTTTCAGTTTCACAATCCGAACGCTTCGCGCTCGTGCGGCTGCGGTGAGAGCTTCTCCGTCTAGACCGCAGATTGAAACGGATTTGTAGGATTTAACGGATACGCTCGGCTGCGCCGGGCTGACTGACAGAGGATTATCTCTTTAAAACAACAAAAAGGCCCCGTGCTTGCCGCACGAGGCCTTTTTGTTGTCGTTTGGGTTTTACTCTTTGGTGAAGCGCAGCACGTGGGGCTGGCCGCTTAGCACTACGCGCAGCAGGTAGGTGCCGGGCGATAGCAAAGCTACGCTAAGCTTGCCTGAGGCGGGTAGCGTGGTGGCTTGCAGCACGCGGCCGGCGAGGTCGAAGACCTGTACTAGCTCGCCGACGGCGGGTAGCGTCAGCTCGTCGTGGGCCGGGTTGGGGTAAACTGCCAGAGTAGTAGCGGCGGCAATGGCGGCCAGCGTTACCACCGGCGAAAAGCTTTCAGTGCCGTCGATATCAACCTGGCGCAGGCGGTAGTAGAGCTGGCCAGTTGGGGCCAGCTGGTCGAGGCTAATATAATGGTGCGCTTGAGCGGTAGTACCGTAGGCAGCCTGCTTTTCGATAGTGATGTAGTTGCTACCGCCGAGGCTGCGCTGCACTTCAAAATAAGCGCTGCGCAGCTCCGACGCCGTGGCCCAGCGCACCTGCACTGTCTGGCTGGCCTGCCGCACTACGCCAAAGCTGGTGAGCACTACGGGTAATGGATTGATGTTCTGGTCAGCACTAGTACTAGCCAACGCAAAATTGGAAAATGCCGTGAATGGCTGCGAGGTAATAGTACCGACCGCCCCGCTGGTGGCCGTGGCCGCCGTCGTTATGTTCACGCTGCCGTTGCCAATATTCTGCCAGCCGGCATTATTACTGTTTTTGCCCAGCGTGAAGCTGGCGTCGGCGGGCTGGCTCACACCATCATCGGGGCCGAAGCTCAGGGTAACGGTTCCGCTGAAATTGTTGGCGGCCGGCGTGGGCGTGATGGTGTAGGTGCGTACCCGCGACACACGCGTGAGCGTGGGCAGCGCCGACGTGCCCGCCACAAAGCCAGTCGCGCTGGCGGGTGGGCCTTCCTTCTGCGCCACGAGGTAGGTAGTGGCATCCTGCGCAGTAGCGTTGAGGATTACTGGGCGGTAACTCGCCCCACTGCCCGTCGGAAAAACCAGGTTATTCACCGCGCCCGCCGCCGTTTGGCGCGCCAGCGGGCCGTTGACAAAGCTCGTGTTGCTGGCAGTGGCCAGGGTAGCGGCGCTGCTAAGGGTCAGCAGGTTGACGGCGGTGGTCGTCAGGCTGCCGCTGCGTAGCGCCAGCGGTCCGCCGAGGGTAAGCGGCGTAGCGAGCACCACGCCCGCTGCATTATTTATTGCCAGCCCTACGCCGGGCTCGAAGGCAATAAGACCGCTGATAGTCTGCAATTTACTACCACCGAGCACCAGCTGGCTGGTAGCTGACCCATTATTGGCTTTCAATTGCAACAATCCTTGCACGCGCACATTGCCGGCTACGCGCACATCATTGGTAATGGTGGGAGTAAACGTAACGCCCGGCCCAATCACTAAATCACCTTGAATGGTCAACGTATTGCCTGATGCGGGGTAGCTAGTAGCGGATTGGTTGAGACGACTGCGCAAAATCAGGGTGCCGTACGTACGGTTCGACACTGAAATAGCATAAGAGCTAATCGCGCTGGTTGGCAACCGAAAGTCAAAAATACCCTGCTCGGTACCTGTGGCTGCGCTCAGGTTTTCGACCAGCGCCGCGTGGCTACAGCCACTGGCATGCCGGTAGCTACCCCCATTATAAATGAAGACCGTTGCATTGCTACCCGCTGCATCGAGACCAACACCCGAACTGGCCCCACTGGCATTGGTCACCACTCCTTTGTTATAAATCGCCAGGGCTGTAGCGCTGGTATTACTGAGTGTCAGGGCTGTAGCGGCCGTATTAGTAGCCGGCACCAGCACAAAGATGGAGTCGCCCGCACCCGGATTGACCGCCAGCGACCGGATGCTGACGCCCGTATTTTGGTCGAAACTCACGGTATAGCTGGCGGTCTGAAAGCTGTGGTCGAGCAGCACGTCATCGGCGGGACCGGGCACGCTGCCGGTGCTCCAGTTTAGAGCGTCGAACCAGCTGCCAGTGCCCGCCCCGCCGGTCCAGCGCGGCACTACGTTGCTGACCACGAAAGTAGTAGCCGCCGAACTGGTGCCACCGGGATTAGTCACGGCCACGGGGTAGCTGCCGGGCGCGGCAGTGGCCGCCGCCGGCACGAGGGCCGTTAGCGAGGTAGCCGAGTTGTAGGTCGTGGCCACGTTCTGGCCGTTGAAGCTCACCACCGCCCCAACTGCGAAATTGCTACCCGATATAGTCAGTGGCAGGTCGGGTCCGCCGGCCGCTATCGTGCTCGGCGACAAGGTACTGATGGCTGGGTCGACAGTGTTGGTAGCCTGCACCTGAAAATTGTCGATGCGCAAAGTTCCCGTTCCGGATGCCCCACTAGCTACCAGCTGAAAGGCCAGGCTAGTGGGCGCGTTCAGTGCCGACAATCCGGACAAATCGAAACCACCTTCAGTAAAGCTATTGAGGCCAGGAGCGTAGGTGGTACCAAAAGTTTGAAAAGGCCCCTTGTTCACGCTGTACTGCAGGGTGAGCGTAGTGGCTCCGGTGGTAGAGTGGTAGCCTTGCAGGTAGATTTTAAACGCTGCGTATTTGGGCAACGCGGCCCCCGCAAGCGAAAACTGGAAGTAGCGGGCGCTACCGCTCGAATTATTCATACTCAGGGCCAGCCCAGCAGTATTGGCCACGAAGGCAGCGTTGCCGGTAGGGGTGCCGCCGGCGGACGTAGGGGTACTTTCGCTACTCGTAGCCTCCGAGGTGATGCCGGGAGCCGGGGCAGCCGGGGCCACCGGGTAGGTCGAGCTGGAGGTGAGTGTATTAAAATCGTAGTTGACGAGCGTCGTCTGGGCCCGGCCCAGCAGAGGCAGGCAGCACAGCAGCGTGCACAGCCAGCCGGCCCGCTTTAGCGAGAAGAGAGTAGAGAATGCAACCATAGGAGTGGGGGAAGAGAGAAAAAATGACTAAGCTGTTTTCAAGAGGAGGCCGACGGGCAGGAAACAGGGCAGGAAAAGCAGGCAGTGACAGGGTAGCGCACGGATACCAGCATTGCTACCGGCAAAGCTAAACGCTACTGGTGATACTTCCAGGCTTATAGCTTAAACTACAAACTATTTAATCATTTTTAGAAAGAACCAGTCAGTACACTAATCCGCGCCCGCTATCCCATGTGGCCAGGGCAGTCGCTACCTGGGCACCATAAGCCCCGCCCCTATTAATCGACACAATCCCTGCCTTTGAAAACCAGGGCCTTACCTTCTGATTAACTCAGCGTAAACGTTTGTGCCGGGAGGAAAAAATTATTATTTTTTTATATTACTTGCTATAAGCATAATACTCATTTTAATGATAAGCTTATTCCCCATCCCGGCTCGTTTTCGGAAAATATATACTTATTATTGCACAATCGATTGTGCAAGTATCGTCGGATTCGCTGTGCACCGCCACTCATTACTTGCGCCAGCCGCCCGCTGGGCGGCGCTGTCATTTTGCTTCTCCGTCTCACCCATTTCCCACCCACCATGAGGTATTTTTTACTTCCTAAGCCGGCCAGGCAACCGCTGCCCGAGCTACACCGCATCATTCTAAAAATCAGTACCTACTGCCTGCTGCTGCTAAGTGTACTAAGGGTCGCGCCGGCCCGGGCGCAGGTCGGGGCTGTGGGCAGCCACGACCCCGGCTCACTCGTGAAAGAGGGCAACAAATACTGGATGTTCACCACCGGCGACGGTATCTACGGGGCGTATTCCACCGACCTCATCAACTGGACGCCCGGCGCGCGCACCGTGTTTCAGAGCAACCCCAACGTGTGGCCGGCCTGGATAAACAGCATCGTACCGGGCTTCGCGGGTACGTTCTGGGCCCCCGAGTGCATCTACCTCAACGGCAAGTACTATATGTACTACTCGTGCTCCACGTTTGGCTCGTCGACCTCGGCCATTGGGCTGGCCACGTCGCTTTCGCTCGACCCAGCCTCGCCTAATTATGGCTGGACCGACCAAGGCTTGGTTATCGCCTCGAACAGCAGCACCGGCGTCAATGCCATCGACCCGGCTATTCTAAAAGACACAAACGGTCAGCTGTATATGTACTACGGCTCGTTTAGCGGCGGGCTGGGCGTGCTGGAGCTCGACCCGCAAACGGGTTTGCGCAAGGCCGGGGCCAACCCCAGCATCGTAGCGGGCAACACCACGGGCAGCACCCAGGATTGGGAAGCGCCCTACGTGGTGAAGGAAAACGGCTTTTACTACTTCTACGCCAACCGGGGCTTTTGCTGCCGGGGGCTGGGCAGCACCTACCGCATCGTGGTGGGCCGCTCGGCCAGCCCCACCGGGCCTTTTCTTGATAAAAACGGCCTCGACCTGCGCGCTACCAACGCGCAGGCGGCGGCGGCCGGCTTTTCGGCGGTAGGCTCGCTGGTGCTGGGCACCTCGGGGCGCTACATTGGGCCGGGGCACTTTGGTTTGCTGCGCGAAAACGGGGCCAACTACGTGTCGATGCACTACTACGACGGCACGGCCAACGGCGCGCCCAAGCTCGACCTGGCCACTTTGCGCTACGACCCCAATAACTGGCCTATCGTGAGCCGCGACTGGCTGCCAGCGGGGCGCTACAAAATAACCAACCGCAACAGCAACCTCGTGTGGGATGCCTGGGGCTGCACCGCCAGCCTGGGCGCGCCCGTGGCCCAGGGGCCGTGGCTGGGCGCCTTGTGCCAGCAATGGGACCTTGTGCCCACGGGCGATGGCTTTTATAAAATAGCCAACGCGGTGAATGCTAACCGGGTAGCCGACCTGGCCAACTGCGTGAACGCCAACGGCGCGACCATCGGCATCTGGGACTGGCTCAACAACGACTGCCAGAAAATCCGGGTGCTGCGCGCCGCCAACGGCGCGTATGTGCTTTGCCCCTCGGCGGCCACCAACCGCCTCATCGAGGTGCCGGCTGCTTCTACTACCCCCGGCGTGCAACTGGCCTTGTGGGACTACACCGGCCACGACTGCCAGAAGTGGAGCATCGACCTGGCCCCCGCCACCTGGACCGGGGCCACCTCCACGGCCTGGGCCGCGGCCGGCAACTGGGGCCTGGGCGCGGTGCCGGCGGCCACTGACAACGTCATTATTCCGGCCGGCATGGTGCGCTACCCGGTGATGACCACGGGCACGGCGGCGGCCAGCGACCTGGCCATCCGCAGCGGCGGGGCGCTGACCATGAGCGGCGGGCAGCTGACGCTGACCGGCAACCTCACCAACGACGGCACCCTCCAGGCCAGCGGGGGCACGGTAGCCTTTGCGGGCGCGGGCGCCCAAACGCTGGCCGGCTCCCAGCCCAGCGCCCTGGCCGACGTGCGCGTGAGCAGCGCCGGCCTGAGCCTGGGCAGCCCGGTGAGCGTGGCGGGCACACTGACGCTTACCGGCAACCTGACTACTAACAATCAGCCGTTTACTTTGCGCTCGAACGCCAATGGCACGGCGCTGGTAGTGAATGCCGGGGGTGTGGTACAGGGCCTGGCTACCGTGCAGCGCTACCTCGACCCCAGCCAGAACCCTGGCCTGGGCTACCGCCACTACAGCGCGCCGGTCGGTAGCAGCACCGTGGCCGACCTGGCCACCAGCACCTTCGCGCCAGTGGTAAACGCGGCCTACAACACGGCCACCACGCCGGGCACGGTGCTGCCCTTCCCCACCGTGTTTGGCTACGACGAAAGCCGGGTGAGCCTGGCCAATGCCAGCAGCGGTTTCGATAAAGGCTTTTTCTCACCGGCCGCGCTCACCGAGCCGCTGGCCGTGGGCCGGGGCTACACCGTGCAGCTGGCGGGCAGCGAGCTGGTTGATTTCACCGGGCCGCTCAACAACGGCGACGTAACCGTGCCCCTCACCAGCACCCGCGATGCTAACCCCGAGGGCGGCTGGCAATTGCTGGGCAACCCCTACCCCGCCCCGCTCGACCTATCGCAGGTAGCCGCCGCCGACCGGCCGGGTCTGGAGGCCGCCACCTACGTTTTCAGCAGCACCGGGCCGTATGCCGGGCGTTACCGCAGCTACGTCAACGGCGTGGGCAACCCCGTGCTGCCAGTGGGCCAGGCATTTTTTGCCCGCGTGGGCACCGGGCGCACCAGCGCCAGCTTCATTTTCCGCAACGCGCAGCGCCTCACCACCCCCGGCAGCACGGCCATGCAGCGCCCCGCCGAAACCCGGCCCCTGCTCGAACTGACCCTGCGCGGCGCGGGCAGCGTCCTCACCGACGAGGCTATCGTGTACTTCGAGGCCGGGGCCACCAGCGGCTTCGATACCAATTTCGATGCCGGCAAGCTACCCAACTCCTCGGGCCTGAACCTGGCCACCAGCCCGGCCGGCGGACCACTGGCCATCGATGGGCAACCGGTGCTAGGAGCCAGCCCGCGCGTGCTACCGCTGGCGCTGGGCGTGCCGGCTTCCGGCAGCTACTCGCTCACCGCCAGTCAACTACTCAACCTGAGCGGCGTGCCCGTGTACCTGCGCGACTTGCTCACCGGTGCCCTCATCGACCTGAATCAGCAGCCCAGCTACACCTTCACCGTGGCGGCCGCTGCGCCCCTGGCGGCGGGCCGCTTCGAGTTGGTGTTCTCGCCCCAGCCGCTGGCGGCCGCCCCGGCCGCCCTGGCCCAGCAGGTGGGCGTGTATCCCAACCCGGCCACCTCAGCCGTGACGGTGGCGCTGCCGCCGAGCCTGGGCTGCCAGCCCGTGGCCCTTACCCTGCTCGACGCCATGGGACGCGTGGTGCGCCGGCAGACGCTGCCCGCCGGCCTGGCTACGCACCAGCTACCCCTCGCGGGCGTAGAGGCCGGCATGTACTCGCTGCACCTGGCCACGGAGCCAGGCACGGTAGTGCGCAAGCTGGTGGTGGAATAGCGTCGGGCGCGCTACCTTGCGCAGTGGCTATATAAAACAAAACAAGCGCCGGGGATTGGTAATCTCCGGCGCTTGTTTTGTTTTTAGATTTCTCGCAATGACAGACGGTCTACCTATTCCTACTCCCACAGCGGGTAGTGCTCCAGTTGCACTTCTTGCCCAAAAAACAGGCGCGTACTTTCCTCAAACGAGCGCGTGAAATCGCTGACGTAGAAGTGGTGCGCGGGCGCGGCTTCGGCGGGCGCGGCCAGTAGCTGCCGGGCGGCCAGGGCCTCGGCCACGGTGGCGGCCACCACGTCGGAGGGGTCGAGCACGGCCACCTGACCCTGGTAGTAGGCCTCGATTTGGGGGCGGATGAGGGGGAAGTGCGTGCAGGCCAGCAGCAGCGCGTCGATGCCTTGCAGGGTGGGATGGGCGAGGTAGGCGCGGATTATTTCCTCCGATACCCGGCCTTCGGAAAAGCCTTCCTCTATCATCGGGATGAGCAGCGGCGTAGCCAGGGCGTGCAACTCCACGCCCTGGTCGAGCTGGTCGATTTTCTTGCGGTAGGCGTTGGAGCCCACCGTTTGCTTGGTGCCGATGAGGCCCACCGGGCGGCCCGCGTAGTGCCGGCCAATGTACTGCGCCACGGGGTCTATCATGCCCACTACCTGCGCTTTAGAGCCCACGTACTCGCGCACCAACTCGTAGGCGGCGGCGCTGGCCGAGTTGCAGGCGATGAGAATGAGCTTGCAATGCTGGCGCAAGAGCACGTCGCAGATTTTGACGGAATACGCCTGGATAGCGGCCGTACTTTTCTCACCGTAAGGCAGGTGGGCCGTGTCGCCGAAGTACACCAGCCGCTCGTGGGGCAGGCGCCGGGCCACGGCGCGGGCCACCGTGAGCCCCCCGATGCCAGAGTCAAAAATACCAATGGGCCGGGCGGCCGGGTCGGAGGCAGTAGTAGTCATAAGCGGCGGCAAAGGTCGGGCGGCGCAACGGTTGGCAAAGCCAAAGCGGCCTGCGCCCGCCCTCGTGGTTAGTTACCCGGCGCAAAACGCTCCAGCAAGCGCACGGGCGTGCTACCCAATTCGGCACGGGCATATTCCCGATAACCAAGCCTAGCGGCCAGGCGCAGCGAAGGCTCGTTGGCTTCATCAATCAGGCACACGGTGCGCGGCCGCGTAAAAGTAGCGTCGGCCCAGGCCAGGGCAGCCTCTACGGCCTCGCGGGCGTAGCCCCGGCCGTGGTAGCGCGGGGCCAGCACCCAGCCCGCCTCGGGCCAGTCGCCCAGGGCCGGGCTGATGGCCCGCCGAAAATCGGCGAAGCCCACGGCCCCGATAAATTCTCCGCTGGCCTTTTCCTCGATGGCCCAGTAGCCGAAGCCGCATACCGGCCACAGCCCCGCGCTACGCAGGATACGCGCCCACACCTCGCTTTCAGACAGCGGCTGCCCCCCGAGGTACTGGTAAAACTGCGGCTGCTGCCACATGGCCAGCATGGGCGGCAGGTCGGCCGGCTGGTAGCCCCGCAATAGCAGGCGCGGCGTTTCGATACGGGGAGGATGGGCAGGCATTATTGATTTTATAAAAGGGGCTGCACGGTGCGCCACACCGTGCGGGCCACCAATTTATGGCCTTCGGGCGTGGGGTGAATGCCGTCGGGCTGGTTGAGTTTGGCGATGCCACCCACGTTTTCGAGCAGAAACGGGATGAGCGTGAGCTTGTTTTTGGCGGCCAGGTCGGCGTAGAGCTGCTTGAACTCGGCGGCGTAGTCGGGGCCCATGTTGGGCGGAATCTGCATTCCGGCCAGCACGATTTTGGCCTGCGGGGCCAGCTGGCGCACGGTATCGATGATGGCTTGCAGATTTTTGCGGGTGTCGGCCAAAGGCAGGCCGCGCAGACCGTCGTTGCCGCCCAGCTCCAGCACGAATATGCCTACCGGCTGGCGGCTCAGCACCCACTTGAGGCGCGACTTGCCGCCGGCGCTGGTTTCGCCGCTGAGGCCGGCATTGACCACGGTGTAGGGCAGTTTCAAGGAATCGATTTTGTCGCCAATCAAGGCCGGGTAGGCTTCGTCGGGCTCTACGCCGAGGCCGGCCGTGATGCTATCGCCGAAAAACAGGATGGCGGGCTGCTGCTTGGCAGTTGGGGCTTCGGCGGTGGCCGGCGCGGCGGTCGTGGCCTGGGTAGTGGGGGTGTCGGAGTGGCAGCCGGCGGCCAGTAGGGCCAGCAGCAGGGCGCTGCCTGGGAGGTACTTCATAAGATGAAAAGCGAAATCAGGCGAAAGTATAGGCCGCGCTCGCGCGTCCCACGTAGCCTATAACGTTTGGGGAGACGTTTTTCTTCCCAAAAGATTGTAGGGTGCGGGGCTTGTCCCCGCCCGGCGTTGTTCGGCTACGTATGATTGGTACGGCCAAACGTTGCCCGGTATGTATCCTCTTCAACGCCGGGCGGGGGCAAGCCCCGCACCCTACGCCAAACTCCTGCTTAATGACCAGCCTCCAAGTCGAAAACCTCACCAAAACCTACACCAGCGCCGGCCGCCAGCTCACGGTGCTGCACGAAGTCAGCTTCAGCCTTCAGCCGGCCGATACGTTTGCCATCGTGGGCCCTTCGGGCAGCGGCAAAACCACGCTGCTGGGCCTCTGCGCGGGCCTCGACCGGGCCAGCAGCGGCAGCGTCACGTTGCAAGGCATCAAGCTCGACAGCCTCAGCGAAGACCAGCGGGCGGCGGTGCGCAACCAGCACGTAGGCTTCATCTTCCAGAATTTCCAACTGCTGCCTACCCTCACGGCCCTCGAAAACGTGCAGGTGCCGCTGGAGCTGCGCGGCGAGCGCAACGTGGCGAAGGTGGCGCAGGGCTTGCTAGAGCGCGTGGGCCTGGGCGAGCGGGGGCACCACTACCCCGCCCAGCTATCGGGCGGCGAGCAGCAGCGCGTGAGCCTGGCCCGCGCCTTTGCCAACCGCCCGGCCATTCTCTTTGCCGACGAGCCTACCGGCAACCTCGACCCCGACACCGGCGAAACGGTGCAGGGGCTGCTATTTGATTTAAATAAAGAAGCTGGCACCACGCTCGTGCTCGTGACGCACGACTTAGAATTGGCCGCCAAAACCCAGCGCGTGATGCGGATGAAAGGCGGCCGAGTGGTGGAATCGTGATTTGTCATTGCGAGCGCAGCGAAGCAATCGCACCTGTTCAGCCGCACCGTTCGGGTGCGATTGCTTCGCTACGCTCGCAATGACAGGCGATTTATATCCTATTGATGATATTTTGACAAGTCGGCCAGTTGGCCCGTTACCGATTTCAAATTGCCTTGCATAAACACTTCCTTCTTGCCGGGCATCGTGATGCCGATGCCGCACACGTGGCCGTTGGCATCGGAGGTGTCGTCGTAGATGGTGTAGGTGACGCTGCCGTTTTTGAACACCAGGCGGTGCAGGTCTTCGGCCGAGTTGGGCTTGTCGGCGGCGGGCTTGCGGTAGTTGGTGACGGTAAATTTATCCCAGCTGCTGGCGTCGAGCGCGGGCGGGTATTGCAGCTCGGTTTGGGCGGGCGTGCCGTAGCGGTACACCAGGTATTTGTTGGCCGCGCCCACGCAGAGCGATACCGACTTGCCGTTTTTCGTCGTAAACGAAAGCAGGTTAGTTTCGCCATCGCGGCACAGCAGGCCGGGGGCGGCATTGGGGGCGGCGCTGGTCAGGGCAAAGGGCAGGACCAAAGCGAGCAGCCAGGAGTAAGCTTTCATCAAAAAAGGTGGTTTTAACTAGCCCGGTACGTACTGGGTCGGCCGCGGCCTCGCAAATCTAGGGCCAGCTTATCGCGGCAAACGGTTGTCATTGCGAGCGCAGCGAAGCAATCGCATCACAACGAGCCATTCAGGTGCGATTGCTTCGCTGCGCTCGCAATGACAACCGTGCTTTTGCGTAAGCCCCCTTCTACTCTATGTTTCGCGCTCGGCGCGTTTTGTATTCATGACCAATTTTCCTTGGCTTTTTCGCATGGCCTGGCGCGACTCGCGCCGCAGCCGCTCGCGCCTGGCGCTGTTTATGTCGAGCATCGTGCTGGGCATCGCGGCACTGGTGGGCATCAATTCGTTTAGCGACAACCTGGCGCGCAGCATCCGCGAGCAGGCGCGCGAGCTGCTGGGGGCCGATTTGGTGCTGTCGTCGACCCAGCCCTTCGATGCCAAGGTAGCGCCCACGCTGGCCCGGCTGGGCCGCACGCGCAGCAACGAGGTTTCGTTTGCCTCGCTGGTCTCGTTTCCGCGCACGCAGGGCGTGCGGCTGGCACAGGTGCGGGCGCTGGGCGCGGGCTTCCCCTACTACGGCGCGTGGGAAACGCAGCCTGCCACGGCCGCCGCGCAGTTTCGGAGCGGGCAGGCGCGGGGCGCGCTGGTCGATGACGTGCTGCTGGCGCAGTTCGATGCCCGCGTGGGCGACTCGGTGAAGGTTGGCACGCTCACGCTGCCCATCGTGGGCCGGGTGCTGGGCACGCCGGGCCAAACCGGCTTTAGCGCGGCCGTGGCCCCCAAGGTGTTCATTCCCATCGACCTGCTGCCGCGCACCAACCTCATCAAGCCCGGCAGCCGCTTGCAGTACCGCACCTACTACCAGTTTGCGCCCGGCACCGACGTGGCCGCTACCCTCAAGCCTCTCGAAGCCAGGCTAGAGCAAGCCAACATTGACTCCGATACCGTGGCCAGCCGGCAGCAGCAAACCGGCCGCGCCTTCCGCGACCTCACCAGCTTCCTGAGCCTGGTGGCCTTTGTGGCGCTGCTGCTGGGCTGCGTGGGCGTGGCCAGCGCCGTGAACCTCTACGTGCAGGAAAAGCTGGCCGCCGTGGCCGTGCTGCGCTGCCTGGGCGCGAGCGGCCGGCAGGCGCTGCTTATCTATTTGATTCAAACCTCGGGGCTGGGGCTGCTGGGCGCCATCATTGGGGCGGCGCTGGGCGCGGTGGTGCAGTTGGTGCTGCCGCAGGTGCTGGGCAGCTTTTTGCCGGTGGCCGTGAGCGTGGCGGTGTCGCCGGGCGCGGTGGCCATCGGGCTCATCACGGGGCTGGCGATGGCGGTGCTCTTTGCGCTGCTGCCGCTGCTGGGCATCCGGCGGGTGTCGCCGCTGCGGGTGCTGCGGGCCTCTTTTGACGAGGACACGGCCACGCCCGACCCGCTGCGCGGGTTGGTGCTGGCGGTGGTGCTGCTGTTCATCGTGGCTTTCGCCTACGCCCAAACCCGCGACTGGAAGCAATCGCTGGGCTTCGCGGGCGGGCTGCTGCTGGCGCTGGGCACGCTGGCCGGGCTGGGCCTGGGGCTGCGCTACTTGCTGCGCCGCTACTTCCCGGTGGGCTGGAGCTACGTGGCCCGCCAGGGTCTTGCCAATCTTTTTCGGCCCCAAAATCAGACGGTTACGCTCATCGTGTCGCTGGGGCTAGGCACGTTTTTGCTGGCCACGCTTTTCCTGACCCAGGCGCTGCTGCTGGGCCGGGTGCAGCTGTCGGCCAGCGGCCAGCAGCCCAACCTGGTGCTGTTCGACATCCAGACCGAGCAGGAGTGCGGTGTCGAGCAGCTGCTGCGGCAGCAGGGCATCCCGGTGATGCAGCGCGTGCCCATCGTCACGATGCGGCTCGCGGCCATCAACCGGCGCACGGTGGGGCAGCTGCGCAAAGACACGGCCAATGGCATCCCGCGCTTCGCCCTCACGCGCGAGTACCGCGTCACGTACCGCGACACGCTCAGCGCCAGCGAGAAACTGCTGGCTGGCACCCCGCCCCGGCCCGCCGTGGCCGGCGGCCTGCCCCGCATTTCGGTCGATGCCAATTACTTCCAGCGCGTGCAGCTCAAGCTCGGCGATACGCTGACCTTCAACGTACAGGGCGCGCCGCTGAGCGCCGTGGTGGGCGGCACCCGCGAGGTCGATTGGGCGCGGGTGCAAACCAATTTCCTGGTCGTTTTCCCCACCGGCGTGCTCGAAGCCGCGCCGCAGTTCCACGTCATCCTCACCCGCGTGCGCGACAACCAGCAGCTCGCCGCCGCGCAGCGGGCGCTGGTGCGCGACTTCCCCAACGTGTCGGCCATCGACCTGGGCCTGGTGCTACAAACGATAGACGAGATTCTGAGCAAAATCTCGTTTGTCATCCGCTTCATGGCGGGGTTCAGCATCCTCACCGGGCTGCTGGTACTGGCCAGCTCGGTGCTCATCAGCCGCTACCAGCGCACCCGCGAAAGCGTGCTGCTGCGCACCCTGGGCGCCAGCCGCCGCCAGATTCTGCGCATCACGGTGCTCGAATACGCCCTGCTGGGCACCCTGGCCGCGCTGGCGGGCGTGCTACTGGCCGCCCTGGCCGCCTGGGCGCTGGCCTTCTGGGTCTTCGAAACGCCCTTCGTGGGCACCAGTCTGCTGTGGCTACCGACCCTGGTGGCGCTGGTGGCCGGCCTCACGGCGCTCATCGGCGGCCTCAACAGCCGCTCGGTGCTGAGCCAGCCGCCGCTGGCGGTGCTGCGGGCGGAGGGGTGAGGTTGAGTGCTAAGCCGTTATGCATAAATTCAAAATAGTCATATATTACTAGCCTTTGGCAACCTGTTGCCACTTCGAGCAACAGGCTGTATCATTCGCAGCTCTTTAACGCTTATTTACTACCGACTCTATGTTCTTCGCCTCTATAATCACAGTTTATAGAAAAGTAAACACTAGTCTTTGGGTAGAATGGATATTTAGATTGTTTATCTCCATAGAGCTTATTCAAACCGACTTTATGATGGAAGAGGCTGGCGAGAATTTTTATCCTGACATCTGCGTTCTGATGATTTTTATTGCTATCTGGTGCTATTTTTTCAAGCTGAAATTATTCGGGCTCATACCTCTTATATATTCTGCGCTTTTTCATTATTGGCATTATCAGTATCTAACTTACATGAATGCACACCCGCAAGCAGTTAATTAATATCACCATGCGTACCCTCAACATCGCCATTTCCGACTTGGAATACGAGAAATTCGGGCTCCGGCAGGAGCAGCTTTCCTTCAGTGACTTTGTAGAACTGGTAAGTCGTGAGCTAAGTCGCCAAAACCTGGCTAAGAGTATCGCATTAGCCGAACAGCACGGCCTGAATGCTCTAACAATGGATGAGATTTCGGCCGAGGTGCGGGCCGTGCGTCACGATGCGGCTCATTCTTGATACCAACGTACTGGTGTCGGCCCTCATCCAGCGCAGCTACCCCTACTACCTCCTCGACCGCGTGCTGGCCGACCCTGAGTTGCAACTGTGCCTGTCGGAAGCGCTGCTAGCCGAATATACTGAGGTGCTGAACCGGCCCAAATTCAGTCGCTTCCCCGACTTTCAAGCTCGCGCCCACGCCCTGCTGGCCGACCTGCAAGGCCGGGCCTTGCGCTTCGCCCCTACCGAGCAACTGCACATCATCGCCGACGCGCCCGATAACCGATTGCTGGAACTGGCCGCCGCCAGCCAGGCCGATTACCTGGTTACTGGCAACACCAGCGACTTCACGATGCCGGAGTTTCGGGGTACGCGCATTGTTTCGCCCCGCGAGTTTTTTGAGCTGTTGCGGTAGTAGCCGCGGCCTCTTTCGCGCCGGGGTTACTTTTGCGCCCATGTTGGCTTCTACCCCGCTTACCGCGCTATTCGAGAAATTCAATAACCTGCACGTGCTCATCGTGGGCGACGTCATGGTCGATGCCTACGTGTGGGGCCGCGCCAGCCGCCTTTCGCCCGAAGCGCCCGTGCCCGTCGTGAACGTGGAGCGCACCGAGCAGCGCCTCGGCGGGGCCGCCAACGTGGCCCTCAACGTGCAGGCCCTCGGGGCCACGCCGCTGCTGTGCGCCGTGGTGGGCGACGACCAGGGCGGCGACCAGCTGCTGCACCTGCTGCACCGCCACCACCTGCCCGCCGATGGCCTCATCCGCAGCGCGCACCGCCCCACCACCTTCAAGCAGCGCATTCTGGCCCAGGGCCAGCAACTCGTGCGTATCGACTCAGAAGTCGAAACCGACCTCAACGCCGAGGAAGCCGCCCAGCTGCTCGCCGCCTACGACGACCTGCTGCCCCGCGCCGACGTGGTAATTTTTGAGGACTACGACAAGGGCGTGCTCAGCGAAGGCATCATTAACCAGTGCATCGCCCGCGCCCGCGAGCGCGGCGTGCCCACGGTAGTTGACCCCAAGAAAAAGAACTTCCTGGCTTACCGCCACTGCACGCTATTCAAGCCCAACCTGAAAGAGTTACGCGAGGGCCTCACCCTCGAATTTGGCGCGCCCGACGTAGACCGGGCGGGCTTCGAGGCCGCCGTGGCCCGCCTGCGCGAAGTGCTCACGCCCGAAATCGTGCTGGTGACGCTTTCCGAGCACGGCGTGTTTGCGCAGCAGGGCGCGGACAAAACCTACCTGCCGGCCCACCTGCGCACCATCTCCGACGTGTCGGGGGCGGGCGATACGGTTATCAGCATCGCGGCGTGCTGCGTGGCCTTGCGGCAGCCAGCCGCCTTCACGGCCGCGCTCGCCAACCTGGGCGGTGGACTGGTGTGCGAGCAAGTAGGCGTGGTGCCGATAGAGAAGCCGCTGCTGCTAGCCGAGGCTGAGGCGGCGGGGTTGTAAATTCAGCCTGTAGCTTGGACTTTGTAGTCCGAGCGCGAGCTTAGCTCGCATCTACGTAAACGAACGTATGCTAGCGCTGATGCGAGCTGCGCTCGCGCTCGGACTACAAAGTCCAAGCTACTTGAGGCTCTTTACCACCCGCGCCGGGTTGCCCACGGCCAGCGAGTAGGCGGGCACGTCCTTGGTCACGACCGCGCCGGCCCCGATGACGCAACCCTCCCCTATCGTGACGCCGGGGCACACGATGGCCCCGCCCCCCAGCCAGCAGTCGTCGCCGATGGTAATGGGCCGGGCAAACTCCAGCGTGCGGCGCACCACGGCGTCGAGCGGGTGGGTGGCGGCGTAGAGCTGCACGCCGGGGCCAAACAGCACATTAGAGCCGATGGTGACGCGGGCGCAGTCGAGCACCACGCAGTTCACGTTGAAATACACGTTGCTGCCGCAGTAGATGTGGTGGCCGTAGTCGCAGTGAAAGGGCGGCTCAATCCACAGGTTTTCGCCGGCGTGGGGCACTAGCTCGGCCAGGGTGGCGCGGGCGGCGTCGCCCACTACGTACTCCGTCACGTTGAGGCGGTGCAGCAGGCGCTTGGCGCGGGTGCGGACGGCCACCAGCGCGGGGTCGAAGGCGGCGTAGAGCTCGCCGGCCAGCATTTTTTCTTCTTCGGTAGGCATGGGGCTACCTGCTGGCTATTTTGTTAGCAGCGCCCACAGCCACAGCGCGCCCAGCATCACGACCGGCGTCATGATGATGGCCGCCATCGCGGTACCGATGAGCACTACTGCCTCGGAGCGGAAAAACCGCCGAAACAGCCGCCGCCACAGCAGGAACAACCCGCCCGACACCACCAGCGACAGCACCGAAAACCACACCGACCCGAACTCTACGGCTACCATTTCCATCGCGCTTAGGCTTTCTTTAAAAATTCAGTTTTCAGCACCATCGTGCTACCCCCGGCCCGGCCCTCTACCTCGGCGGGCGAGTTGGTGAGGCGGATATTCTTGACTACCGTGCCGCGCTTGAGCGTCTGCGACGAGCCGCGCACTTTGAGGTCTTTGATGAGGGTAACGGCGTCGCCTTCGGCGAGTAGGTTGCCGTTGCTGTCTTTTACGTCCATTTTATGGGGTCTTAATTTAGAATCAAAGCCAGGAATCCGGTGGCCAGAAATGGTTCTTATATGCTGGCCAAGCTCGATGAATAGCTTCTATCAGACGCCGTCCGCCTGCTGTTACAGAATCCTCATGTGAGAAGTAGAGGAGGAATCGGAATGACACATCCGTGTACATATGTTCGAGCCCATTGTAGCTAAATACGCCCTCATCTAATGCAATAGATGCTACCGCTCCTCCTTCTACAACCTCATAGGCAGTGGAAATATCAAATTCTTGCTTAATGATTTGAATAACAGTGTCTCTGGCAAACCAATCGCTGAAGGCCTCCGAATCATATATTTCCAGTTCCTCGGAATTATCAGCGGGGCCGGTGATAGGAACCCAGCCAAAAGGCAGGTCGCAATTCCAGCGTGCATTCAATTCCAGTAGAACTAAATCCTCAGACATTACTCAGCAGGTTAGCAGGTTGAAAAGAACTACCCGCGCCACGCCTTCACCGTCTCCACGAACACCTTCACGTTATCCGGGTTGGTATCGGGGTACACGCCGTGGCCGAGGTTGGCGATGTGCGGGCCGCCCGCAAACTGCGTGAGCATGGCCTCGGTGGCGGCTTTTACCTGCGCGGGCGTGCCGTAGAGGGCGCAGGGGTCAAGGTTGCCTTGCAGGGTTTTGCCAGGGGCCTGCTGGCGCACCTGCTGCGGCGCCTGGTTCCAGTCGAGGCCGATGGTGCGGGCGGGCGAGTGGGCAAAGTCCTCCACAGCCCACCATGCGCCCTTGGCAAACACCGTGACGGGCACCAGCGGCGCGAGCGCCGCGCTGATGCGGTTGATGTAGGCCGTCGAAAACTCGGCGTAGTGCGCGGGCGGCAGAATGCCGGCCCACGAGTCGAAAATCTGCACGATGTCGGCCCCGGCCGCTACCTGCGCTTGCAGGTAGGCGATGGTCGTGACCGTGATTTTCTCCAGCAGTTGGTGGGCCAGGGCGGGCTCCTGGTACAGCATCCGGCGGGCTTTGCTGAAGGTTTTGGAGCCGTGGCCCTCTACCATGTAGGCCAAGATGGTCCAGGGCGCGCCGGCGAAGCCGATGAGCGGCACGCGGCCGGCCAGCTCTTTTTTGGTGATGCGCAGGGCTTCGAGCACGTAGCCGAGGTGCTCGTGCGGGTCGGCCACGCGCAGCTTGTCCACGTCGGCGGCGCTTTTCACCACTTCGGGAAAGAGCGGGCCGCGCGCCTCCACCATCTCGTAGGGGAGGCCCATCGCCTCGGGCACCACCAAGATGTCGGAGAAAATGATGGCCGCGTCTACGTCGAGCGCATCGACGGGCTGGATAGTGACTTCGGCCGCCAGGGCGGGGGTTTCCACCAGTTCTTTGAAGCCGGAAAGGCGGCCGCGCAACTCGCGGTACTGAGGTAGGATGCGGCCGGCCTGGCGCATGAGCCACACGGGCGTGCGCTCGGTGGTTTCGCCTTGGGCGGCGCGGAGGAGGATATCGTTAATCACTGATTTTCATTGATTAGCCGTGATGTCGCTGATTTTTGCTCGGCGAGGTGCGGCTTTTATTTTTGATTTTGAGGTTGGTTTTTACGTTCTTATTCTGCCCTCTCGCTACTTACTTGCTCTTGACAAGCCGCCGAAATTGCAGGCTTTTTTGGCCAAAATTAAGCAGCAGGCCTACTTCCAGCTTGAACGCGGTGAGGTAGTTGATAATTTGAGAGAAATGATTATCGGTAAGCTCCGAAGTAGCTTTTAGTTCGAGTAGCAGGCAGTCCTGTACCAGAAAATCTACGATTCTGGCTCCCACGCGCACCTCCCGATAATAGACCGGGTGTTCCTTTTCGCGGCTGAATTGAATACCGCTCAGCTCCAGCTCTACCGCCAGCGCCCGCTGGTAAATCACCTCCGGAAAGCCATTGCCCAGTGCCGTATGCACCCGCATCGCGCAGCCAATAACTTGCTCAGTCAGCTCAGAAAACCGATACTTATTATCCACCATAATCAAACAAATTACCCAGACGCATAAAGAGAGAAAATCAGCGACATCACGGCTAATCAGCGAAAATCAGTGATTAAAGTCAGCGATTGAATCAGCGACATCACGGCTAATCAGCGAAAATCAGTGATTGCTGAGGCCCGGAAACAACGCCCCGATGGCCGAAGCCAGAAAATTGACCCCGATGGCCAGCGTGATGAAGCCCATGATGCGGGCCAGCGCCGCCATGCCCGGCCGCCCCAGCAGCCGCGTGAGCCGCAATGACGACAGCAGCACCAGAAAGCTGGCCGCCGCCACCAGCCCGAAGCCCAGAATCGTCATCACCTGGTCGAAGTGCGTGGGGCGGATGAGACCGATGCAAATGGCCATCGAGCCCGGCCCCGAAAGCATGGGCATGGCCAGCGGCGTAAAGCTGATGTCGTCTTTGTGGGTGCTTTCTTCGAGCGTATCGGGGCCCACGCGGTCGCGATTGGCACCGGGCGTGAGCAGGTCGAAGGCCGAGCGCATCAGCAAAATACCGCCCGCAATGCGCAGGTGCTGAATGCTGATGCCGAAGAAATTGAGAATGTACTGCCCGCCCAAATACGCCACGCTCAGAATCGCTACCATGTAGAGGCAGGCGCGCAGGGCCGTTTGACGGCGGGCGGCGGGCGTGTCGTGGCTAGTGAGGGTCAGAAAGACCGGCATCGCCCCGAAGGGATTGACCACCGAAAAGATGGTTGTGAAGGTGGCAATCAGGACTTCCATACTTGCAAAGGTAGGCGGCGGGCCAGCGCCGCAAACTACCGCACAACGCGCCCCGAAGCTGCTCCGTTAGTAGCTATGTTTGCCCCTTTCGCTTCCCTATTCTTCCCACTCTACCTTTGCCTGCGTGTCTGGTTTTTATGTGTTGTTGCGCGGCCTGGGGCTGCTTTTAGCCACGGTTGGGCTGGTGGTCACGCTGCTGCCGCTGCTGCGCCAAACGGCGTGGTGGATACGGGTGTGCGACTTTCCGCGCCTGCAAATAGTAGCCGGACTACTCTTGAGCCTGCCGCTGCTGCAAGCGCCCGGCCTGACGCTGCCGGGGCCGGCGCACCTACTCACGGGGCTGGTACTGGCGGCGGTGGTGTATCAGCTCACGCGCATCTGGCCCTACACGCCGCTGCACCACAAGCTGGTGCAGGACGCCGAGCGCCCGGCCGACGACCACGACAACCACATCAGCCTGCTAGTTACTAATGTCCTGATGTACAACCGCGACGCCTCGCGCTGCCTGGGCGTCATCCGGCAGTACAACCCCGATATTATCCTGGCCGTCGAAACCGACGACTGGTGGCTGAGCCAGTTGGCGCTGCTGGGCGCGGCCTACCCGCACACCTGCCACGCGCCCTTACCCAATACTTATGGGATGCTGGTTTTTTCGCGGCTGCCGCTGCGCGAAAAGGAGATTCAGTTTATTCTCGACCCCGGCATCCCGTCGTTTCACGGGCGGGTCGAGCTGCCGAGTGGCGTGCAGGTAGCGCTGCACTTCGTGCATCCCAAGCCCCCGGCCCCAAAAGAGTCGAAAACCAGCACTCGCCGCGATGCGGAATTGCTGCTGGTGGGCCGCGCCATTCAGCACCACGACGGGCCCACCATCGTAGCCGGCGACCTCAACGACGTGGCGTGGTCGCACACTTCCGAGCTGTTTCGGCGGCTGGCGCGGCTGCTCGACCCGCGCGTGGGCCGCGGGTTGCTGCCTACCTTTCACGCCGATTATAAGCTGCTGCGCTGGCCGCTCGACCACGTGTTTCACTCGGCTCACTTCCGCTTGCAGCATTTGGAGCGGCTGCCGCACATCGGCTCCGACCACTACCCTATTTATATCCGCCTTAGCTACGAGCCCCAGGGCTGGCGCTCCCAGGAAGCCGAGCTGGAAGCGCCCGACGCCGAAGACCGGCTCGAAGCCAGCGAAAAAATTCAGGAAGCCACTACCGAAGAACTTTCGCGATAGCTCCGCGCCCGCGCAATAAAAAACCCGGCCCGCCGAATAATTCGGCCAGCCGGGCAAGCAGAAGGAGGGGGATATAGTAACTGCTTTTTAGTTGGATTGCGATAAGGTACTAGTGGGCAAGCTATTCGTTTGCGCGGCCGCGTCGGGGCGGTAGGCCAGGGCGGCGCGGCTCACGGGGCTGCTTTGCGCGCCTTTGGGGGCACGCAGCAGGGGGCGAACTTGCAGCGTGATGCGCTGCCGGTGTGGGTCGCCAAAGCCCAGGGCGAAGTTGCGCAGGGCCGGCATAGCGTCGTCGCCGAGGTATTTGTAGGTGTTGAACTCAAACGCCACGGGCACGCGCACCGAGTCGCCGGCCGGCAATTGCAGCGGCGTTACGAGGCGGCTTTTGCCCAGCGGGCGGCCATCCACGAGCACGGTATAGTCGAAGCCGGCGAGCGTGGCTTTGGTCGCGTTGGGATTAGAGGCGCACACCTGCACCCGCACCCGCAAGGGCAACTGCTGGCTGACGTAGCCCGCGATAACCTGATTGCGGCGGGGCAAATCCATGTCGGCCGGCGTGCGCAAGGGTAGCACATCGAGGCCGTTGAGTGAGGCTTCTTCCACGGCTTCTACCCGAAACCGAGGGATGCGCTGCGCCGCCGCCTCGCGGCTGGTTTCGCGCAGGGTGCAACTGGCCGTAGTAGCCAGCAAGCCCACCAGCAAGGGCGCAGTGCAAGACAGAAACCGAGTAGCCTTTTTCATAGAAAAAGCCCGCGCCTCTTACTGCTCAGCGCTAAGCTGATGCAAACCAAAGAAGCAACCATAGCCCTCGCCGGCCCATTTAGCCCAACCGCCATCCAGGCCCGCCGAACGGCATCTTTGGTGAGCTAAAGAAATTGCCTACTGAGTGGCGTCGAGCGCCAGCGCAGGTGCGGCTATCTGGCTGGCGCGGCTCACGCGGCCCCGCCCGGTGCGCAACAGCGGGCGCACTTGGAGCGTGATGCGGTGGCGGCGCGGGTCGCCAAAACCCAGCGCAAAGTTGCGCAGGGCGGGCATGGCGTCGTCGCCCAGGTACTTGTAGGTGTTGAACTCGAAAGCCACGGGCACGCGCACCGAGTCGCCGGCCGGCAGTTCCAGATTGGCTAGCTGGTGGTTTTTGCCCAGCGGGCGGCCATCGATGAGTACGGTGTAGTCGAGGCCCACGAGTGCTACGGGCTCCAGGCCAGGGTTATAGGCGCTGAGCTGCACGCGGGCACGTAGCGGCAGCTGCTTGTTGACGTAGCCCGCGATAATCTGGTTGCGGCGGGGCAGGTCCATGTCGGCCGGCGTGCGCAGGGGTAGCACGTCGAGGCCATTGAGCGACACTTCTTCCACGGCGCGCACCCGGAACTCGGGCCCGCGGCTGGGGCCGCCTTCCCGGCTGGTTTCGCGGCGGGTGCAACTTACAAATACCACCAGCGCCAGCAAGCCAGCCGCGCGAAGCAGGGTAGAAAAATAGTTCATCGAAAAGACTTACGTAGCCAGCCAGGCGGCAGGTTTGACCCTAAATGCACTAATTGCCGCACCCCTCATTAAACCTACAAAGGTAAAGCTCAGCGGTGGCAACTGACCATTAATCTATTTATTCACCTTAAAATCCTGTTTAATATACAGGAAAAACCATGCCACATAAACGCAAAAAGCCGGGAGCTGGTGCACCCGGCTTTTTTATCAAAAAGCAAAGAAAGTCAAACGAACTCGTCACCAACAGTCAGCCTGCGCAGCAGGCGTATCCGTTAAATCCAACAAATCCGTTTGAATCTGCGGTCTATTTACCATCTACTTCCTCGTAGTCTACGTCGGTTACGTGGTCGCCGGCCGGCTGGCCCTGCTGGCCACCTTGCCCCTGCGCGCCGCCGAAGCCTTCGGCACCGGGCTGGCCGCCCTGGGCCCCAGCGGCCGCGTACATTTCCTGCGAAGCCGTTTCCCAAGCTTTGTTCAGCGCGGCCACGCCGGCGTCGATGCCGTTGATGTCCTTGCTTTCGTGGGCCTTTTTGAGGTCGACCAGGGCGGTTTCCACAGCGGTTTTGTTGCCGCCGCTCAGCTTGTCGCCAAACTCCTTGAGCTGCTTTTCGGTCTGGAAAATGAGCGAGTCAGCCTGGTTGATTTTGGTGATACGCTCGGTTTCGGCTTTGTCGGCGTCGGCGTTGGCAGCAGCTTCGTTGCGCATGCGCTCGATGTCAGCGTCGCTGAGGCCCGAGCTGGCTTCGATGCGGATTTTCTGCTCTTTGCCAGTGCCTTTGTCTTTAGCCGTTACGTTGAGGATGCCGTTGGCGTCGATGTCAAACGTAACCTCAATCTGCGGCACGCCACGGGGCGCGGGCGGGATGCTATCAAGGTGAAATTTGCCGATGGTGCGGTTTTGCGAAGCCAGCGGGCGCTCGCCTTGCAGCACGTGGATTTCTACCGAAGGCTGCGAGTCGGAAGCCGTCGAGAAAGTTTCCGATTTCTTGGTCGGGATGGTGGTGTTCGACTCGATGAGCTTGGTCATCACGCCGCCCATCGTTTCGATGCCCAGGCTCAACGGGGTCACGTCGAGCAGCAGCACGTCTTTCACCTCGCCGGTGAGCACGCCGCCCTGGATGGCCGCGCCGATGGCTACTACCTCGTCGGGGTTCACGCCTTTCGAGGGCTTCTTGCCAAAGAACTTCTCTACCTCTTCCTGGATGCGCGGGATGCGGGTCGAGCCACCCACCAAGATTACTTCGTCGATTTGCGAAGCGCTCAGGCCGGCATCTTGCAGCGCCTTTTTGCAGGGCTCCATCGAGCGGCGCACGAGGTCGTCGGCGAGCTGCTCAAACTTCGAGCGGCTCAGCTTCACTACCAGGTGCTTGGGGCCGCTGGCGGTAGCCGTGATATAGGGCAGGTTGATTTCGGTTTCGTTGCCGCTGCTCAGCTCAATTTTGGCTTTCTCAGCGGCTTCTTTCAGGCGCTGGAGGGCCAGCGGGTCTTTGCGTAGGTCGAGGCCTTCGTTGTCGCTGGCAAACTGGTCAGCCAGGTAGTTGATGATAACCTGGTCGAAGTCGTCGCCGCCGAGGTGCGTGTCGCCGTTGGTGCTCAGTACTTCGAATACACCGTCGCCGAGCTCCAGAATCGAAATATCGAACGTGCCGCCGCCGAGGTCATACACCGCGATTTTCTGGTCGCTGTGCTTTTTGTCCATGCCGTAGGCGAGGGCCGCGGCCGTGGGCTCGTTGATGATGCGCTTCACGTCGAGGCCCGCGATGGCCCCGGCTTCCTTGGTAGCCTGGCGCTGGGCGTCGTTGAAGTAAGCCGGCACCGTGATAACGGCTTCGGTCACGCTGGTACCGAGGTAATCTTCAGCGGTTTGCTTCATTTTCTGAAGCACCATCGCCGAGATTTCCTGGGGCGTATAGTTGCGGTCGCCGATTTTCACGGCTACCGTGTTGTTGGGGCCGGGCACTACGTCGTAGGCCACGTATTTCTGCTCCTGGGTTACCTCGTTGAAGTGGCGGCCCATGAAGCGCTTGATGCTGGCAATGGTGTTCTTGGGGTTGGTAACGGCCTGGCGCTTAGCCGGGTCGCCTACCTTGCGCTCGCCCTTGCCACCGTCGAGAAACGCGACGATAGAAGGCGTGGTGCGACGGCCTTCGGAGTTGGGGATAACTACCGCTTCGTTGCCTTCCATTACGGCGACGCACGAGTTGGTGGTGCCCAAGTCAATACCAATGATTTTACCCATGATAAGTAAGGTGCTGAGATTTAAAGTGAAGTAGGTCGGGGTTAGAAAAGCAGCTACGAAGCCGCTGCGGGCCTTGTTACAAGCCGCGTACCAGCCCGTTATTTCTGCCACTTTGGCGGGGCAAGGGCAGTTATTCTGCCAGCAAGGCAAGCTCTGCGCGATAGAATAACCCAGCTTCTGCCTTCTTAGCAGGCAGGGCCTGGGGCCGGTAAAGCACTGGCCGCAACCGCTCAGGTTTTACAACGTTTATTTACGCCGTAAATCACTTCCCCCACCCCCTTACATTTCAGCTTATTATGAAAGCCCTACTCGTGGCTGCTCTGGCAGCCCTCACGCTTACCACGGCCTGCAAAAAGGACGAAGAAACTCCCGCGGTGGCCCCCATGCAGGTAACGGGCACGTTTAGCGGGGCCAACGAGGTGCCCGCCGTGACGACCAGCGCCACCGGCAACGTGAGTGCTACTTACAACAAGAGCAACAAGACGCTGACGTACACCGTCACCTACGCGGGCCTCACGCCCACGGCGGGCCACTTCCACCTGGGCGCGCCCGGCGTGTCGGGGCCGGTCGTCATTCAGTTTCCCTACGTAGCCTACTCGCCCATCACGGGCTCGACGCTACTCACGCAATCGCAGGAAGACGCGCTGCTGGCCGGCAACATGTACGCCAACCTGCACACGGCTGCCAATACCGGCGGCGAGATTCGCGCCAATCTGGTGGCTAAGTAAGCGCCGTCTTTTTCGAGCTATTTATTGGGCCGGCCGCTACGCAGCGGCCGGCTCTTTGCGTTCGGGGTATCGGGTAACGACCAAGCAACACCCTCGCGAAAGACCGCTTTCGCCCTGCGTTACTGGCTGCGGCGGTGGCCAGTTTTTGCGTTGCCAAGCGGCGGGGTGGGCGGCAAGGCCGCAACGTTGGGGGCGCGGCGTGCATCTTTGACGGACGTATTCTTTTCTCCTCCGTTTTCTTCCATGAAAAACGCTTTCTTCGCCGCGCTGCCGGGCTGCCTGCTGCTCACGATTATGGCCCAGGCGCAGGCTCCCGCGCCGCCCGCCGCGCCGACGCCCGGCCCCTACCGCGCCTCGGCCACCAAAATCAACGACCTGGTGCACACCAAGCTGGCCGTGCGCTTCGACTACGCCAAGCGCTACCTCTACGGCCAGGAGTGGGTGACGCTGAAGCCCCACGCCTACGCCACCGACTCGCTGCGCCTCGATGCCCAGGGTATGGACATCAAAACGGTAGCCCTGATGAACGGCACCAGCCAGCAGCCGCTCAAGTACGACTACTCCGACCAGGAAAATTTGCGCATCAACCTCGGCAAGCTCTTCAAGCCCGGCGAGCAGTACATTGTGTACATCGAGTATACGGCCAAGCCCGACGAACTGAAAACCAAGGGCTCGGCCGCCATCACCGATGCCAAGGGCTTGTATTTCATCAACCCCGACAGCACGGTGAAAGGCAAGCCGGTACAAATCTGGACGCAGGGCGAGTCGCAAAGCTCGTCGGCCTGGTTTCCGACCATCGACCGGCCCAACCAGAAAACGACCGAGGAAATCGCCATGACCGTGCCGGCCAAGTACGTGACCCTCAGCAATGGCAAGCTGGTGAGCCAGACGCCCGCCGGCCCCGGCCTGCGCACCGACACCTGGAAAATGGACGACCCGCACGCGCCCTACCTGTTTATGATGGCCGTGGGCGACTTCAAAATCTACAAGGACAGCTGGCGCGGCAAGGAGGTAAACTACTACCTGGAGCCCAAGTACGCGCCCTTCGCCAAGCAGATTTTTGGCAACACGCCCGACATGATGGAGTTTTACTCCAAGCGCCTGGGCGTCGAGTTTCCGTGGAATAAGTATTCGCAAATCGTGGCCCGCGACTACGTGAGCGGCGCGATGGAAAATACCACCGCCACGCTGCACGGCGAGCAGGTGCAAATGACCGATAAGGAGCTGGTAGACCGCGAGTACAGCAGCGAATCGGTAATCGCGCACGAGCTGTTTCACCAGTGGTTTGGCGACTACGTGACGGCCGAATCGTGGTCGAACCTGACGGTGAACGAGTCGATGGCCGACTTTTCGGAAGGCCTCTACGCCGAGTACAAGTACGGCCAGGACGCCGCCGACGCGCACAATTACACCTATATGCGGCGCTACCTGGCCAACCGGCGCGACGCGACTAAGAACCTGGTACGCTTTCACTACGACAGCCAGGAGGACATGTTTGACCTCGTGACGTACCAGAAGGGCGGGGCCATCGTGCAGATGCTGCGCACCTACCTCGGCGACGACGTATTCTTCGCGGGCTTGCAGAAGTACTTGCAGGACAACAAATTCGGCAATGGTGAGGCGCACCAGATGCGCCTGGCGATGGAAGCCGTGTCGGGCAAAGACCTGAACTGGTTTTACAACCAATGGTACTACGGCGCGGGCCACCCGGTCGTGACCATCGACTACGCCTGGGACGCCGCCGCTAAGAAGCAGAGCGTAACCGTGAAGCAGACGCAGGACGGCAAGCCGTTTGAGCTGCCGTTTACCATAGCCTACTACGTGAATGGCAAGGCCGTGCACCAGCAGGTAGTGATGACGGAAGCCACGCAAACCTTCACGATGCCGCTGGCCGCCAAGCCCACGCTGGTGAACGTAGACGCCGACAAAACCCTGCTCTGGAAGAAAACCGACAACAAGCCGCTGGCTGAGTTCGCGTACCAGTACAAGGCAGCCCCGCGCTTCGTAGACCGCGCCGAGGCGCTGGAAGCCGCGCTGGCCAAGCAAACCACCGATGCCGCCGCCCGCGCCCTCGTGGTGTCAGCGCTCAATGACAAGTTTTACCAGCTGCGCGTGGCCGCGGCCGAGGGTCTGAAAATGGATAACAAGGACGTGGCCAAAGCCGCCGCGCCCGTACTCCGCAAACTGGCCACCACCGAAAAAGACCCGCACGCGCTGGCCGCCGTGCTCGGCGCGCTCGGCGACCTCAAAGACAAGAAAGACGAGAAGCTCGTGACCCAGGAGCTAGCCAATAACCCCTCGCTGACGGTGCAGGGCGCGGCCCTGCGCGCCCTCGGCGACCTCAACCCCACCGAGGCCCTGACCCGCGCCAAAGCCTACGAGGTAGACGCGCCGGCCGCCCTCGGCGCGGCCATGATGAGCGTGTATGCCCAGCAGGGCGGCTCGGCGCAGTGGGCCTACATCCGCGACCGCTACGACGCGGCCAACGGCCAGGCTAAGTACCGCTACATCGCGCCGATGACCCAGATGCTGGGCCGCCTCGACGACCCCAAGGCGTTTGCCGAAGACGTAACCCGCCTTCAACAAATGGCGATGGTGCCGCAACTGAAAGCCTACGGTGTAGATAAGGCGATGGTAAATGCCATTCAAAGAGGGGCTGACGCCCAGAAAGGCAAGCCCAACGCCGCGCAAAACCAAGCCACGGCCGAAGCGGCGATTAAAGCCATTCAGGCCGCTAAGTAAGTTGTACCGTGGACCCTGCGGGTCCGCGCGTGCTTGCCGTTGAAAAGGCGCGAACCTCTCGGGGTTCGCGCCTTTTTTATTTATGAAGTTCGGTGTAGAGACGCATCCTTGCGTCTCGACGTTGTTGAGCTCGCCAGACGTGAGACGCAAAGATGCGTCTCTACAACCGACTGTATTTCAAATTAAATGACTACCTGCCCCGAAAAAGATAACACGCTACGTTGAACCATCGCACCAGGTTGCGCGTCGGATTTGCATGCTTAAGACCACTCCGCTGGTGCTGGCCGCCCTGCTCGCAGGCCGCCTCACCCCCGCCCTGGCCCAGAATACACCCGACGAAAACAATCCCAATTTCGACGCGCCCTTCGTGCAGCACGTGCGCCCCGACCGCCCCGGCCAAACTATCACGGCGGGCGTGCTGCGGGCCGGCGAGTTTCAGCTCGAAACCGGCGTGCAGCGCTACGCGCCGCGCCTCGGCGCGGGACTGAGTAGTAGCACGGCTACGCTGCGCATCGGCTTTTTCAACAGCATGGAGTTTCGGGTGACGCAGCCTTACCTGTACGGCGCGCCGGGCACCCGCACGCTGGGTGGCGAAGCGCCCGCGCTCCGCCCCGATTCAGTGGGCTGGGCACCCCTCACGGTGGGCACCAAGCTGATGCTGACGCCCGACCGCGCCAGCCGCTTCCAGGCCTCGCTGCTGGTGGAGGCCGCCCTACCCCACACCGGCAGCACGGGGCTGCGCCTCGGCTCGTGGGCCCCCGGTGCCCGCCTGCTGCTAAGCCAGCAGCTCGGCCGCCGCGCCGCGCTGGAAGGCAACTTCGGCTTCACGCAGTATGGCATGACAGCCGCCGACATCTCGCGCGGGCAGTACCTGGGCTCACTGGCCCTCACCGCGCCCATCTCTGATAATGCCGGCTACTTTGTGGAAGGCTACGGCCGGGGCCGCAAGCAACTGACCTCCGGGGCCAACGCCGGCCTCTATTACCGCCCCTGGACCGGCCTGCGCTTCGACGCCACGGTGGGCCGGGTGCTCGGCGGCCTGGGCGCGGGCGCTACTACGGTGGGCGTGGGGCTGGCTTTGCGCCTGGGCGGCAATACGCATTAGCCTATTTATCAGCTCACTAGTAAGTATAGAACGGGCGGGCTGTCGGCATTTCGCCGGTAGTCCGCTCTTCATCAATATAGCCCACCGGGCAAAGAGCGGACAGCCAGCGAAAAGCCGGCAGCCCGCAGCGCTAGCGCACCAGTTGCACACTTTCCACGCCGGCTGCCGTACTAAATGGCCGCTGGGCGGCGAATTTTCCGGCTAGCGCTTTACGTATGCTTCGTTTTGCTGCCACTTTTGCTGCCGGGCTCGGGCTGTTGTGCCTGGGCTGCCAGACTACCAGCCCCGTTACCACCAGCGCGCCTACTACTGAGGCCCGGCCGCCCGCGCCGGGTGCTTCGCTGTTTGAAACCCGCTGGGTGCTGCGCCAGGTTGGCAACCAGACTGTGACGGTGCCCGAGGGCGGCCAGGAACCCTACTTGCTGCTGCGCCGCACCGGCGCGGCCGAGGGCCAGGGCAGCTGCAATCGCTTCCGCAGCACCGCCGTTACCGACAGCGCTAGTCATTTGATTTTCACGCCCTTGATGAGCACACGCATGTCTTGCCCCGCCATTGCTACCGAGCAGGATTTTACGCGGGCGCTGGCCGCCGCCCACTCTTTCCGCATCAGCGGCGACACGCTGCGGCTCTACGCGCCCACCGAGCCCGACGCCACGCCGCTGGCCCGGCTGGAGGCGGTGTACTTGCGCTGAGTAGCGCGGACTTTTAGTCCGCGAGTAATCGCGCTTGTTTCACGTCAATCACTCGCGGACTAAAAGTCCGCGCTACCGCGCCCACGCCAAGCGCTCGTGGGTGCTTTGTAGCCGTTGCGTCAGTACGTCCAGCCCCGGGTTGTGCACACTACCGAGGTGGGTAGTAGCAAACTCCTTGTGCGGCACGTAACTACCGTTGTCCACGGCCTGCCCCACTTGCTTGTAGGCGTCGCGGAAGGGCACGCCGCTCTGGATTAATTGATTGATGTTCTCGACCGAGAATATCGCGTCGTATTTCGCTTGATTGATGACGCCGGGCACCACCTGCAACGCCGGCACGGCGAAGAGCAGAATATCCAGAATATCGGCAAACTGCACCATCGGCCGGAACAGAATTTCCTTGAGAATCTGGAAGTCGCGGTGGTAGCCGCTGGGCAGGTTGTTAATGGTCAGAATAATGTCGGTGGGCAGCGCTTGGAGACGGTTGCAGTGCGCGCGCACCAGCTCGAATACGTCGGGGTTTTTCTTGTGCGGCATAATGCTGGAGCCCGTCGTAAACTCCTTGGGCAGCAGCACGAAGCCTAAATCCTGGCTGTTGTACAGCACCAGGTCGTAGGCCAGCTTGCTGAGCGTGCCGGCCACGCCGGCGATGGCGAAGGCCAGCGTTTTTTCGGTTTTGCCGCGCAGCATCTGCGCGCCCACGGCGCTCACGGCCACGTGGGCAAAACCCATGTCGCGCGTGGTCTGCTCACGGTCGATGCCGAAGCTGCTACCGAAGCCCGCGCCTGAGCCCAGCGGGTTGTGGTCGGCCACAGCGTGCGCGGCTTCCAGCAAGTTCAGGTCGAGTAGTAGGTGCTCGGCATACGCCCCAAACCACAGCCCGAAGCTGCTCGGCATGGCCGCCTGAAAGTGCGTGTAGCCGGGCAGCAAGTCGTCTTTATACTTCTCGCCCTGCTGCAACAACAGTTCGGCCAGTTCCAGAACTTTTGCGCCGATTTTCTCGCAGTAGTCTTTGATGAACAGCTGAATAGCCGTCAGCACCTGGTCGTTGCGCGAGCGCGCCACATGGATTTTCTTGCCCGCGTCGCCAAACTTTTCAGTCAGGTAATACTCGATTCTGGAATGTACGTCCTCAAAATCCTTGTCAATCTGAAACGTGCCGTTTTCGACCTGCGCCAGTAGTTCATCCAAGCCTTGCAGCAGCTGGCTTTCCTCCTCCCGCGAAATCAGGCCGATGCTGGCTAGCATCCGGGCTTGCGCCTTGGAAGCTTGCATATCAAAGGGAGCCAGATACATGTCCAACTCACGGTCTTGGCCGACGGTAAATTTCTCGATTTTATCGTTGACCGAAAAGCCTTTTTCCCAGATTTTCATACTCGTAACGCCAAGCTCCAGCTTGGCGAATCGTTGTTAGCGCCTGAGGCTTGCTCTCACGGCGGCACCAAGCTGGAGCTTGGTGTTACAATTCAAAATCAGTCAGCAACTCGATGTAATCGGCAATGCCGCCGCGAATTTCGCTGCGCAAAATGTACTCGTCGGGCGCGTGCGAGCGGGCGCTGTCGCCCGGCCCCATTTTCAGCGTCGGGAAGCGCATCAGTGCCTGGTCTGAGAGCGTAGGCGAGCCGTAGGTAGTCTTGCCCATCGCCACCGCTTTTTGCACCAGTGGGTGCGTGAGCGGCAGCCCCGACGACTGCAAATGCGTGGAGCGCGGTGTAATTTCAGCCTGCACATTTGCCCGAATTATCTCCAGAATTTCCTCGTTGGAATAGCACTCCGTGGGGCGCACGTCCACCACGTAGCGGCACTCGTCGGGCACCACGTTGTGCTGCGTGCCGGCCTGGATTTGCGTTACCGTCATTTTCACCGGACCGAGCATTTCCGACACCTCGGGAAATTGGTAAGCGCGTAGCCAGTTGATGTCGTCGAGCGCTTTATACAAAGCATTATCACCCTCATTGCGCGCCGCGTGGCCAGTGCGGCCGCGCGCTACGCCATCGAGTACCAGCAAGCCTTTTTCGGCCACGGCGGCGTGCATGCCCGTGGGCTCGCCCACGATGCCAAGGTCGATTTTTCCCAGCGCGGGCAGGATGCTTTTCACGCCGTTTACGCCCGAAATCTCCTCCTCGGCCGTGATGGCACAGATGAGATTAAAGGCCGTGGGCCGTTCGTAGAAATACCGGAATACCGCCAGCAAGCTCACCGCCGACGCGCCCGCGTCGTTGCTGCCCAGGCCGGTCAGCCGGTCGCCTTCCAGCGTCGCAGCGAAGGGCGAGTACGTCCAACTCGGGCCGGGCTTCACGGTGTCATGGTGCGAGTTGAGCAGCAGCGTGGGCCGGGCGGCGTCCCAGGTTTTACTAGTCGCCCACACGTTATTGCCCTGCCGCTGCGCGGCGATGCCGTGCTGCGTTAGAAACTGCATGAGCAGGTCGGCCGTGCCGGCTTCTTCCCGCGAAAACGAGGGCGTTTGAATAAGCTGTTGCAGCAACGCGATGGCGGCGTTGCTCAGCTGGGCAATTACTTCAGACATAGCACCGTGCGCAGCTCAGAGTTGATATTAAGCGCGTGGCCGATTACAACCTGGCGCACGCCGGCGTGCAACGCCGCAAACGCATTTTCGAGCTTGGGCAACATGCCATCGGCAATGATGCCCTGCGCTTTCAACGTTTCGTAGCGCGTCGCGTCGATTTCGGGAATTACCGAATTATCATCATTTACATCGCGTAGCACGCCGTTTTTCTCGAAGCAATAATGCAGCGTCACGTCGGCCACCGGGGCGAGCGCCACGGCCACGGCCGAGGCAATGGTGTCGGCGTTGGTATTCAGCAGTTGCCCCTGCCCGTCGTGAATGATGGGGCACAGCACCGGCGTGATGCCAGCTTGCAGCAAGCTCAAGATTAAATCTTTGTTAACGCTGGCCGCCGTGAGGTCGCCCACGAAACCAAAATCCACGTCCTTCACCGGCCGCTTCGTGCCCCGGATTACGTTGCCATCGGCCCCGCTCAAGCCTAGGGCGTTCACGCCCAAGCGCTGCAAATTGGCCACCACTTCCTTGTTGGTTTTGCCGGCGTAAAACATCACCACGATATCAAGCGTGGCGGCGTCGGTGACGCGGCGGCCGTTGACCATCGTGGGAGTTAACCCTAGTTCGCGCATCATGGCGCTCGCCCCTTTGCCGCCGCCGTGCACTAGTATTTTAGGGCCGGGCACCTGGGCCAGTAAGCCCAGAAAACGAGCTAGTTCGGCAGCATCGTCGATGATGCCGCCGCCGATTTTATAGACTGTTACCGCGAGATTACTCATACCTAATTCACTCGTAGCCATTGCTTGGCTTCCGAAAAAAATACCTGTACCTATTGCGGGCAAAAGTAGGAACTTTTACCTTTGCGGCTCCATTATGGCCCTTGGTTTGCTAGCACACTTGCTAGCCCACGGCCGCACTTCGCAATGACTTACCCGGTTCGCACCACCCTTTTGCTTTCCACTACGGCCCGCCTGGGTTCGGGAAGCGTGCGTAGGCTGGTGTGTGCCTTGCTGCGACGACCCTAGCCGGCTTCAACTGCCGGATGCTGACGCGTAAGTCAGCCTTTTTGCGGGCTATTCGTATCTGATGCAGATAGAAAGCCCGCCCGCTTAACCGATAGATTTCGGGTTTTCTGCCGCTAACCCGCCGTATCGCGGGGGCCGGTTAACTACGTCTCTTCCTTTAAGTTATCCCCCTTTTTAAGTATCATGACAATTCGGGTTGCAACGGCAGCGGATACGCAGTACGCGGATTTGCTGTGCCAGTGGTACATCGAGTCGGCCAAGCAGCGGGGCACGGGCATCGCTAAGCGCGACCCGGAATATGTGCGCGAGAAAATGCGCCAGGGCAATGCCGTCATCGCCTTCGTAGAAGGCGAACTGGCCGGCTTTTGCTACATCGAAACCTTCGAGGGTGGCAAATTTTTGGCCAATTCGGGCCTCGTGGTGAACACCGAGCTGCGCAAGCACGGCCTGGGCCGCGCCATCAAGCGCGAGGTGTTCCGCCTGTCGCGCACCAAGTACCCGGAGGCCAAGATTTTCGGCATCACGACCAGCCTAGCGGTGATGAAAATCAACAGCGACCTGGGCTACGAGCCGGTTACGTTCTCGGAATTGACGACCAGCGAGGACTTCTGGAAGGGCTGCAAAAGCTGCAAAAACTTCGGCATCCTGACCGAAACCGAGCGCAAGATGTGCCTCTGCACGGGCATGCTATTCGACAAGCTCGACGCACCCTTGCCCGAGAATGAAATGCCGGAAGAAATGCGGCTGCCTGTAGTGCCGTAGCCACAGTTGCGCGGACTTTGTAGTCCGCGATGCATTGCAACAACTATTCAATCAACTTTTAGCGCCAGCCATTCGCTGCGCTCATTCGCGGACTACAAAGTCCGCGCAACACCTTTAGCAATGAAGAAAAAGGCAATTGTAGCGTACAGCGGCGGCCTCGACACGTCGTACTGCGTGGTGAACCTCTCGCGGGAGCACGACCTCGAAATTCACACCGTTATCGTGAATTCGGGCGGTTTTTCGGAAGAAGAACTACAGTCTATCGAAAAGCGCGCCTACGAGCTGGGTTCGGTGAAGCACGAGGTAATTGATATCACTGAGCGCTACTACCACGATTGCCTGCGCTACTTGCTGTTTGGCAACGTGTTGAAAAACGACACCTACCCGCTGAGCGTGAGCGCCGAGCGCATGTTTCAGGCACTTGCCATTGCCGAATATGCCAAGCGCGAAAATGCCGAGTACATTGTGCACGGTAGCACCGGCGCCGGCAACGACCAGGTGCGCTTCGACGTGGCCTTCGCCGTCATCGCGCCCAACGTCGAAATCATCACGCCCATCCGCGACCAGAAGCTGTCGCGCCAGGCCGAGATTGAATACCTGCAAAGCCAGGGCTTCGAAATGAGCTGGGAAAAGGCCAAGTACTCCATCAACCGGGGCATTTGGGGCACCAGCGTGGGCGGCGTCGAAACGCTGACCTCGCGCCAGGCTTTGCCCGAGAGCGCCTACCCCACCCAGCTTTCCAAAACCGAGCCCAGCCAGCTGGAAATCACCTTCGAAAAAGGTGAGCCGGTGGCGCTGAACGGCGAGAAAATGGACGCCGTAGCGCTCATCCAAAAGCTCAACGACCTAGGCGGCGCCTACGCCATCGGCCGCGATACGCACGTGGGCGACACGATTCTGGGCATCAAGGGCCGCGTGGGTTTCGAGGCTCCGGCGGCGCTGCTGCTCATCAAGGCGCACCACCTGCTCGAAAAGCACACGCTCTCGCGCTGGCAGCAGCTCAACAAAGAGTCAATTGCCACCTGGTACGGCACGCTGCTGCACGAGGCGCAGTACCTCGACCCGGTGATGCGCGACTTTGAGGCCTTCCTGGCTTCATCGCAGGAGCGCGTGACGGGCACGGTGTTCGTGGAGCTGCGGCCATATCACTTTGAGCTGCTGGGCATCGAGTCGAAGTACGACATGATGCAGTCGAAGGTGGCGACGTATGGTGAGGAGAACAACGCCTGGGATTCGCGCGATGCGCGCGGGTTTATCAAGATTTTCGGCAATCAGCTGAAGATTCACGCCAGCTTCAACGAGTAACCTCACCCCCTAGCCCCCTCTCCTTGGGGAGAGGGGGACTAGTTCTAGTCTTTAGTCTTAGTTCTAGCCCTGTTGTCTGTCATTGCCTACGCCGTGGCTCCCCCTCTCCCCAAGGAGAGGGGGCCGGGGGGTGAGGTAGACGGCACTGGGCAACCAAGCCATGCAAAACCAAAAAATCACCGTCGGCATCGTGGGCGGCGCGGGCTACACGGCCGGCGAACTGTTGCGCCTACTGCTGCACCACCCGCACGCCAGCGTAGCTACTGTTGTCAGCTCGACCCAGGCCGGGCAGCCGGTGCACACCGTGCACGACGACCTGCTGGGCGATACCGACCTCACCTTTGCCAGCGCGCTGACCGGCGACGAGGACGTAGTATTCCTGTGCCTCGGCCACGGCAACTCGCGCAAGTGGCTGCTCGAAGCCAACCTGCCCGCTAGCACCAAAGTCATTGACCTGAGCAACGACTTCCGCCTAGCGGCCGACCGCGACGTAGCCGGCCGGCACTTCGTGTATGGCCTGCCCGAGGCCAACCGCGAGCAGATTCGCACGGCCGACAGCATCGCCAACCCCGGCTGCTTTGCCTCGGCCATTCAACTGGCGCTGTTGCCGCTGGCCGCCGCCGGGCAGCTGCACGATGCTGTGCACGTGTCGGCCATCACGGGCAGCACGGGCGCGGGGCGCGGCCTCGTCGAAACCACCGGCTACACCTGGCGCACCGGCAATATCTCGACCTACAAAACCTTCACACACCAGCACCTAGGCGAGATTGGAGAAACGCTAGTGGGCTTGCAGCCAGGCTTTAAGCAGCCCGTGCGCTTTATCCCCTACCGCGGCAATTTCACGCGGGGCATTTTCGCTTCGGTTTATACCACCTGCGAACTTTTAATACCAGAAGTACAAAAGCTGTACTCTGACTATTACCGCGACGCGCCGTTCACGTTCGTGTCGGACAAGGAAATTCACCTCAAGCAAGTAGTGAACACCAATAAATGCCTGGTACACGTGGCCAAGCACGACGACCAAATACTCATCACCACGGCGCTGGATAACCTGCTGAAAGGCGCGTCGGGTCAGGCTATTCAGAATATGAACCTGCTATTCGGCTTCGAGGAAACGGCGGGCCTAGGGATAAAGGCTTCGTTTTTTTAACCTAGGCCGTCATGCTGAACGCAGTGAAGCATCTTGGTAGATTAGTTGTATTGGCTTAGATAAAAATCGTGTTTTTAACTACTACCTGCTAAAAGTTACTCTGATGTGGATTGAGCATGTTTTGAATCCCAAAACCATAACGAGCATTTACTCAACGGAATCTCCATCGTTATCGCAAGTGCAGTTACACGATTTATCTATAGTCTGTGGTGCTGACTTACAATGTAAACTTCGTTTCGACTTAAAAGACTTTCCTACTGATGCACCAGTTAAATGGTTAAATCAGAGATACAATACGGTTCAATTAACTCTAAACTGCATCCAATCTGAGATAATCCAGTGCTCTATTCCCAGTGGAAGCGGTATTGGAGACTTGAGTATATTTTATGATGGTAGTCGCTTTCAGATAACATTTAGTACCCAGCCAAAAAAAGTTGTTTTTCAAGCAGTAGCTACCTGGATACATATAGATAAAATATCAGGCTATCAAAAAGAGACCATTGATTAATCACATCAGTTTGCAGATAGTTACTCGCATGCCAAGATGCTTCGGCAAGCTCAGCATGACGTTCCGCTAAACAGATAACCACCTAGAAACCATGAACCTCTTCAACGTCTATCCGCTGGTTGACATCACGCCGGTGCGAGCGCTGGGCGCGACGCTGTGGGACGACAAGGGCCAGCAGTACCTGGATTTTTATGGCGGCCACGCCGTCATTTCCATCGGCCACAGCCACCCGCACTATGTGCAGCGCCTCACCGAGCAGCTCGGGCAGCTGGGCTTCTACTCTAATTCAGTGCAGATTCCGATTCAGCGCGAGCTGGCCACGAAGCTGGGCGAGGTGTCGGGCTACCCCGACTACACGCTGTTTTTGTGCAACTCGGGGGCCGAGGCCAACGAAAACGCGCTGAAGCTGGCGTCGTTCCACACCGGCAAAACCCGCGTGCTGGCCTTCCGAGGCGCGTTTCACGGGCGCACGAGCGGCGCGGTGGCCGCCACCGACAACCCCAAAATCGTGGCCCCCTTCAACGCCGGGCACGCCGTCTCCTTCCTCGACTACGACCTAGCGGCCGTGGAGCAGGCCCTGCAAGCTGACGACGTGTGCGCGGCCATCATCGAGCCCATCCAGGGCGTGGGCGGCATCATCATGCCCTCCGATGACTTTTTGCGCGGGCTGGCGGCGCTGTGCCAGCAGTACGGCGCGCTGCTCATCGCCGATGAGGTGCAGTGCGGCTACGGGCGCAGCGGCAAGTTTTTTGCCCACCAGTGGGCCGGCATCCAGCCCGACGTTATCTCGGTGGCCAAAGGCATGGGCAACGGCTTCCCCATCGGCGGCATCCTCATCGCGCCCCACCTGAAGGCGTCGTACGGGCTGCTGGGCACGACCTTTGGCGGCAATCACCTGGCCTGCGCCGCCGCCCTGGCCGTGCTCGAAGTCATTGAGCAAGAGCACCTCGTAGCGCACGCCCGCACCCTAGGCGACTACCTTCGCACCGAGCTACTGGCCCACTCCGGGGCCGAAGAAATCCGCGGTCGCGGCCTGATGATTGGGGTCAAGTACGACTTCCCCGTGAAGGAAGTGCGCGATAAGCTGCTCACCGAGCACCACATCTTCGTGGGCAACGCTTCCGACCCTACGGTGCTGCGTTTATTGCCGCCATTGAACATAACTAAGGCCGAGGTTGACGTATTTTTGCAGGCGCTGTATGCCCTCACCGAAAAAGCGGTAGCCGTTATTCAGGAGCCTAGCGCGCTGGACTAAAGATTGTTATGCCTGCAATACTCTGCAAATGCGGCAACCGACTTGGACTTGGGGAGATTCCAAATCCAATAGAATGGCTTACCATTTCCGATGTTGACTATGATAGCTATGCAGGCACAATTGACGCAGAAGTGCTTTACAGCAACATGAAACACATGCTGCTTTGCACCCAGTGCGAGCGAATTATAATTTTCTGGAATGGCTTTCAGTCACCACCAACTTATTACTCCATAGACTCTTAAGTTCAACTAGTGGAAAACTCGAAAACAGTAAAACTCATCCTCGAAGACGGCACCGAGATTCAGGGCCAATCGTTTGGCGCGTATAGCTCAGTTGCGGGCGAAGTCGTGTTCAGCACGGCCATGACGGGCTACCCCGAAAACCTCACCGACCCCTCCTTTGCGGGCCAGATTTTGGTGCTCACCTACCCCATCGTGGGTAACTACGGCGTGCCCGGCGAGGACTTGTACGAGTCGATTTCGAAGATTTTCGAGTCTGACAAAATTCACATTGCCGGGCTGGTCGTGAACTACTACTCCGACGAGCACAGCCACTGGAACGCCGCCAAAAGCCTGGGCGATTGGCTGAAAGAGTACAACATCCCCGGCATTGCGGGCGTGGACACGCGCATGCTCACCAAGATTTTGCGCGAAAAAGGTGCCATGCTGGGCAAAATCGTGGCCGAAGAAGACGTGCCCCTGCATGACCCTAACCTCGACAACCTGGTGGCCCAGGTGAGCCCGCCCGAAGTGAAGCACTACGGCCAGGGCCAGCACAAAATCGTGCTCGTAGACTGCGGCACCAAAACCAACATCATCCGCTGCTTCCTGGAGCGCGACGTGGAACTGATTCGGGTGCCCTGGGACTACGACTACAGCCAAATCGACTACGACGGCCTGTTTCTAAGTAATGGCCCCGGCGACCCCAAAATGTGCGAGGCAACCATCCAGCACCTGCAACACGCTTTGCAGCAGGATAAGCCGATTTTCGGCATCTGCCTTGGCTCGCAGCTCATGGGCCTGGCGGCGGGCGGCGACACCTTCAAGCTGAAGTACGGCCACCGCAGCCACAACCAGCCCGTGCGCCTGGCCGGCACGCAGCGCAGCTACATCACCAGCCAAAACCACGGCTTCGCCGTCGATACCGCCACGCTCCCCGCCGAGTGGGAAATGCTCTTTGAGAACCTCAACGACGGCACTTGCGAAGGCATCAAGCACAAAACCAAGCCTTTCTTCTCCACGCAATTCCACCCGGAGGCCGCCGGCGGCCCGCAGGACACGGAGTTCATGTTCGATGATTTTATTGAAGCGGTTAAGAAGCACAAGGCAACTAGCAACTAACGCTAGTTGCCTTTTTTTTAACAAGCTCCGCTCAGCATAACTAACCGTCATGCTGAGCGGAACACAGCGCAGCCGAAGCATCTTGGCCGCATCGTCCGGGGCAGTAACCAACTACCCTAGGGGGTCATGCTGAGCTTGCCGAAGCATCTTGGCTGGACGACACCCGAACGAACCCTGACAAGATGCTTCGACTACGCTCCGCTTCGCTCAGCATGACACGCTCCAGTAATGCCTAAATCATGTACGTCTACATCCTGACAAATCCTACCAGAACCGTGCTGTACATCGGCGTTACCAATGACCTAACGCGACGGCTTTTTGAGCACAGCGAAGGGCGCGGCAACGTTGCAAAGTTCACGGGGAAATACCAGGCTGACTTACTCATTTACTTCGAACTATGCGCGGATGCTCCGCAAGCTATTGCGCGTGAAAAGCAATTGAAAGGCTGGACGCGGGCCAAGAAAGTAGCTTTGATAAATGGCTTTAATCCTGACTGGAAAGAGATTGATTTAGAAGCCTGGGAAGGGTAGTTATGAGAACTATTGAACTCTATGGCGCATACATCAAAAGTCTAGATGACTTCTACGACCAAATCGAAAAGCATCTTAGTCTAGGCGAGTGCCCGTGGGGAAGAAATCTAGACTCTCTTGACGAGATAGTTCTTTATAATTTTAACTACACTGAAAACAGGGAGTTAGACGTGAGGAAAATTATCTGGAAAGATGCCAAATTATCTGAAAATAATTTATTGAACGATAAGAGAGCAGGCATTTTTAGTATATTGATTGAAACACTAAGTGAGAACAAAACAATCAACCTTGTTTTAACCTAAATATCAATTCTCCAACGAAGCGGTAGAGATGCTTCGACTTCGCTGCGCTCCGCTCAGTATGACACTTGGGTTGCTTTGGCACTCTGTTATTTACCCCTAGAATGAACAAACCCACTAAAGTTCTTATCCTCGGTTCCGGCGCGTTGAAAATCGGGGAGGCCGGCGAATTTGACTATTCCGGCTCGCAGGCGCTGAAGGCGCTGAAAGAGGAAGGCATCCGCACCATCCTCATCAACCCCAACATTGCCACCGTGCAAACCTCGGAGGGCATGGCCGACGACGTGTACTTCCTGCCCGTGACGCCCTACTTCGTGGAGGAAGTCATCAAGAAGGAGAAGCCCGATGGCATTCTGGTGGCGTTTGGCGGCCAAACGGCGCTCAACTGCGCGGTGGCGCTCTACCGGGCCGGGGTGTTTGAGAAGTACAACCTGCCGGTGCTCGGCACGCCGGTGCAGTCGATTATCGACACCGAGGACCGCGATATTTTCAAGGAGAAGCTCGACCAGATTGGCGTACTCACGGCCCGCAGCGTGGCCGTGACGACGATGGAAGATGCCCTGGCGGCCGGCGAAAAAATCGGCTTCCCGATTATCGTGCGCGCGGCCTTCGCCCTAGGGGGCCTGGGCAGCGGCTTCGCCAATAACATGGACGAGCTGCGGGCGCTGGCCGAAAAATCCTTCACGACTTCCGACCAGATTCTGGTAGAAGAATCGCTGAAAGGCTGGAAGGAAGTGGAGTACGAAGTGGTGCGCGATGCGTTTGATAACTGCATCACGGTCTGCAACATGGAGAACTTCGACCCCATCGGCATCCACACCGGCGAGAGCATCGTGGTGGCTCCGTCGCAGACGCTGAGCAATCGCGAGTATCACAAGCTGCGCTCGATTGGCATCAAGACCATCCGGCACCTGGGCATCGTGGGCGAGTGCAACATTCAGTACGCCCTCGACCCGGTGTCGGAAGACTACCGCGTAATTGAGGTAAACGCCCGCCTGTCGCGCTCGTCGGCGCTGGCCTCCAAGGCTACGGGCTACCCGCTGGCTTTCGTGGCCGCCAAGCTGAGCCTGGGCTATTCGCTGGCCGAGCTGAAAAACAGCGTAACGCAGACGACGACGGCGTTTTTTGAGCCGGCGCTCGACTACGTGGTGGTGAAGCTGCCGCGCTGGGACCTGGGCAAATTCGCGGGCGTGCAGCGGCAGATTGGCTCGGCCATGAAGAGCGTGGGCGAGGTAATGGCCATCGGCAAGTCGTTTGAGGAAGCCATTCAGAAGGGCCTGCGCATGCTGGATACCGGCAAGCGCGGCTTCGTGGGCAACGCTCCCCAAGCGGCTGACAACGAAACTATTGACCGCCTGCTGAGCGAGCCCAACGAGGAGCGCATCTTCGCCATCACCCAGGCGTTTGAGGCCGGCTACACCATCGAGCGCGTCCACGACCTGACCAAGATTGACCTCTGGTTCTTGCAGCGCCTGCACACCATTTTCGAGCTGGGCCAGCATCTGGCCGGCCAGCGCGACAAGGGCCTGGAAGGGCTGGAAGTGGACTTGCTGCGCGAGGCCAAGAAGGCCGGCTTCTCCGACCAGCAACTGGCGGTGCAGCTGCTGGGCGCGGGCGACGTGAAGGCCGACGAGCTGCGCGTGCGCGAGCACCGCAAGGCCCTAGGGGTGTTGCCGGTAGTGAAGCAGATTGACACGCTGGCCGCCGAGTTTCCGGCCAAAACCAACTACCTGTACCTCACCTACCACGGCACCGAAAACGACCTGGCCCCGGAGACGGAGCAGTCGATTGCCGTGCTGGGCTCGGGCGTGTACCGCATCGGCTCGTCGGTAGAGTTTGACTGGTGCGGCGTAAACGCCGTGCAAACGGCCGCCGCTGAGGGTTACAAAACTCTCATTATCAACTATAACCCTGAAACCGTATCCACCGACTACGACGTGAGCGACCGCCTCTACTTCGAGGAGCTGAGCTACGAGCGGGTGATGGACATCCTGGACTTTGAGCAGCCCACGGGCGTGATTCTGAGCACGGGCGGGCAGATTCCGAACAACCTGGCTACGCGCCTCGAAGACGCCGGCGCGCCTATTCTGGGCACCTCGGCCGCGAGCATCGACATGGCCGAAAACCGCCACAAGTTCTCCAGCATCATGGACGAGCTGGGCATCGCCCAACCCCGCTGGAACGAGCTGACTTCGCTGGAAGCCATGCACACCTTCGTGGGCGAGGTGGGCTACCCGGTGCTCATCCGGCCGAGCTACGTGCTGTCGGGCGCGGCCATGAACGTGGTATCGAACCCGCACGAGCTGGAAGAATTCCTGAAAACGGCTGCCGAGGTGAGCGCCGAATACCCGGTGGTGGTATCGGAGTTCATCCAGGAAGCCAAGGAGATAGAGCTGGACGCAGTGGCCGACAAGGGCGAAATCGTGAGCTACGCCATCTCGGAGCACGTCGAGTTTGCGGGCGTGCACTCGGGCGACGCCACCATGTACTACCCCCCCCAGCGGGTGTACGTGGGCACCATCCGCAAGCTCAAGAACATCGCCGAGAAAATCGCCAAGCGCTACAACATCAGCGGCCCGTTCAATATCCAGTTCCTGGAAAAGAGCGGCGAAATCCGGGTTATCGAGTGCAACATCCGGGCTTCGCGCAGCTACCCCTTCGTGTCGAAGATTTCGGGCAATAACCTGGTTACTAAGGCTACGCAGGTACTACTGGGCAAGAAAGATATCGTGCGCGACGACAGCGAGCGCGTGTACGACCTGCCCTTCGTGGGCGTGAAGGCCCCGCAGTTCTCGTTCACCCGCCTGCCCGGCGCCGACCCGGTGCTGCGCGTAGACATGGTGAGCACCGGCGAAGTAGGCTGCCTGGGCGACACCGCCGAGGAAGCCCTGCTGAAGTCGATGTTGAGCGTAGGCTACAAGATTCCGGAGAAAACGGTGCTCATCTCGGGCGGCCCCATCACCTCGAAAGTGGCCCTGCTGAGCTCGGCCGAGCTGCTGGTGAAAAAGGGCTACCAGATTTTTGCCACCCAGGGCACGCACCGCTTCTTCGCCGAAAACAACGTGCCGAGTAGCCTGCTCTTCTGGCCCGACGACATGCAGGAGCCCAACGTACTAACCTACCTGCGCGAGAAGAAAATCGACTTGGTCATCAACATCCCAAAAAACCTGTCGAAGGGCGAGCTGGACAACGATTACAAAATCCGCCGCACCGCCATCGACTTCGGCATCCCGCTGCTGACCAATGCGCGCCTGGCTTCAAAGTTCATTCGGGCTTTCTGCTCGCTGGAAATGAAGGATTTAAAGATTAAGAGCTGGAACGAGTATAAGGCGATGTAAGGCACAGATGTGCTAAAAAGGCAGGCTGACAGTTCGCAAAATGCGAACTGTCAGCCTATTTTTGTTGTACTCAACATGAAAGTTCACCTCATCAAGCGCCAGACCGTGGAAGCTTACGCCGCCAGCCATGCCCGCAGCCGTTCTTTCGCGCAGTGGCTCACGGCGGTGAAGTACGCAGATTGGGACACGCCCGCCGACATTCAGCGCACGTTCGGCTCGGCCGATTTGCTGGGCAATGGTAGCAGCCGGGTTGTCTTCGACATTGGCGGCAACCACTACCGCCTCATTGCGCGCTACGTATTCGGCGAGCGCCAGGCGCACTTGTTCGTGTGCTGGGTAGGCACCCACGCCGAGTACGACAAGCTTTGCGCGAAAGGCGCGCAGTACACCGTAAACCTTTACTAGCTATCGCCATGAAGACTCTACCGTACACCGTTATTAAAACCGAGGAGCAATACCAGCAGTATTGCCGCGAACTGGAATCCTTAATTACCGCCGCGCCCACCGCCGCAGCCCAGGACGAAATCGACTTGCTCACCCTGCTCATCGAAACCTGGGACGAAGCACAAGCCCACCTCACCCCCGCCGACCCCATCGAGCTATTGGCTTCCCTCATGGCCGCGCACCACCTGCTAGCCAAGGACTTGGCCAGCATTTTGGAAGTCGGCAAGGGTACGGTTTCAGATATTCTGAACCGCCGCCGGGGTATGTCGAAAATGGTTATTCGGCGCTTGGCTGAGCATTTCCGCGTTTCACAGGAGGCTTTTAATCGGCCGTATTCGCTGGTTGCACCAGCGCTAACCCGCAATGCGAAGGTGGTGCAGCAGCGGCAAGCTGCTTAGGTCTAAAGTGCAACGGTAAGCAACTACAAAACTTGCCGCACCGCCATCGACTTCGGCGTCCCGCTGCTGACCAATGCGCGCCTGGCCTCGAAATTCATCCGGGCCTTCTGCTCACTGGAAATGAAGGACTTGAAGATTAAGAGTTGGAACGAGTATAAGGCGATGTAATTTGGTAGCGCGGATTCAGTTGAATCCGCGCTACCAATAGCACTTTATGTGCTTAAACATAGTGTGTTTAGCAACTCGCAACAATGAAAGAGGAATCAGGCATCCGTCCTGCATTAGCACTTAATGGCTACTTTTTTTTGTTGCTGGTCGCAACGTTTATACTGCTTGCTATCTTACCTAAACATAGTGTGGATGGCATAACAAGCTTGCTTATCATACTTTTTATCCCTTTTATAGCCGCCCTGGTAAATTTAATTCAATCTATCAGGTGTTTCTGGCAGCGAGATTACCAGCTTGCTATTGTGTATCTTATCTTTTCTTTTGCAGTGGCTTTTTTATTCTATCTCGGCATGAGTGCAGTACCCGTCATGAAAATGAGCCCATAAGGTTTCTGGTGGTAACTAATGCTGGAAGCGGCCAAAGTAGCGTTAGCTGCGGCGGCCCGGCACTGGATAGGCTAGCGGGTGGCAGGGGGCGGGGCCGACGGGCTTCGCCCCTTGTTTTTTAGCAGCTTACGGGCAGTGCAACTACTCCCCGGCCGCCCGCCGCCGGGTGTGGTAGGTGGCTTGCAAGTCCTTAATGGCCGCCAGCAGCTCGCCGCTGGCGGGGCCGGCTACCTCGGCACCGGGCACGATGGTGCGTATCGGCAGCAGGCGCACGGGGGCGGGCGGCGCGCCCAGGTCGGCGAGCCATTGGGTGAGCTGCTCGCCCGAGCTGAGGTACACGATTTTGCCCAGGCCCAGCCAGCCGTGGGCGGCGGCGCACATGGGGCAGTGCTCGCCGCTGGTGTAGAGCGTGGTGGCAGCGCGGTCGGCGGGGCTGAGGTGGGCCGCCGCCCACTGCGCCAGGGCCAGCTCGGGGTGGGCCAGGGCGTCGAGCTCATTCACGCGGTTGCGGGCTTCGGCCAGCACCTCGCCATTGGCCCCGACCAGCAGCGAGCCGAAGGGCTCATCGCCGGCTGCCAGGGCTTCAGTGGCCAGGGCGAGGCAGCGACGCAGGTATTCTAAATCGACGGAAGTGAGGCTGGGAAGCATGATGGCGCGCTAGGGCTGGGGGTGGAGAATGGCCTTGGGATTGCTGAACGTGGGGCGGCCGTTTTTGTAGCCCATCAGCGGCTGGGCGATGGTGCGGATGGCCTCGACGGCGCTGCCGGCTTCCAGCAACACGAAGGTGGCCGGGCCGCCCACGCGCAGGCCGGTTTGGCGGGCTAGCAGCCGGGCGGCGTGGGTGGTTATCATCTCATACGCGGCCCGGATTTCGGCATCGGTGGCGAGCTGCGCGATATTGGCGTACATATTGGCCAGGCGCACCAGCGAGGCGTCGCCGTAGGGCGTAAAGGCGTTGAGGATGTTGTTGCTGGACAGCGTAGTAGTAATACCCAGCTGCGTTAGCTCGTTGGCATTTACCACCCCGCGCGGGATGAGGTGGGTCTGCTCCTGGCCCATCATCAGCAGGTCGGTGGCGGGTAGTACGGTGAGGGCGATATCGGCCGCTTGCAGCAGCTGCGTCAGCTCGGCGCGCTGGGCCGGGGGCATGGCGCTCAGCTTGTTGACGTGCCCGATGGACACGCGGCCCTGGTAGCCACGGTGGCGGGTTTCGGCGGCTATCTTAGGGATGCCCGACTGGCTGGGCTCCAGGTCAAAGTCAAGGTGAAAATCCACGTTGACGTTGAATTCCTCGGCCAGGTCAAAAATCAGTTCCACGTGGCGGTCGGGGTCGGGGTCGGTGTAGGGGCAGCCGCCCACCAGGTCGGCCCCCTGGTGCAGGGCTTGGCGCAGCAGGTCGTAGGTGGCCATTTCCTGGGTCAGGCCCTCCTGGGCAAAGGCGCACAGCTCGATGTCGATGGCGGCGGTATAAGTCTCGCGCACGCGCCGTAGGGCCGCCAGTGAGCGCAGGCCGGCCCTAGGGTCGGTTTCGACAAAGGTGCGCAAACCCATCGTGCCTTTTTTGATGGCCATTTCGACTACCCGGCTGGCCCGCGCAAATACGTCGTTTTCGGTGAAATCGGCCTTGGCTTCCTTGGTTATGTTGGCGGCTTCCTCTTTGCCGTGCGCGTCCGGGCAGCGGTCCAGGATGCAGGCTTTGTCGAGGTGAATGTGGGTTTCGAAGAAGCCGGCGCACACGAACTGGTGCTCGGCGTCGAGCACCGCGCGGGCCGGGGCCGTGATACCGGGCTCCAGCAGTTGGATTTTATCGGCCACGATGCCGATGTCCACGCCAGCCGGGTGGTCGTCGAGGTGGGCGTTTTTAACGAGCAGGTCTAGCATTTTTGGGGAAAGGAAAAGGGCCAGCCACTGGGGCTAGCGGCTACCAGAGTCGCTGCCTCGCCAGCTTAAAAAGGGTGCGGCGCGGCCGGGTACGCAGTACGCGGGGGCGGCTGGGGGCGTTGCTGCTGCCGCGGGCCGGGGCGGCGGGTACCGGCATTGCAAGCCACCTTTGCAGGATGAAAAACTTCCTCTCCTTCGCCGACGCGGGCGATTATAAGGCGTTGTTGCGGCAAGCCCTGGAAATCAAGCAGAATCCCTACGGCTATCAGCACGTGGGCAAGCATAAAACGGTAGGCCTGATATTTTTCAACCCCAGCCTGCGCACCCGCTTGAGCAGCCTGAAAGCCGCCTATAACCTCGGCGCGCAGGCCTGGGTGCTAAACGCCGGGGCCGACTCGTGGACGCTCGAAATGGCCGACGGCGCGGTGATGAACGGCACCACGCAGGAGCACATTAAGGACGCCATCGCGGTGATGAGCCAGTATTGCGACGTACTAGGCGTGCGGACTTTTCCGACGCTCAAGGACAAGGAGGCTGACTACAGCGAGGAAGTGCTGAACAAGATTCTGCAGTACGCCACGGTGCCGGTTATCAGCCTCGAAAGCGCCACGCTGCACCCCTTGCAGTCGTTTGCCGACCTCATTACGGTAGCCGAAACCAAGCAGAAGGAGCGCGTGAAAGTGGTGCTGACCTGGGCTCCGCACGTGCGCGCGCTGCCGCAGTGCGTGCCCAACTCGTTTGCCGACTGGTTTTCAGAAATCGACTGGGTGGACTTCGTCATCACCCACCCGCACGGCTACGAGCTGGACCCCAAGTTCACGAAGGGCGCCACCATCGAATACGACCAGCGCAAGGCGCTGGAAGGTGCCGACTACGTGCAGGCCAAAAACTGGAGCAGCTACCGCGACTACGGCCAAATACTCAGCAACGACCCCAGCTGGATGCTCACCAACGAGCACATGCGCCTGACCGACGACGCCAAATTCATCCACTGCCTGCCCGTGCGCCGCAATGTGGAGGTATCGGACGAGGTACTCGACTCGCCTAATTCGCTCATCATCCAGGAGGCGGGCAACCGCACGTTTTCGATGCAGACGGTGCTGCATGAGCTGTTGAAGTAAATTGGCAGTGCTGGCGCGAGTTTAGCGTAGCGTAACTCGTGCCCGGCTTTGGCGTGGAGTTTTCAACTCCACTGCCGCGCCAGCGGCAAGCTCGCGTTGGGTTGGAAGCTCGCAAGTCTTGTTTTGCCGCTGGCGCGGCAATGGAGGCACAGCCTCCACATCATCATAAGGCACGAGTTACGCTGCGCTAAACTCGCGCCAGTATTGCATACCTGGATTATGGATTCAACCATCACCCTCCGCCCCATCGCCCCCGGCGATGCGGCGGCCCTGGCCCGCGTCATCCGCGATACGCTCGCCGAATACGGCGCGGCCAAGCCCGGCACCGCCTACTACGACGCGGCCACCGACCACCTGCCCGAGCTTTTTGCCGCCACGCCGCGCAGCGCCTACTTCGTGGCCGAGCGCGGCGGCGAGGTGCTGGGCGGCGGCGGCATCTTCCCCACCGAAAACCTGCCCGCCGACACCGTGGAGCTGGTGAAGCTCTACCTGCTACCCGCCGCCCGCAGCCTGGGCGTGGGCAAAGCCCTGATACAGCAGTGCCTCGACGCGGCCCGAGCCGCCGGCTACGCCCGCGTGTACCTGGAAACGACCGAGGAGCTGACGCAGGCCATCCCGCTCTACGAGCGTATGGGCTTCAGCTACCTACCCGAGGCGCTGGGCAACAGCGGCCACTTCGGCTGCCAGATTTGGATGATTAAGGCGGTGTAACTCTTACCAGCTCGGCTTGGCAAAACGCGCCTGTCATGCTGAGCTTGCGAAGCATCCTATTACGCTGGGCTTAATAATCCCAACCTAATAAGATGCTTCGCAAGCTCAGCATGACAGACGGGGCTTTGTTTTTTATCTATAATGCAGCCAATTATTCCCATTCTATTCGCGGCAGTAGTCGGCATGGGCCACGCCTTCGAGCCCGACCACCTGCTGGCCGTGAGCACGCTCGTCACGCGCCACGACCGGCTGGGGCCGGCCCTGCGCGATGGGCTCTTTTGGGGTCTGGGGCACACTACCATGCTGGTGCTGTTTGGGTCAGTTATCATTTTCAGCCGGGTTACCTGGCTGCATTCGGGCTACTTCGAGGCGGCGGTGGGCGTCATGCTCATCGGGCTGGGCATCGGCCGTTTGCTTGACAAGAACTCGTACCAATCGTTTCAGAAGCCGAAGCAGCAGGCGGGCTTTGCCTACACCGTGGGGCTGGTGCATGGGCTAGCGGGCAGCGGCGCGCTGGTGCTGGCGGTGCTGGGGGCCATTCCGCAGCCAGTGTGGGCGGTGGCGTATATCCTGGTTTTCGGGCTGGGGTCGGTGCTTGGGATGCTGGCCGCCGTGGGGCTGATGCACCTGCCTTTTACGCAGCGCATGCGCTTGGGCAAAAGACTGCGGGCCAGCGCGGTGGTGCTGTCGTCAGCGCTGAGCGTGGGGTATGGCGGGTGGCTGGTTTATAGCAATTTGCTCCGCTAGGTCATGCAGAGCGCAGCGAAGCATCTCGCGCGCTTCGTTGCTTACCTCGTCATGCAGAGCGCAGCGATGCTTCTCGCGTGGTGCAGTAATCCCCTACGTGTGCAGAGTTCAGCACGCGAGATGCTTCGCTGCGCTCTGCATGACCATATTTCACTTTCGAACTTCTACCCTATGCACGTGTACATGCTTACCAACAACATCCGCACCGTGCTGTACACTGGCGTGACGAATGACTTGGCCCGGCGGCTAACCGAACACAGCGATACGCTGGGCCAACGAGGCAAATTTACCGGCCGCTACCAAGCCAACCTGCTGGTTTATTTTGAGATTTGCGCCGACCCTATGCAAGCCATCGCCCGCGAAAAAGAAATCAAAGGCTGGAGCCGCGCCAAAAAAGAAGCCTTGATTGCCAGCTTCAATCCGACCTGGGAAGCCATCGACCTGGAAACGTGGACTGGCGCGCCCGACTTACATTAGCCCACTGAAAACCACGTTCGTCATGCAGAGCGCAGCGAAGCATCTCGCTCGCTTCGTTGCTGGCGTAAGAAGTTACTGCGCCACGCGAGATGCTTCGCTGCACTCTGCATGACCTGACGTTTTCTCCATTCACCCATGCACCTCGCCCCCAAAGACCTCGACAAACTCGTGCTGCACCAAGCCGGCGTAGTGGCCCAGAAGCGCTACGCCCGCGGCCTGCGCCTCAACTACCCCGAGGCCGCCGCCCTGCTCGCCACCCAGCTGCTGGAGTTTATCCGCGACGGCGAATCGGTAGCCGCGCTCATGGACAAGGGCAAGCAGCTGTTGGGCTTCGCCGACGTGCTGGAGGGCGTGGCCGAGCTGCTGGCCGAGGTGCAGGTAGAAGGCACCTTTCCCGACGGCACCAAGCTCGTGACCGTGCACCAGCCCATTTGCCGCGAGCACGGCGCGCCCGAGCTGGCCCTCTACGGCAGCGGCCTCAGCCGCACGGCCCCGGCCGCCGCGCCGGTGCCCGCCGCCGTGCCGGGCGAGTACCTGCTGGCCGACGGCGACATCATCCTGAACGAAGACCGCCCCGTTATCGAGCTGGAAGTACTCAACCGGGGCGACCGACCGGTGCAGGTGGGCTCGCACTACCCCTTCTTCGAAACCAACCCGGGGCTGGACTTCGACCGGGCGGCGGCCTTTGGCTACCGGCTCCACATCCCGGCCGGCACGGCGGTGCGCTTCGAGCCGGGCGAGCGCAAGCGTGTGCAGCTGGTGGCGCTAGCCGGCGAGCGCCGCGTGTACGGCGGCAACGGCTGGACGGATGGCCCGCTCGATGAAGCCGGCAAGCAGCAGGCGCTCGGGAAGCTGGGGCGCTAGCACTGATGAAAAGCTCCGAACTGTTTCGCCGGCTCACCAAGGATGGCTGGTACAAAATCGCCCAATCGGGCAGCCACATCAAGCTGGCGCACGCCACTAAGAAAGCTCTTACCCGCAGCGGCTACCTCGAGTTTCCGCTACACGGCAGCGCCGAGGTCGGCAAAGGGCTGGCCGCTACGCTGCTGAAACAGGCGGGCCTGAAATAATCTCCCGAAACTTTCCCTTGCTTTGCCCAGGTTTTACTTGCCAGGTAATAAATTTACTACCCAGACCTAGCCAGCCATGAAAAAATACGAGATGATAGTGGAGCGCACCCCCACGGGCTACAGCGCCTACAACGAGAGTGAAGGAGCTTACACCGTGGGCACCAACTTCGCGGAGCTGAAAACCAACATGGTAGAGGTGCTGAACCTGGCCCTGAGCGACACCGGCCGCACCATCGGCATCGAGGACGTGAAAATCACCTACGACTTGAAATCGTTTTTCGAGGCCTACAAGGTCATCAACGCCGCCGCGCTGGCCAAGCGCCTGGGCATGACTCAAAGCCTGCTCGGCCAGTACATTGCAGGCAGCAAGAAACCCAGCCCCACCCAGACGCGCCGGATTCTGGAAGGCGTGCGCGCCGTGGGCCGCGAGCTGGCCGAAATGGATTTCGCCTTTTAATGCCGCTGCCGGGCGAGCGCAAGCGCGTGCAGCTAGTGGCGCTGGCCGGCGAGCGCCGCGTGTACGGCGGCAACGGCTGGATTGATGGCGCGCTCGATGAAGCCAGCAAACAGCAGGCGCTGGGGAAGCTGGGATAACTTTGGTATCAACTAAAAATATGAAATACTCTAAGCTATTTGCTGTATTCGTGTCTTTTGCAGTTGCCGCTTGTGAGCCAATACAGAATAGAGTGAGCGAGACATCTGACGGATGCACTTCTCGAAAACTCTCCGAGTCCGAGAGAAAAAGAAGAAATTTATTTCTTACCTTCTACTATGGCATGACGCATGCGGAGTTTAACGCTGAAAAACGCAAATTAATAAATAATGGCGCTCTTGTAGAATATGACAATTCAACGCATACTGTGCAGGATAGCTCTGCAAGATTCTGCTTAGTAACGACTGGAAAATATCCTGAAAAATGTTATTTTGAAGTTCATCCTTCATTTGATGACTGTATTCTATACTCAGTTTCGTTAAATTACATAATACCCGCGAATAGCTCTACGGCAACTTTGAAATCGTATGGAAGCTATACTACTCAAGCAGTGCCAAATATAATCACTTAGGAAAATATAGTCAAAACTTATAGAAATAAGTATGAACCAATTGCAAAATCCAGCACATCAAACAGTACATCTTGGCGTGCTGGCGAAAAAGAAATTTCAATAGCTAAAGTTTCCGGGTTGAGTCAAGACATTTGGGGCAAAGATTTTAATCAAATAGTAGGAATAACTATTGATTACCATAGCACAGAGTATGATAAACTATCAAAAATGCGTAAAGACTCAGCACAGGCTAAGCAAGACAGCCAATTGCGTAAACAGCAGATTGAAAGCAATAAGTCTATTTAATATGGAACTGCAAGAAGTCAAACTCCGTGTGAAAAAAGCAGTAGCTCGTCTTAACAAAAGAGACTCAAAACTCATGCTTTATGATATCAGCGAACGAGCAATTGCACATCAGCTAGCCAATAAATTAGCTTATGAATTCAGAAGTTTTGAAATTGATTGCGAATATAATGGAAATTCAACTGGCATGGGCGATTACAAAAGAAAATCAATAAAAAACTTAAATGAGAGGCTATTAACACTTAAGCATCATCGTGGCAACAAAAGAAGACCTCTTGACGAATTAATTGACATGCAAGTATTTCCAGACATAATTATACATAAACGTTTGAATATTGACAAAAACTTATTGATTATTGAAGTCAAAAAATCAACTAGCAGTATAAATGAAATTGATATTGACAAAGAAAAAATGACAATATACACACAGCGAGAATCAAACCATTCACGCTGCGAGTTTGATTTCAAATTTGGTTTGCTAATAATTATAGGATGTCGAGATAGATATCCAAATCATCAATTAATATGGTATCAAAACGGCAGCGAATTAGTCAACTGATTGCTAGTTCCTCACCATAATTTCAAAACATATGTCCCTACCCCTTTCCCGGCAGGCGTATGCCGCCATGTATGGCCCGACCGTGGGCGACCGGGTGCGCCTGGGCGATACCGACCTGCTGCTGGAGGTCGAGCGCGACTACTGCGTGTACGGCGAGGAATGCAAGTTTGGCGGCGGCAAAACCCTGCGCGACGGCATGGGGCAGGCGGCCGGCATCGGGCAGGCCGACGCGCTCGACCTGCTGATTACCAACGCGCTGGTGCTCGACTACACCGGCGTGTACAAGGCCGATATCGGCATCAAGGGCGGGCGCATCGTGGGCATTGGCAAGGCCGGCAACCCGCACATCATGCCCGGCGTGGATGCGCGCCTAGTGGTGGGCGTGACCACCGAGGTGGTGGCCGGCGAGGGGCACATCCTCACGGCGGGCGGCATCGACTGCCACATCCACTTCATTTGCCCGCAGCAGATAACCGAGGCACTGGCCTCGGGCGTGACCACGATGGTGGGCGGCGGCACCGGCCCGGCCGCCGGCACCACGGCCACCACCTGCACGCCGGGCGCGTTTTATATCGAAATGATGCTCAAGGCCACCGATGCCTTCCCCATAAATTTCGGTTTTTTGGGCAAGGGCAACTCCTCGAAGCCCGAAGGGCTAGCCGAGCAGGTAGAGGCCGGGGCGCTGGGCTTTAAGCTGCACGAGGACTGGGGCACCACCCCGGCCGCGATTGATAACTGCTTGACTATTGCCGACAAGTACGACGTGCAGGTGTGCATCCACACCGATACGCTCAACGAGAGCGGCTTCGTCGAAAACTCGGTGGCGGCCTTCAAGGGGCGCACCATCCACTCGTACCACACGGAGGGCGCGGGCGGCGGGCACGCGCCCGACATCATCAAGATTTGCGGCGAGCCCAACGTCATTCCGTCGAGCACCAACCCCACGCGGCCGTTTACGGTGAACACCATCGACGAGCACCTCGACATGTTGCTCGTGTGCCACCACCTCGACAAGAACATCCCCGAGGACGTAGCCTTTGCCGAGAGCCGCATCCGCCCCGAAACCATCGCCGCCGAAGACATTCTGCACGATATGGGCGCGCTGAGTATCATCAGTTCCGACTCGCAGGCCATGGGCCGGGTGGGTGAGGTCATCACCCGCACCTGGCAAACGGCCCACAAGATGCGCCAGCAGCGCGGCCCCCTGCCCGAAGACGCCAACGCCCAGCGCCCCAACGACAACTTCCGCGCCCGCCGCTACGTGGCTAAGTACACCATCAACCCCGCCCGCGCCCACGGCATGGCCCACGAAATCGGCTCCATCGAAATCGGCAAGCTAGCCGATTTGGTGCTCTGGAAGCCCGCCCTGTTCGGCTCGCGGCCCGAAATGATTCTGAAAGGCGGCGTCATCGTGCAGGCCCAGATGGGCGACCCCAACGCTTCCATTCCCACGCCGCAGCCGTCGTTTTCGCGGCCCATGTTTGGGGCGTATGGTAAGGCTACCGGGCCGTGCTCGGTGGCCTTCGTATCGGCCGCTTCGGTGGAAACGGTGGCGGGCTACGGCCTCAGCAAGCGCGTGCTGCCGGTGCGCGGCTGCCGCAGCGTCGGCAAAAAAGACATGGCCCTGAACGACTACCTACCCAACATTGAGGTAGACCCGGAAACGTACCGCGTAACGGTGGACGGCGTGCACCTGACCTGCGAGCCGGCGCAGACGTTGCCGCTGGCGCAGTTGTATAATCTGTTTTAGCGATGAGTTGTACTGAAGTGTAACTCTTACCTACACTTTTGTGTACTACAGTGTACATTTGTGCAACAAATAAGGGCACCGGCCTACCGGCCGATGCCCTTACCGAAACTACCTGAGTAAATGAGAGAGTAACAACAGGCCTGCACCTTTTGCTACACCTTTCAGAAGCTCAAACACAAGCGGAACGACCCACTTAGTTAGCAGTTTCTTCGCGCTGTCCTTTTTCATCTCCTCAGAAGTAGAAAGGGTTACACGAAACCCCCACACTTCTCGAAGCCCTGAACTGTTCCCGCAGTCAGGGCTTCTCTTTTTACAGAGTAGCCGTAGGCTGGGGGACTTACCAAACGCGAGTGCGGCAAAGATAGGCTGCCTACTCAGCAAAAATTACCCGCACCCGGCTGGTAGCCAAGTGCAGGCAGCAATCTTCTTACTTGCCAGCGGCACATGCCGAATTTAGCTACCCCGCTACCTCACGGTGCAGCCGAATCAGGTCGAACGGATAAGGCCAGACAGTGAATTGATTGTTGCGCACGAACGTGACGCTCAGCAACGAAAGCAAGGTGGGTAGCTGCGCGGCATCGGCATCACCGTACTGATGAATCTGGTAAAAATGGTGGCCGCGCGCTTCGGCCATTTTGGTAGCATCTACGCCGCCGACTACGTAGCGCCGGGCCGCCTCATGGTACCAGATGCCACCCGCGTACACGCCCACGGCCGCCTGGCTTTTGGCGGAAACCGTAGCGTCTTGCGCCCGCAAAGCCTGGATAACCGGCCAGTTAGGCATGGCCATTGTTTCGGTGCGCTCTAACTCAAACACTTCCCGGCCGACCAGCACAAAGTGCGCTTTGCGGATATCCTTGTCGGCTTCGGTGTCATCGTCCGGCTTGTGGTGGGCGTATTTGGGCCGCCGGGCCATAAAATGCTGCTTGAGGTCCTGCCAGGGCATAAACCGCTCTTTGAGCACCCGCTTACCGGCGGGCTCATCCACGTAGGCAAAAGTGAGCTGGCCCTGCTCGAAATACAGCAGCGTATCGTCGGTCAGGAAGGCCCACTCGTCCGACAGGGTATCGAGCAGCGGCAGGCAGGTAGCAGGCGCGGCGGTGGCCCGGCCGGCCAGCACCCATTTCAGCCACAGCTCCGTCAGGCACACGTCGGCCTTGAGGTTCAATACCTTTAGCTGCTTGGCCGCCGTGCGGCGCTGCTTCCGGGCTTCGTCGGTTTCGGAGGACGCGGCGTCTTCTTCGCTAGGGGCCGGCGGGGGCGCGGGGAGGTAGTAGGCCAGGTAAGAGTCGGCGAGCGCGAACTTAGCCAGGTCGTTGGGATTGACGTTCAGCGTCTGCTTCACGATGCCGGGCAGCTGCTCGTACAGTCCCGGATACGGGTCGAGGTAGCCGGCAGCAGCCAGCAGGCCGGGCTGCCGGTCCTGGATGAAGGCTTCTTTGGTGGCATCCGTCAGCACCAGCAGCGGCTGGCCGGGGCGCACCTGCTGCGCTTCCGCTACCAGCTCAAAGGCCAGCGAGAACACCTGCTTGCCCGACTTGAAGCCGTGGCTTCGCAGCCACTGCACATATTCGGCAACGGGCACGCCGCTGCGATTCAGCCGGTTATCCAGCACCTGAATGGTAGGCAGCAGGTGCAGCGGGAGCGGCGTGGGCCGCGGGCGCAGGCGCTGCATGGGTTCCTCGCCCAGCTGCACCTCGAAGCCGTAGGTACCTAGAAACTCGTGCAGCCGCTCCTGCACGTGCCGCACCTGGTACGAGCGGCTTTCGCGGTATTTGTCGGGCTCGGCTTTGCTGCCGTTGTGGTGCCAGTCGGCCGTGGTGCGCTTGCCGGTAAAGGTTCTTTTCGCGTACACGTCGCCTGCGAAAGTGGCTACCTGGCTCGGCCGCAGCTACCGCAGGTAGGTGTGGCCCAGGCTGGCAAACTGCTCGTAGTACGTACCCAGCGAGGCGTAGGCACCTACTTTGGTTGGGTCGATTTTTACGAAGGTATTCGCTTCCACCTTCACCGTGAGCGTGTGCAGGTCGTCGGCGCTGTCTACCTGGGGCTTCACCTCCACGGCCGTCAGGCTTTTGCCGCTGGCCGGCCCTTTCACGCGCAGGTAAAACTTGCCCTGGCTCACCCGGCGCTCGCGCTCGCGGGCACTGTGCTCGTAGAAGCACAGTGCCAACATTAGCTTGAGCAGTACGTGCGGAGCTACTTCGTCGGGGCCAATCGGCTCGGCGGGTATCTCCTCGGCGGGCACTTGGTTAGGGTGGCCGAAGTGGTACTGCCAGGGCTTGGCCGGGTGCCCCACGGGTAGCAGCGTGTAGAGCGCCGCCTGCGGCTCATCGAAGGTAAAAAAATAGAACGGCCGGTCTATCTGGTCTTTATAAGCGTTAGTGAAGCTGGGGTAAAACGTCCCCGGCTTGGCCTGGTGCCGCCGGTAGCGCTCCTGCGAGGGCGACAGGCGGTAGCGCCAGATGCTATACGCCTGCAGCAGCGGTGCATAGTTTTCGGGGAGGCGGATGTGCAGCTGATTGGTGGGCACCAGCAGCTGGCTGGGTTTGTTTTTAGCCATGCGTGAAAAGGGGTGAAAAAATAGGATTAGAAATAAGCGAGCAGGCGCTTGCAGGCCAGCGTCAGCAGGTCGTTGGCATCGGCGGGGTCGGGCTTGAGGGTACCCGTGAGCACCACGATGCGGGCCGCCGCCCAGTCGGGCACCCGCTCGAAGTGCTCGTCGTAGAAGCCTAACACGCTTTCTTCGTCGTGCCGCAGGTTCATCACCACCAAGCGGCAGGGGTCGGCGGCGGTGCCGGGCGTGGCGCAGTGCAACTGCTGCCACTTGCTGCGCATGCGCTCCCGGAAGTGCTCCTCGTTGAGATTGGGATGATAAAACGGGTCGTCGGGCGGCAGCGGAAACCGCCATAGCGTGCGGTTGCCGTAGTTTTTGCAGTCGATATAAATGGGCCGGTTTTCCAGCTTCAAATCCGCTACCTCAAACACGGCATCGGGCACCGCCTCGCTGGTGGCTTTGATGTACCGGCTTTTGAGCACGGCCTCTATTACTTCCTCCCCGATGGCCCCGACCAGAATGGACTGGTACACGTAGGGCAGCAGGTAGGTACCCGATTCGACAAAAGCCAGCTCATAGCCGCGCGCCCGAAAATGCTTGGCCAGCACCGAATTGAGCTGGTTGTTGATGGGCCGGTAGGCCGCGTTCAGCTCCCAGGGCCTGAACTCGGGGCTGGGCGTACCGGGCGGGGCCAGGTGCAGCTCGTGGTTGATGAGCAGCCGGCCTTCGCGGGCGTAGTCGCTGCGAAACGTGCCCCGGATGCGGGCCAGCTGGTTGGGGCGCGGCTTGTCGGGCAGCGCCTCGCCGGGGCGCAGGGGGCGCGGCAGGTCGTGGCGCAGCACGTCGTCGCGCAGCCACTGCCAGCGCTGGCGGGCGTCGCCCTCCCCCGTTTGCTTGAAGTGCTCCAGCTCCAGTACCAGGCGGTGAATGGCAGTGCGGGCCGCATCGTTGGCGCGGCGCAGGTCGTGCAGGTCGTCGTCCAGCTCCTTGCGGTTTTGCTGCTCTTCGCGGCCAATGGCGTCCAGCAGCGTTCTCATGTTGCCCGAGGCGTAGCGCAGGTAGCTGGCGCGCTCGGTAGCCAGCTCCGGCTCGGCGGCCACGCGGGCCAGCACGCCGTACACGTCGCGGGCCAGATACAGGCGCTGCGCGGGCATGGGCTGCCACACCCGCTCGATGCGGCCCAGCGCCTGCACCAGCACGCTGAACTGGTTCAGCACGCCATCAGTCGTGCCCAGGTAGGCGGTGTTATACTGGTTGAGGCGGCGAATCTGCCCGAGCAGACCGCTGGCCTGCGCCGCCGTCAGGCGCTTGGCATACAGCAGCTTTAGCACGCCGTACACGTCGCGCTTGATGGCCGCGTGCTGTTCGGTAGCCGTGGCGTGCGGGTCGACGCCGCTGAAGTAGTAGTACGGCGCCTCAAGCAGGTGCAGAAACTGAAAGTCGCGCTTGCCATCGTCGGGCCGGTTTTTGTCGTGCCGGGCCTCGTAGGCGGCGCGGGTCTGGTAGTATTGCAGGTTCACCCCGTTGCCAGCCGAGGGATACGTAGTGATGACCACCACCGGCCGCCCGGCCCAGAACAGCGCGTTGTACTGCGCGTGCAGCGTGGGGTCGGTGCGCAATTCCTGGCCAAACCGGGCATCGTAGAGCGCCACCGTGCAGGCCACGCGGTGCCGCCGGGTTTCGTCGCGGCACCACACGTCGTAAATGCGCAGGTTTTTATCGCCGGCCGCCGGGTGCGGCGTGGCTCCAAACCAGCCGTCCTCGTCGCCGCCCGTATCGAGCAGGCGCTGCACCTGCTGCAGCGACGACAGGAAAACCAGGTGCGTGGGGCCGGCCGCCAGCTCGGCCGGGTCTTGCGCCGCCAGCCGGGCCAGCAGGCTAAACACGTGCTGCACCCGCCCCAGCCGGTGGCTCAGGGTGCCCGCTTTCTGGCCAAAATACTCGGGGTCGGCGTGGGCCATTGCGGCTAGCTGGTCGCCGAATAAGCGCTTAGGTTCTGAAGAGCTAACTCGCAGCGGCTCTACGACTTTGTGGGTAATAGTATTTTGCCGGGCCTCGGCCTTGCAGGCGTTGGCGTGCAGCACGTCGGCCTCGTCGGCGGGCGTGTTAGGCAGCGGGCCGAAGGAGTCGGCGGGGCGGCCGGGGTGCGCCAGCCCGGTCCAGTCGAAGTTGCGCAGCACCCGCTGAACGTGCGCCGTGGCCGACAGCCCAAATACCAGGTGCTGACCCGCCAGCGCCCGCAGCATGGCCTCGGGGCTATCGTTGAGCGAATGGTAGAGCACGCCCACCTCGTCGGGGTCGGTGAGCTGGCTCGTATCCATCTCTATCTCGTAGAGGCCAAAGCCGTTGGTGAGCAGGCTACCGTAGCTGGTTTCGCACAGCTCATACTGTGCCCCAATCTGGCTCACCTGCCGGATTTCGCGCAGGTAATCAGTATTGCCAAAGCACTGCCGCAGCACCTCGAAGTAAATATCCTCGTGCTCGGCCTGCAGGCGATTAAACAGCCGGATGATGTCCTTCACGGCCCGCGTCACCACGTCGAACAGCAAAAAGGCGTTGGGGCCGCCCGCCTTGGCAGTGAGCGTAAACGAGTGCGGCCGGGGCGTGGCCGGGTGCAGGTACACCGGCTTCTGCACCAGCGAGCGGTTGGATTGAAAAATGGCCCGCCCGCGCAATTCCTCCTCATTCGTATCGAAGTGGGTAACGGCCGGAAAATCAATATTTTTATCCTGTAGCTCATCGATGCGCGCCCGGATGTCTTACATCATTTTGCGGATGGGCCGCCACTCTGGCCGGTGCGCCAGGTACTGCGGGTGCGTGAGCTTGCGGCGGCACAGGCGCTCGTAAAACGTTTGCACCAGCCCGAACGGGTCGCGCACTTCCTTGTCGTGCGCCAGCAGGTCGAGCAAGTCGTTTTCCAGGAAGTCAAACTCATCAAGCACAAATACATAGCGCCCTTCGACCGGCTTTTCCCAGCTCCCCAGCCGCACCGTGCGCCGGCCGTCGAATACGCCGTGAAACGCCTTTTGCACCGTGAGCAGAAACAGTCGGCAGTTGGCATCGGCCTGAAACTGCATGTAGGGAAACAGCCGCGGCCACACCGCCAGCGTGGCTAGTTTCTGCGCCGCCGCCTGTTCGATGCGCTGCCGGGGCAGGAGCGCTGGCGCAGCAGCCAGCTGCCGGGCCAGCGCCAATAGCTCCTTCAGCGGCTTGAGAGCTTCGCTGGCCAGGTCGCTCAAATCGAGCAGGCCCGCACCTTGCTGGCCCATCGCCCACGCCCGACCAAAGCGGTCGGCCTTGCCGTGCAGGTCGGCGAGGCTGGTAGCGGGCAGCCGCTCTTGGCGGCGGTACTCGTCCAGCAGCGCCGGCAACTGCGGATGCTGGAGCAAGTCATTCAGCGTACCGTCGGTTAGTGCGGCGTGCAGCTGGTCGGCATCCTTGTGTTGTTGCACGTAGTGCCGTGGGTCATGCAATTGCTCGGCCATCTCATTTAGCAACTGAATGCGATTGGCCATATAAATAAACTTAGTACCGGCCGGATACTCGCCCAAATTCAGCAATTCGGCCAGGCTGCTGGTTTTTCCTAAGCCAGTACCTCCCAGCATTAACTTTAAACCCGTTACGTGCGCCTCGATAGCACGGCGATAGTAGCCAACGTACAGACCCATGACAAAAAAGCAAAATTTATGAGCAAGCATAATCCATTGCAATTAGCAAACTTATTACTAATAAACACTTCACTCAGTTACTAATTTAGATAGTAAATATGGGCGACACCAAAGGATTTTAATCACAATACCTTGACCAGCAACAATTTAATTTTATAAATTAAATATTTTTATTTCTTTCACACCCTTTTCTCCTACTCAGTCAACTGCTTGGTCGGTGGCTCAAACGGGATACGGTAGGTAGCTTGCCGGCCGCAACTGCTTACCGTGCCCCACCTCGCCCGCCTGCTCCACCTCGCCGACTCGGCCCTGCCCACCGGCTCCTTCGCCTATTCCTACGGGTTAGAAAGCAGCCTCACCTTCGGCCTGCTACGCACTGAAACTGAGTTCCGGGCCTACCTCTACTCATTTCTTCAGCAGGCAGTGGGATTCGAGTTGCCGTTCATTACCTCGGCCGCGCAGACCACGCCTAGCAGGCTGGCACCGCTCCTGCTTGAGTACGATGCCCAGCTGCTCACGCCGGCCCTGTACCGGGCCAGCCTTACGCAGGGCAAAAGCTGGCTCAAGCTGCTGGCCACCTTCTACCCCGAGGCCGGGCTAGCCGAGCTAGGCGAAGAGCTAGCCCGGCGCGGGCTACCCGCGCATTTCGTACCGCTATTTGGTCTGAGCCTGGCCCGCACCGGCTTCGCGTTGGCCAACATTCAACTGACGTACTTGCACCTGGCCCTGCGCGACCAACTCAGCGCGGCCATCCGGCTAGGTTTGCTGGGGCCGATGGCCGGGCACCGGTTGCAACACGATTTTTATGGCGTGTTTGAGAATCTGCTGAGCGCCGCCGATATTCGGCCCTACACCGAGGCCGCGCGCTGCACCGTGCTGCTTGACGTGGCGCAGATGCTGCACGACGACATTTATTCACGACTGTTTCAAAATTAGAAATACGCCTGTCATGCAGAGCGCAGCGAAGCATCTCGCGTGGCGCAGTAATCTCAATCGTTAGCAACGAAGCGAGCGCGATGCTTCGCTGCGCTCAGCATGACAGGCGTCATTAAGCTACACCATTCTCCTAATGCCCTTCGTCGATAAGCTCGCCCTTTTGCTCCACGGCCACAGCCACGAGGCGCTCGACTCGCCCGGCGACTTTGCCCAGCGCGAAACGCGCCGCCTGCCCCCCTACCGCAATTTCCGGCAGCGCGCCTTTACGGTGGGCATCGGCGGGCCGGTGGGCACGGGCAAAACGGCGCTGCTCAAGGCCTTGTGCGAGCGCCTGCGCGACAGCCAGCGGCTGGGCGTGGTCACCAATGACATCTTCACCCGCGAGGATGCCGAGTTTCTCATCCGCGAAAGTGCCCTGAGCGCCGACCGCATCGTGGGCGTCGAAACCGGCGGCTGCCCCCACGCCGCCATCCGCGAGGATATTTCGCTGAACATGGACGCGCTCGAAGGCTTAATGAAGAAATTTGATAATCAGCTGGATTATCTTTTTGTGGAAAGCGGCGGCGATAACCTGGCCGCGCACTTCAGCCGCGAGCTGGTCGACTACTCCATCTACGTCATCGACGTGTCGGGCGGCGACAAGATTCCGCGCAAGGGCGGGCCGGGCATTACGCAGGCTGATTTATTAGTTATCAACAAGATAGACCTCGCTCCACTGGTAAAAGCTGACCTCGGTGTGATGGAGCGCGACTCCAAACGAATGCGCGGCGACGGCCCATTCGTATTTGCCCGCGCTACCGATGGCTTTAACCTGGACGCCATCATCGACCACCTGCACGCAGCCAAGGCCCAAGCCTACGCCGCCGTGCGCCCCGACCGCCGCTAGCCGCGGTTGGTACTTGGCCCCGGGCAGCCTATATTAGCAGTTCAGTACTATGGCAAAACTGGGGCTGGCATTGGCTTTTTCCATGCTAGTCGCAGCGTAGCTTCTACCCTCCTCCCCCCTCCCCCACCCATCACGGATGCCGATTTTCGGCACTAGCCTCGCTGTTTTCTTGAAAGCAGCTTGGGGCCAGCGCCGCGCAGCCGTGTCCGGCCGCCAGTACCGTGGACCCTGCGGGTCCGCGCGTGAGGCGTGGCCGGACGGACGATTAATCCGCGCGGACCCGCAGGGTCCACGGTACATTTAACCGCTACTCAACCATGACCACGCCCACCCTTTACCGGCCCGAGTTTGAGCACGATGCGTGCGGCACGGGCTTCATCACGTACATCGATGGGCGCAAGAGCCACCAGATTGTGGCCGATGCCCTCACCATGCTCGCCAACATGGAGCACCGCGGTGCCTGTGGCTGCGACTCCGACTCGGGCGACGGCGCGGGCGTCCTCATTCAACTGCCGCACTGGTTTTTGCTGGAAGAAGGTGTAAAACACGGCATTAGACTACCCGAGCCGGGGCAGTACGGCGTGGGCATGGTCTTCTTTCCCAAAAAGGAAAAGCTGCGCGAAGGCACCCGCGCCATCATCGCCGAGGCGGCGCAGCAGCTGGGCATCTCGGTGCTGGGCTACCGGCCGGTGCCGGTGCGGACGGAGGGCATCGGCGTGACGGCGCTATCGGCCGAGCCGGCCATCGAGCAGCTGTTTCTGGGCCGGCCGCTGGGGCTGGCCACCGAAGTCGATTTTGACCGCAAGCTATTTGTGCTGCGGCGGCTCATTATCAAGAATTTGAAGGAGCAGCTGCCGGCCGCGCTGGAGGCGTTTTACTTTGCCTCGCTTTCGTGCCGCACCATTGTCTACAAAGGACAGCTGACCACTTTCCAGGTGGGCATGTACTACCCCGACCTCAGCGACGAGCGCGTAACCTCGGCCTTCGGGCTGGTGCATTCACGCTTCTCGACCAATACTATGCCCTCGTGGCGGCTGGCCCAGCCCTTCCGCTACCTGGCTCACAACGGGGAGATTAACACCTTGCGCGGCAACCTTAACTGGTTTTACGCCGGCCTGCCGACCTACACCTCGCCCTACTTCTCGGCCGAGGAAATGGAGATTCTATTGCCCGTGATTGACCCGGGCCAGTCGGACTCGGCCTGCCTCGACAACATCGTGGAGCTGCTCACGCACTGCGGCCGCTCGCTGCCCCACGTGCTGATGATGCTGGTGCCCGAAGCCTGGGACGGCAACGAGCAGATGGACCCGCTCAAAAAGGCCTTTTACGAGTTCCACGCCACCTTCATGGCGCCCTGGGACGGCCCGGCCGCCCTCAATTTCACCGATGGCAACCTCGTGGGGGCCATGCTCGACCGCAACGGCCTGCGCCCGCTGCGCTACGCCATCACCAACGATGGCCGCGTACTCGTGGCCTCGGAAGCCGGCACGCTACCCATTGCGCCGGAGACGATTATCAAGAAGGGCCGCTTGCAGCCGGGCAAGATGTTCGTGGTGGACATGGCCGCCGGCCGCATCCTCACCGACCGCGAGATTAAGGCCGAAGCCGCTGGCAAACAGCCCTATGGGCAGTGGCTGGATAACTACCAGATTCGGATGGAGGATTTGCCCGAGCCGCGCCTCACCTTCACCGACCTGGAGGCCGAGGCCGTAATGAAGTACCAGCAGGCCTTCGGCTACACCCGCGAGGACCTCGAAACCATCATCGCCCCGATGGCGCTGGAAGGCAAGGAGCCCATCGGCTCGATGGGCGTGGACGTGCCCCTAGCGGTGCTTTCCGACCAGCCCCAGCACCTGAGCAGCTACTTCAAGCAGTTTTTTGCGCAGGTGACGAACCCGCCCATCGACCCCATCCGCGAGCGGCTCGTGATGAGCCTGGCCACCTTCATCGGCAACAACGGTAACATCCTCGACGAAGACCCCAAGCACTGCCACTGCGTGGCCGCCAAGCAGCCCATTCTCAGCAACCGCGAGCTCGAAAAGCTGCGCAGCATCGACACGGGCTCGTTTCAGGCCAAGACCTTGCAGACGTATTTCAAGGCCGACGGCAAGCCGGGTGCCTTGCAGCGCGGACTGGAACGCCTGTGCCGCTACGCGCAGGATGCGGTGGATGACGGCTTTGAAGTGCTCATCCTCTCCGACCGGGCGATGGACTCGGAGCACGCGCCTATTCCGTCGCTGCTGGCCGTATCGGCGGTGCATCACCACTTGATTAAGAAGGGGATGCGCGGCTCGGTGGGCCTGGTAGTGGAGGCCGGCGACGTGTGGGAAGTGCATCATTTTGCCTGCCTGCTGTCGTTCGGGGCCACGGCCATTAACCCCTATTTGGCCCTAGCCACCATTCAGACGCGCCACGCGGCGGGGCTGCTGGGCACGGCGCTGCCCGCCGAGAAGCTGGCCTATAATTACATCAAGGCGGTGTGCGACGGGCTGCTGAAGATTTTCTCGAAGATGGGCATTTCGACCCTGCAATCGTACCACGGCGCGCAAGTATTCGAGATTCTGGGCCTGAACCAACGCGTGGTGGACCAGTATTTTACCGGGGCCGTGACGCGCATCGAAGGGCTGGGCCTCGATGAGCTGGCCACCGAAACGCTGCACAAGCACT
>CAXYJY010000040.1:0-116605 GCA_964277755.1 uncultured Hymenobacter sp.
AGCCAAGCGGCCAAACGCGGACTACAAAGTCCGCGCAACTGGTTTTGCCGACCTTTGTGCAGCCGCTCAAAACGAAGTTGCTCCTAACTGGTTACTGCTTTATTCTTTGCTTCGCGGCAAGCTGAAGCTTACCCTACACTACTTATCCGGCGAGCGGAAGCTTACCGCACATTGTATGCTTGATTCCATAGAAAGCGCCATCGAAGACATCCGGGCCGGCAAGGTCGTGGTAGTAGTTGATGATGAAGACCGCGAAAACGAGGGCGATTTTATTTGCGCCGCCCGCTGCGCCACGCCCGAAGTCATCAACTTTATGGCCACTCACGGGCGCGGCCTCGTGTGCGCGCCCCTCACGGCCGAGCGCTGCGACGAGCTGGGCCTCGACCTGATGGTGGGCCGCAACACGGCCCTGCACGCCACGCCCTTCACGGTGTCGGTCGATTTGCTGACCAATGGCGTGACTACCGGCATCTCGGCCTCCGACCGCTCGAAGACCATTCTGGCGCTCATCGACCCCGCTACCAAGCCCGAGGACCTGGGCAAGCCGGGCCACATCTTCCCGCTCAAGGCCCGGCCCGAGGGCGTGCTGCGCCGCGCCGGCCACACCGAGGCGGCCGTGGACCTGGCCCGGCTGGCGGGCTTCGAGCCGGCCGGCGTGCTGGTCGAGATTCTGAAGGAAGACGGCGAAATGGCCCGCCTGCCCGACCTGGAGCAGGTAGCCGAAAAATGGGGCCTCAAGCTGATTTCGGTGCAGGACCTCATCAAGTACCGCCTGGCGCAGGAAAGCCTCATTCAGCGCGAAATAACGGTGAAGATGCCCACTGCGCACGGCGACTTCGACCTCTACGCCTACACCCAGCGCTCGAACGGCGCGCAGCACCTGGCCCTGGTGAAGGGCGACATTTCCGGCCCCGAGCCGGTGCTTATCCGCGTGCATTCGTCGTGCGTGACGGGCGATATCTTCGGCTCGTGCCGCTGCGACTGCGGCCCGCAGCTGCACAAGGCCATGGAGCAGATTGACCGCGAAGGCCGCGGCGTGGTAGTGTACATGAACCAGGAGGGCCGCGGCATCGGCCTGCTCAATAAGCTGAAAGCCTACAAGCTCCAGGAGCAGGGCCGCGATACCGTGCAGGCCAACGAAGACCTGGGCTTCCGGGGCGACGAGCGCGACTACGGTGTGGGTGCCGCCATCATCCGCGACCTGGGCTTGCGCCAGCTGCGTCTGCTCACCAATAACCCCCGCAAGCGCACCGGCCTCAGCGCCTACGGTATCGAAATCGTGGACACCGTGCCCATTGAAATCAGCCCCAACCAGCACAACCAGAGCTACCTCACCACCAAGCGCGACAAGCTGGGCCACGAGATTTTGCGCAATATGAAGCCCGAAGCGGCGGCCTAGCCTACGGGGCTAGCTGTTAGCAGCGCGGCGCGGGGCATTGCCTTGCGCCGCGTTTCGTTTGGGGCGGCCGTATCATTGGGCCATGAATCAGACTTTGTGGCGCTGTGGCGCCTTGGTGGCCAGCTTGCTGCTGGCCGCTACCTCAGTAGTGCAGGCGCAGCAGCCAGCCCCCACCGGCCCTACGGCCGCCGAGTTGAAAAAGAGCCTGGCCCGCATCGAGCGGGGCACGGAAGGCGAGAGCCCGGCATTCGACCGGCTGGTAGCGGCTACGGATAAGAAGCTGGTTGCCTACCTGAAAGCCCACGACGTATCGGCGGCGGCGGCCAAAAATCTGGGGTTGGATTATACCGCCTCGCCCGATTCGGCCCGGCTCAAGGTGTTCAGCTACACGTACTCCTCGGGTGGCACGCGGGGCACCGTCACGCAGCCGGTGCTGCAATGGCGCAACCGAGCGGGCCAGCGCTTTGCCTACGTGGCGCACGACGAGGGCGGCTTTGAGGAGATACACCGGCTGCCCAGCCCCGGCCGCACGCAGTACCTGCTGCTGGGCAGCGAGCCGGGTAGCAGCATTTGCGTGCGCGGGCTGGCTTGGCTTGTTGAGCTGAAAGGCAACTACCTGCTGCTGGACAAGCAGGCCATCGACAACAAACCGCTGCTCGATATCTGCAACGTGGCGCTCACCTACGACGCCCGCCGTCAGACCCTGGCCGTGGCGGCCGATAGCACTTTCGGCGAGCCCGACGTGTACGACGACAAGCCTTTTAAGCCATTTACGCTGCATTTTGCGCAGGGCCGTTTCGCCAGAAAGAAGTAGGCCAGCCAATTGCGGCTGCGCCGCTGTACTAGCTGCTTCCCAACCTGAACCTGAGTAGCCGCTGTCCGTACACCTGCCAATCTCAACTGCGTTTTATGCTTGCGCCTCAGCCACTTTATCAAATTATTTACCACAGCCTGGCTACCGGCCCCGAGGGCATAAGCGCGGAGGGGCTGGCCGACCTGCTGCGCCAGGCCCGTGCCTACAACCAGGACCACCGCCTCACCGGCCTGCTGCTGTATGCCGACCACACCAAGGAGTTTGTGCAGGTGCTGGAGGGCCCGCGCGACGAGGTCGAGCACATCTACCAGAAAATAGCGCCCGATCCGCGCCACAAGCACGCCTTTGTGCTGCACCAGGGCCCGGCCGAGCGCCGCATGTTCCCGGACTGGCGCATGGGCTTTGCCCGCGCCGCCACCCAGGATTTGCGCGCCACCACCGGCTACTTCCCGCTGCAAGCCGAGCCCGAGTATGCGCGCCCGCCCGGCCTGGCCGTACACGCCCCCGCCAAGCTGCGGCGCTTCCTGGCCGATTTTGCCATCTCGCGGGCCAAGGACGAGTAGCGTGGCTACCATTAAAAAAAGCCGGTTCCTCTCTGCAAGGAACCGGCTTTTTTAGGGGCGATAAAAGCGGCTTAGGAGTGGGCCGCGCCTGGGCTGGCCGAGGGCACGAGCCAGTGGTAGCCGCAGGTGGCGCAGGGTTGAGCCGGGCCCGCGTGGCGGCGCACCAAGCGCGGTTTGCTCACGGGGGCCGGGGCCTGGCCGGAAGGAATGCACGTTTGCATAAGCTCTAAAAATGAGTTGGGTGGGAAATAGACCTGGCGGGCGCGGCCGGAAGCTACCGCGCCTTCTACACAAATTTCCTGTAATAATACCAGAGGCTCAATACCTAAAACTGGGTATTTTGACTTACTTGGCGGGCACCGGGCCCAGCCAGCGTAGCACCGGGTAGCGGCGGTAGCCGGGCTCGGCGTAGGGCGAGTGCTGGTACACCCAGTCGAGCTGCCGGGGGCCGCTAGCAGCTAGTATAGAGTCAGCCTTTTTGGCGGCTTCGAACTGCTGGCGCAACACCGGGTCTTTGGCTAAAAGCTCGGCGGCCAAATCTTCAAAAACGTAGTCGGAGAAATGCTCCTTTTGCTGCAATACGCTGTCGAAGAAACCCCAGGCGAAGAACGAGTCGATGGCCTGCGGCTCCAGCGCCTCCACGAGGTAGCGGGTGGCGGGGCCCTGCTCGGCCAGCACGGCGAGGTAGGTGCCCGGCGGGAGGGTTTCTGGTTTCTGGTTTCTGGTTGCTAGTTTGGTTTGCGAGTGCAGGTAGTGGCCCTCGTAGGGGCGCGGGGTGGTTTTGTAGTCTTCGATGGTGTAGGTTTCGGCGGGGCCGGTGAGGGGCTGCGTTAGCTCGCGCAGCACTACGCCGTTGCGGCGCAGGTTATCAAGTACTTCGCCCCAGGCGGCCGGAATAGCGTAGGCCACCGGCGCGGCGGCCGTGGCCGTGGCGCGGGCCGTGTTGTAGTAGGGCACGGGCCGGGTGTAGGGCCGGGCGCGGTCGTAGTAGAGGCGCGGCTGGCCGCTCACGGCGCTGGGCTTGTGGCCCGCCTCATAGCCCCGGAATTGTACGGTGGTAGTGGGGGTGTTTTCGACCTCCCAGGCCAATGGAAACTGCGTTTGCGTGGCCAGCGCCTGGTCGGCGGCGGCGCGGGCGGCGAGCAGGGCGGGGGCCTGGGCGGCCACGGTTTCGAGGTAGGTGCGCAGCAGGTCGTAGGTCGAGCGCACGCGCGGCCCGAAGGGCTTGAGCATGTGCGTTTCGGGCATGAAGCCGATGCTGTTGAACAGCGCCGCGTAGCCGGTCGAGTAGCGCGGGCTTTCCAGGAAAGCGCGCAGGCCGCTCTCGGGCGTTTCGCCCTCAAAATCGACGTAGGGCGTCATGGGCCAGTGTTTTTTTTCCATGCCCGCGTACAGGGCAGGTAGTAGGTTCTGTTGCAAATACGAGCCCAGCGCCGGGGCCAGCTTATTGTGCTGGGTGGCAATGAGCGTCATGGTGTACTGGTAGTCAGCGCCGTTCGAGGTGTGCGTTTCCACGAATACCTCGGGCCGCCACTTCTGAAACAAGGCCGCAAACGAGCGGGCATTGCGCGAGTCCTGCTTCACGTAGTCGCGGTTGAGGTCGAGGTGCCGGGCGTTGCCCCGGAAGCCGTAGGCGCGCGGCCCGTCCTGGTTCACGCGGGTGGTCGAGTTGCGGTTCAGCATGCCGTCCACGTTGTACACGGGTACGATGACGACCGTGACCTTCGCGAGCAGGGCCAGCGTTTGCTTATCGCGCAGCAGGTCGCGGGCCAGCATCATGCTGGCGTCGATGCCCTCGGGCTCGCCGGGGTGGATGCCATTCTGAATGAACAAGATAGGGCGGCCCTGCGCCCGGCTGGCGGCGGGCTCGAAGGTGCCGTCGGCGCTCAGCACTACCTCGTGCAGCGGCTGGCCGCTGTCGGTGGGGCCGGCCGCGCGCAGCTGTACGGCGGCGGGGTAGGCGGCGGCCAGGTCTTTATAAAAGGCGAGGCACTCGGCGTAGGTGGCGGTGGTGTTGTGGGCCGGGTCGCGCTCGAAGGGCGTGACGAGCGGCGGGGTGGGGGCGGTGGTCATGAGCGAGGCGGTGAGCAGGAGGGAGGCAAGAAACATCGGCGCGAAGGTCGGGGCTGTTAACCTTTGGTTGCGTAGGCGGACTTTTAAGCCGCGTTTGCGTACTGCCTAGCTTAGTATCCACTCGCGGGCTGAAAGCCCGCGCTACCCTCGTTCATGTCTGCTCGCCCGCTCATTCTCGTTTCCAACGACGACAGCCTCACCGCCCCCGGCATCGCGCATCTGGTGCGCGTGCTACAAGAAATCGACGCCGAGATAGTGGTAGTCGCGCCCGCTGCCCCGCAGTCGGGCATGGGGCACGCCATCACCATCGGCCACCCGCTGCGGCTCGATAAGTCGGGCATTTTTGGTCCCGAGGTGGAGGCCTACGCCTGCTCGGGCACGCCGGCCGACTGCGTCAAAATCGCCAAGTACTACGTGCTCCGCGACCGCCGCCCCGCCCTCGTGGTGTCGGGCATCAACCACGGCTCCAACTCCTCGGTGAACGTGCTGTACTCGGGCACCATGTCGGCGGCCATCGAGGCGGCCATCGAGGGGCTGCCGGCCATCGGCTTTTCGCTGTGCGAATACGGCGACCAGGCCGATTTTTCGCACGTGGGGCCGTGGGTGCGGCAGGTGTGTGAGCTGGCGCTGGCGCAGGGTATTCCTAAGTATACGGCGCTGAACGTCAACATTCCTAAGAACGCGGCTGGCCCCATCCAGGGCATCCGGCTGGCGCGGCAGGCCGATGCCAAGTGGGAGGAGGACTTCGACCGCCGCCTCGACCCCTACCAGCGCCCCTACTACTGGCTGCAAGGCAAATTCGCTAACCACGACCGCGGCCTCGACACCGACGAAGCCGCCCTGGCCGAAAACTACGTGTCGGTAGTGCCCTGCAAATACGACCTGACTAATTATGAGGGGCTTCAGCATCTGGCCGCTGCCTGGCAACTGCCGCTGCCCACCGCCGAAAAGGCGGCTACCCCGCCCCAGCCGCTAGCTGGCCAAGACTACGGCCCGGCGGCGGGGGAAGTGGTGCAGGAGTGAATGAGTGAGTGGTGAATGAGCTTGTCATTGCGAGCGCAGCGAAGCAATCGCATCCGAGCGGCGCGGCTCAACAGGTGCGATTGCTTCGCTACGCTCGCAATGACAGATTTACTCCTTCACTCACTTGCCACCGACGCGCCGCACCGTCTTGGGCGCGCGGGCAACCCAGGGTGAACGATTAATTTGCACGGGTGCGGCTTGCGCACACTGGTGCCGGGCCGCCGAGCGGCACCGCACCCGGTGCCCGGCCGGCGACAGCAGCGTACTCAGCAGTAGCAAAAAGGCAATTAGTCCCAGCAGTTTCATGCGGCGTTCAGTTGACGATTCAACTTAGCACCAAGTCAGTGAGGAAGCGGTGAATGAGGGGGGTATGAGTGGCCAAGTGGATGAGAACGGTCGTCATGCTGAGCGCAGTAAAGCATCTCTGCCGCTTCATCGGCACTGTTCAACAAAGCGATAGAGATGCTTCGCTGCGCTCAGCATGACGACCGTTCTCATCCACTTCAATCGCTACTCAGCCAGCCTTTGCGCCAGAAATAAAACAGCTGCCCCACCACGATGAGCGCCAGAATACCCAGCAAAACAGGGTAGCCGTAGGGCGAGTACAGCTCGGGCATGTTGAGCGGCAGGCGGTGGCCGTGCTGGTCTTCTGGCTGGAAGTTCATGCCGTAGAGGCCCACCACGAAGCTGAGCGGGATGAAGATGGAGCTAATGATGGTCAGTACCTTCATCACCTCGTTCATGCGGTTGCTTTGGTCGGAGAGGAAGAGGTCGGCCAGCGACGAAATGTTGTCGCGGTAGCTTTCGGCCAGGTCCAGAGCCTGGATGGCGTGGTCGTAGGCATCGCGGTAGTAGGTCTTGAGCTCCTCGGGCACTACCTCGTCGGGCAGGCGCAGGATTTCCGCGATTTTATCGCGCTCGGGGTACACCAGCCGCCGGAAGCGCACCACGTCTTTTTTGATGCGCAGGATGCGATTGAGCAGCCGCCGCTCGCGGCGCTCGGTGAAAATGCGGTCCTCCAGGTCTTCGATGTAGTCGCCGATGGCGGCCATCGTGGGGTAGTAGTGGTCGAGCACCACGTCGGTGAGGGCGTAGGCCAGGTAGCCGCTCGACTTGCGCCGCAGCTGGCTCAGGTTGGCGCGCAGGCGGTTGCGCAGCACGTCGAGGCAGTCCTCGTAGTCGTCCTGAAAACACAGCACGTAGTTGGGCCCGGTGAAAATGGAGAGCTGGTCGTCCTCCACTTCCAGGCCTGAGGTGAAGTCGGTCATGCGCGACACCAAAAAGAGCCGGTTTTCGTCGAACACCTCCACCTTGGCGCGCTGGTAGTCGCCGAGCACGTCTTCGAGTTGCAAGGGGTGCAGGCCGAAGTCGTTCATGAGGCGCTCCATCAGGGGCAGGTCGCCGTAGCCGCGCACGTCGACCCAGTGCTTAAGGTCGGGGTGCTCGCGCACGGCGGCCAGCAGCTCGTCGTAGCGGCCGGTATACTCGCCCTCGGTGTAACCTTGTTCGTCGTAAGAAAACAAAAATAGGCGGGGCTTCAGCGCATTGGCTCGCACGCGCAGCGTGCCAGGGCGCTGGCCCACGTCCTGCTCGCGGGCCAGGCGCGTGGCCTTGCGGTCGGTGATGCGGTCGGTGATAGGTAGGCCCGAGGCAGCGGGGTGCGCTTCGGCGGGGGCGGGCGGCGGGGTCAGGGGCAGCGGGTCGGGAAAATCCATAGAAAGCAAGCTGAACAATGCCGAAAGATGGGCCTTAAACGGGAAAAAGCCGGCCGGGCGGTGGCCGGGCACCGTACTTTGCCGGGGGCAGCGTGGCGCGGCCCGGCGCATTATTTTAGTCAAGCCACTGATTTTGAGTTCTTCTACCCCAGCTCTGCGCGTGTACGTGGCAGTGGCCCTGCCCGGCCAGCGGCCGGCCGCGCCGCGCTGGCCGCTGGCCTTCGAGTCGTTTTTGTTTCTGGAGCCCGCTCACCAGGCATTGCAGGCGCACGGGCGGGCTACGCTGGGCTTTTTTCTGGAAGACGAGGCGACCGGCCGCACCGTGGCGCAGCTCTACGCGGTACCCGATTTCGACGGCCCCGGCCGGGCGTGCTCGCCGGGCCAGGCGAGTTGGGGCGGGGTGCAGTTGGCCCCCGGCCTGCCCGCCGCTGCCCTGCCCCCGCTACTCGCCGCCACCGAGGCTACCCTGCGCCAGCACGGGCAAACGCAGCTCGCAATCCGGAGCTACCCCACCTGCTACGACCCCGCCGGGGCCGCCACCCTGGCCGAAGCGCTGGCGCAGTGCGGCTACCAGATAGTGCAGCAAGAGCTTAATTACTGCCTCGATACCCGGCGCGACTACGCCGCCCACCTGGCCCCAGGCGAGCGCCGCCACTTGCGCCAGTGCCAGCAAGCGGGCTTCGTGGTAGAGCAGGAGCCGCCGATTTTGCTGCCGCTGGCCTACGAGTTTATCGCCGCCTGCCGGCGCGAGCGGGGCTACGCGCTGTCGTTGCCGTTGGAGCGGGTGCAGGCGTTGTTTCGGGCGTTTCCGCAGCGGCACTTGCTGCTGTCGGTGCGGCAGCCGTCGAGCGAATGGGCGGCGGTGCTCATCGCCATTCAGGTTAGTTCGGCGGCGTTCTACGATTTTTACCTGGCCAGCCCGCTGCGCCTCAATAAGCTCAGCCCCAGCGTGCTGCTGCTCGCCGGCCTGCACGACTACGCCCGCGCCAATGGGGCCACGGTAGTTGACCTGGGCACCTCCACGCTGCCCACGGGCCAGCCCAACCGGCCGCTGCTACATTTTAAGCGTGCGCTGGGCGGGCTGGAAAGCCTCCGGTTGACTTGGCAAAAAAGCTTGTAGCAAATTCCGAACGCGCCGCTTACCCGTTCCTATGTCTGACTTCAGTAGCACGACAATCTCGGCCGACTCGCCCCCGGCGGGCGGCATCTGGCGGGGCTTCGCGCGCGGCGCGGCGGGCACGGGCGTGGCAGTAGTGGCACGGGCGGCGGGCGCGCTGATTATTAACAAGCTGATGGCCGTGTACGGCGGCCCCGGCGGCCTCACGCAGCTGGCGCAGTTCCAGAACTTAATGGGTCTGTTTGGGGCGCTGCCCGCCGATGGCATCCAGGTAGGAGCTACGGCGCGGCTGGCCCCGCTGCAACCCGGCCGCGCCCGCTACCGCGCCTGGCTGGGCGCGGCGGGGCTTCTGACCCTAAGCTTGGTAGGGCTGGCCGGCGCGGTATTGCTGCTAGCGACTAGCGCTGCCTGGGGCGCGGGGCCGGTGCTGCTATTCACGCTAGGCATGGCTGCCGTGGCCTTGCAAGCCCTGCTCAGCACGGCCCTGCTGGCCGCTGGCCAGCGCCGTGCCTACGTAGCTCAGGCGTTGGTACTAAGCGTGCTAAGCATCGGCGCGGCGGGCGCGGCGCTGCTGCTGCGGCAGCCGCTGCCCTGGGTGCTGGGCGGCTACCTGGCCGGGCAGGCGCTGGCGCTGCTGCCCACGCTGGGCGCGGCGCGGCGGGCCGGGCTGCTACGCGGCCTGGCACGGGGCCGCCGCAGTAGCCCGGCGGCCGTGCGCGGCCTGCTGCGCTTCGTGCTGATGGCGCTGGGCACGCTGCTCTTCGGCCGGGCGGTCGACTACGCGGTGCGCGACTACCTCATCCGAACCTTCAGCCCCGGCCGCACCGATTTGTGGCAGGCCGTGGCCAAGCTCTCGGACAATTATTCGCTGGTGGTAGGGGCGGTGCTGAGCACCGTTTTTTACCCTCGGCTGGCGGCGCTGGCGGCCGTGCCGGTCGAGGCGCGGCGCTATTTGCGCGGCGTGCTGTGGCTGCTGGCGGCGGGGCTGGCGGGGGGGCTGGGACTTATTTTCGCTCTGCGCAACTGGCTGTTGCCGCTGCTGTTTGCGCCGCAGCTGCTGGCCGCCCGCGAGCTGCTGGGCCCGCAGCTGCTTGGCGACTGGGCCAAGTTTTTGGTTTGGGTGTTTATTTACCAGTTGCTGGCCCGCGCCCGGCCGCTGCCCTACCTGGCCGTGCAGGCGGCCTCGGCGGTGCTCTACGCGGCGCTGCTGGCCGGGCTGCTGCCGCGCCTGGGGCTGGCGGGCGTGGTGTGGGCGCACGCCGTGCGCTTTGGTGTCTTGCTGGTGATGTGTTTTTTACTGTTCAGCATAAAGCGTAGAAACGCGAGCTAGCCGGCCCCGCAGTGCTTCGCTCAGGCGAGCCTCCAGCTCAAAACTCAGTACTCAAAACTCTTAACTCAATCTGTGCCGCTCGTTACCATTATCGCCCTGTGTTATAACCACGCGCCGTTTTTGCGGCAGGCCCTCGACTCCATACTGGCGCAGGGCTACCCGCACCTGGAGGTGTGGCTGGTCGATGATGCCAGCCAGGACGGTAGCCCGGCAATCTTGCGCGCATACGCCCAGGCCAACCCTACCTGGCACCTGCTGCTGCTGCCCCACAACTTGGGCAACTGCCGTGCCTTCAACCAGGCTTTTTTCCAGAGTAAAGGCGAGTTTATCATTGACTTTGCCACCGACGACGTGCTGCTGCCGCACCGCATTAGCCAGCAGGTGGCGCTGTTCGAGAAGCTCGGCCCGAGCTGCGGCGTGGTGTATTCCAATGCCGAATTGATTGATGAGCAAGGCCGGCCGCAGGGCCTGCACCACCGCCCCGACGGGCGGGGCGGGCTGCGGCCCCGCCCCGCCAGCGGCTGGGTACTGGCCGACGTGCTGGGCCGCTACTTCATCTTGTCGCCCACCATGCTGATGCGCCGCGAAGCCCTGGCCCGCCTCGGTGGCTACGACGAAACGCTGACTTTCGAGGACTTTGATTTTTGGGTGCGCGCCAGCCCCGACTGGCAGTTTCACTATCAGGATGAGGTGACGACCCAGCGCCGCCTGCACCCGCATTCCATGTCTACCCGCGCCTACCAGCCCAACGACCCGTATCTGCTGTCTACTATCGCGGTGTGCCGCAAGGCCGTGGCCCTCGTGCGCCGCCCCGCCGAGCGCGCCGCCCTGGGCGTGCGCCTGCGCTGGGAACTGCTGCAAGCCCTGCGCCACCGTCAATGGTCGGCCGCCCGCGACCTAGCCGATTTGCTGCATCTGGCTGGCCGGCGGCACGTGCTGGATTACGTGTACGGGCTGCTGGCGCGAGTGTAGCTCGCGTCTGCGTTAGAATGGCAATTTGGTGCACATAACCAGTCGTTTATAACCGTAGATGCGAGCTGCGCTCGCGCTCGGACTCGCAGAGTCCAAGCTACATTTCCACTTTCTGCCCCTGAATGGCCGCCGCCATCAGCGCCGGAAACTTGGCTGGCGTGCAGGCAAAGCTCGGGATGCCCAGCGCCGCCAGTTGCTCGGCCACGCGGCGGTCGAAGCTCGGCGAGCCTTCGTCGGACAGCGCTAGTAGTACTACGACCGTGACGCCGGCGGCCTGGAGGGCGGCGGCGCGCTTTATCATTTCGCGCTCGTTGCCGCCTTCGTAGAGGTCGGTCACGAGCACCAGGATGGTATCGGTGGGGCGGGTGATGAGCTGCTGGCAGTAGCTGAGCGCCAGGTTAATGTCGGTGCCGCCGCCCAGCTGCACCCCGAAGAGCAGGTCCACCGGGTCTTGCAGCTCGGCGGTGAGGTCGACCACGGCCGTGTCGAAAACCACCATGTGCGTTTTCACCGCTTTCAGCGAGGCCAGCACCGCCCCGAACACGCCCGCGTACACCACCGAGGCGGCCATCGAGCCGCTTTGGTCGAGGCAGAGCACGATTTCCTTGAGTGCCTGCCCGCGCCGCCCGTAGCCTACCAGCCGCTCGGGAATGATGGTGCGGTGGCTGGCCTGGTAGTGCTTCAGATTAGCCTTAATCGTGGCGCCCCAGTTGATTTCGTGGTAGCGCGGGCGTGGGTTGCGCACGACCCGGCTGAGGGCACCCTGCACGGCTTGGCGCAAGGGCTGCGCGAGCTTTTGCTCCAGCTCGCGCACTACTTTGGCTACTACTTCGCGGGCGGTGGCCTTGGCTTTGGCGGGCATCACGCGGCCCAGCGACAGCAGCGTGGCTACCAGATGCACATCGGCCTGGACCGTCCGCATTATCTCGGGCTCTAGTAGCAATTGGCTGAGGCCCAGGCGGTCCATGGCGTCCTGCTGCATCACGGCCACTACCTCGCTGGGGAAATACTGGCGGATATCGCCCAGCCAGCGGCTCACGCGGGGGGCCGAACTGCCGAGGCCGCCCCGGCGCTCGCCGTCGTAGAGGGCGGTCAGGGTTTGGTCGAGCGGGCCGTAGTCGGCGGGCAGGGTTACGGCATTATCGGCGTCGGCGGCGCTGCCGAGTACGAGTTTCCAGCGGGCGGCGGTGGGGGAGGACATAGGCAATAATACTAAATGCCAGCGTGATGGGCCGCCGCGCAACGGCGGAGGCTACCGGAAAAAATCGCTGGGGTCGGTCTGGCTTAAATACCTTTTCAACTTGCCGACATTTCCGAAGTACGGCAGTACCCAATCCATGAACAAACGCACCGCCTCTAGGCTGTCGGCGTAGGCCAGGAACACGTTTTCAGTCTCATCGAACTCCAGATGGTCGAGCAGGCCCGGTTGGTACTCTTCGATGATGGTCTCGATATGCTCGCGCCAGGCCAGGCCGGTGCCGCCGTAGCCGTGGTCCTCAAACAAGTTGAGATACTCATCCATATTGCCTACTTCGGCCAAAATGACGAACTGGCGGGCCGGATTATCAGTCCCGCGCGCGGCGGCGATTTTGAAAGGAAACGTAGAAGCCATAAGCTGAAATAGGTGATTGGTTGCTAGGAGACTAGCAGCAAGTACGGCACCGCTGCGCAACTATGCCAGTACCCTCCTAAAGCCCGCCCACGGCCCGGTCGAAGCTGCCCCACCAGCCGCCGAAGAATAGTCCAAACCCCGTGAAGGCGCTACGTGCCCACCAGTTCGCGCAGCACCGGCAGCACCCGTATGCCGCGCGTCCAATTAAAGCGCGGAACCTCAGTAGCCGCCCCTGGTGCCGCCGGCCCAGCCTCCGCTAGGTCCATTATCTGGCGGCGCTCGGGCAGCGAGAACTCGGCAAAGGCGCGGCGCAGCAGCGGCACCACGGCCCGGAAGGTGTCTTCGGGCAGGCTACCGAGCCAGGCATCGAGCAAATCGAACAGCGCGCGGTGGTGGATGAGCACCAGCCCCGAGCCACGTAAAAAGCCCTCAATCCAGGCCGTGGCGTAGGCGGTGGGCTGGGCCGGCGCAAGCGCCAAGCCCAGGGCGGTGGCCGTAGCGTCGGCATCGGCCTGCTGGGCATCGAAGAGCAGGCGGGTGGCGGCCCCGGCCAGCAGGCCGCTACTGGCGGCGCTGCGCGCTACGGCGGCCAGGGCGGCGTACCAGTCGGCGGCATGGGCGGCGTCTTCGAGCAGGCGGATGGCGGCGTGGGTGGCTTCGATTTTGTCGAGTAGCGGGCGGGCGGCATCGAGGTCGAGGCCGGCGCACACGGCGGGCAGCCCGATGCAGAGGCGCGGCACCAACTGCTGCACCACTTGGGCCACCTGGCGGGTGTCGGTGCGGCGCACGTTGCCGTAGCGCAGCACCTGCACCAGCGGCGGCAGGGCGGCGAGCAGGTGCGTCACGTCGCGGGTATCGGCCCCGAGGGCTTCGAGCCGCGACACGAAGGCCGGGATGGCGGGGCCGAGGTCGGCGCGCAGCGCTTCTTCGAGCAGGGCGCTCACGGCTTCGAGGGTAGGGGCCTCGGCGGCGCGGGCGGTGGCGCGGCCAGCGGCGGCGGCCAGCACGGTACTGCCCCAGCGGCCAGCGTCGAGCACGGCCAGGGCCATTTCGGGTGGCCATTCCAGCTCCCATTCTTCGTGGAAAGTGCCGGCCTTGCCGCCCGCCACACGCTGCGGCTGGCCCCAATTAATACCTAGCAGGCGCAGGCGGTGCAGCAGGTGGCTGCGCTGGAGGTGGCTTTCCTGGCGCAGGTCGAGGGCCAGGGGCCTGGCGGTGGGCTCGGGTTTGAGGCGCAGGGTTTTTTGCTGCTGCGCCAGGTCTTGCTGCAAAGGCGTGGCGGGCTGGCCGGGCGGCACTTCGCCCAGCTTCTCGCCGATTATCAGCTCGCGCTCAACTACCTGCAAGCCTTCCGCGTAGCCGCCGCCCAGCAGCGCCACGGCCGCCTCGCGCAGCTCCTCGATGCCCGGTAGGCCGAGGCCGCGCACGGCGGCCAGCGCCTCGGCCAGCCGCACGGCCTCGATGGCGTGGGCCGAGGAGGCGTCCAGGTCCTGCCCGCGCAGCAGGCGCGTGGCGCGCACCATCCACTGCGTAATGACCTGCGCACGCGGCTGCGTGAACAACAGCTCGTACCAGGCCGGCGAGAGTACACCAGCTCCGTAGCCCGAGCTAAACGATAGGCGCTCATACGTCCACGGTATCCAGGTGGCTTCGACGGGCGCTTTTTTGAGGCCTTTCAGGCGGGCCTTGTCTTCTTTTTTCTGAAAATTAGGGTCGGTGAGCACGGGCGCGTGCCAGGCCCCGCACACCACAGCCACGCGCTGGTAGCCCTGGGCGAGGGTGGCGCGCAGGGTTTCGCGCATGTAGGCTTCGCGCAGCAGGGTTTCGTCGGTTTCGGGGCGGCGCAGCTCGGTGCGCAGAGCGGTCATCATGTCCAGGACCACGGCGAAGGTATCGGCGTCGCCGGGGGCGTGCTCCAGGTGGGTTTCCCACCACTGCTCCGAGTCGGCGTAGCCGGCGAGGCGGGCGAGGTAGGCTACGGGGTCGGCTTCGATTTCTTCGCCTTTTGGGGGAAACTCACCAGCCGGGGGAACCTCACCCCCCGGCCCCCTCTCCAAAAAAGAGGGGGAGCCGAACGCCAGTGGGTCGTTTTCTAAAGAGTTTTGATTAACCGATTCTTGGTCTTGGTCAAAATTGTCGTCCGGCTCCCCCTCTTTTTTGGAGAGGGGGTAGGGGGGGGAGGTTCCCGCGTCCGGCGAGCTCGAAACCGCCGCATTATCTAGCCCAAACCGCAAGCTCATCGGCAAATCAAAGCACCGCACGTGCGCCCCCTCCCGAAAGCACCACTGCACCGCCTGCCACTCAGGCGAAAACTCAGCAAACGGCAGAAACGACGCCTGCCCCTGTTGCTTAGGATTATACAGCAGCAGGGCTACGGGCGGCACCAGCGCGGCGTCGCGCAGGGTGGCCAGGGCGGCCTCGCCATCGGCGGGGCATTCGAGCAGCACGATGTCGGGGCGGTAGGCGTCGAGGGCGGCCACGAGGCTGGCGGCGCTGCCGGGGCCGTGGTGCCGGATGCCGAAGAGGCGCAGGTCGGTGGGCATAGCAAAGCAAAGAAGCGAGCCGCCAAGATAACGGCCCCACCGATTTGGCCGCCCGCCCCAACCCGGCAGCCGGCACTTTTGCGTACTTTAGCCCCGCCCAGCTTACTTCTGATGCTACCCGATTCGTTTTCCCTCGGCTTTTTGCAAATCGCCTACCGCCCCGACCTCGGCCAGCTCACGGGCCGCTGGCTGCGCTCCATCGACGAAGCCGAGCTGCACGAGGGCTACGCCGCCCTGCGCCAAGCGGCCCTGCACCACCGCTGCGCCTACTGGCTTATCGACGGCCGCCGCCGCACCAACCGCAGCTATAACGGCCCCGAGTGGGTCACGACGCGCTTCCTACCTGAGCTCCAGCGCGAGCTGGGCCAGCCCATGGCCGTGTGCTTTCTGGTGCTACCCGACTACCTCAGCAGCCTGCCGCCCGACTCATCGGCCACGGCCCCCGGCCCGCTCCGCTACGCCCGCTTCGTGGATGAGGGCGCGGCCAATGCCTGGCTGGCCGCCCAGCAGGCGAGTTTGGGGTAAGTGGTTTTGGCGAATGTTTTATTCGAATTCAATGGTATAAGTTCTAGGGTAATGCAGCGAAGCTGGGGTATCTGTGGCTGCTTGGTGGCGGTTAGCCCCAGCCTTAATTATTTGCTCTTTCTATAAATAACTGCTTATCAATTTTCTTGACGCAGCGCATTTTGCCGTCTGGGTAGTAAGATAATAATTTATATAAGTATTTGCCATTGAAATCAAGGAAAACTGGTTTTTGCGCATTAAACCAAGTGCTTCTCGGTCTCTTCCATTCAAACTGATGATGACCAATGTAATTGTTTAGGATATCCTGCTTCAAATCATCTAAATTATATACTCTCACCATTCCATCACCAAGGTATTCAGAGCGCTTACTATAAAGTCTTCCTTTATCCTTTGAGGACACCTGCCATATTAATATGTCTTTAAAAGCTTTGGCTTCAGGGTCAGGTAATTCATCCAGGATGATAAAATTTTCTTTGAAATGCTCACCGTTGACTACCCAAACCATGTTTTGATAGAAGTCCTCCCTTGCTTGCATCTCCATTAAGGACATAGGGGAATTCTGAAATTCTATTACTACTCCCTTTGCTGTTTTTACATCAGCAATGTGTTTCTCGCCGGTATTAGTATCAAAATGGATGATTTCTTGCCATTCTGTTGGAAATTTACCTTTCCAAAATCGATGCCACTCCGTTTCGGGCTCCCACCAATTATCACAGTGTTTAAGTGACTTGTGAGCCCAGTGATGGATGATTTTTGGACCACATTTGGCAGTCATTTCATCGTTGCAATATAAGCATTTTCCCTCACCTTTTGGGAAAGCCTCTATTTTGAATCCATTCACTAGAGCAAACTTCATGATGCGATTACATTAATAATTTGATTTGCACACTACTTACTCCACCACCTCCCTACAAGCCCGGTACAAATCCTTCCAGCCCTCGCGCTCCTTCACCACGGTTTCAAGGTATTCGAGCCAGACCACGCGGTCGGGGGCGGGGTCTTTGATGACGGCCCCGGTGAGGCCGGCGGCCAGGTCGGCGGCGCGCAGGGTGCCATCGCCGAAGTAGGCGGCCAGGGCCAGGCCGCTGTTCATGACCGAGATGGCCTCGCCGGTGCTGAGGGTGCCGCTGGGGCTCTTGAGCTTGGTTTTGCCGTTGTCGGTGCGGCCCTGGCGCAGCTCCCGAAACACCGTCACGAGCCGCTGAATCTGCTCCAGGGCCGGGGCCTCGGCCGGAATCTGGAGGGCCTTGCCCTGCTTCTCAACGCGGGTTTGCACGATTTGCACTTCCTCGGCCAGGGTGGCGGGCAGGGGCAGCACCACGGCGTTGAAGCGGCGGCGCAGGGCGCTGCTCAGCTCGTTTACGCCGCGGTCGCGGTCGTTGGCGGTGGCGATGACGTTGAAGCCCCGCGTGGCCGCTACCTCGGTGCTCAGCTCCGGGATGGGTAGCACCTTCTCCGAGAGCATGGTGATGAGCGTATCCTGCACGTCGCTCGGGATGCGGGTGAGCTCCTCGATGCGGACCAGCTGGCCCTGGGCCATGCCTTTGTAGAGCGGGCTGGGCACGAGCGCGCCCAGCGAGGGGCCTTCGGCGAGCAGGCGGGCGTAGTTCCAGGAGTAGCGCAGCGAGTCTTCGGTGGTGCCCGCCGTACCCTGAATCAGCAGGTTGGAGTGCCCGCTGATGGCGGCCGTGAGGTGCTCGCTGACCCAGCTTTTGGCCGTGCCGGGCACGCCCAGCAGCAGCAGCGCGCGGTCGGTGGCCAGCGTGGCCACCGCGATTTCCATCAGCCGCCGCTGGCCAATGTACTTGGGCTCAATCTCGAAGCCATTGGCCAGCTTGCCGCCCAGCAAGTACGTGACCACGGCCCAGGGCGACAGCTGCCAGTTGGTAGGGCGCGGGCGGTCGTCGGCTTCGCGCAAGGCGGCGAGCTCTTCGGCGTAGGTGGTTTCGGCGTGGGGGCGCAGCAGGTCCATTTTCTTTGAGTTGAGAGTTTTGAGTGATGAGTTTTGAGTTGGGCTAGTGAGGCGCAGTAGCCAATATGGCTGTCATGCTGAGCGGAGCGTAGCGGAGTCGAAGCATCTCTACTGGTGAACTAACCTTTTACACTCGGTAACAAAGCGAAAGAGATACTTCGACTCCGCTGCGCTCCGCTCAGCATGACGGACGATTGCCTTTTCGGTTGAATATGAGGTTCATCCAGCCTCCGCCAGACTAGCCGCCAAATCAGCTTTAAAGCGTAGCGTATCCGCGAAAATCCGAAACTGCTCGGCGTAAAACTCGTGCGGCTCCGCGATGGCGGCGAGTAGCTGGGCGGCAGCCGGCGCGTCGGTGGGGGGCAGCAGGTCGGGCAGCGTCTGGCTGACAAAGGTGCCGAAGCGGCGGCGCTCGTAGGACAGCCAGCCCGCGGTGTGGGTGGTGTGCAGGGCCACCACCGCCAGCGCGGCTTCGGTGAGCGCCCAGGGCCAGGGGCCGGGCAGCGCCTCGGCTTGAGCCAGGGCCGCCAGGGCGGGCTCCCACTCGTCGCCTGCGCAGTTGAGGTGTAGCACTAGCTTGGGCACTAGTAGCTGCTGCCGGGTGGCCTCGGGCAAAAGCGCTGCCAGCGCGGCAATGTCGAGGTGGATTTTCAGCTTCTGGAGCTGTAGGTTGTACTCCAGCCAGAGCTGTACAAGGGCGGCAGCCAGTTCGGGGTCTTCGTGGCTCAAGGTGCTCTGCGCCCAGGCGGGCAGCAGCGGTACGGCCCACTCCGAGGCCAGCGCCGCCGCCAGCACTTCATCGGCCGACAGGCCCAGGTGCGGCAGCCAGCGGCCCACGGGCAGCAGCGCCAGCAGATTGGCCAGGCGGGCGGCTCCAGCCCCCACGGCGGCCTTGCTGTTGCTGGTGAGGTAGGTGTACTGGTCGTTTTTCTCCTCAATGCCATCGGCCAGCCAGGTTTTATCCCAGGCTGTAGGTAGGGTGATTTCCAGCTCGGCCTTGCCCAGCCCCAGCAGCTTGCGCCGGGCGGTGAGGAGCGGCGCGGCCCGCGCCCACAGCCGCCCGGTGAGGGCCGCGCCGGGCAGGCGCACCAGCAGCGCGGCGGCCAGCCGGCGCACCTCCTGGCCCCGCGATTTCAGCAGGGTTTCAAGCGTAAGCTCGGCGTCAGGGTGCAGGTGTGCGGCCAGGATTTTCAGCAGCGCTTCCTGCGTTTTGGCGGGTTCGGTGGGCAGGGCGGCCAGTAGCAGGGCGCGGGCGGCGGCGGCATCCTGGGCAAAGCGTTGGCGCAGCCAGGCCAGGCGCTCGGGCAGCGCGCCGGTTTCCCAGGTAGTAAGGTCGGACGGGTCGGCTGCGGTGGCACTGGTTAAAGCAAAAAGCTTCGCCCAGGCTGGATTCAGCGCCGCCAGCCAGCGGCCCCGCTCGCCCAGCACTTCCGCCAAGTGGTTACGTACCTCTACCGAGCGGGTGGCGTATTGCAACAGTGGCACCAGCAGGGCCTCGGGCACGCGGCGGCCGGCAGCGGCTACCTGGTGCAGGTAGCCGGGCAGCAAGTCGAGGTGCTGGGCGCGCACCAACATGCGGTGCAAACATTCGGCCCCCAGCGGCCCCAGGGCGGGTAGGTGGTCGGGTAGGGCGAGCGTGGGTGGGGGCGTGGTAGCGGCAGCGGGTTGGTAGCCCGCCTTTCGCATTAGCGCCAGCGCGCCCGCCGCCAGCAGCAGGTTTTGCGCGCGCGCGCCCGTAGTAGGTAGGGTCGGAAAAGCAGGCAAAACCTCGGCGCTCTGGCGGGTGCCCAGTAGCGCCAGCCGCAGCACCTGCGGCCAGGCCGGCAGGTCGGCGGCGGTCAGCTCATCCGGCGAAGGCGAAATGCTAGTAGCTATTTCGCCTTCCAAAACAGAGGTAACAGCAGCCCCCACTACCGGTGCAGTTTCGGCAACTGGCGCTTCCTTTAGCGGCAGTAGCGCATCTACAGGCTGCCCCGCGCTGGTGCCAGCCACAAAAAAGTCATCCAGTACCAGTGGGTTGCCTGTCGCGTCGCGGTCTTCCGTCCAGCTGATGAACGGTAGGTACGCCTGCCCATCCCATTCGCCAAAGAGCGTCAGCGGCTGCCCGCCGCTGAAGGCCAGCCACTGCCAGGCCACTTCCTCATCCACCACGCGCAGAGGCAGCGTCAGCGGCTCGGCAGCCTCGGCGGCCGAATGCAGCCGCCAGCCGCCATCGGGCAGCGGTGTAGGGAGCACGGGGCCGAGGGCAGCGGGCCATTGCCGCAGCCAGGGCTGCCGAGCCAGCGCCGAGGCATAACTTTCCAGTAAGTCGGCGATGCTTTGGCCGGGCGGGGTAGCCTCGGCGGCGCTACCCTTAAAAACCAGGCTGACGGGTGCGGCGCGCAGCGGCAGCAGGCTGGGGTAGAAGACCAGCTCGCCCGCGTACTTGCCCTGTGGCACCAGCGCCGTGGCAAAGGGCTGGCTGCCGAAGGCAAACTCCAGCACCAATGCTGTGCGGCCCGAGTTCTGGCCAAAAAGCCAGCTGCGGCGGCCCGTCACGCGCTCTTCTTCCCAGGCGTACTGGCCCATCACCAGCCACGTATCGGCCACGATAATGGCGGCCGGGCCGGTCAGCAGCGCGTCTTTCTTGGGCGTGATGCCGACCTGCTGCCACACGTCCTGCCGGGCGGCTGGCGCGAGGTTGTCGCGGTTAAGAAAGGCCCGTACCAGTACGTAGAATTCACCCAGGCGGCCCAGCAAGCAACTGCTCCAATCGGGGCCGGCAGTGGGCAGCTCAGCCAATTCGCGCAGCACAGCGGCCAGGCCAGGCAACTGGTTATCAACCAGTCGGGCCGCCTGGTTTTCCCAAAAGCTGGCCGGCTTACGCTCCAGGTCGGCCAAGCCAGCGCGCAGCAGGTCGAGCAGCCAGGTTTCGAGGTCTTCGGCCCCGGCCTGCATCCGGGCGTGGCGCTGGGCTTCACGCTTTTGCTGGGCAGCGGCAGGGGCGGCAGGTGCTTCGGTAGCTTCGGGCGCGGCATCGGTAGGGGCGGTGGGGGCTTTTTTGGCGGCCGATTTTTCGGCCTGCTCTTCGCCCTTGGCCTGGCGCTTGTCGAGCCACTCGGCCAGCCAGGCGGGCGGCGGGCCGGTTGGTAGCAACGCGGGCTGCCGCGCCAGTAGCAGCAGCAAGCCCGCGCCATGCTTGCACGGAAATACCCGGCTCGGGCACGAGCACTTAAACGCCGGCTCACTCAGGTCGATGCCCACCAGGTAGGGCTTCGAGCCGCTGCCCGCGCACTCGCCCCAGGCGGCGGTGTCGGTGCGGCCCAGGTTGCCCCACTTGGCGGGGCCGGCCAGCTCGCGGCCGCGCTTGAGGGTGCCCGCGTCGGTGACGAGCGCGGCGGCTTGGTCTTCGGTAAAGATTATCATCGTAGCAGCGCCGCCGGGGCGGTTTCGGGCTGCCAAGGTAGCGCCGCTGGCCGGGCTCGCCTAGCGCCGCCGCCGCCAAAAAAACAGCCCCGCGCACCCCAGTGCCAGCCCCGCTATGAGCGCATCGCGCACGGTGCGGCCCTGTTGGGCCTCGGCCAGGTCGGCCGTAAGGGTGCGCTGGCGCTCGGCGGCCTGGCGCTCGCGCTGCTGGGCATTCTGCAAGTCATTTTGCAACTCGCTGAGACGCTGCACGGTCAGGTTGCGGTCGTCGCGGCTGGTGTTTTGCAGCGTAGTCGTCGTGGTTTGGAGCTGGGCGGCGGTGGTTTGGGCCTGCTGGGTGGTTTGGTTGAGCACCGCCACTATCTGCTCGTCCTTGTTTACAATGCCTTGCAGGGCATTCACCACATCCTGTAAGTCCTTCTTGCTGGGCTTGTTGCTGAGGCCTAGCAATCCGTGGCGCTGGGCGTTGGCCTCGGCATATTGCCGGGTCAGCACTTGGCGCTCGGCCAGCAGGCGGGGCAAGGGCGAGTCGGGCGGCAGCGGGGCGGGCGCCTGGGCCAATGCGGCGGCAGGCACCGCTAAAAGCAGTAGGAAGCGGGCAGAAAATGGCATAGCAGCGCAAAACACCGGCCCACCGATGGCGGCGGGCCGGGCTGCTTTGTTCGGCAAAAGCGTGGCGGAGGTTGCGCGGCAGGCGTCTGGCTAGCGCATCACGCGCGCCAGGGTGCGGATGATGCGAACGGCCCGCGACTTCACCGTACCCAGCGGCAGGCGCAGCTCGTCGGCGGCTTCGGTCTGGGTGTAGCCCTTGAGGTACAGCAAGTCGAGCAGCTGGCGGTCGGCGGGGCCGAGCAGCTCCAGCCACTCCCGCACCCCGATGTGCTCAGGCCGGAAGGTGGGCGGCGCAGCGCGGTCGGGCGCGCCGTCGGCGCTGAGCGAGAGCGTGCGCTGAGCATCGCGGTAGCGCCGCTCGCGCAGGTAGTCAATGGCCAGGTTGCGGCCGATGTTCAGCGCCCAGGTAAAAAGCTTGCCCTTGGTAGAATCATATTTCGGAAAAGCCAGCCAAAACTTGAGTAGTGTTTCCTGCATGATGTCCTCGGCCAGCTCATCCTGCCGCACGATACGCCAGATGGTGTGGTAGAGAGCTTTACCGTAGTGCTTGTAAAACAACGCCATAGCGGCCTCGTCGCGGGCGTGCAGGCGGCGTATAAGGGCTTGCTCAAGCTCGGGCTCCAGTACTTTCATCAGCTAGCGGCAGGTGCAACAATGCCCAACCTACGCCCCGGCGCCGGCCCCGGATTTAGCCGCCAGCTATAAAAAATAAAACTTTTTCAGGAACTTTTCCGTGCCTCGCCGCTCACCATCCGCGAAATTAGCCCCCGGTCTTTGGTGATTTCCGACCACACTACCCCCACGATATGCGTCGCTACAAAGGCGATAATCAGGTACATCGTGATATTATGAATCTCCTTCACCGTATGCTCGACGCTGCGCAGCCAAGCCACGTCATCGGCCCAGGTCAGGGCCAGCCCGGTCAGCACCATTACGCTGATAAACAAGTAAAAAGCGAGGTAGGAAAGCTTGACCAGCAGCATGTGCTGCGCATCGGGCCGCGCGGCGGGCGGGGCCAGCCGGTAGCGCTGGGCCGCCGCCCGTAGCCGCGTCCCAAAGCGCTGCCCGGCCGGGGTCGTGAGCTGCAACACCAGCCAGTACAGCCAGAACGCCGCCAGCGCCAGCCCGATACCGATGTGCCAGTCCCAGAGTCGCTCGCTCATCAGGCGGGCGATGTTCATGCCCTGCTCTTTGGTAAGGTCGCCGCCCGCCCGCGCTGCCGCCGCCTGAAACTCGGGCACCAGTGCCTTGGGCTTCACGATAATCTTGATGAAGAGTATCGTGATGAGCTGCCCCAGCACCAGCAGGGCGTTGCCCCAGTGCCACACCCGCAGCGGAGCCGAATAGTCGTGGGTTGAAGTCGGTTCGGCGGCGGGTATGGGCTGCATACAGGTGCGAGTTAAGGGGTAGCGAGCAGGGCGGCCGGGGGCACCTCGGCCGGCGCGGTGCGGCCGGGGTAGGCCAGTAGCGCGTGAGCAAGGCAGGTGAGGGCCGCCGTCAAATCGTCGAGGTTAAGTACGTAGGCAATGCGTACTTGTTGGCGGCCTAGGCTGGGCGTTTGGTAAAAGCCGTTGGCCGGCGACAGCATCAGCGTCTGGTTTTCGTAGGCAAACTCGGTCAGCAGCCACTCGCCGAAGCGCTCGGCATCGTCCACGGGCAGGTGGGCTATTACGTAGAATGCACCGCCCGGCACCGGGCATTGCACGCCGGGCATGGCGCGCAGGTGCGCTACCGTGAGGTCGCGCCGGGCCTGGTACTCGGCGCGGTTTTCGTCGAAGTAGCTTTCGGGCAGGTCGGCCGCGGCCTCGCCCAGTAGCATCCCCAGGCCGGGCGGGCTAATCCGCATCTGGGCGAAGTGAAACGCAGCTTCAAACACGGTTTTGTTACGCGTCACGAGCGAACCTACGCGGGCCCCGCAGGCGCTGTAGCGCTTTGATATCGTGTCCATTACCACTACGTGCTCTTCGCCACCGGCCAGGTTGAGGGCGCTGGTAGCGCGGGCCCCGTCGTAGCAATATTCGCGGTACGCCTCATCCGACAGCAGGTACAGGCCGTGGCGCAGGCACAAGCCCAGAATGTCCTCCAACTCGCGGCGCGTGTACACGTGCCCGGTGGGATTGCTGGGGTTGCACAGTAGAATGGCTTTGGTGCGCGGCGTAATAACAGCCTCAAAATCAGCCAATGGCGGCAGCGCAAAGCCGTCTTCGATAGTAGCCGTTACCGTTATGATGTTCACCCCTGCCGCGATGGCAAAGGCCGTGTACGTGCCGTAAAACGGCTCGGGCACAATGACTTCGTCGCCCGGATTGAGGCAGGTGAGCAGGGCAAACAAAATGGCCTCACTACCGGCCGTGGTCACCAGTATCTCATCGGTGCTCACCTCGATGCCGGCGCGGTGGTAGTAAGCGGCCAGCTTCTGGCGGTAGCTGTCGGTGCCCGCGCCGTGGCTGTAGGCCAGCACCCGGATATCGGCCTGGCGCACGGCCTCGAATAGACTCGGTGGCGTCGGAATGTCGGGCTGGCCGATGTTGAGGTGATACACTTTCTTGCCCTGGCGCTTAGCAGCTTCGGCGAAGGGCGCGAGCTTGCGGAAGGGCGAAGCGGGCATATCCTGCCCGCGTTGGGATATAGCTAACGACATAATTAGTAAGGGTAAAGGCGTAGAGAAAAGCTAATCGGATAGTGAGTTTGTAAATCAGTTATTCTTGACAATTAACGTTTGTCATGCTGAACGCAGTGAAGCATCTCTACCGCTTCATCCGGGCCGTTCAACGAAGCGGTAGAGATGCTTCACTGCGTTCAGCATGACAAACGTTTTACTTATAAGAACCAGCCTACTAACTAAAAGTCCCAGCCGAATAACCGGCCAGGACTTTCAAGAGCAAAAGCAAAATACCCAAACGCTAGCCGTTGCGCTTGTTCAACTCGTCGCGGATTTTCGCCGCTTTCTCATAGTCTTCCTTTTCCAGCGCCTGGGCCAGCATCTTGGTCAGCTCATCGAGCGACACCTGGCCGCTGGGTTCGCGGGGCTCCGTAGCGCGGGGCGAGGGCGCGGGGCTGTCGTCGTCATCCTCGTCGTCTTCGTCGCGGTCGTCTTCGTCCTCCTCGGCGTTTTCGTCGAGGTCAGAAAGAATGATGCCGGCTTCGCTGAGCACGCTTTCAACCGTGAAAATGGGTACCCCAAAGCGCAGACCGATGGCGATGGCATCGGACGGGCGGGCGTCAATCTCGAAGGTCGTCGCGCCATCCGAGCACACGATGCGCGAGTAAAACACGCCCTCCTTGAGGTCGGAGATAACTACTTCGATAATAGCCACGTGCACGTGCTCGGCAAACGACTTGAACAGGTCGTGCGTGAGCGGCCGGTTGGGGCTGATTTTCTCAATCTGAATGGCAATACTCTGAGCTTCAAACATGCCGATGATAATCGGCAAGCGGCGATTGCCGTGCTTCTCGCCCAGGATGAGGGCAAACGAACCGGACTGCGACTGCGAGGAAGACAGGCCCAGAATTTCGAGCGGAATTTTTTTCAAGGGTCGCGGGGACGTTTTATAGTCCGGGAAACGGGTAGGGGAGTTCTTTACGACAAATAAAGCACCGAAGGTCGAAAGTAGCCCGGAAAAGTAATGCCAAGCTCCGGCTTGACGCTCGTCAGGGCCTGCGGCTGGACCCTAACGAGCGCCAAGCTGGAGCTTGGCGTTACACTTAGTTCAGCTCCTTAACGGCGGCCGTCAGCTTGGGCAGCACGTCGAATACGTCGCCCACGATGCCGTAGTCGGCGGCTTTGAAGAAGGGCGCTTCGGGGTCTTTGTTGATGACTACAATCACCTTGCTGGAATTGACGCCGGCCAGGTGCTGAATGGCCCCCGAGATGCCGCAGGCAATGTACAGATTGGGCGAAACCGTGATGCCCGTCTGGCCCACGTGCTCGTGGTGGGGGCGCCAGTCGACGTCCGAAACCGGCTTGGAGCAGGCCGTGGCCGCGCCGAGCGCCTTAGCCAGGTCTTCGATGAGGTGCCAGTTTTCGGGGCCTTTCATGCCGCGGCCGCCGCTCACTACCAGCGAGGCTTCGGGCAGCAGGATGCCGCCGGCCTGGTCCTGCATTACTACTTGCTTAGGCGCGTCAGCGAAGTCGGCGTCGCCGAGCTGGGCCGAGAAGGCGACTACCTCGGCGGTCTTGCCGGCCTCGTGCTGCGCTTCGATGGAGTTTTTCTTCACGGCAATAATCTTGCGGTCGCCGCTCAACACCACGTCCGAAAACGCCTTGCCCGAAAACGCGCCGCGCTTCACGGTGAACTGGCCGCCGTCGGTTTTGGGCAGCTCTACCACGTTGGTGGCCAGGGCCGCTTGCAGCCGCACCGACAGGCGCGAGCCCACGGCCGCGCCGATGTTGCTGTTGGCCAGTACGATTACCTTGGCGTCTTCCTGCTGGGCGGCCGTGGCAATGAGCTTGGTGTAGGCGTTGTTCACGAAGTCCTTGAGGCGTGGCTCCTTGTCGTACAGCACCTTCGTGATGCCCTGCTCGCCGAGCTTGGCGAGGCTGGCCTCGGTGGCTTCACCCACGGCGATGGCCGTGGCGGTGGTGCCGAGCTGGGCAGCTACCTGCGCACCGTAGGTGGCTACTTCGAGCGAGGATTTCTTCACCTCGCCTTTGTCACATTCAACTACTACTAAAACTGACATAGTGCTAAAATTTTGTCATCCTGAGCGCAGCGAAGGACCTTACCACGTCCACTGCGTTGAAAATAGGAGAAGCCGGCGAAAGCAGCCGTGATAAGATGCTTCCTTCGTCAGCATGACAGACGATTACTAAATTACTTTCGCTTCGTTGCGCAGCAGCTTAATCAGCTCGCCGGCGTTGGCGGCGTCGATGAGCTTGACGCCCTGCTTCTTGGGCGGCAGCGCGTACTCGGCTACGTTGGTGCGGGCCTCGGCGCCGGTGGCGGGCACCACTTTCAAGGGCTTGGTGCGGGCCGTCATGATGCCGCGCATGTTGGGGATGCGGGGCTCGCACATGGGCTGCTGGCAGCTAGCCACGAAGGGCGCGGCTACGCTCACAATCTCTTTGCCGCCCTCGATTTCGCGCTCCAGCGTGGCGGTGGTGCCGCTCATATCCAGCTTCATGGCCGGTGCTACGGTTGGGATGCCGAGCAGCTCACCTACCATGCCGTGCACCTGAAAGCCGTTGTAGTCAATGCTTTCCTTGCCCATCAGAATCACGTCGTAGCCGCCGTCTTTGGCGATGGCCGCGATTTGCTGGGCCACGAAAAAGGCATCAGTAGGAGCGGCGTTCACGCGGATGGCGTCGTCGGCGCCGATGGCCAGGGCCTTGCGGATGTTAGGCTCGGTGTCGGCCTCGCCCACGTTGAGCACGGTTACGGTGCTGCCGGGGTTGGCTTCCTTGAGCTCGATGGCGCGGGTGAGGGCGTATTCATCCCAGGGGTTAATCACGAACTGCACCCCGGCCTTGTTAAACTCTTTGTTGTCAGGCGTGAAGGCGATTTTGGTGGTCGTGTCGGGCACGTTGGAAATACAAACCAGAAACTTCATCTAAAACGAGGGTAGGGTGAGAGGATGGCTGCAAAAGTAGTAGGCTTGCATAACAGTTGCCAGGCCTAAAAAGGTCGCCGGGCGGGCTTAACAAGCCGAAATGCGGCGCGGCGGTCGCAATTTCGCCTCAAATATAGCCCGAACCCTGTCCCCGCTACCCGCCGATGAACCCCACCGCCCCCAGCCGCTTGCAGCAGCTGCTCGCCTTCTACCAGGAAGACCCCACCGACCCGTTCGTTATCTACGCCCTGGCCACCGAATACCGCGCCGACGACCCCAAGCTGGCCTGGGAGTACTACCAGAAACTCCTCACCGAGCACCCCGACTACGTGGGCACCTACTACCACGCCGGCAAGCTGCTCGAAGGCTTCAGTAAGAAAGACGAAGCCGAGCAGGTGTACCGCAAAGGACTGGTAGTAAGCCGAAAAGCCGGCCAGCTGCACGCCGCCAGCGAGCTGCAACAGGCGCTGAACAGCTGCCTGGGGCTGGACTACGAGGATGAGTAAGGGGTTATAAGAGAAGAAAATACGCCTGTCATGCTGAGCGGAGCGCAGCGGAGTCGAAGCATCTCTACCGCTTCGTTGCTAGCGCCAATGCTTACTACGCTAAAGAGATGCTTCGACTCCGCTACGCTGCGCTCAGCATGACGGGCGTTGGCTGTTTACAATCAATTACTTGATAAACTTCGCCAACGTCGTTTCCAATGTCTCGCCGCGCAGGTTCACGGCCACGATTTTACCAGTCGGGTCGATGAGAAAGTTCTGCGGAATGGCGCGTATGTTGTAGCGCTGAGCTACCTCGCCGCCAAAGCCGCCCGTGTCGCACACCTGCGGCCAGCCGAGCTGGTCGGCGGCGATGGCTTTAAGCCACTTATCGCGGGTTTTGGGCTCGTCGAGCGAAACGCCCAGCACCTCGAAGTTGCGGCCCTTGTTAGCGGCGTACACGCGGCGCAAGTTGGGGTTTTCGGCCCGGCAGGGGCCGCACCAGCTGGCCCAGAAGTCGACCAGCACGTACTTGCCCCGGAGGTCGCTCAGGCGCAGGGCCTTATTATTGGTGTCGGGTAGGGTAAAATCGGGGGCGGGTTCGCCCACCGCCACTGCCCGCAGGCGCTATACTTGCTGGCCGTAGGCGCGGCCGGCCGGGCTGGCACGCAGGGCCGGGCTTAGGGCATTGTAGAGCGGGGCCACTTGCTCGTACTGCGGTATTTCCAGTGTCCTGAGCTGCTGCAAGGCTTCTAGCGATACCCACGAAGTAGGGTTGGCCGCGATAAAGTCGCGCATCACCTGGGCGTACTCATGGCGCACAGCCTCAGACTCGGCCTGCGACTTGTTGCGCCGCATCATTTTGGCAACTACTGGTGCGATGGCTGCTTGCAGGCGTTGAAAATCGGCGGTGAGCAGGCCGCCGCTGAGGCGCGCCGTGCGCAGCGAATCGGCGCTGTGGACTGTGATGGGGGTAGGGTCCAGAAACAGCATTTGCCGGTCGCGGGACTCGGCGTAGACCGTTTCGAGCTTGCCGCCAAACATCTTTTTTTGCCAGCCCTCCGGGAAACGCCCGCTGCGCCCCAGCACCAGCGGCACCGAGCCCGGCTGCTCAAGCGGAAAAGTGCCTTTAAGCGCGAAGCGGCCGTTGTGCAGCGTGGCCGAGTCGACTGGCTCCGAGCCGCGCACCAGGTAGATTTTGGCGGGTGCGTTGAGGGTGCCGATTTGGCCGGAGATGGCGTAGGGTACCTGCGCCAGCGTGGGGCCGGCCGCCAGCAGCAGTAGGCCGGGTAAGCAATTTTTCATAAAGTGGGGGAGGGATGTGCGCAGCCAACGTAAGCCGGGCTGAATATAGTATTCTCTCACTGGCCGCTCGCCCAGCACCGCCCGCCGCCGTTACTTTGCAGCCTATGCCAACCAAAATACTACTGGTCGAAGACGAGCCCAAGGTATCGGCCTTTATCCGGCGCGGGCTGGAGGAAGAAGGCTACGACGTGGTAGTGGCCTACGACGGCTCCTTTGGCCAGCGCCTAGCCTTGAGCGAAGACATCGATTTGCTCATCCTCGATGTAATACTGCCCGGCCAAAGCGGCCTGGAAGTGCTGAAAGCCGTGCGCGCCCAAAACCAGGAGCTACCCATCCTGATGCTCACGGCCCTGGGCACCACCCAGGACAAGCTGCTGGGCTTCGACGGCGGGGCCGACGACTACCTCGTGAAGCCCTTCGACTTTGCCGAGCTGCTGGCCCGGGTGCGCGCCCTCACGCGCCGCCGCGGCCACGCCGAGGCCAAGGGTAGCCAGCTGCGCCTCGCCGACCTGGTAGTGGACACCGCCGCCAAAACCGTGGCCCGCGCCGGCCAGCCCATCAAGCTCACGGCCCGCGAGTTTAACCTGCTGGAGCTGCTACTGCGCCACCAGGGCCGCGTGCTCAGCCGGGGCGAAATAGCCGAGCACACCTGGGAAGAAGCCTTCGACGCCGGCTCCAACGTGATAGACGTGTACGTGAACTATCTGCGCAACAAGGTGGATAAGCCGTTTGATAAAAAGCTCATTCACACAGTAGTGGGTATGGGCTACGTGCTGCGCGAAGAGTAGCTATGACCATCCGCAACCGCCTCACCTGGCTTTTCGTGAGTGTCGTGGCCGTGCTGCTGCTGGCCGTGCTCACGGTCGTGTTCCTGCTCCAGAGCAATTCCTCGCAGCGCGAGTTTCGGCAGCGGCTGCGCGAGCGGGCGCAGGTCACGAGCTATATCTACCTCGAAAAAGACGAGATGCGGGCCAGCGCCTTCCGCGACTTCGAGCAGAAGTACCTGCAAATCCTGCCCAACGAGATTTTGCAGGTTTACGATGCCCAGGGCCGGGTACGCTTCGTAGCCGCCGACGAGCGCGTGCGCCTGAGCGATGGGCTATTGGCGCGCATCGTACTCAATAAGGAAGTGTATTTTAAGCTGGGCGAACGGCAGGCCATCGGCATTTTCTACCGCGACAACCAAGGCGACTACGTGATAGTAGCCGCCGCCGAAAACGTGTACGGCCAGCGCCGTATGCGCAGCCTGGCCACCATCATGGGCGGTATTTTTGTGGTGAGCTTGCTGCTGATATACGCCGTAGGGCGGTTTTTTGCGGGCCGAGCGCTGGCCCCCATCGCGGCCCTCAACGACCAGGTCGACCGCATCACGGCCCACGACCTGCACCTGCGGGTGGAGGAGCCCCTGCGCACCAGCGAGAAGGACGACCTGCGCCGCCTGGCCCGCACCTTCAACCGCCTGCTCGAACGGCTCGAAACCAGCTTCGACGGCCAGCGCACCTTCGTGCGCAACGCCTCGCACGAGCTGCGCACGCCGCTCACCAGCAGCATCGGCGAGCTGCAAGTGCTACTCGCCCGCGAGCGCTCGGCCGAGGCGTATAAGGAAGGCGCGGTTTCGGTGCTGGGCGAGCTGCAACAGCTCAAAGAGCTGATTAATAATCTACTGGATATGGCCCAGGCCGACGAGGCGGTGCCACTCACCGAAGACATTCGCCTCGATGAGCTGCTGTGGGAGGTGCGCGAAGCCGTGGCACCCGCCCAGCGCAGCCGCGTGCAGGTAGACCTGGGCGACCTCAGCGAGCTACCCGACGACCCGGCCGTATTTGAAATAAAAGGCCACCGCGGGCTGCTGGCCCGCGCCCTCGGCAACCTGGTCGACAACGCCCTGAAGTATTCCAGCGCCGGGCAGCGCGTCACGCTCAGCTTGCGCCGGCCGGCCGGGGGTGGGCTGGTAGTGCGCGTGGCCGATGCCGGTCAGGGCATCGCCGCAGCCGATTTGGAGCAGGTGTTTCAGCCGTTTTTTCGGGCGGCCAGCGTGCGCGGGGTGGTGGGCCACGGCGTGGGGCTGCCGTTGGCCCAGCGCATCGTGGCGTTGCACGGCGGCACGCTCACGCTACGCTCGGAGGTGGGCAGGGGCACGGTGGCCGAGGTGGCGTTTGGGTGAGGGCGTGCCACCTCACGTGAACCTCACCCCCTAGCCCCCTCTCCAAAAAAGAGGGGGACTAGCCTCTAGTTCTAAAAAACTAAATTGATAGAAACTAAGGCTAAAAACTAGTCTCCCCTCTTTTTTGGAGAGGGGGCTAGGGGGTGAGGTTCACGTGAGGCGAGCCCATTTCTGAAAAAAATATTCAACAATCGTTCAGTTTTAATCCGTCTCTAATACCCTTCTAACACCAGCCTAATACCGCCCCAGGAGCTTTGCAGCACCTTATTACTTAAGACCAGCGCAAGCGGCGTAGCCTGCACCGTGCAGGCCGCCGCCCGGCTGGGAGCTAGTCTGTTTATGCAAGCTCCTTTTTTCACTTTGCGAACCCTCGCCGCCACTGGCGGATTCAGTTTGCTCTCGCTGCTGGGCCTGGCCCAGAGTATGCCCCAGTCGGGGCTGGCGCGGCCCAGCACGGGCGCGCCGCTACCCGCCGCCGCGGGCCAAACCACTACCGTGCCCACGCAGCCCGCCACTGGCCAGGGCAAGGTAGGTAGCCCGGTGCCCACTACCACCTCGCCGCTCGGGCAGCCCGGCCCAGCCCTGGGTAGCCCGGCCGGGGTCGCGCCTGGCACGCCGGCCATCGGCGCGTCTGGCGCGGCCAGCGGCACCAGTTTTGGCCAGTACCCGGTAGCGGTGGGGCTGCCCGCTGGCGGCACGGCCAATACCCTGCCCGCCGACACCGTGCGCCTGACCCTGGACGAGGCCCAGGGCCGGTTTTTACAGGCCAACTTTCAGCTCCTGGCCCAGCGCTATAATGTAGATGTAGCCAACGCCGCCATCCGGCAGGCCTTGCTGCGCGATAACCCCAACTTGCAGCTGGAAGTCAACGCCTACAACCCGAATACGCGGAAGTTTTTCCCCTTCGGCCCGCAGGCTGATGTGAACAACCCCACCGGCGGCACGGTGGTGGCCCAGGTGCAGCAGCTGATTGATATTTCGGGGCGGCGCTCGAAGCTGGTGCAGCTTTCGCGCACGGCGGTGGGTGTGCAGCAGGCGGCTTTTGAGGACCTGCTGCGGCAGGCGCGCTACCAACTCACGCAGTCGTTTTATAATGTGATAGCCGAGCGCCGCAAACTGGGCTTTGTAAACCAGGAGCGCACCCAGTTGGGCCGCCTGCTGGCCAGCTACCGCGAGCGCCTGCGCCTGGGCGTGGTGGCCAGCTACGAGGTCACGCGCCTCGAGCTGGAGCAGCAAACCCTCGACGCTACTCGCAGCGACTTGCTCAATCAACTAACCCAGGACGAGGCCCTGCTGCGCGTGTTTCTGGCCGCGCCGGGCACCGTGTTCGTGTCGCCCATCGACCAAGACCTGCTGGCCCCGGCCCCGGCTGCGGTGCCCGCGCTGACCGACCTCACCGCCCAGGCCTACGCTCTGCGGCCCGACTTGCGCGCTGCCAATCAGCAAACTACCTATGCTCAGCAAAACCTGGCCGTGCAGCACTCGCTGGCCGTGCCTAAGCTGATGGTGGGCGCCGACTACGCCAGCTACGGCAACTCGTACCCCAACTACTTCGGCCTGCAATCGGCCATCGACCTGCCGGTGCTCAACCGCAACCAGGGCAATATTCAGGCGGCCAAGGTGGGCATTCAGCAGTCGAACGCGGCCGTGAACCAAGCGCGCTTGCAAGTAGAGCAGGACGTGGCCGCCGCCTACGAGCAGCTTCAGCGCGCCAGCGCGCTACGCCAGGCCATCACGCCCGACTACCTCGGCCGCATCGCCAACGTGGGCCGCGACGCCGTGACCGACTACAACCGCCGCCTCATCGACATCGTGAGCTTTATCGACAAGTTTCGGGCTTATAAAGACGCGCAGCTCAACCTGATAGATATCAGCAACCGCCTGCGCCAGGCCGAGCAGCAAGTCAATTTCGCTACGAACGCGAAGGTGTTTTAATATCAGCTAAGCGCCGTGTCATTGCGAGCGCAGCGAAGCAATCGCACCCGAACGGAACCGAATAGCCCGCCTAGGTGCGATTGCTTCGCTGCGCTCGCAATGACAGGCGATAGATTATCATCTCTTTACAACCAATGACTACCCCTCTTAAAACGCCTTCCCGCTTGCTCATCGCGGCCCTGCTCGCGGCCCCGGCGCTGAGCTTGCCCGCCTGCAAAAACGACAAGAAGCAGGAGCTGCCCGTGAACACCCGCGACAATGCCTCGACCTACCGCACCGATACCGTGATGACCCGCGACGTGGCCGAAAACCTGCGCTTTACGGGCAAGGTGAGCTACGACCAAAGCCGCGTCGACCGCGTCTTTCCGGTGGTGAGCGGCACGGTGCTCGACGTGACGGCCGCCCTGGGCGCCCGCGTGAGCAAAGGCCAGGCCCTGGCCCGCGTGCAAAGCGCCGACGTGAGCGGCTTCCTCAACGACTACAACTCGGCCAAAAGCGACTACGCCGTGGCCAAGCGCACGGCCGACAACACCGAGCAGCTTTATAAAACCAACTTTGCCTCGCAGTCCGACCTGGTGGCGGCCCGCGAGGGCCTGGTAAAAGCCCAGTCGGCCCTTACCCGCGCCGAGCAGGTAGTGAAGCTCTACGGGGCCAATACCGGCGGCGCGGCCAGCCCGATTTACCAGGTGAAAGCGCCCGCGAGCGGCTTCGTGGTCGAGCGCAACGTGAACCCCGGCGTGCAGCTGCGGCCCGACAACGGCACGCCGCTCTTCACGATTTCGGACCTGAGCCGGGTCTGGATTATGCTCAACGTGTACGAGAGCGACATCGAGGCGCTGAAGGTGGGCGAGCCGGTCAGCATTCAGGCCGTGGCCTACCCCGACAAGACGTTTACGGGTACTATCACCAACATTTCCAACGCGGTAGACCCCGACACGCGCGTGCTGCAAGCCCGCGTGGAACTGCCCAACCCCGATGGCCTGCTCAAGCCCGACATGTTTTGCACCGTGAGTCTGAGCCGCAACACTAGCGCTGGCAAGCAATTGGCCGTGAACCCCAAGGCCGTGATTTTCAGCCAGGACAAGTACTTCGTCATCAAGCAGAACGGCCCCAATAAATACGTCATCGTGCCCGTGACGGTAGTGAGCTCGACCTCGAACTACAGCTACGTGGAAGTCAAAAACGGCCAGCTCAAGCCGGGCGACCAAGTTGTGACGGAAGGTAGTTTGCTGCTGTACAATGATTTGAGTGACTAAAGGTGTATGGCGGACTCTGCGAGTCCGCCAGTGGGTAGCTGCGTCTGGCGGGCGTGGCGTGGCCACGCGCACCCCACTCACGCGCGGACTCACAGAGTCCACGATACAATTCAAGCATCCTAGCAATGAATAAGATAATCAAAGGCCTCATCGGCTTTTCCCTTCGCCACCCCTACGTCGTGTTCTTCGTGACGGCGCTGGTGGTGGTGGCCGGGGCGTTCAGCTTCTACTATACCCCGGTGGAGGCGTACCCCGATGTAACTAACACCGAAGTAGTTATTATCACGCAGTGGCCCGGCCGCTCGGCCGAGGAAGTCGAGCGCTTCATCTCGGTGCCCATCGAAACGGAGATGAACTCGATAAGCCACAAAACGGTGATTCGCAGTATTAACCTGTTTGGGCTTTCGTTCATCAAAATCGTATTTGAGGACGGCACCGACAACTTCAACGCCCGCATGGAGGCCGCCCAAAAGCTGGCCAACGTGAACCTGCCCGACGGCGTGGACCCCGAGGTGCAGCCGCCCACCGGCCCCACCGGCGAGATTTACCGCTTTACCCTGACTTCGAAAACCAAGTCGGCCGTAGAGCTTAAGACACTGGAAGACTGGGTGATTGAGAAGAACCTGAAGGCCGTGCCCGGTGTGGGCGACGTAGTAAGCTTCGGCGGCAAGGTGCGGACCTACGAGGTGGCCGTGACGCCGCCGCTGCTCACCAAGTACGGCCTCACGGCCCTCGACGTGTACCAGGCCCTGCAACGCGCCAACGTGAACGTGGGCGGCGACATCGTGCGCGAAGGCCAGCAGGCCTTTGTGGTGCGCGGCATCGGCATCGTGAAAAACGTGGCCGATATCGAGAAAATACTGATTAAAAACGTGAACGGCGTGCCGGTGCTGGTCAGCAACATCGGCACCGTGCGCAAGGGCTCGCTGCCGCAGCTTGGCATCGTGGGCCGCGACAACCACGACGACGTGGTCGAAGGCATCGTGCTGATGCGCAAGGGCGAAAACCCCGGCGCCGTGCTGCCGCTGCTCGAAGCCAAGGTAGACTACTTGAATACCACGGTGTTGCCCGGCGACGTCCGCATCAAGGTCTTCTACGACCGCTCGGAGCTCAACCAGCACACGCTGCACACGGTAGGTGAAAACGTGCTGATGGGTATTACGCTGGTAACCATTATCTTGCTGCTCTTTCTGGCTGACTGGCGCACGACCGTCACGGTGGCGATGGTGATTCCGCTGGCGCTGCTCTTTGCCTTTATCTTAATGCGCTGGAAGGGCATGACGGCCAACCTGTTGAGCATCGGGGCCATCGACTTCGGCATCATCATCGACGGGGCCGTGGTGATGGTGGAAGGCCTGTTCGTGATGCTGGCGCACTGGGCCGAGCACGAGGGCATGGAGAACTTTAACAAGCGCGCCAAGCTCAGCAAAATCCTCCACACGGGCACCGAGATGGGCAAATCCATCTTCACGTCTAAGCTCATCATTGTCACGGCGCTGATTCCGATTTTCTCTTTCCAGAAGGTCGAAGGCAAGCTGTTTTCGCCGCTGGCGTATACCCTTGGGTTTGCGCTGCTGGGGGCGCTGCTGCTGGCCCTCACGCTGGTGCCGGTGCTGTCGAGTATCCTGCTGAAAAAGAACGTGCGCGAGCGGCATAATCCGCTGATTGAGGGGCTTAACAAGCTGTACGCGCCACTGCTCGACCTGTTTATGAACAACCCGCGCCGCTCGATGCTGGGCGCGGTGGTAGCGCTGTTTGTGGGGGTAGGGGCGTTCCACTTCGTGGGCACCGAGTTCTTGCCCCACCTCAACGAAGGCTCGATTTACGTGCGGGCCTCGCTGCCGCTGAGCGTCAGCCTCGAAGACTCGTATTACTACACCAAGCGCTTCCGGCAGGTGTTTGACGACTCGGTGAAATTCCCCGAGGTGCGGGGCGTGATTTCGCAGACCGGCCGCCCCAACGATGGTACCGACGCCACGGGCTTTTTCAACCAGGAGTTTTTCGTGGACCTCAAGCCCGCCGACCAGTGGAAGCGCAAAATCACCAAAGACGAGCTCATTGCCCAGATGCAGCAGGAGCTCAAGCAGTTTCGAGGCGTGGACTTCAACTTCTCGCAGCCGATTTCGGACAACGTAGAGGAAGCCGTGTCGGGCGTGAAAGGCTCGATGGCCGTGAAAATCAACGGCGACGACCTCAACTTTCTGGATAAGAAGGCCGACACCGTGTTTGCCATCCTCAAGAAAGTGCCCGGTATTGAGGACCTGGGCGTGTTCCGCAACCTCGGCCAGCCCGAGCTGCACATCACCCTCGACCCCGACAAAATGGCCCAGTACGGCGTAAGCTCGGCCGATGCCAACGCCGTGATTGAGATGGCCATCGGGGGCAAGGCCGTGAGCCAAGTGTATGAGGGCGAGCGCAAATTTGACATGCGCCTGCGCTACGACCAGCCCTACCGCTCGACCCCCGCCGAAATCGGCGACCTGCTGGTGCCCACCCTCAACGGCGGCAAAGTGAAGCTTCAGGAGATTTCTAAAATTGAGAACGTGGCCGGCCCGGCCTTCATCTACCGCGAAAACAACTCGCGCTTCATCGCCGTGAAATTCTCGGTGCGCGGCCGCGACCTGGGCTCCACCATCGCCGATGCGCAAAAGCAGGTAGCCGCCCGCGTGAAGCTGCCCAAGGGCTACAGCATCCAGTGGAACGGCGAATTTGAGAACCAGGAGCGGGCGCAGCATCAGCTGGCTATCGTGGTGCCCATCAGTATTTTGGCTATTTTCTTTATATTATTCGTGTCGTTCGGCAACGTGCTCGACTCGGTGCTGGTGCTGCTTAACGTGCCGTTTGCCCTCATCGGCGGCATCGGGGCGCTGCTGCTCACGGGCGTCAATTTCAGCATCTCGGCCGGTGTGGGCTTCATCGCCCTCTTCGGGGTAGCGACGCAGGATGGCGTGATTCTGGTCAATAAATTCCGCCAGAACATGCGCGAAGGCATGCCGCTCGTGCCCGCCATCAAGGACGGGGCTAAGTCGCGGCTGCGCCCGGTGGTCATGACCGCGCTTATGGCCTCACTTGGACTTTTGCCAGCTGCCATTAGCACTGGCATTGGGTCCGAAACCCAGAAGCCGTTGGCCATTGTAGTCATCGGCGGCCTCATTACGGCCACACTTTTATCGCTACTTATTTTGCCGACTGTGTACGAATGGGTATATAGCAGCAGGCAGGAGCGCGAGCGTCATAAGTAACGATTTGGTAGAGAATTTGAAGAGAGCCTTCAGCCCAGCGGGCTGGAGGCTTTTTTTTTGGCTTCTAATCTAATTCTAATGCGTTTTTAATGTGTTTTTAATGTGCAGCTAATGAGTTTAAAATGAATCTTCATAATTGATGAATGAAGTACGAAAACTTCATGTTAGATTTGCTCGACTACCTCTGCAAGGTTTTAAAGCAAAAAAGTGATTTTACAAAGATTCTTAGGCGTAGCCGTTCGCTACCTGCTCACGTCCGTGGTGCCCGCCGCACCCCTTGCCCACCGCCGGGCGGCCGGCTGCCTGGGGCTGGTGCTGGGTAGCCTCGCACTGGCTCCCACCGCCCACGCCCAAACGCCCCTGGCCACCGCGCCGGCCGCTTCCGATACGCTGCGCCTGAGCTTGCCCGAGGCCGAAGCGCGCTTCGTGCAAAACAACCTGCAAGTGCTGGCCCAGCGCTACAACATCACGCAGCAGCAGGCGCTGGCCGTGCAGGCACGGCTGATTGATAACCCAACCATTACGCTCGACCAGAATGCCTTGCAGCAGGCCATTCACCGGCAGGGCGCGGTGGGCGACAACCCCGACCTGCGTCGCAACCAGGTGGCCATTCAGGCGCAGCAGCTGTTTGCGCTGGCGGGCCGCCGCAAGGCGGCCGGCCGCGCCCAGCAGCAGGCGGCCGTAGTCGAGCAGTTTAACCTCGAAGACCTGGTGCGCAACCTGCGCTTTCAGCTGCGCACCACGTTCTACGACATCCACTACCGCCGCCAGACGCTGCGCGTGTACGACACCGAAATTCCGCAGCTGCGCAAGACGGTGGACCTCTATCAGAGCCAGTTTGAGAAAGGCAATATCGCGCTCAAGGAAGTTATCCGCCTGAAAGCCTTCTTGTTTACGCTCGAAACCGAGCGCGTGGGCTTGATAACCGACCAGGCTAATTCGCAGGCCGACCTGCACATCTTGCTGCGCGACTCGACCAACGCCGTGTACCGCCCGGTAGTCAATCCCGACCGCGTGCGCGACCTGTCGCTCAACGCCTTCCCTGAGCAGCAGCTCATCGACACGGCCTTGGTGCGCCGCGCCGACCTGTTGAGCCGCCAGGCCGAGGTGCAGCGCCAGCAGCTCAACCTGCGCCTGCAACGCGCTGTGGCTACCCCCGACCTGGCCGTGGGCTACAGCTACGACCGCCTGGGCTCGTATTTCGACAACTACAACTCGATAACGCTCGGCGTGGCGGTGCCCATCTTCAACCGCAACCAGGGCAACATTGCGGCGGCCAAGGCGCAGATAGGGGAGGCCCAGGCCCAGGCGGCCCAGCAGCAGCTCACGGTGCGCCGCGATGTGCACGAGGCCTACCAGGTAGCCCAGCGCCAGGACGACCTCTACCAGCATACCAACCGCGACACCACGCCCTTCTCGAAGCTCATCGACAACATCGAGCAGAGCTATACTAAGCGCCTCATCAGCATCGTGGAGTACCTCGACTTTTACGAGGCCTACAAAAACAACGTGTTGCAACTCAATACGCTGCGCGCCAACCGGATGCGGGCGTTTGAGAACGTAAACCTCTCGGTGGGCCGCGTGCTGCTCAAGGCAGAGTAGGTCTTGAGGTATGCCCGCCCGTCATGCTGAGCGGAGCGCAGCGGAGTCGAAGCATCTCTTTAGCAGAGTAACTCCTGACGCCAGCAACGAAGCGGTAGAGATGCTTCGACTCCGCTGCGCTGCGCTCAGCATGACAGTTAAAAATATCAATTGACAACTAGTAGCTAATGAACCGTTCTGCCCTTCTTTTTCTCCTTACCCTCGGCCTCGGTGCGTGCCACAAAGAGGCCGACACCGCCAAGGAGGAAACCCAAACCGAAACCGCCAAGCCGTTTTTCCTGGCCAACCAAACCCTGAAAGAGCTGGCCTTTGACACCGTGCGCCTGGAGCCCATGCGCAGCGAGCAGTCGTACTCGGGCCAGGTGACGACCAACGGCGATAAAACCGCCAACGTGGTGCCCTTGGTGGGCGGCGTGGTCGAAGACCTGCGCGTGGAGCTTGGCGACCATGTGACCAAGGGCCAAGTGCTGGCCGTGGTGCGCTCGGGCGAAATCGCCGACGTGCAAAACCAGAACTCTAACGCGGGTACTGACGTGGCTATTGCCAAGAAAAACCTGAGCGTGGCCGAAGACCAGTTCAAGGCTGGCCTGGCGGCCGAGCGCGACGTGGTGCTGGCCCGCGAAGAGCTGCGCAAAGCCCAGAGCAACCTCGGTAAAACCAACAAGCAGCTCGGCATCTACGGCGTCGACCGCAACGGCCACTACAACATCACGGCCCCGATTTCGGGCTTTATCACCGACAAGGACGTGACGGAAAACATGCAGTACACGACGTCGAGCGTGGACAAGTTTTTCACCATCGCCGACCTCGACCAAGTGTGGGTGCTGGCCAACGTGTTTGAGTCGGATATTGACAAGGTAAAGGTTGGCTACCAGGCTGATATTACGACGCTGTCGTACCCCGACAAGCATTTCACGGGCGTGGTCGATAAGGTGTTCAACGTGCTTGACCCCGAGAGCAAGGCGCTGAAAGTGCGCGTGAAGCTGCCCAACCCCGGCTACCTGCTCAAGCCCGAGATGTACGCCCAGGTCCGCATCCTGAACACGGGCACGCAGAAGGGCCTGGCCGTGCCCGCCAACGCGGTGGTGTTCGACAAAGACCAGAATTTCGTGCTCGTCTACAAAAGCCAGAAAGAGGTCGATACCCGCCCCGTGAAGGTCACCAAAACCGTGGGCAACGTGAGCTACGTGAGCGGCGACCTGAAGCCCGGCGAGGTCATTATCACGAAAAATCAATTGCTCGTGTACGACGAGCTGAATGACTAGCTAGCACCAGCCGTCATGCTGAGCGGAGCGCAGCAAAGTCGAAGCATCTCTACCGCTTCGTTGCTGACGCCAAGAGTTAGTTCCCCAATAGAGATGCTTCGACTTCGCTGCGCTCCGCTCAGCATGACGAAGTAATAACCAGCATTATACAAGTCAGTATCGACTTCTAAATGAATAAGTTTATCCAAGGCATTATTGCCTTTTCCCTTAAAAACCGGGGCTTCGTTTTCCTGCTCACGCTCGTGGCGATTATCGCCGGGGTGGTGAGCTACCGGAACACGCCCATCGAGGCGTTTCCGGACGTGACGAACACCGAAATCACCATCATCACGCAGTGGCCCGGCCGCTCGGCCGAGGAGATTGAGAAGTTTGTGACCGCGCCCATCGAGATTGCGCTCAACCCCGTGCAGAAGAAAACCAGCGTGCGCTCGACCACGCTCTTTGGCTTGTCGGTGGTGAAGGTGATTTTCGACGACGGCGTAGACGACGCCTTTGCCCGCGTGCAGGTGAATAACCTGCTGGCCGGGGCCGACCTGCCCGACGGCGCCGAGCCCGAGGTGCAGCCACCCTACGGCCCCACCGGCGAAATCTACCGCTACACCCTGACCAGCAAAAGCAAAACTACCCGCGAGCTGAAAACCATTCAGGATTGGGTGATTGAGCGCAACCTGAAGGCCGTGCCCGGCGTGGCCGACGTAAACAGCTTCGGCGGCGAGGTAAAGAGCTACGAGATATCGGTAGACCCCAGTAAGTTGCAGGACTTTGGGCTGACGCCACTCGACCTCTACACGGCCGTGCAGCGCTCGAACATCAACGTGGGCGGCGACGTGATAAACGAGGGCCAGCAAAACTTCGTGGTGCGCGGCATCGGCCTGCTCAACAACATCTCGGACATCAACAACACGGTCGTTAAGAACGTGAACGGCGTGCCCATCCTCATCAAGGACGTGGCCAAGGTGGCCGAGTCGGCGCTGCCGCGCCTGGGCCGGGTAGGCCGGGGCCTGGAAGACGACAAGGTGGAAGGCATCGTGGTGATGCGCAAGGGCGAAAACCCCTCGGAAGTTATTGAGCGCCTGCAAGCGAAGGTGCAACTGCTGAACGAGAAGATTCTGCCGCCCGACGTCAAAATCAGCACCTTCTACGACCGGCAGCAGCTCATCGACTTCTCGACCGAAACCGTGATTCACAACCTCATGGAAGGCATGCTCTTCGTGACGGTTATCGTGTTTCTGTTCATGGCCGACTGGCGCACTACGCTGATTGTGAGTATTATCATTCCGCTGGCGCTGCTGTTTGCCTTCATCTGTCTGCGCCTGCGGGGCATGAGCGCCAACCTGCTCAGCATGGGCGCGATTGACTTCGGTATCATCATCGACGGGGCCGTAGTAATGGTGGAAGGGCTCTTCGTGGCGCTCGACCATAAGGCCCACGAGGTAGGCATGGAGCGCTTCAACAAGCTCGCCAAGCTGGGCCTCATCAAGAAAACCGGCCGCGACATGGGTAAGTCGATTTTCTTCGCCAAGGCCATTATTATCACGGCCTTGCTACCCATTTTCTCCTTCGAGAAAGTAGAAGGCAAGGTGTTCTCGCCGCTGGCCTGGACGTTGGGTTTCGCCCTACTCGGGGCCTTGATTTTCACGCTGACGCTGGTGCCGGTGCTGGCCAGCATCCTGCTGCGCAAGGACGTGCGCGAAAAGGACAACTTCATCGTGCGCGGCATTGCCAAGGGCGCGCAAAGCGTGTTTGACTTCACCTACGCCCGCAAAACGGCGAGCCTGCTGTTTGCCGCCGCGCTGGTGGTAGTGGGCGTGGGCATGTATCAGTTTTTGGGTACCGAATTCCTGCCCGAGCTCAACGAAGGTTCGATTTACGTGCGGGCACAATTGCCGCTCAGCATCTCGCTCGACGCTTCGAACAAGCTCTGCAACGAGATGCGGCGCGTGTTCGTGAGCTTCCCCGAAGTGAGCGACGTGGTAAGCCAAACCGGCCGCCCCAACGACGGCACCGACCCCACGGGCTTCTACAACAACGAGTTTCTGGTGCAAATCAAGCATACCGACGAGGTGCAGAAGAAGATGAAATCCAAGGCCTACCGCGAAGACCTTATCGAGCGGATGAAGGAAAAGCTGAACCGCTTTCCGGGCGTGGACTTCAACTTTTCGCAGCCCATTACCGACAACGTGGAAGAGGCCGCCTCGGGCGTGAAAGGCTCCATCGCGGTGAAAATCTACGGTACCGACCTCAAGATTATGGAGGGCAAAGCCCGCCAGGTATTCGAGGTGCTGCAAAAGGTCGACGGCATCGATGACTTGGGCCTCCTGCGCAACATCGGCCAGCCCGAGCTGCACGCCGACCTTGATGAGCGGCGCATGGCCAGCTACGGCATCGACAAAAGCGACGCCAACGCCGTGCTCGAAATGGCGGTGGGCGGCAAGCAGGCCAGCCAGATGTACGAGGGCGAGCGCAAGTTTCCCATTCGGGTGCGCTACGAGGCGCAGTTCCGCCAAAGCCCCACCGAGATAGCCGCCCTCATGGTGCCCACCCAGAGCGGCAAAACGGTGCCCCTGAACGAGATAGCCGACATCGCGCAGGTAACCGGCCCCAGCCTCATTTACCGCGACGACAACACCCGTTTCTCGGCCGTGAAATTCTCGGTGCGCGGGCGCGACCTGGGCTCGGCCATCGCCGAGGCGCAGGCCAAGGTGAATAAAGTAGTACAGCTACCCAAAGGCTACTCGATGAAGTGGACCGGCGACTTCGAAAACCAGCGCCGCGCCTCGCAGCGCCTGGCGCAGGTAGTGCCCATCTCGCTGGCGCTTATTTTCTTCATTCTATTCATCTTGTTTGGCAACCTGAAAGACGCCGGCCTGGTGCTGCTCAACGTGCCGTTTGCCCTCATCGGCGGCATCGCCATGCTGCTCCTCACGCACACCAACTTCTCGATTTCGGCCGGTATCGGCTTCATCGCGCTGTTCGGCATCTGTATTCAGAACGGCGTGATTCTCATCAGTGTGTTCAAGCAAAACATGCTGCACAAGATGAGCCTCGACCGCAGCCTCTCGGAAGGCGTGGCCTCCAGGGTGCGCCCCGTGGTGATGACGGCGCTCATGGCCATTATTGGCCTGCTGCCGGCCGCCCTCAGCACCGGCATCGGTTCGGAGACGTCGAAGCCGCTCGCCATCGTCGTTATCGGCGGCCTGCTCACGGGTACGGTGCTCACGCTGTTCATCTTCCCGCTGATTTTTGAGCGCACCTACCGTGCCGAGCACACGCACTACGCCGACGACCTGCCGGCCAACCGGCCGGCGGCGGCGCATTAGGCAGCCGTAATAAAACTTGCCCCCACCAATTGTTGCAGGACTATTATCGCAACGATAAGTGGGGGCAAGTGCTGTTTTACCCCCTAACCGGTTGCGCTTACCAGAACTTATACCACGGCCTGCGGGCTGGCGGTAGGATGGGAACCGCTACCGGAGCGGGTAAGGTAGGTAATGGGCTGGCTGGTGGTGACAGCCGTTTTGCCCTGGCGTAGAGGCCGTTGTTACCCAAGACGCCGTGGTGTATAGACACTTCTAAGAACTCAGCGAATGATGTCGTCAACGTGAGGTCTTCTAAGGCATTATAAATGATATAGCCTGCTGGAGCCGCTGCATCTATCGCCAGTGCCCAGGCATCAGCGTAAATCATATATTCTGCTACAAAAAAGTCGTGCGAAGACATCAAAAGGTGATTCCAGCCGTCCTTTAGGTTCTCGGCCAGTGGCACAAAGCGAAACAACTCGCTGTTTACCTCAAAGCCATTGCAGCACTGGTAAAAAGCCCGCACATCAGCCGGTAATTGCACGCCTTTTCGCTGCTCAAAAGCCAGCAGTTCCGCTTCGGTAGCTGGGGGATTGAGCGTGATACCTAGGCGGTTGTGTTCATGCCGTAGGAGGTCAAGCATATCGGTGACGGTAGTAGGCATGACATTAATTAATGGTTAGTGTTGGGTCAGAAACCCAGCCACCACGCCCCGCCACTCCTGCGGGTGTTTGAGCCAGTAGGGCTCGTGCGCAGACCCTTCAAAATCCAGGCGCTGCTTGGGCCCGGCGAGGTTGGCGAAGATGGCGTCGGTTTCGGCGCGGGTTACTTTGGGGTCGGCGGTGCCCCAGAGGAGCAGGGTAGGGGTTTTGATGCGGCGGGCAAACGCCTCGCCTTGCAGGCTGTAGGCCCAGAAGCCATTCTGCACGCCGCCCCAGAACAGCAGCATGTCGGCCAGCGGAAAGGCCGGTACTTTCATCGAGTGAAAGCGGTTGTAGACCGTCTGGCGCATGGTGCCGTAGGGGCACTCCAGGATGTTGAGGTCGGCGCGCACGCCCAGCTCGGCCTCGGCCCGCATGATGGCCACCGCGCCCATGCTCACGCCGTAGAGCACCAGCGAATCGGGGCGGCTGGCCGGCTGGCGCGCCCGCAGGTAGCGCACGGCGGCGGCCACGTCGTCGGCCTCGCGATAGCCGATGGTGGTGCGGCTGCCCGCCGAGCCACCGTTGCCGGCCTGGTCCACGAGCAGCACCGCATAGCCGAGCTGCCGGAAATAGCCCGCCTCGTGCAGCAGGTGCGCCTTGCTGCTGGTGTAGCCGTGAAACAACGCCACCGTGCCCCTGGGAGCCGCCGTATCGGGCCGGGCGTACCAGGCAGCGAGCGGGCCGTTGGGGCTGGCGATGGTGATATTTTGCACCGCGAAGCCAGGCGTCAGCAGGCTTTGGGGCCGGGGGTTATGCACGCCCGTCAGCAGCACCCACAGCTTGTGCGCGGTAGTGAGCTGCTCGGGGTTGGGCGAATGCGCGCCCGGCTCGTCGGTGAAGTGCGTGAAGCGCCAGGCGTGCATGAACGCCACCACGTTGCCGGCTAAAAAAATCAGACTTCCGAGTAGTAGCAGGCGGCGTTTCATAAAGCAGGTAGATTAAAAGCGACGGCTCTTGAAAGTGGAGGATGACCGGGTGGCTCTGCGGGCCGGGGCCGACTGGCCCGCGCCCGCCGTTTTGCGGAGCGCCGCTACCTCGTCCGGCGTCAGGTCGCGCCACTCGCCGGGCGCTAAATTATCAATGGTCAACTCGCCCAGGGCCACGCGCACCAGGCGCAGGCAGGGCAGACCCACTGCGGCGCACATCTTGCGCACCTGCCGGTTCATACCCTGCGAGATGGTGAGCGCCAGCCAGCTCGTCGGGATGCTGGCCCGGTAGCGAATGGGCGGCGTGCGTGGCCATAAGTCGGCCGTGGCGGCCTCATCCAATGCCACTACCTCGGCCGGCAGCGTGAAGCCGTCTTTAATCTGCACGCCTTGGCGCAGTTGGGCTAGCGCGGCCTCGGTGGGCAGGCCCTCCACCTGCGCCCAGTAGGTTTTGGGCACTTTGTAGCGCGGGTCGCTGAGGCGGTGTTGCAGCTGCTTATCGTCGGTGAGCAGCAGCAGGCCCTCGCTGTCGAAGTCGAGCCGGCCCACCGGGTACACCTCGGGCACGCTTACGAAGTCCTTGAGCGTAGCTCGGCCGTGCTCATCGGTGAACTGGGTGAGGACTTCGTAAGGCTTGTTGAGGAGGATGTAACGCATAAAACCAACTGTCATGCTGACGAAGGAAGCATCTTGTCAGGGTAGTATTTGCTTACTTCGTTCGGTCATTCTGCCCTGACAAGATGCTTCCTTCGTCAGCATGACAAACGGGGTTACACGCCGCCCTGATACTTGCGCGTGGCCCACTCGGCCGTAAGCAGCGCCAGCAGCGCGAAGAACAGCCACTTCAGATTAATCAAATCCTTCAAGTCTTCTTCACTGGAAATGACCGGCTTGAAGTTGCGCGCCGCGATGTCCTGCGCCAGCTTGTCGAGCTGGGCGGGGTAGTAGAGCTGCCCGCCGCTGCGGCGGCTGAGCTGCGCCAGCAGCCGGTGGTCGGCGCGCGATTCCTGGGCTTCGAGGGGCTGGTTTTGCACCAGGATTTCACCCGTGGCTTGCTGGGCCTGGCCGCCGAGCGTGGCACGGGCCTGGTAGCGGTAGAGGCCAGCCGCCAGCGGCCCCAGGTGCAGCGGCGAGCCATCGGCGGGGTTGCTGAAGGTGACAGTGCGCGTTTTGCGTGCCGAGTCGGTGAGGGTGAGCGTGATTTTCTGGTCGTAGATGCGCTCGAAAACGGCGTTGTACGTTTCTGCACCCAGCGTCACGTCGTCCTGGGTGCCGAAGGCATCCTGCGTGGGGTACACGTCGAGGCGCTTTTTGTTGGCATTCTGGGTCAGCAACTGCAAGGTGCGGCCGATGAGGCGGTCGTAGGCTTCGGGGCGGTCGTCGTGAGCCACGGCCTCCTGCAAGCGCCACTGCCAGGTGTTTTCGGCCAGCAGCGTGGCGGCGCGGGGCGTGGCCGTGGCGCTGCCAAATACCAGTAGTGGCTTCTGGGTGGGCAGGCGGCCCACCTGCTGCCACAGCGCGGCCTCGGCCCCGCCATTCAGCCGCAGCTCGCCAAACGGCACCGGCGCGGGCGGGTACTGCCCAAAGCGCCGCCGGCTTTCTTCTTCCACCGGGAAGCGGGCGAAGCCAGGGTTGGGCAGCGGCGTTACCTCGTCGGTTTGGGTGCCGCGCGGCTGCACGCTGGCGCCGCCATTCAGCTGGTTGTAGGCCGCGAAATCGGACTGCGCGCCCAGGATGTACAACACCGGCACGCGGGCCGCCCGCACCCGCGCCAGTAGCTCCTGCCCCAGGCCGCCCTTGGCGGGCAGCTGGTGCAGCACGGCCACATCGAAGGTAGTGCCGGCGGGCAGCGGCGCGCCCACGCCGGCCACGCTCAGCGTGAGGTCGAAGTTATTATTAGCCAGAATGGCGGCCCGCAGCGCCTTCAAATCGGGGTGCGGCGCGGCCCCGGCCAGCAGTACGCGCAGCTTGCCTTTCACTACTTCGATAAAGGCCGTGCGGGCATTATTGAGCACCGTAAACTCACCAGCTTGCGGCACCACGCGCACCTCATACCGGCGCTTGCCGGGCGCGGGCGCGGTAAGCAAAAAAGTAGCTTTGAGCCGGCGGCGGCCGGCGGGCAGCGCCACGCGGCGCGATTCCAGCACCCGGCCGCCCTCGCGCACCTCCACGGTGGCGGTGCCGCCCGCGTAGCCTTCGTAGCCGATTTCGGCTTCCAGCGGAAATTTATTGCCGCTGAAGGCGACCCGGTTGTAGGCCAGGTCGGTGAGGCGGAGGTCTTTTTTGGCGATGGTATCGCCCAGGGCCACGCCGAAAATCGGGAAGTTGAACTCCGCGAACTGCGGCTCCTGGCCCTGGTTCACGATGCCGTCGCTCACGAGCACCACGCCGGCCAGGTTGCGGTCGGCGTTGGCCTCGCGGCTGTCGGCGAGTAGCTTGTTGAGGTCGGTGCGGTCGGCGGTGAAGCGCAGCGAGTCGGGCGCGGCATCGGCTTTGGTGAGCGTGCGGGTTTCGACGCGGAAGCCTTTTTCACGCAGCGTGGCCGCCAACTGCGGCAGCCCGGCCGTGAGCTGGCCCAGGGCCGGCTTGGGCGTGAATAAACTTACCGACTGCGAGTTATCGACCGCCAGCACCACGGTCGGCGCTTCGGTGCGGGTAGTCGTAGCCTTCACGAACGGCGAGAGCAGCAGAAAGCACAAAAAGCTGACGACCACGAAGCGCAGCGCCGCCAGGCCGTAATTAACGGCCCGGCTCCACGGCGCTTTGGCCGAGTAGAGTAGCGCCGCGTAGCCCGCGCCCACGGCCAGGCACAGCAAAATAAACCAGGGAGAATAGGCAGTAGAAAGCAAGAGCAGAGGCGCGCCACCCAAGCAGCGCAAAGCAAGAAACGAACAAACCCGCCCGCCTACCGCCGCACGACGGTCACCAGCTCGGGGCTGCTAAAGATACTGGCCGGCGAAATGACGGGCTCCGACAACGGCAGTTGCGCGCCGTAGCGTTCCCGCAGCTTGGCCTGCACGGCGGGGTGGCTGAGGTCAAAATCGCGCAGCTGCTGCAACTGCCCCAGTTGCCGGTGCAGCCCCCGGTCGTATACTTTCCAAATCAGCTCCGAGCAATAAATGCGCGCATCCGACCACTCAAAAGCCAAATCGTAGCTATGCCCCAGCATGGGCTGGCCCGCCGCCCGCAGCCGTGCCAGCGCGCTGGGCGTGAGGGCGGTGCGGGCATCGCGCAACCGCTTCACCACGAAGTGCTGGCCCTGGCCCCGCGCCACCCAGCGCGCCAGAGGCGTCAGCTTCACCGGCTGAACGGCCTCGAAAACCTGCCACTCGCCGTTGGTTTTATACAGTAGCCCGCAGTGGCTGTAAGGCGAGTGCGTAGCCAACTGAATAGCCTGGCTTTGGGCCGACTGCGAGGTGTGAAAAATGAGGTCGCCCTCGTGCAGCGTGGTGGCTAGGGGAGCCACGGTGGCGCTGGCGTGGCTCAGGGCTTGCAGGCGGTGGAGCTTGGCGGTGAGGCGCGGGTAGGTGAGAACACTAGCGGTAGCCAGCGCTAAAATAGCGGCGCTGGTGAGGATTTTGGCAGGTAAAAGCATCAGGGAAAAAGACAGAGATAACGACTATTCACAAGTGAAATTTTACCAATGCAAAGAGTTATTCGCCGGTTGACGCAACTGCAAGTTTTACCCACAGATTGGGCAACGACTATTTTGCTTGTGCTGCTAGGTTTTGCGGGTGGGCTACTTGCCGCTGGCTATGTGTGGGCCAAAAGTGGCTATGAGTATCTGCCAGCCGAAATCATTGTGAAACCACCGCCCCCCAATCTTACAATATGTTTTCCCGACAGAGGCTTTACTGGCGCAATCAACTTACAAGCAGAGTTGGCGAGGCAAATGAACGCTCAGAAATTGCGCCAGTACAACAAGGAAATAGTAAACAGCAGCGTAAAGGCATGTCTGGCAGAAAGCGACAGTTTGTATGACTTCCACGTGCTGAATGTGCGCCCCACTGGCTTCAATATCATCACTGTGGAAAGATGGGGTTTTGCGCCTCGCAACAATTACACCCTGTTAACTGAAAAAGGCTGTTATTACCTGCACTCCATTCCAAAACGACGGAGTGCCGATTATAACAGCCTTTTAATACAGCGGCAGCAAGCCCGGCATTAACGCCTACGTCAGCATCCCGCCATCCACTTGCAGCACCTGCCCGGTGATGTACGCCGAATCATCCGACGCCAGAAACGCGGTGGCCTTGGCCACATCCTCCGGCGAGCCGCCGCGCTTGAGCGGGATGGCCTTGCGCCACTCATCGACCTGCTTTTGGTCGAGGGCGTCGGTCATTTCGGTTTCGATGAAGCCGGGGGCGATGGCGTTGCAGCGGATGTTGCGTGAGCCTAGCTCCAGGGCCACCGACTTGGTGAAGCCGATGATGCCGGCCTTGCTGGCGGCGTAGTTGGCCTGGCCGGCGTTGCCTTTCAGGCCCACCACCGAAGTCATGTTGATGATGCTGCCCACTTTGGCGCGCATCATGGGCTTGGTAGCGGCTTTGGTGAGGTTGAACACTGACTTGAGGTTGACGGTGAGCACGTTGTCCCACTGCTCTTCGCTCATGCGCATAAGCAGGCCGTCCTGCGTGATGCCGGCATTATTGACCAGGATATCCAGCTTGCCAAACTCCTTCACGACCTCATCGACCAGCTGTTCAGCCTGGGCGTAGTCGGAGGCGTCGGAGCGGTAGCCTTTCACCTTGCTGCCGTGGGAGGCGAGCTCAGTTTCGAGCGCCTGGCCCTTCTCGACCGACGACAAATAGGTAAACGCAACCTGCGCGCCCTGCTGGGCAAACAACGTGGCAATGGCGCGGCCAATGCCCTTGGAAGCACCCGTAATGAGGGCCACTTTTCCGGCGAGAGTCTGATTCATGGGGCGAAAGTAATGTGCGGTAAGCTTTAGCTTGCCGTTTCGCAGTCCGATTGGCTTAGGTAGCCATTGGCGGCAAAACGGCAAACTAAAGCTTAATGCACACTCCCTACAGCTCCGACAGCGGCTCTTGGGCCAGGTGCTCCAGACCCTGCGGGCCATCTTCTTCTTCCACGCGCTTTGCGGCGCGCACCAGCGACGACGAGAAGATGAACTCGCGCAGCTCGGGCACCTCGGCATTCAGGATTTCCTCCTTTGTGCCATCCCACAATTTCAGGCCTTTGTGCAGGAAAATGATGTGGTCGCCGATGCCCACCACCGAGTTCATGTCGTGGGTAATGATGGCGGTCGTGATATTGTACTCGTGCGTGATTTCGTAAATCAGCTCGTCAATCTTGATGCTAGTGGCCGGGTCGAGGCCCGAGTTGGGCTCATCGCAGAAGAGGTAGGTGCAATTAGGGGCGATGGCGCGGGCGATGCCCACGCGCTTCTTCATGCCGCCCGAAATGTCGGAGGGCATCTTGTTGCCCGCGTTTTCCAGGCCCACGCGCTTCAGGCAAAACTCCACGCGGTCGCGGCGCTCCTCGGCGCTCATGTCTGGCGTGAGCATTTGCAAGGGAAACTCCACGTTCTGGGCCACCGTCATCGAGTCGAACAGCGCCGAGCCCTGGAACAGCATCCCGATTTTGCGGCGAATCTCCTGCCGGATGTCCACCTTGGCGTTGGTGTACGTGGTGCCGTCGAAGGTAATCGAGCCGATATCAGGCTTTTGCAAGCCCACGATGCACGAGAGTAGCACGCTTTTGCCAGTGCCCGAGCCGCCGAGCAGCAGGTTGCACTTGCCGGTTTCGAGTGTGCAGCTGATGCCCTTCAGCACCTGGTTGCCGTCGAAGGATTTCTGGAGGTTGGATATTTCAATCATGATGATGTAATGTGAAAATGTGCATAATGTGGCAAATGTGAAAAATCTTAAAATGCATGTAGCCCAAAATAGCTACCAGCGCATTTTCACATTTTTCCTATCACTCACATTTCCCACATTAAAGTAGCACCGCCGCCAGCACGTAGTCGGCCAGCAGGATGGAGATGATGGAGTTGGTAACGGCCGCCGTGCTGGCCGCGCCTACTTCCAGCGCGCCGCCCTGCGTGTAGAAGCCTTTGTAAGCCGAGATACCCGATACGAGGAAGGCGAACACCACCGCTTTTATCAAGGCAAACAGGATGTTATATGGAATAAAATCGGTGCGAATACCCTCGATGTAATCGGTGGCTACCATCGCGCCCGACAACGTACCAGCCAAGTAGCCGCCCAGGATGCTGAGCGCCATCGCCAGAATAACCAGCAGCGGAAACATGAACATAGCCGCCAGAATGCGCGGCAGCACCAGGTACGAAGTGGCATTGATGCCCATTACCTCCAGCGCCGAAATCTGCTCAGTAATCCGCATGGTGCCCAGGCCGCCCGCGATGGACGAACCCACCTTGCCCGCTAGCACGATGCTCGTGATGGTGGGCGCGAGCTCTAGAATCGTCATTTCGCGCACCATGTAGCCGATGGTCGACTTCGGAATGAGCGGGTTGGTGAGGTTGTAAGCAATCTGAATGCAGGTTACGGCCCCGATGAAGGCCGACACGATGCCCACGATAAAGATGGAATCGACGCCGATGAGGATGGACTCCTCCATAAAGCGCCGCCAGAGCACGCGCAGCCGCTCGGTGCGCGTGGTCATGTTTTGGAGAAAGAGTACGAATGAGCCGAAAACTTTGAGCATAATAAAAGGGAAAAGCAGGCTGCGGGCCCAACCGAGCGCCCCGGCGCGGGGGAGGTAGTAGCTTTACCGCCCATACGTAAAAAACCGGAAAACAGTGGCTCCATCTTCCCAATTAGTTGTCGTGACGGGCGGTAGCCAGGGCATCGGCCGAGCCGTGGTGGCGCGGTTTCTGGCGGCCGGCTACGCGGTGGCTACCTGCGCCCGCTCGGCCGAGGCGCTGGCCCAGCTTGAAGCCGAGCTAAATCCCGCCGCAACCGCCGCCCTACACACCCTGCCCGCTGACCTCAGCCAGCACGCCGATTGCCAGCGCTTTGCGGAGTTTGTGCTGGGGTTGAAGCTGCCGCTGGCTGCGCTCGTCAACAACGCCGGGGCCTTCGCCCCTGGCCGCCTGCAAGACGAGCCCGCCGATGGCTCACGCCTGCGCGAAATGCTGGCCGCTAATCTGCTCAGCACCTACGATGTAACGCGGGCGCTGCTGCCCGCTTTCGTAGCCCAGCGTCAGGGCCATATTTTCACTATCTGCTCTACGGCCAGCCTCATGGCCTACCCCAACGGCGGCTCCTACGGCATCGCCAAATTTGCCTTGCTGGGCTTCACTAAAACGTTGCGCGAAGAGTTGAAACCCCAGGGCATCCGCGTCACAGCTGTGCTGCCCGGCGCTACCCTCACCCGCAGCTGGGACGGGGTAGGGGAGCCCGCCGAGCGCTTCATCCGCGCCGAAGACGTGGCCGAGGCCGTGTTTTCGGCCTTCGGCCTCTCGCCGCAGGCTGTGGTGGAGGAAATCGTTATTCGGCCGCAGCTGGGCGATTTGCTTTAGGAAAGGGGGCGTCTGTCATGCAGAGCGCAGCGAAGCATCTCGCGTATTTACGTCTGCTTACGCAGGGGATTACTGCACCACGCGAGATGCTTCGCTGCGCTCTGCATGACAGACACACGCTAGCTTACTCACTGCTTCACCACTTTGCCGCCGCCCGTGATGCTGACAGTGCCCGGATTGCCAGCATAGTACAGCGTGCCCTTACCCGCGTGCGGGCCACCAAGTATCTGGGTAGCACGCAAATGCGTGTCGCCGAGGCTGGTGCGGGTGGTCTGGAAGTAGCAGGCATTGGCCGTGAGGCCGTCGGCGAAGAGGAAACCCGAGCCGCCCACGGTGGGAATAAACGTATTGGTAGTGCCCGTGAAGGTCATGTCGCCGAGCTCGTACATGTCGGTCCAGAGGTACTTGCTGGTGAGGTCGAGCTTCACGTCGCCAGCCCCGAGTAGATGCACGAACAGCGTATCCTGCGTCCAGCGGCTGGCGGTGCTTACGAGGCCGTAGCCCTCCTGCCGGATGTCGGTGAGGTGCGGAATGTGCAGCCGCACCTCAAAGGGCGTGTCGTAGCTGCGCGTCCAGTTGCAGGTATTGGTATTCTTAATAATCAGGTTTTTAGGGCCCTCGCTAGTGAGCGTGATGCCATCGGCCACGTGCTCGCCGGCCCGCACCTCGGCGTAGGTGTCGGTGTCTGGCACGATGGTGAGGTCCACGTTGCCGTACACTTCCACGCTACGGGTGCGGGCGTCTACGGCGCGGCGCTGGGTGGTGATGCTGCCGGTGCTTTTGAGGCAGTCGAGGCGGTGGCCGTCGCTGCACCCGGCCAGGCTGGCCGCGCCCGCCAGCAGCAGCGCCCCGCGCCGTAGCCCCAACCACCCCGTACTTTGCACCCGTATAGAAAAACTCATCCTGCTAAAAATTTTCCTAAAAATATGGACCTGACCGGAAAAGTAGCCATCGTGACGGGCGTGAGCAGCGGTATCGGCCGCGCCACCGCCGAAGCCCTGCTGGCCCGCGGGGCCGCCGTGGCCGGCTGGGGCCGCCGCGCCCCCGAAGACCTCGACCACGAGCAGTTCCTGTTTTTTGCCTGCGACGTGCGCGACGAGCACGCCGTGGCCGAAGCCTTCACCAACACCCAGCGCGAGCTGGGCCCGGAAATCCACGTGCTGGTCAACAACGCCGGCCTGGGCATCTTCGGGCCGATTGACGGCTTCAAGTCGGAAGACTGGCACGCCATGTTTGATACCAACGTCAACGGCCTGTTTTACTGCACGCGGGCGGTGCTGCCGCAACTAAAAAAGCAGCAGGCCGGCCACATCGTGAACGTGGCCTCGCTGGCCGCCACGGCGGGCACCGCCGAGCTGGCCGGCTACTGCGCCACCAAGTACGCCGTGCGCGGCTTCTCCGACGCGCTCTTCAAAGAGCTGCGGCCCGACGGCATCCGCGTCACCTGCGTGATGCCCGGCTCGGTCGAAACCAACTTCAACGGCGCGACGCCCGGCCCCGAGCCCAACCCCTACAAGATGCAGCCCGAAGACATTGCCGCCGCCATTGTCCACGCCCTCGAAGCGCCGGACGTGACGATGGTTTCGGAGATACAGCTGCGCCCGGCACGGGTGAAGAAGTAAGTCGCAGTTATGTTTTTACTCTTACTGATTCCGTTTGGGCTCGTGTGGTTTACATACCGCAAATGGCAATTTGCGAGTGAAAAACGTCGTTTTGTATGGGCTACTTTTATGGCCTGTTCGCTGGCTTGGGCCTTGATGCTAATCTGCTGGCTAACAATGCCACTGTGGTATAAGCCGCAGTAGCAAAACCTTGTATATGGTAGAAGTCGAACACCTCATCAAAACCTACGGCGCGCAAAACGCCGTGGACGATATCAGCTTTCAGGCCGGGAAGGGCGAAATCGTGGGTTTCCTCGGCCCCAATGGCGCGGGCAAAAGCACCACGATGAAAATCGCGCTGGGCTACCTGCCGCCCACGGCCGGCACGGTGCGCGTGGCGGGCTTCGACGTGCAGCAAGCCCCCCTTGCAGTGCGCCGCCGGGTGGGCTACCTGCCCGAGCACAACCCGCTCTACCTCGACATGTACGTGCACGAGTACCTCGAATTTATCGGCGGCGTGCACGGGCTGAAAGGCCGCGACCTGCGCCAGCGCGTGGCCAGCCTGGTGCAGCGCGTGGGCCTCACCCGCGAGCAAAACAAGCAAATCGGGGCCCTCAGCAAAGGCTACCGGCAGCGCGTGGGTTTGGCCCAGGCGCTGGTGCACAACCCCGACGTGCTCATCCTCGACGAGCCCACCACCGGCCTTGACCCCAACCAGATAAGCGAAATCCGCCAGCTCATCCGCGAGCTGGGCGAAGATAAAACCGTCATTTTCAGCACCCATATTCTGCCCGAGGTCACGGCGCTGTGCTCGCGGGTGGTCATCATCAGCCGAGGCAAGCTCGTGGCCGATGCCCCCGTGGCCGAGCTCGCCGCCCGCGCCGCCGGCGAAACCGTGCTCCGCGCCGAGTTTGAAGGCCCCGTGGCCACCGCGCCGCTGGCCGCCCTGCCGGGAGTGCGCGCCGTGGAGGCGGCCGGGGCGGGCGTAGTGCTCATCCGCACCGCGCCGGGCACCGACGTGCGCGCCGCCGTGTCGCGCCTCGCCGTGGAGCAAGGGTGGCTGCTGCTGGGGCTGCGCCAGGAGCAGCAGAGCCTGGAAGCGGTATTTGGCGAGCTAACGAAGTAGCTGTTATGGAAGATGTAGGTAGGGTTGAAGGCTGGATAGAGGCCGGAAAACAAGTTGGCAAAAGTGAATTTCTTGGTGAAGGGAATGAGAGGTATCTGTTATCGATTGGCGTGCAGAAATGGGAAGGCGAATACAGGCTTTACCTTTTTAAGGCAAACGAAGTCAAACTGGCAGACCTTGATTTTTGCGATGCGGAGGGAGTGATTAGGGTGACAAGTCTTGAAGAACTTTCAGCTCTGATTAGCGCCTTATCTCCATTTAAGATTAGTGAACTAACACCTTTAAAAGGGCAAAAAATATTCAATCCAGAATTTGACTGGCCTATATAACGGCTACTTGCATGCTTACCATTCTCCAAAAAGAATTCAACGCCTTCCTCAACTCGCCGGTCGCCTACGTCGTCATCGGCGTGTTTTTGGTGGCTACCGGGCTGTTCGTGTGGGTGTTTCCCGATAGCAGCGTGCTCGACTACGGCTACGCCGACCTGCAATCGCTGTTCAACCTCGCGCCCTGGATTTTCCTGCTGCTGATTCCGGCCATCACCATGCGGACGTTTGCCGAAGAGAAAAAGGCCGGCACGATAGAACTGCTGCTAACGCGCCCGCTCACCGATGGGCAGCTGGTGGGCGGCAAGTACCTGGCCTGCCTGCTGCTGGCGCTACTGGCGCTGGTGCCCACGCTGCTCTACTACTTCTCGGTGTACAAGCTGGGCTCGCCGGCCGGCAACATCGACTCGGCGGCCACGGTGGGCTCGTACCTGGGGCTGGCCTTGCTGGCGGCGGTGTTCGCGGCGCTCGGCGTGTTGGCCTCGGCCCTCACCCGCGACCAGATTATCGCCTTCGTGCTGGCCGTGGTGGCGTGCTTTCTGGTGTACACCGGCTTCGATTCGCTGGCCTCGGTCTTCGATGGCGCGCCGGCCTACTACATCAGTCAGCTGGGCATCGCGGCGCACTACCGCGACCTCAGCAAGGGGCTGATTGACTCGCGCGACGTGCTGTATTTTCTCACCGTGGTAGCCGTGGCCCTGCTGGGCACCCGGCTGGCGCTCCGCAGCCGCAACTGGTAGGGAAACCTCACGGGACCCCTCTGGGGCGGCCCCTCTCCCGAGGAGAGGGGAGCCTGACGATTTTTTATACAAGCCACTGCCCGTGCCGCCGTGGCTCCCCTCTCCTCGGGAGAGGGGCCGGGGGTGAGGTTCCCCCGCCCGGGTACTCTGCTTATGCAACCAACTGCTCCTACCATATCCCGCAAGCGCCAAGACATCACTCGCTTCGCCGCCATTATCGGCGCGCTGTTCGTGCTGAATTTCGTGGCCCAGCGCTTCTTCTTCCGCCTCGACCTGACGGAGGAAAAGCGCTACACCATGTCGCCGGCCACCAAGAAGCTGCTCACCGACCTTAAGCAGCCGGTGACCGTGACGGTGTACCTCACCGGCGACTTCCCGCCCGCCTTCCGCCGCTTGGAGCAGGCCGTGCGCGAAACGCTGACCGAGATGCAGGTCTATGGCGGCGGCAACCTGAACTACGTGTTCATCGACCCCAGCGCGGCCGGCACCGAGGCCGCGCGCAACGAGTTCTACCAAACGCTGCTCAAGAAAGGCCTCAAACCCACCAACCTAGGGGCCAATGAGAACGGCAAGCGCATTGAAAAGCTCATCTTCCCGTGGGCTGTGGTGCAGGCCGGTGGCCAAACGCGCAATGTGCTGCTGCTACGCGGCAGCCAAGTAGCCGCTCCCGAAGAGCGCCTCAACCAAAGCGTGGAAGGCCTGGAATACGAGCTGGCCAGCACCATCCGCCAAGTAGCGCCGCCCGGCGGCGCGAAGCGCCGCCTGGGCGTGATAACCGGCCACGACGAGCTGACCAACGTGCAAATGGCCGATATCCTCACGGCGTGGTCGCAGAACTACGACGTGTTTCGCGTCGACCTGAACCAAGTGAAAGACCTGCGCGGCAACCTCGACGCCATCGTGGTAGCCAAGCCCCAAAAGCCGTATTCGGAGGTCGAGAAATTCCGGCTCGACCAGTTTATCACCCACGGCGGGCGGGCGATGTTTTTCGTGGATGCGCTGCGCGTGGACCTCGACAGCGTGAGCCGCAACGGGGCCGCCCTGGCCACGCCCTACAACCTGAACCTCGACGACCTGCTGTTCCGCTACGGTGTGCGGCTAAATCAAAACCTGCTGCTCGACCTCAACTGCGGCCGGATTCCGCTCGTGACGGGCATGATGGGCAACAAGCCCAAGATTGAGCCGATGCCCTGGCAGCTCTACCCGCTCATCAACCGCTTCAGCCAGAGCCCTATCACGCGCAACCTCGACGCAGTGTATATGAAATTTGTGGGCAATATCGACACGGTAAAGGCGGCGGGCGTGCGCAAAACGTTATTGATGAGCACCTCGCGCTACACGCGCATCCTGCCCGCGCCGGTGCCCATCAACTTCAACGATGCGCGCCTGGAGCCCAACCCCAAGCTTTACAAGGACAGCTACCAGCCGGTGGGCTACTTGCTCGAAGGGCAGTTCCGCTCGCTGTTCGCCAACCGCGCCGAGCCCGGCACCACTACCTACCAGCCCGACCAGAACCCCAACGCCCAGCCCAGCAAAATCCTGGTGATTTCGGACGGCGATTTCCTGCGCAACGACGTGGATGCCAAGTCGCAGCGCCCGATGCGCCTGGGTTACGACCGCCTCAGCAGCACCGAGTTTGCCAACCGCGAGCTCATCCTCAACGCCACCGACTACCTGCTCGACGAAACCGGCCTTATCGCCGTGCGCGGCAAGCAAATCACCCTGCGCCCCCTCGACAAAGTGCAGCTCGCCGAGAAACGCCAGGCCTGGCAAGCCCTGAACCTAGGCGCCCCGCTGGTGCTGCTGGCGCTGTTTGGCGCGGTGCGGGCATGGAGCCGCAAGCGGCGCTACGCGCGGTTTTAAAAGCCGCAGCTGCTACAATTGAGTCAGTAGCTGGGCGCTGTGAAAAATGCGGGCTATTTCCACTCTGTCTGCTTGCTCATGCCGATAGACAATGCGGTAGTTGCCGGAAATGACTTCTCGGATTACCGGGTCGGCAAATTCTGGCACGACCCGGCCGCTTTGCGGAGAAGTAGCCAACGAGCGAGTACGACTGATAAGCTGGTCAATGAGCTTAGCCGCGAAGCGTGCCGAAAGTGGCTCGTAATATTCCCGAAGGTGCTGCAAGTCGTCAATGGCAGCGTGGGCCCAAATTACTTGCGCCATGACTTGACCAGCTCCTCTACTTCTGCCTGGGTTTTGGATTCGCCCCGGTCAAGCTGGGCTAATCCCTCTTCCACTTTCTCAATAAAAATAAGACGCTCAACTACTTCATCCAACGTTACTTGGGCAGGCATATCGCTAAAGGCGGCCAGAATGGTTTCTTTGTTCATGGCAAATAAGGGAAGCTGGGTTTTGCTAAAGTAACTGTTAGCTGCTACAAAATTGTTCAGCAAGCCAGCTTAATGCTTCTGCCGCCAATGTCGCTTCTCAATGGTTCTGACATTCTCCGCATCTTTCAGCGTCAGCAGATACGGGAACAGGTAGCTTAGCTCTTCATCCTTAGTGCTTCCCAGGTAGGGCTTGATGTAGATGGCGTTGCCGTAGTGTAGTTCTGCTGCACCTTGGCCGGGGTGTCGTCCACGATAAGCGTTTGGGTTAGCGAAAACCCGCGCCGCCGCACTTTCTTGAGCCGCTTGGCATACTCGTAGGAGCTAATGCCGTCAAGATTGTAATAGCCGTAGTCGTCAATCTGCGGCGTGGCGAGGGGCGTGCAGCGCGAGCGGCCCCACACAAACTCCGGCGCTACCCCGGCGGGCAAAATCCGGGCTACTACCGCCTGCACGTAGTCGTCGCTGGCCGACGACCAGATGGTCAGCCGAAAGTGCTGGGCGCAGGTAGTCAGAAAATCAGCCAGGCCTGGCCGCTTGTACACGAAGTAGTGAAACACTTGAAAATCAGCTTTCGGCCCGACTGCCACGGGCGAGGCGTGGATGAGCGTTTCGTCGAGGTCGAGAATCAGGAGCTTGGGCGGAAACATGGGTAGGGTAGGCGGAGGCGGGCAACTGGCTCGCCCGCAAACCTACCAACCGCCCGCGCCGGGAACCTTATACCTGCCGATACTTGTACAAATGAACAATTATTCATAAGTTTGCTGCCGATTATGCTTTCCCCCACTGCCAGCGCGCCCATCGACCTGAATCTCTCCGTGGAGAAGATGGAGAAAGTGGCGTTTATTCTCAAAACCACGGCCCACCCCACGCGCATCGCCATCGTGCAGCTACTGACCGCGCAGGGCAGCTTGTCGGTGGGCGAGCTCAGCGAAAAGCTCAACGTCGAGCAAAGTCTGCTGTCGCACCATCTCTCGGGCATGAAGCTCAAAGGCATTTTGAGCAGCACCCGCGACGGCAAAAACATCTACTACGCCCTGAAAATGCGCGAAGTCATCGACGTCATTCAATGCCTGGCCGCTTGCACGTTCCTGTAGGCGCGGCAGTTTTTTTGCCTTTATACATGAACATGTTTTCATAATTTCATACGTTAAATACTCATGCTCCATTACCTCGGCTATTTCGCCGCCATTTTTATTGGCTTATCGCTCGGTATCATGGGCGGGGGCGGCTCCATCCTCACGGTGCCGGTACTGGTGTATTTGATGGGCGTGAGCCCGGTCTTGAGCACGGCCTACTCGCTGTTTGTGGTGGGGAGCACGGCCGTGGTGGGGGCAGTGCGCTACGCCCGCCAGGGGCTGGTGTCGTTGCGCACGGCGGTGGTGTTTTTGCTGCCGTCGCTGCTGGCGGTATTCGCGGTGCGCCGGGTGCTGCTGCCGGCTATTCCGCACGAGCTGTTCCGGGTAGGTAGTATTTTGTTTACCAAAGACTTGCTGGTATTGGTAGCCTTCGCCGCGCTGATGGTGGCGGCGGCTACCTCCATGATTCGCAGCCGGCAGGCCGAGCAGGTGCTCGACGAGGAATTGCACGCGCCGCACGCCGTCAACTACCCGCTGATGCTGGGCATCGGGCTGGTGGTGGGCACGCTCACGGGCTTCGTGGGGGCAGGCGGCGGCTTTCTCATCATTCCGGCGCTGGTGCTGGGCGCGCGCCTACCCATGAAGCTGGCCGTGGGTACTTCGCTGGCCATCATTGCGTTGAACTCGCTTATTGGCTTCGTGGGCGACCTCAGCGCGGGCACGCCCATCGCGTGGCCGTTTTTGCTGGGCTTTCTGGCCTTCGCGCTCGGCGGCATCGTGCTGGGTACCTACCTGGCGCGCTTCATTCCGGGTAGCCGGCTCAAGCCCGCGTTTGGCTGGTTTACGCTGGCCATGGGCTCGTTTATTCTGATTAAAGAACTGCTGTTTTGAGGAAGTTATCACATTGGCCTGCTCGTCATGCTTCGACTCCGCTCCGCTGCGCTCAGCATGACGGGTAGTAGCTAATTTTTTAAATAATAGTAACTTAAAGTCTGACTATTATGAAAATAGAACAGTTCGAAGACAAGGGCCTGGCCCACTTCTCCTACGCCATCCTCAGCGAGTGCGCCCGGCAGGTGGTGCTTATTGACCCGGCCCGCGACCCGCAGCCGTACTACGATTACGCGCAGGCGCACGGCGCGGCCATCGTGGCCGTTATCGAAACCCACCCGCACGCCGACTTCGTGTCGTCGCACCTCGAAATCGCGCAGGCTACCGGGGCGGTCGTCCGCGTGAGCCGGCTGCTCGGGGCCGACTATGCCCACGAGGCGTTTGATGAGGGTCAGGCGTTTACGGTGGGCAAGCTCACTTTTCGCGCCCTCAACACGCCCGGCCACTCGCCCGACAGCCTCAGCATCGTGCTCAGCCGCGAGGGCCGCGACGTGGCCGTGTTCACGGGCGACACGCTCTTCATCGGCGACGTAGGCCGGCCCGATTTGCGCGAAAGCGCCGGGAATATGACTGCTAAGCGTGAGGAGCTGGCCCGGCAGCTCTACCATTCGCTGCGCGACAAGCTGTTGCCGCTGGCCGATGACGTGCTCGTGTACCCCGCCCACGGCGCGGGCAGCCTCTGCGGCAAAGCCCTGGCCGGGGCCAACAGCAGCACCATCGGGGCCGAAAAAGCGGGCAACCCCAGGCTGCGCGCCATGAGCGAAGCCGACTTTGTAACCGAGTTGCTGGCCGACCAGCCCTTCATTCCCAAGTACTTCGGCTACGACGTGGCCCTCAACAAAGCCGGCGCGCCCGCCTACGCCTCGAGCGTGCAGCAAGTGCCGCGCCTGGCGGCCGGCACGCCGCTCGAGCCCGGCGCGGTGGTAGTGGACGCGCGCCCCGAAGCCGAGTTCAAAAAAGGCCACCTGGCGGGCGCAATCAACGTCCAGCAGGGTGGCAAATTCGAAACTTGGCTGGGCTCGCTGGTGGGGCCGGAGGGGTCGTTTTACCTCATCGCTGCTGACGAGGCCACGCGGGAAAGCCTGATTGAGAAGGCCGCCAAAATCGGCTACGAACCGCTGCTGAAAGGCGCATTGGTGGGCACGCCCGCCGCTGAAGCCATGCTGCCGTTGCTGGACGTGGCGCAGTTTCGGGCGCACCCGGCGCAATACACTATCGTGGACATTCGCAGTGCCACTGAGCACCGCGACGAGCCCATTTTCGCCGGCTCGCTCAATATTCCGCTACCCGAGTTGCGCGAACGCGCCACCGAAATTCCGGCCCATAAGCCCGTGGTGGTGCATTGCGCCGGTGGCTACCGCTCAGCGGTGGGCAGCAGCATCGTGGCCGCCGCGCTGCCGGGCGTTCAGGTTTTTGACTTGGGCGAGGCCGTGAAGTCATTTCAGCCGGCCGGGGCGCATTAGGTTAATGCGCTGTCATTGCGAGCGCAGCGAAACAATCGCACCAGTTGAGGCGCGCCGTTCGGGTGTGATTGCTTCGCTGTACTCGCAATGACAGAATAACAAATACTTGACATTCAAAAATATGCTTGACTTACTTCAACAGCCCTGGCCCTGGTACGTGGCGGGGCCGCTCATCGGCCTTACGGTGCCCGCCTTGCTGCTCGTGGGCAATAAAACCCTGGGTATCAGTAGCGCGCTGCGCCACGTGTGCGCGGCGTGCGTGCCGGCGGGCATCCCGTTTTTGCAGTACAACTGGCGGGCCGAAATCTGGAACCTGGTGTTCGTGCTCGGCATCACGCTGGGCGGCTTTCTGGGCTACCGGGTGCTGGGCCACCCCGATGTCATCGCCATCTCGCCCGAAACCGTGCGCGACCTCAAAGCCGAGCTGCACCTCACCGATTTTTCGGGCCTGCTACCGCGCGAGCTGTTCGCCCTCAGCAACCTGGGCAACTGGCGCGGCTGGGTGTTTCTGGTGCTGGGCGGCTTTCTGGTGGGCTTCGGCACGCGCTACGCGGGTGGCTGCACGTCGGGCCACGCCATTTCGGGCCTCTCCAATCTGCAATGGGTGTCGCTGGTGGCCGTGGTGGGTTTCTTCGCGGGCGGCCTGGTAATGACCTGTTTTATCTATCCGCTACTGTTTTAGGTAATGGTTTCTATAGTAGAATGTAGAGACGCAATATTTTGCGTCTTACGTCAGGATACGTTATAGATGCGCAACATAACGCCAGACGCAAAATATTGCGTCTCTACCCCGCGCTACGCTCGCCAGAACCAACCGTTCTCAAGCCATCAGCAATAACTTGAAAACTTCTCATGCAATACCTCAAATACCTGGTGCTGGGCACGTTGTTCGGCATCGTGCTCACTAAAAGCGAAGTTATCAGCTGGTTTCGGATTCAGGAAATGTTTCGCTTTCAGAGCTTCCACATGTACGGCGTCATCGGCTCGGCCGTGGTGGTCGGGATGCTGTCGATTCAGCTCATCAAGCGTCTGGGGCTGCGTACCATCACGGGCGAACCCATCCACATTGCGCCCAAAAAATACTCGCACGGCGTCTGGATTGGTGGCTTTATTTTCGGCCTGGGCTGGGCCATTACCGGGGCCTGCCCAGGCCCGCTGTTCGCCCAACTCGGGAGCGGGGTAGGGGCGGCGGCCATGCTGATTGTGGCCGCCCTGGCCGGCACCTGGACGTATAGCGCGCTGCGCGAAAAGCTGCCGTAGCCGCGCTTTTTGGGCAGCGCCAACTTACCTTTAAGGGTAGGAAAAAGCGCCCCGATTTTGTCTGAAACCCATTACGCCCGCCTCGCCGCGCTAGCCAGCGCGCCCGCCGCCACGCCCGCCGACCTGCTGCCCAAGCTGCGCCAGCTGCTGGAGAAGGTTCTGCGCGACGAGTGCAAGCGCCGCGAAGCGCCCTTTGCCGACCTCAGCCAGGCAATCGGCCTCGTGGCCTACGACCACAACCTGCCGCCGCTGCTACGCCGCCAGCTCCAGAACCTGCGCCTCGTGGCCAACCTCGTGCTGCACGAAAGCTACCCCGGCACGGCGGCCGAAGTAGCTACCGGCTTCTTGGCCGTGGCCGAGCTGGTGCGCCACCTCACGGGCGCGGCCTACACCGGCCCGCTACCGGCTGGGGCTGGGTTAAGCGCCGAGGAGCAGGCGCAAGCCATTATCGAAGCCGAAGCGCCCGTGCCCGCCGCCAGCCCCGTGTGGCGCGTGCAAGTGCTGCACGCCGACCTGGCCACCGGCCTGCTTACGGCTGAGCTGTGCGTGCCCGCCGACAACCGGCCCAGCGGCCCGTTTACTATCAGCCTGCCCGCCGCTTACGACACCCTGCTGCCGCTGGCCGCCGCCCTGCACCCGGTGCTGCATCTGGTCAATCCCGTGGCGCAGCCCGATGGCCGCATCCGGCCGCGCCGCGTGGTGCTGGAGCCAGATTACCTGGTGAGCGTTACCACGATAGCCGAGTGCGCGCAGGCGGGCGGCACCCTGCCCGACTGGGCGCTGCTCAAGGCCTTTCAGCCCGACGAAACCTCGCGCCCGCTGGTAGTCGGCAACCTGGTAAACATGCTGCTGGATGAGGAAGTGAGCCACGCCGCCCGGCAGGAGGAGTGGGCCAGCCTGCCCCCGGCCGCCGTGCTGGCCGAGGTCAACGAGGCCACCGGCAAAATAGAGTTTGCCGAGGAGACGCCAGCTCCGGCCACTGAGTTCGACCTGGAAGGCTTTTTCAAGAAGCGCCTCTTCCGGTCCAACCCACTCACCATTAGCGCACTGCCCGAGTTTCAGACCCGCAATGGCGTGCCCGAATTGCTCAACGACCTGCGCCGCCAGTACCAGACGCTGCGCCAGACACGGGCGCAGGGCTTCATCGCGGGCAGCCGCACGGGCTACCAGCAGCAGCCGCTGCGGGTGGCCGACTGCTTTCTGGAACCCGCGTTTTTGTCGGCTACCTACGGCTTGCAGGGCCGCCTCGACCTCTTGCACGAAAGCCCCACCGGCTACGACATCGTGGAGCTGAAAAGCTCGACCAAAGTGCCGCACGCCGAGCCTTGGAGCAACCATGCTGCCCAGGCGCAACTCTACCGCCTGCTGCTGGAGTCGGTATTCGGGGCCGATGGCGAAACGGCCGGCCGGGGCCGCACCAGCATCTTGTATTCTAATGCCGCGCTCGACCAGTCGGCCGTGCGCCGCGTGGACCAGGATGCCGAGCTAGTCGACCGCCTGCTCATGGCCCGCAACCAGCTCGTGGGCACCGAGCTGCAATTGGCCCGCGCCACCACGCCCGCCCAGGTCGAAAAGCTGCTGAGTCCGGTGCTGCACCCCAACCTCAATGCGCTGCCCGCCTTCGGTCGCACCAAAGCCGAGAAAATCGCCAACGCCTGGGCCGCCGCCGACCCCGTAGAGCGCGCCTACTGCCTCGAAATGACCCGCTTTGTGGCCCGCGAGATGCGCCTGACCCTGCTCGGCGACGACTCGCGCCCCGGCGACGCGGGCGGCCAGGCCGGCCTCTGGCGCCTGCCCGCCGCCCGCAAGCAGCAAAATTTCAGCCTGCTCGATGAGCTCGAACTACTCGAAGACCACAGCAGCGCCGACGACACCGCCCGCGATGGCCTGGGGCCGCACCTCATTTTCCGCCGCCCGGCGGGAGGCAAGGAAGTGAACTTCCGGGCCGGCGACACGCTCATTCTCTATCCGAGGCGCAAAGCGGCGGCTTCTCTGGCTACCAGTGCTGCATCGGAAACCAATCAGCAACAAGAAATCAGCGAAGAACCAGAAACTAGAAACCGGAAACTAGAAACCAAAAACGCCCAGCCAGCAACCCGCAACCAAAACCCAGAAACCAGAAACGACCAACCCCTCACCGTCCTCGACGCCCAAGTCGTCAAAGTAACCCTGGCCGAAGACCTCACCGCCGACGGCCTGGTGGTGCTGAGCGTGCGCAACCGCCGCCTGGCCCCGCGCTACCTGGCGGGCCATTCGCACTGGGCCTTGGAGCCCGATACCTACGATACTTTTAGACGCGAGTGGGCGGGCTTGTCCAACTTTCTCAGCCTCGCGCCCGAGCGCCGGCAGCGCCTGATGGCCCGCACCGGCCCGCGCCCGCCCGAGGGCTGGGATGCCGCCGCGCCGCCCGCCATCACCGCGCCCGAAGTAGTGCGCCGCGCCCTGGCCGCGCCCGATTGGTTTGTGCTGTGCGGCCCGCCCGGCACCGGCAAAACCCGCGCCGTGCTGCGCGAGCTGGCCGAGCGCCTTTACAAAGACGACAAGCAGGCGCTGCTGGCCGCCTACACCAACCGCGCCGTCGATGAAATCTGCGAGCAGTTGGTGGCGGCCGGGCTGCCGTTTATCCGGGTGGGCTCGCGGCTGAGCACGTCGGCGCAGTACCGGCCCTACCTGCTCGACAACATGATACGCGACTGCCCCAACCGCCAGACGGTGCGGGCGCGCCTCACCGGCTGCCCGTTCTACGTGGGCACTGTGGCGAGCCTGCTCGGCAAGCCCGAGTTGTTCTTGCTCAAGCAGTTCGACCTGGCTGTGGTGGACGAGGCCAGCCAGGTGCTCGAAGGCCCTATGCTGGCCCTGATGGCCAAAGTGCCCAAGTTCATCCTCATCGGCGACCACCGCCAGCTGCCCGCCGTAGTAACCCAGGAGCCCGAAGCCAGCGCCATCGCCCCCGAATCGGCCGGCCTGCTACGCCAGGAGCTAGGCCTCAGCAACCTGCGCAACTCGTATTTCGAGCGCCTTTTCAAGCGAGCTGAGGCCCACTGGCCCCACGCCCACGGCACCCTGGCCGACCACTACCGCATGCACGCCGAGCTGGTGGCGCTGGTAAACGACGATTTTTACGAAGGCCTGCTGCGCTGCCCCATGCTGTGGCAGCACGAGCCCCTGAGCCGCCCCACCTGGCCCGCGCACGCCGATGCGTTTCAGCAACGCCTTCAAAACGAGCGCCTCATCTTCGTGCCCACCCGCCGCCAGCCCGAAGACTTGTCGATGAAAGAATCAGCCCAGGAAGCCGAGCTGGCCGCCCGCGCCGCCGCCTACGTGGCCCAGGGCTACGGCCGCAACTTCAACCCCGAAAGCACCCTAGGTATCATCGCCAGCTACCGCAACCAGGCCGCCCGCATCCGCGCCCGCCTCGCCCAGCTGGCCATCGAGTTGGACTTGCCCGGCCTGCTCCACATCAGCGTCGATACCGTGGAGCGCTACCAGGGCTCGCAGCGCGAGGTGATTATCGTGAGCTTCTGCTGCCACCAGGAGCACCAATTGGAGCTCATGGTATCGCCTGATGAAACCGGGCAGGTCGACCGCAAGCTCAACGTGGCCCTCACGCGGGCGCGCCAGCAGCTCATTTTGCTGGGCAATGAGGAGGTGTTGCGCCGGGCGCCGCACCACGCGGCGCTGCTGCGGCGGTGCGGGGTGTAAGTTTTATTCTGGCTTATTATCAGTTAGGTCTACATCATATACCGAAGTATCGCAGCCTGCAATTATAAAATGCTTTGCTAAAGGCATTTCTCGTAGTAATTCTTTTACTTCAGGGTCTTTTGTTAAACTTCCTGGTACGGAGTGCTCAGGGAGTACGATAGAATATTTGCCGCTCTCCTCTACATCTACCCAAACTGCTGAATAGGAGTCAAGAGCATCGAGGGGTGAAAGGTCTTTATCAAGGTATGTTGCACGTGCTGGGTACATACCTGCCTTGAGGTGTTTGAGTTCGCAAACCTCTTCCCAAGAATCAGGATGGTATTTGGGGCCACAGGAGCAAAAAAAGAGGCTTGAGAAGCATAAGATGAGCTTTGCCCAACTAAGATTGTCTGAGCGCATATTTGTTATTTTTCCAATTGTAGTTGATACCTATGCATAATATTTGCACGGTAATACTTGCCGAATGAATCAGCTGTTTTGAATTGATTCCAAACGTCAATAGGTACTCCTTTGTGAATGTATTCTCGATTACCAACATTTAGAAATAAGTACCCAAATTGCCCATCCTCGCTATAAAATTTGGCTCCTTTTATCCAGGAACTGCGACTCATGTCGACAGTTTCTTCTATCTTATAACTACCTGCACTTATTTTCTGATTGGCCTCTTTATATGAGGTGAAAGATTCAGGTATCTCAGAACTCTTGTTGCTACAAGAAGCTAAGGCAATGAAAGAGGCAATTAATATGTGTTTCATAGGAGATAAAGGAGAGAATGTCTTTCTTCTCTAAAAGGCTGCATAGCAAGTTGGTTGTTGTGTATGCCTTATGTAACACAAAGTAAGCCTATTATACAGTCATAATACTCACCGCAGCAGCCCGCTTACCTGCTCTACCAGCACCGGCACGCTCAGCCCGCCCATAATGGCGACCACGACCCAGCCGGCGGCCAGCATCCAGCGGGGGTGGCGGTAGGTACCCATGAGGCGGCGGCTGGTAGCCGCGATGAGCACCACGGCCAGCGCGAGGGGTAGTATCAGGCCATTGATGGCGCCGGCAAAAACCAGTAGCTGCGTGGGCTTGCCCACGAGCACGAAGATGCTGGTAGAGAAGATGATGAATACCGATATGCACGCCCGCTCGTAGCGCGCGAATACCGGGTGAAAAGTCTTGAAAAACGACACCGACGTGTAGGCCGCGCCCACCACCGACGAGATGGCCGCGCTCCACAAAATGACGCCGAACACCCGGTAGCCGACCTCGCCGGCCGCCGCCCGGAATACGCCGGCTGCGGGGTTGTCTTGGTCGAGCACCGCGCCGTGGGTGAGCACGCCCACGATGGCCAGAAACAGCACAAACCGCATGACGGTCGAAATAACGATGCCGCTCACGGCGCTGCGGTTGACCTCGGCCACCGCGTCGGGGCCTTTGATGCCCGCGTCGAGTAGCCGGTGCGCGCCCGAAAACGTGATGTAGCCGCCCACCGTACCGCCCACTATCGTGACGATAGCCGCCGCGCTCAGCTTGGCTGGCAGCAGCGTGTGGTGCAGCGCCTGCCCCAGCGGCGGGTGCGCGCTGATGGCGATGCCCAGGGTCAGCAAAATCTTGACGGTACCGAGAATTTTGGTGAAGCCGTCGAGCATTTTGCCCACCTCCCGCACCCAAAACAGTACCAGCGCCACCGCGCAGCTAAGCACCGCGCCCTGCTCAAACGACAAACCCGTGAGCACGTTCAGCCCCAGCCCGCAGCCCGCGATATTGCCGATGTTGAAGGCAAAGCCGCCCAGAATGACCAGTGCCGCCAGCGTGTAGCCGAGGCCCGGCAGCAGCTTGTTGGCCAAATCCTGCGCCCGCAGCTCGCTCACCGTGAGGATGCGCCAGGTATTGAGCTGCGCGCCGATGTCGAGCACTACCGATACCAGAATAACGAACCCGAAGCTAGTGAGTAACTCCTGCGTGAACCGGGTAGTCTGCACCAGAAAGCCCGGCCCGATAGACGAGTTGGCCATCAAAAACGCGGCCCCCAGGCTGGCCCCGCCAACCCATTTTACTCCGCGCTGCTTCATTGGGCAAAAGCTGGCCGGGCTAGCGTTACGCCCGCCGCGCGCAGGGCTTGGCTGAGCTGCTGGGTAAACTCCAGGGCGTGCGGGCCGTCGCCGTGCAAACACACGGTGTCGGCCTGGATGGCGATTTTCGGGCCCTGCTGGGTGCGTACCCGCCCTTCCTGCACCATGCGCAAAACCTGCGCGATGGCCGCCTCGGCGCTGGTAATGAGCGCGTCGGGCTGGCGGCGGGGCGTGAGCGTGCCGTTGGCCTGGTAGGTGCGGTCGGCAAAAACCTCGTGGGCGGTGCGCAGGCCGAGGCGCTCGCCGGCCTTGGTCAGCTCGGAGCCCGCCAGGCCGTAGAGCACCAGCTCGGGCTGCACCTGATACACGGCTTCGGCGATGGCCTGGGCCAGCGCGGCATTGGTGGCGGCCATATTGTAGAGCGCCCCGTGCGGCTTGAGGTGGTGCAGCGCGCCGCCCTCGGCCCGCGCTACGGCGTGCAGTGCCCCGAGCTGGTACACAGTGATTTCAAACGCTTCCTCGGCCGAAATATCCATAATGCGCCGCCCAAACCCAACCAAGTCAGGCAAACCCGGATGCGCGCCGATGGCTACGCCGTGCCGCAAGGCCAGGCGTACAGTCTGGCGCATCACGGCCGGGTCGCCGGCGTGGAAGCCGCAGGCAATATTAGCCGAGGTGAGGTAGGGCATTAGGGCGGCGTCGTGACCGAGCGTCCAGGCGCCAAAGCTTTCGCCCAAGTCGCAGTTCAGGTCAACGGTAGGGGTTGGGGTCATATGATAGTCAATGAAATAAAACGGTTGTCATGCTGAGCGCAGCGAAGCCTCTTGCGTGGCGCAGTAATCTTTGCGCTAGCAATGATGCGAGCAAGATGCTTCGCTGCGCTCAGCATGACAATTACTACTGTTAGAATAACCGTGATTTCCACTCAATACCCCGCCGCAACGCCCGCAGCCGCCGTTCCTGCGCAAGGTACAGCGCCTGCGCCTCGGCCAGCGAAACTTCCTGAAACCGCAGTGCCTGCCCCGGCCGCGCCTGCGCCAGCGCTCCAAAATCGGCACTGATAACCTGGGCCAGCCTTGGGTAGCCGCCCGTGGTTTGGGCATCGGCCAGCAGCACGATGGATTGCCCGCCCGGTGGCACCTGCACCGTGCCAAAGGTGACGGCGCTCGACAACAACTCTGTGTTGGTTTTGCGTTGCAAACCAGGTCCTTGTAGTCGGTATCCCATGCGGTCGGCGGTGGGCGTAATAGTGAATAACTCGCGCCAGAAAGCCAACTGACTAGCCTCGTCAAACTGCCCATACTCCGGCCCGCGCACCGCCCGCACTACCGGCATGGGGCGTGGCGGCGGGCACAGCGCCGGTAGTGCGGGCGTCCAGCGGGCGGCAACCCAGCCAGTAGCCGAGAGGCCGGTAGTGAAAGCCGCTGTAACTATTGCCTGCCACAGTTGCCGCCCCGCCGTGGTGGGCTTGCCCACGGGCAGCTCGTCGCCGGCTTGCAGCGCTCGGCCGTGCCAGCCACCCAGGCCGGCGCGCAGGTAGGTGCTGCGGCTGCCCAGCACCGGCGGCACCGCCAGGCCGCCCGCCACGGCCAGGTAAGCGCGGCAGCCCGTTCGCGCCGCCCCAAACGCCAGCACCGTGCCCGCCCGCACCGCCACCGGCCGGTGCATGGGCGCGGGCTGCCCGCCGAGGGTGGGCAAGAGGTCGGCCCCGGTGAGGGCAATGAGGAAGTCGGCCTCGAAGCGGATAACGGGGCCGAGCAGCGTGATTTCCAGCCCGGCCGCGCCTTCCGCATTGCCCACCAGCAGGTTGGCCACGCGCAGGGCCAGCGTGTCCATCGCGCCACTCAGCACCACGCCCTGGTGCTGGTAGCCAGGGCGACCCAGGTCTTGCACGGTAGTCAGCAGGCCGGGGCGGAGGATGCTAAGCCCCATGCGAAAGGCACTGAAAATCGACCGCGCCGATAGGTACGAAGCGTAGCTGCTGCCCGGCGCGCAGCAGCGCAGGTGGGTCGGCGGCGGGGTCGAATAAGCGCAACGGCGTGCGCCCAATCAGCTGCCAGCCACCCGGCGTGGGCAAAGAGTAGATGCCCGTTTGTGCCCCCGCGATACCCACCGCGCCGGCCGGTACCAAGGGCCGGGGCGTGGCCCGGCGCGGGGTAGCGAGGCGCGCGTCGAGCCCGCCCAGGTAGGGGAAGCCGGGCGCAAAGCCCAGCATGTATACCAGGTAGGTAGGGGCGGCGTGCCGGGCGATAATCTCGGTGGGGGTGAGGCCCGTGTGGCGGGCCACGGCTGCTAGGTCGGGCCCCAGGTCGCCGCCGTAGCACACGGGTATTTCAACGGGGGGCGCGGTGGCTTCGGCCAGCGCCGTCGGCACCGCCCGCAGCCGCTGCCGCAAAAGTTCGCATACCCGCTCGAAGGGCGGGCACTGGCCCGGTGCACTCAGCCGCCACGGGTCGTAGTACACGGTGAGGGTCGCGAAGGCGGGTACGCACTCGCGCAGCCCGACGAACGGATGCTGCGCCAGCTGGGCCGCAAACGTCTGAACCGCTGCCTGAACGGTGGGGCTGATGCTATCGCCAAACTGCACCACCACGGCCGCATCGCCCAGCGGGAAGAGTTGCGCGGCGTCGGTAGGACTGGGGTGGGGCATAGGGGGTTGTTTCAGGATAAACTTGGCGGGCGGGCAAGCCTATTGCACGTCCAGTAGCTCAACCTCGAAGCGCAGCACGGCATTGGGCGGAATGTCGGAGCCCGCGCCATCGGGGCCGTAGCCCAGCGCCGACGGCAGCAGTAGCACGCCCTTTTCGCCCTTGTGCATCAAGGCAATGCCCTCATCCCAGCCCGCAATAACCTTGCCCTCGCCCAGCACAAAGCTGAAGGGCTCGTTGCCGTGCCGGGCCGAGGCGTCGAACACGGTGCCGTCGAGCAGCTCGCCAGTGTAGCGCACCGACACCGTTTTGCCGGCCGTAGCGGGCGTGCCCGCGGGATTGGGCACCAGGGGCACATAATACAGGCCCGAGGGCAGGCGCCGGGCGGTGGTTAGTTTATTGTCGGCGAGATATTTCTGGATAAGCACCTCGTCGGCCTTGGTATAATCCACGTTGGTAGCGGCGGCTTTGTCGCCGTCGCCGCAGGCAGTCAGCAGCACGCCGGGCACCGCCAGCAGCAGCGCCAGGGCCAGCCGGGCGGCTGCGGTAGAAAAAGAAACAGGCATAAGTGGTTTTTTCAGTAAATGTAGCGGCGGCAAACCCGGGGCGGCGCTATCCTAGCCCCCGCAAACGCGGTAGAACGGCGACGTAGAAAAACGCTAGCTGCCCCAGCGTCAGCAGCAGAGTAACGGCCCAGAAAGCCGCCTTCCGGTTTTTGTGATGCAGCAAAAAAATAGCCAGCCAGGCTCCCGGTGCCGCCCCCGGCAGGGTAGCTAAGTGCAGGGTTTTTTCGGCAATGCGCCGCTGCCCGCGCCGGGCCTTGTACTTGTCGAGGGCAAATAGCGAGAAGCACAGGATGTTGAAAATCAGAATAAGTAGCAACGCCAAGGGCATAAAACGGACGGAATCTAAGGTGCGGCATCGGCGGCGGGTTGCCAGAAAAGCCAACCGGAAGATGGCGGCAATTTCCGGTTTTGGGGGAGTAATAGCGCTACTGCCGGTATGCCCTGGCGCGCCGCTAGGCGCGCTCGGGCACTGCGCCCGGGGTGGCTACGGGCCCATCGCCGCGCTTTTTATACACGCCTAGTATCAGTAGCGGCAGCAGTGTGAGCTCGGCCACTACCCCAAAAATCAGCGTGAGGCCGATGAGCAGGCCCACGTAAAACGTGCCGTCGAACGACGAGAACAGCAGCGTGCAAAAGCCGCCTACCAGTATCAGCGAAGTCACAATTACGGCCTTGCCCGCCAGCAGGTAGGTGCGCCGCACGGCCTTGAATACGTTGGGTTCGTGCCCCAGCGTAAGCCGTAATTTGCTGATAAAGTGAATGGTGTCATCAACCGCGATGCCAAAGGCGATGGTAAAAATAATGCTCGTGCTCACTTTCATATTTACGCCGGCCAGGCCCATCACGCCCGCTACTACCAGAATGGGCAGCAGGTTGGGAACCAGCACGACTAACGTCATCCGCACCGAGCGGAAGAGTAAGAGTACGATGAGCGTGACCATCGCCACGTCGATGGCCATACCCTGTATCATATTCAGGGTCAGGTTCTCATTGTTTTTGTCGATGAGGTTCGACGAGCCCGTGAGGCGGGTACGTAGCACCGTGGTATCGAGCTGCGTGCGCAGGTAGTGGCGCAAGCTGCGGTTCAACTCATCGGCCCGGATGCTGCCCACGTCGGCCATACGGCCGGTGAGGCGGCCAGCCGAGCCATCGGGCAGCGCCAGCGCCCGAAACTCGGGCTTCTTGCGGAAGAGCTTGAGCCTGGAGGTCAACGCCTTTAGCTCGGCCGAATCAGAAGGTAGGTGATATTCAGCCAGCTCGCCGCCGTGCAGGGCCTTGCGCGTGGTCCGCACCAGCGTAGCTGGCGAGGCCTGGAATTGCAGGCCATAAGTCTTGGTCAGGTAGCCCTCAATCTGCTCGATTTCGCGCAGCACGGCCGGGTCGTAGATGGTGCGCGGGGCCACCGGCCGCAGCTCCAGCTCGAAGGGCCGTACGCCCGCGAAGTGAGTATCAAAAAAGGCGAAATCCTGCCGCACGGGGTCGTTTTTTGATAAATCATCGAGCAGTGAGGAATTAATACGCACCCGCGTGCTCAGCCCGATGCTGGCCGCCAGCACCAGCCCGGCCACCACGTAGATGCTGCGCCGCTGCCGCAGCACCCCGCTGAAGAGACGGCCCAGCACGCCATCCCAGCTGTGGCCCTGGCGGCGCGGCGCGCGCAGCGCTGGCTTATTGAGCAGTACCAGCATGGCCGGCAATAGTGTGAAGCTCAGCACGAAGGCCAGCAGCACCGCGATACCCGTAAACAGCCCGAAATTATGAATCGGCCGGATGGTGCTGGTCATCAAGGTAAAGAACCCGATGCTGGTCGTGAGCGCCGACAGCCCTGAGCCGAAGCCCGACTCCTTGATAGTAATGCGAAGGGCGTCTTTTTTGCCCGCGCCGTAGCCCAGCTCGCTCACGTAGCGGCTGATAATGTGGATGGTATCGGACATGCCCACCACGAAGAGCATCAGCGGCAGCAGGGCCGTCATCAGGTCGATGCTGATGCCGCAGGCGCCCATTACGCCCAGGCCCCACACTATCGCGCCCAGCACCACTATCAGCGGCAGCAGCACGCCCCACCACGTGCGGAACGTGAGCCAGAGCAGCCCCGTCACGAGCAGCACCGAGAGGCTCATAAACACGACCAGCTCCCATTGCAGCCTGTCTACAAACACCGACTGGGCCACCAACCGCCCCGCGAAGTGCGTCCGCTCGGCGGGCAGCCCGGCCTGCGCCAGCCCTTGGCGCAGTGAGGCCAGCAGCGAGTCGCCGGGCGGCTTGCGCAGGTCGGGCGTGAGCTGAAAGACCAGCGCCACGGCCCGCGCATCGCGGCTGAACACGTTGCCCACCAGCCCCGGAGTCTGGAAAATCAGGGTCGAGTCCTGGGCCCGGCGCGCGGGCTCGGCGGGGTGCAGGTAGGGCAGGCTGTAGAAGCCGAAGCTCTCAACCACCGGGTTGGTGAGGGTAGTGGGGGAGGTGACGCTGAGCACGTGCGGCAGTTGCCGCGCCCCCCGCGTGAGACTATCGACCTGGGCTAGAAAGCGTGGTGCAAAAACCGTTTGGCCGGGCGGGGCTTCCAGGCCCAGCAGCAGGTAGTCGTTGTCGTTGCCAAAGCGCTGGGTGTAGCCCTGGTAGTAGTAGAGGTCGGGGTCGCCGGCCGGGTAAAAGTCGTTAAAATTGTAGTTAAACCGCAGCTGGCTGGCGTAGTAGCCGGCCAGCCCCGTGAGCAGGGCCAGCACCAGCAGCGTGAGGTGCGCAATTCGGCGTAGGGGCATAGGGTAAAACAGGGTAGCGGCTGGCAGTTGCGCGCTGCGCGGCGAAGACTGCTGCCAGGGCCAGCGCCGCTGCAATTATTTCAAAAAAGAAGTTGTACTTTAGAAGCCGCAACCCGCTTCAACTGTTCAACTTTAGCTTTTGTTTCCCATGAAGAACTCTCTGCTAGCCCTCGCCCTGTTTGCCTCGGCCGCCACTGCCTTCGCCCACGACGGCGACAAGCCCGCCAAAGGCAAGAAAGCCGACCATTGCACCGCCGCCGCTGCCGCCAAGTGCGAAAAAGGTATGACCGCCGGTGGCAAAATGGACGGCATGCCCGCCTGCTGCCGCGCCAAAATGGCCGCCATGAAGAGCGCGCCCGCCACGGCCACTACCAAGGCTCCGGTGAAGTCGTTGTAAAGTAGGATGTACTTTATTTGAAGCGCCCTGCTCTTAGAAAAGAGTAGGGCGCTTCTACTTTATAGCAAGTCGGCAATGCCAGTTATCAAAGTAAACACACCTATTGCTGCCCCGCCGGCGCGCTGTTTCTACCTGGCTTTAAGCGTAGACTTGCACGCTGAATCGGCCCGCCAGACGCGAGAGCAAATAATCGGCGGCGTGCGCAATGGGCTTCTGCAACTCGGCGACGAGGTAACGTTCAGGGCGCGGCACTCTGGCGTGTGGCAAACATTGACCAGCAAAATCACCGCCTACCAAGCGCCAACTTATTTCTGCGATGAAATGCAGCGCGGCGTATTCAAAGTTATGCGGCACGCGCACTATTTTGAGCTAGTCGGCGCGGGCACCGTTATGCGCGACATTTTCGAGTTTGCCTCGCCGTTGGGTTTTCTGGGAAAAATTGCTGATGCTTTGGTGTTGAGCGCCTACCTGCGGCGTTTTCTGGAACAGCGCGCGGCCGTGCTTAAGCATTGCGCCGAAACCGATGCCTGGCAAGCGGTGCTGCCAGCGAGCAATGCGTAGTTTTACGGCCCCATGCGCCAATACCACGACCTCCTTCGCCAGATTCTCGACCACGGCACCCTGAAAACCGACCGCACCGGCACCGGCACGCTGTCCATTTTCGGGCCGCAGATGCGTTTTGACTTGGCCGAAGGCTTCCCGCTCGTTACTACCAAGAAGGTGCACCTCAAGAGCATCATCCACGAACTGCTGTGGTTTTTGCAAGGCGATACCAATATCGCATATCTAAAGGCCAACGGTGTGAGTATCTGGGATGAATGGGCCGACGCGAATGGTAACCTTGGCCCCGTATACGGCTACCAGTGGCGCAGCTGGCCCGACGGCCACGGCGGCCACATCGACCAGATTTCGCAAATCATTCACCAGCTCAAAACCCAGCCCGACTCGCGCCGCATGGTAGTGAGCGCCTGGAACGTAGCCGACCTGCCCAGCATGAAGCTGCCCGCCTGCCACGCCCTGTTCCAGTTTTACGTGGCCGACGGCAAGCTGAGCTGCCAGCTCTACCAGCGCTCGGCCGACGTATTTCTGGGCGTGCCCTTCAACATTGCCTCCTACGCGCTGCTCACGCTTATGGTAGCGCAAGTAACGGGCCTACAGCCTGGCGAATTCATCTGGACTGGCGGCGATACGCATCTCTACAGCAACCACCTCGAGCAGGCGCGCCAGCAGCTGGAGCGTACGCCGCGCGCGCTGCCTACTATGCGCCTCAACCCCGAAATGCAGGATATTTTCGGCTTCCGTTACAAAGATTTCGAGCTCCTCGACTACCAGCCGTGGCCAGCCATCAAGGCGCCGGTAGCAGTATAAAGATGGATGAATTCTTAATTTGGGATTATTACTTTTAAAAGTAGGATTTGCTTTATTTGTAACTATCAGATTACGTGATAGTTTTTGGTTTGGCACTTGGCTTGTGTCACGGTGGTTGCACCCTTCCGCTCTCTACCGTGAATAGTTCTCTGCTTACCACGATGCATCGGGCACTCATCACGCTTAGCGCGTTGCAACTCGGGCAAGGTCCACGCGCAGTTGTTCTGAAAACCAATCAGGTTACGGAAGCCGACCTGCGTGAATACTACGCCGACTGGCAGCGCCTGCAAGTGGTAGCCCAGGCCCAGCAGGCCCGCTACGAGCCCGGCGAGCCTGGCCAGGCGGCATAATAATTGCGGACTGCGGTAGCCCTGTGGCCCCTTCAGGCCGTATAAGGCCAGGCATGAGGCACATTTGGTACGCTGTTTTACTCGGGGGGTGCGTGTTGGCGGGGCCCTCGGCCCGCGCCCAGAGCGGCGATGGCGTGTACGCCGCGCCGGGGCACCTCATCACGTTTCCGCACCGGCCCCCGCCGCCCGCGCCGCGCCCCGAGGCGGTGGTATCCCCCATCCTACCGCGCTTCTGGCACGACGAGGTCAATGGCCGCACCCGCGCTAGCGACTTCTACAAATTTATGAGCCAGTACCTTAAGTACCCTAAGCCGGCTATCGACGCGGGCATGGTAGGCCGCATTTTCGTGCGCCTCACCGTGAGCCCCAACGGCCGGGTGGCCGGCGCGCAGGTAGTAGGCCGGCAGGTGGCCTCGCGGCTGGCCGCCCCGCCCACGGCCGCCGCGCTGGCCGCCGGTACCGCGGCGCTCGAAGCCGAGACACTACGCATTTTCTACGCCGCTCGCTTCCAGGTAGCCAAGGTAAAGACTGACACCGTGACGGTATCAGCCAGCTTCCAGATAGAATAAGCCACTGCTTTTCGGCCATCGCTACCCAGGCGCTGCTTAAGTATCAGCCAGCTTTCAGATAGAATAAGCCGGTAGGCCGGGGCTGAAATTAGAGCGAGCGTAGCCCGCCGACCAGGCTACCCGCGCAAACTGGCCAATAATGTTGCAGGAGGCTCGGTAAACAGTATGGAGCCAAGCTGCCGCACGACCCGCACGCCCGCCACGCTGGCCGTAAAAACGGCCTCGGCCGCTAGCACCGCTGCTACCGAAAAAAGCCCTTCCTCATAGCTAATGCCCAGCGCATGGGCGCGCCGCAATACCACGGCTCGCCGCACGCCGGCCACACAGCCACTGGCTAGTGCTGGAGTATATAAAGTATTGTTTTTCAGCCAAAAGATAGCCGAAGCACCCGCCTCGGCCACGTGCCCGGCCGCATCGCAGAGGATAATCTCGTCGAGCCCGCGCTGCTGCCGCTCGTGGGCCGCCCGCACGTAGAGCCACGCCTGCGGCCCCTTGCAAAAGCTAAGCGGCGAGTAAATAGACTGCGTTTCGCGGGCAAAATCGGCTTGGCCGATGGGCGAGTCGTCGGGCGCGAAGGGCTCGGCGGTGGCCAGCCACTCGGCCGCGCTACTGGGCGGGGTGTAGCGCCCGCCGCCGCCGCGCCACACTTGCAGCCGCAGCCGGGCGGCCGGCAGGCCGTTGGCCCCGGCGAGGCGGGCTAGGGTAGTGGCCAGCGCCTCGGCCGTGGCCAACGGTGCGGGCAGCGTGAGGTAGAGCGCGGCGGCGGCCTGCTGCATCCGGGCGGCGTGGTCGGCGGCCAGGCGTAGCTGGTTATTGCTGTAAATCAGCGTTTCAAAAAAGCCATCGCCGAACGCCAGGCCGCGATTGGGTAGGGGCAGGGCGGCGGTGGGCAGCAGGTCGTTGTTATAAAGCAGCATAAGCTAGCGTCGAGCCACGCGGTAGGGCACCGTGACGCGAAAGGTCGTGTCGCGGCCGTTGTGGTTAAGGCGGATGGTGCCCGTCCAGGTGGCGGGGCCGGGGCGGGTGGGGGCGCGGAAGCGCACCTGGCCCACGCCGGCCGAGTCGGCGAGTACGGGGCGGCCGTTGCAGGCCATTTGCATCTTCACCTCATTAGCTGAAAAATAGCCGACTAGCCCTAGTTGCGCGCGGTAGGTATCGCCGGGGGCGACTATGTTCGCCTGAGCGGTGGCAACGGCCAGCGGGTGCGATACCCAGCGTGGCGCGCCCACCCGCTGGCCAATGCAGTGCAAGGCGTGCGTCTGGCAGGCCAGAATTTCGCTTTCAAGCCGGGTGAGGTCGGCTAGGGCTTCTGCCACCGGCGTGCTTCCGGCAAAAGCGGGCGCTGCTAGTAGGGCCGCCTGGCCGTCGGCTACCTGGCAGCGGTGCAGCGTGTCGGCGTAGGCAGCTAGCTGCCGCGCCAGCGCCTGCTGCGGCGGGGCGTCGGCGGCGCACGCTGCGCCAATGGCTGCGCCGGAGTGCTGCAATGGCCTGTCCGTTTTGTTACCGGTAGCGCGGCATAACTGGTCGCCGCTGGCTCGTAACTTGCTTATCAAGCGCTTAGCGCTGGCTTGCAACGCCTCGGCGCGGCGCAGTAGGGCTACCTCGGCGGGCCGGCGGTTGTTCTTGATTACAGCGGCCTCTATGCTTTTGATAGTGCCCTCCGCAGTGTAACTGACCCGGTCGTTTTCGGCCGTGAGCACTGCCGTAAGCTGCATAAGCTGCTGGTGCAGCCGGCTCTGCTGGTGGTAGTGGCGCAGCGCAACCCAGCCGCCCACCCCCGCTAGTAGCAATAGTAGAAGGATACGGCGCATTAGCGGTGAGGAGGCTTGACGATGAGGTACGGTACGGTGATTTTCAGTACGGTATCGCCGGCCGCCCAGGGTAGTTGCACGCGGCCGTGCCAGGCGGCCCGCACGGTATCGGGCTGGCCGGGGAGGGTGGCGGGTATTTTAAAATGCACCGCTGCCTGGCCGGTGGCGGGGTCGATGGGCACCTCGCGGCCGTTGGCGCTGAATTGGGTACGGCCAATAGTTGCAGCTTGCGCTAGCATCAATTGAGCTTGATAAGCTGCACCAGGCGCTACGGTTTCGGACGCAGGCCTCGCAAAGAGGCTTATTTTGTCGAAGCCACAAGGATACCCTACTTTTTGAGCCTGAGAAGCCAGTGCTTCTGCCTCCACGCGTCGTACCTGCGCTTCCAGCTTGGTCAGCAAGGCAAGTGCGGCGGGCTTTGGCTCGCGGGCGGTGTCAAATTCACCTAGCCAGCCAACCACTTCAGCTCGGGCAGATGCATGGTTCAAAAGAGAGGCATCAGGCACAAAGTCTTCAATAAAGGCCACGTAGTCGTAGAGTCGCGCGGGAAGCTGCCCTAGCTCCGTTTGGTCAGTCGTTTGCCAGGCTTGTCGCAGTTGGTGCAGCGTATCGAGTAGGGCTTGGGTGCGGCTTTGAATTTCCTTTGCTTGTTGTAAAACAGCCATATCACGGGCTGGATTGCCGTTTTTGCGCACCGCCACGCCTATGCTGGACACAGTATTTTTTGCATATCTTTCCCCCTGCCGGTTGCTGCTAATCAAACGGTTTTCCAGCGCCGTGATACGGACGAGCGTGGCCGCCTGCCGCGCCTGTGCTCGGTAATAAACCCAGCCCGCGCTCGCCAGCGCTACTACCAGCAGCCCGGTAAAAAGTCGGTCAAGTTGGCTCATGGCGTGCAACGTAAGAATGGATGATAAAGCGCGGGGGTGAGTGATAGGGGCGGGCTGCCGGCTTTTCACCGGTTGTCCGCTCGTCGTAAGGTAAGCTCGCCGCGCCAAGAGTGGACAGCCGGCGAAAAGCCGGCAGCCCGCACCGCCTCACCGCAGTGAAACAATAGCTTAGAAACAAATTCACTACCCCCCCAACGCCCGCCACCCGCCGCGTAGTACCCGCCCCGGGCAGCCGCAATTATAGAATCCGCCGAATCCGTAGTCTAGATAAGCACGAACTTCTTGCCCGGCAGCGCCCGCACTACGCTCCGAAACTCCAGCCCCAGCAGCAGCGACGCCACGCTGTGGATGGGTAGCTGCGCCTTCCAAGCCAGGTCGTCGATGTGCGCCTCCTTGCTGGCCATGAGCACGGTAATAAGCGCAAACTCGTCGGCCGTGAAATCGGCCGCCGCGTAGGCGGGCGCTGGCTGAAACTTGCCCGGCAGGTGCAGCGCGGCGTCCCAGTTCAGCAGTTGCTCCAGGTCGGCGGGCTCCTGGTAGAGGGCGGCTTTGTTGGTCTTGATGAGCATGTTGCAGCCTTCGGACGCTGGCGCGCCCAGCGGGCCGGGCACGGCCAGCACGTCGCGGTCGTAGCCCAGGGCGAGCTCGGCGGTGATGAGCGCGCCGCCCTTGGCCGCTGCCTCCACTACCACCGTGCCATCGGCCAAGCCCGCGATGATGCGGTTGCGCTGCGGAAAATTGTAGCGGTCGGGCTGCGTGCCGAAGGGAAACTCGGTGAGCAGGCCGCCGGTTTCGCGCATCTTCTCGGCCGTTTTGCGGTGCGCGGCGGGATAGATGATGTCGAGCCCTGTGGCCATCACGCCCACCGTAGGTAGCCCTTCCTGCAAGGCCGCGCGGTGCGCCATGATGTCGATGCCGTAGGCCAAGCCGCTGACAATGAGCGGCCGATGCGACGCGATGCCCTTAAGCAGGCGCTCGGTTTGCTCGCGGCCATAGTCGGTGGCCTGGCGGGTGCCCACCAGGGCCAGCGTTTTAGGCGCGTTCAGGTCGGCCGGGCCCTGGTAGTAGAGCAGCACCGGCGCGTCGGGGATGAGCTTGAGGCGCGAGGGGTAGCGCTTACTGGTGTAAAATAGGATTTCGACGCCCTCTTTCTCGGCCTTGCGCAGGCTGGCTTCGGCCTGGGTGAGCGCCTTGCCGCGCTCGGGCCCGGTCAGGATTTTGATGGTCGCGTCGCCCACGCCGGGGATGCGCCGCAGCTTGCCGGGCGGCAGGTGCAGCACGTTTTTGGCCGACGAGCCGTAGCTCATCAATTGCCGCGTGAGCTGCGGGCCGATGCCGGGCAGGAGCGTGAGGGCGAGTTCGTGGTAGAGGTCGTCGGTGGGCATTTTGGGTTGTAGGCGTAGGCAGCAGCAGCCGTCTGTCATTGCGAGCGCAGCGAAGCAATCGCATCAAAACGAGCTTGGCGGGTTCTATTCAGGTACGATTGCTTCGCTGCGCTCGCAATGACAACTGGGTTACTCCGCCTTGCCCGCCCCGTCAATCTCCTTTTTCAAGCTCAGCAAAAAGCTGCGCACCTTCTCCAAAGATTGAATCACGTCAATCTTGTCCTTGAGCTGGCCGCCCTTCTGCTTCAGCATCTCGCGGGCGCCGGGGATGGTGTAGCCGCGCTCCTTAACCAAGTGGTAGATAGTGCGAAAGGTGTCGACATCGGCCTGCGTAAACAGCCGGTTGCCCTTCTTGCTTTTGCGCGGGCGCAGCTCGTCAAACTCCGTTTCCCAGAAGCGGATGAGCGAGGTGGCCACGCCAAACTGCTCGGCCACCTCGCCGATGGTGAAGTACTGCTTGGTAATGTCACGCTCTTTATAAGGCATCTTGCTTAATCTAAATAACGCCCTGCCGCGCGCCTTTGTCTGAGAAGTTGTTGCTCCGCGCTTCGGGTTGGGGCAGCAAGGTAGCAGCCGGTAAAGCTTAAGGTAGCGCGGGGCATTAAAACAGGGGGTAACGCCGAAAATACGAAAGTAGCGCCCGTAGGCCGGAGCACGAGCATCAAGCCTCATAAGCCAGCGCTGATAATACATGTAGCGATAGCGGTCAGCTTATTTTTGCGGGGCGCTGCGTAGCTTGGTTGTGCTCTGGCCAGGTTAAGCCGTTTTGCTATGAATTCCTCTGCCCCCATTCGGCTGCTGCTCGCCGAAAACGAGCCCCTGGCGGCCCGCCTGCTTGCCGTGCTGGTGCGCGGGGCTGGGCTACGAGCCCGTGGGCCCGGCCGCCACCGCCGAGGCCGCCCTCGACCTGTACCGCGAAAGCCTGCCGCCCGTGACTCTGGCCCTGCTCGACATCGGCCTCGATGGCGACCGCGACGGCATTATGCTGGCGCAGGAGCTGCGGGCCATCCGGCCGCTGCCCATCATCTTCCTCACCTCGATGGCCGATGAGGCCACCTTTGGCCGGGCCAAGCTGGCCCGGCCCGCCGCCTACCTGCTCAAGCCCTACGATGCGGCGGCCTTGCAGCACGCCGTAGAATTGGCGCTGCTCAACTACGCGGCCGGCTAGGTGGCCCCGCTGCCGGCCGTGCTGCTGACCGACACTACTACCGACGACCTGTCGCCGCTACGCTGGAACCACGACGTGCTGCTCGATAATTGCCTGTTCTTGCGCGACCGGGGCCGGCTGGTGAAAGTATGCCTGGAAGACATTCAGTACGTAGAAACCAGCGGCGGCTACTGCACCCTCGTCACGGCCGCCGGCCGCTACCTCAGCCGGCAGCCCCTGCGCGAGCTGGCCCTGGAGCTGCCGCCCAGTCAGTTTGTGCAGATTCAGCGCGGCTACCTGGTTAATGTCAATTTTATTGAAAGCTTTGACGAGGGCCAAACCACGGTAGTAGTGGCCGGCGCGGCGCGGCCCCTGAGCCGCAACTACCGCGATGCCCTGCTGCAACGCTTGCGCCTAGTGGGCTAGCGGGTGCATCTTTGCGGCCATAATATGGATGAGTTAAGGAGATATGGGGCGGCGGCCGCTAAAATTGCCAAGGTGGATAAACGCGCGTAGACTAGCGCTGGGGCTGGCCCTGGTGGCCGGCGCCTGCCAGCCCGCTCCGCCGCCCGCCGCGCCTCCCGAACCCTGGCTGACGAGCCGGCTGCTCGACCCCGCCAACGGCCGCGCCGCCCTGGCTGCCCCGGCCCCGGCCGAGCAGCGCTTTCGGCAACTGCGGCGGCTGGGTATCTACCAAAGCTATTCGGCCACGCCCGATTCGGGCCTGGCGGGCTTGCAGGTGGCGGCCCGGCTGGGGCAGCAGCTGCCGCGCCCCTTGCCGCTGGAGCAAGCCTCGGTAGCAAGCCGCCTGGCCCAGCTGCACTGGCGCCGCCAGCGCTACGACAGCGCCCGGCTGGCTTTTCTGCACGCCGCGCAGCTGGTGGCAAGGGCTTACCCCAACAGCGCCGCGCTGGCTGCGCCCCGGCAGCTCGATGCCCTGCCGGTGGTGGCGGGCGTAGCCCTGGCCAGCAACTACGCTAACGTGGGCATGGCCTGGCGGGCCGAGGGCCAGCTGGCCGCCGCCCAGCGGTGCTTCGACCTAGCCCGCCGGGCCTACCAGTGCGTGCCCGATGCCGCGCCTAGCAAGTTCAGCGGCCTGGCCTGGGTGCACACGCTATTTGCTGAGGCCCTGAATGAGCAGAGCGAGCCCGCCCTGGCTACCTGGCACTACGAGCAGGCGCTGGCCGCCCTGCGCACCCTACGCCGCTACGACCGCCCCGATGCCCTGCGCGAGTGGGCCGCAACCCTTGCCGACTACCTGCCCCAGCTGCTGCACGCGGCTCCCCGCCATTTGCAGGCGCTGGCCACCGAAGAGCAAGCCGAGCTGCGCCGCCGCCTGCAAACCCACCCGCAAGACCGCGACCTGCTGGCCAGCGCGGGCACGCTGGCGCTGGCCGAAGCCCAGGCGCACCCGGTGCTGCGCGACAGCGCCACCGCCCCGGCCCTGGCCTGTGCGGCTGCCCTGCTGGTGCGCCTGCGCGCGGCGGCCGGCCCCGAGTTTCGGGCCGAGCTGGGCTATTATGGCCTAGCTGCTCAGCTAGCCTAGCTGCAAGCGGGGTGGGCCCGTGAAAACGGGGAGCCGCTGGCGGCTCGCTACGCCGCCCGGGCCCGGGCCTACCACGACTCGGTGCCCGAGCCCGGCCGCCAGGCCCGGCTGGGCCTGACGCTGGCCCGCGAGTGGGCGCGGCAGCGCAATTATGCCCCCGCCATGGCGCTGCTGCGCCCCCTGCGGCAGCGCTACGCCCAGGCCCACGAGCCCCAGGCGCTTGGCCAGACGCTGCACCTGCTGGCGGGTGCCTATGCCGGGCAAGGGCGCTATGATAGTGCCTTTTGGGCCCAAAGCCAGGCGGCTGCGCTGGCCGATACGCTGCGCGGCCGCCGGCAGCGCGCCGCCGTAGCCGACGCCGAAACTCGCTACCGCACTAGCCTCAAGGAAAGCCGCATCCGGGAGCTGACCGAAACCGAGAAGCAGCAGCGCCGCCAAAACCGCCTGGCCTGGCTAAGTGCCGGCCTGCTCACGCTGGCGCTGGGTGGCACGGCCTGCGCGCTGCTGGCCTTGCGCCGCCTCACTCGGCGCCTGCACGCCGCCCGCGCCACCCAGGACCGCCTATACACTGTTATCGGCCACGACCTGCGCACGCCGCTCACCGCCCTCGAAGGCCTGGCTACCCTGCTCGACTACTACCGCCAGCCCGGCCTGGCCGACCCGGCCACCCTGGATGGCGTGGCCGCCGAAGTGCGCCGCACTACCCGCCGCCTCACCGGCCTGCTCGACAACCTGCTGTACTGGGCCGCCAACCAAAGCGGCGAGCTGGCCTACCAGCCCGAAGCGCTGGCGGCGGCGGCCCTGCTGCCCGAGGTAGCCGCCTTGTACGCCCCGGCTGCCCAGGCCGGGCAGGTAGCCTTGGTAGTAGACGTGCCGCCCGGCCTGCCCGCGCTCTGGGCCGACCATAACATGGTGCTCACGCAGTTGCGCAACCTCTTGGGCAATGCGCTGAAGGTGGCCCCGCCCGGCTCAGCCATTACGCTGGCGGCATCGCTGGTAGCAAGCGGGGTAGCGCTGACCGTGGCCGATGCCGGCCCCGGCCTGAGCAGCGCCCAACTGGCCGCCTTGCAGGCGCGTGACACGCCCACCGGGCTGGCCCCCCGCCTGCGGGACCAGCAGGGCACGGGCCTGGGGCTGCCGCTGGTGCGCCAGCTGACCCGCCGCCAGCGTGGTAGCTTCTGGCTGGAGAGTGCGCCGGGACGCGGCACTACGGCCCACTTGGTGCTGCCGGTGGCAGCGGGGTAGCTTCCCACTCAAGAACATTTTTCGGTTACTCAGGCCGCTGAGGCTACCACTCACGGCATTTTTGGGCGGCGTAGGGGGGGGCGGGAAGGAGTTTTGGGGGATTTACCCCAATCCTTCTTTTTGCCTTCTTTATGCAAACACACTACGCTTTCCAACGCCTCGGGTGGGGCCTGCTGGCTGGCCTGCTGGGCAGTCCGCTGGCCGGGCAGGCCCAAAGCCCCGCCGTGGTGCGGGCTGGCCTGGCCCCAGCGGCCAATGCCCTCGCGGCCCCGCGCTCGACGCCAATAGCCGTACCTTTCTCGCAAAACATTGACCCGGCCACGGCAACTAACCTCAAGGTGTTTAGCCAGCAGTACCGGGGGCGGCGCACGGCCACGGCCAGCACCAGCGGCAGCACGGTTACGCTTGTGCCTACGGCGACAGCCGGCGGCTCGCCGGTGGCCGAGTTCAAGCCCGGCGAAACGGTGCAGGTAAGCATGCCGGCCACGGTAAAGGGGGCGTCAGGGCAAAGTGCCGCCCCGTACGTGTACCAGTTTACGGCCGCCGCCACTGGGGGCACGGGCCGCTTTAGCGGCAGCTCGAATGCAGCCACTGGTACCAACCCCACCAGCCTGGCGCTGGGCGACCTGGACCTGGACCTGGACGGAAGCCCGGACCTCGTGGTGAGTAACTACAAAAGCGGCACCGTGGGGGTGCTGGTCAACAATGACAGCGGGGCTTTCGCGGCGGGCACTACGCTTACCGCCGGCACCAGCCCCAATGCGGTGGCCCTGGCCGACCTGAACGGCGATGGCTACCTGGATTTGCTGGTCGGCAACTCCGACTCCGACTCCGACGACGTAGGCGTGTACCTGAGTGCCAGTGGCACGCTGCCAACTACGGCCAGCCTTACCGTGAGCACCGGTCGCTTTCCCTCGGGGCTGTCGGCGGGTGACATAGACGGCGACGGTGACCTGGACTTTGCGGTAGCCAATACTATCGGCAACAGTGTGTCGGTGGTGAAAAATAACGGCAACAGCACGTTTACGGTGAGTGCCACGCTTACCGGCTACAGCTTCCCGCGCAGCCTGGCGCTGGCCGATATGGATAATGACGGGGCGCTGGACCTGGTGGTAGCCAACCAAGCCAGGGCCTCGGTACACGTGCGCCGCAATACCAACCAAGGTAGCTTCGGCACCGCCCTGGCCCTGACCGTGGACGCCAACCCGTATGTACTGGCCGTGGGCGATGTGAACAACGACGGCTGGCTGGACCTGGCCACGGCCAACGCCAATGCAACGGGTACCGTAAGCGTGCTGCGCAATACTACCGTAGCAGGTTCGGGCCCCCGGCTTTTGCCGCCGCTGCGGCGGTGAGTGTGGAAACTACCCCGCGCGGAGTAACACTAGGTGATGTAGACGGGGACGGCGACCTGGACTTGGTGACGGCCAACAACAGCACGACGGGTACCGCCAGCGTACGCCTGAATGATGGAGCCGGCAGCTTCGCCGCGCCAGCCAGCAATGCCAACCCGGCTGTGGGGCCGAGTCCCGGGGCGGTAGTGCTGGGCGATGTAGACGGGGATGGCGACTTGGATTTGGCCGTGATAAATAATGTCGCCAGCGGCACGGTGAGCGTGCGCCTGAACCAGGACCGGCTGGCCATCAGCGGCTTCTCGCCTGCGGGCGGGATGATAGGCACGGTGGCAACCGTCGCGGGTACGAGCTTTACCGGGGTTACCGCCGTGGCCTTCAATGGCGTGGCGGCTACCAGTTTTACGGTCAATTCGGACCGGCAGCTTACCGTAACGGTGCCGGCCGGGGCTACTACCGGCCCCATCAGCCTGACCGGGCCAACCGCCACGGCCACCAGCCCGGGTAGCTACACCGTGCCGCCGCTGGCGCTTGGCGGCTCCCAAACCGACGCTACCCCCTGCACCAGCCCCGACGGCACGGCCACCGTAACGGCCAGCGGCGGCAGCCTGCCCTACACCTATAGCTGGAGCACCAGCCCGGTGCAAACCACGGCCACGGGCCTGGCCCCCGGCAGCTACACTGCAACTGTAACCGACAATGCGGGTACCCAGCTTATCCGCACGTTCGCCATCGGGGCCGCCCCCGACACCACGCCCCCGGTAGCCGCAACGCAAAGCGTGCCCCTGACGCTGGATGCCACCGGCACGGCCACGCTCACGCCCGCCCAGGTCGACAACGGCAGTACCGACAACTGCGGCATTGCCACGCGCACGCTCTCGCGCACCAGCTTTGCCTGCGCCGATGCGCTCCCCAACTACGCCCTCGACTTCGACGGCACCAACGACTGGGTCAATGCCAACGCCAGCGCCGCCAAGCAGTCGGCCACCAGCCTGGGCTTGCCCACGCGCGCCCTCACGCTGGGAGCCTGGGTGAAGCCCCGCTCGTTTGCCAACTGGCGCTCGGCCGTATCTTTTTTCAGGATAATGGCGCGAACGAGTGTGGCTGGGACTTGGAACTCGGCGCTAACGGCTGCTTCCGATTTGCCCTGAACAGTACCGCCGGCGGTGGGCTTACCTACATGGCCTCTACCAATGCCTTCAGCGCCAACACCTGGTACCACCTGGCGGGCGTATACGATGGCACTACCATGAAGCTGTACGTCAACGGGGTGCTGGAAGCCACTTCTACGGCCGAATCGGGCGATATTCTCTATGCCGATTCGTGGCTGGCGGTGGGCATGTACAAAGACGACAACGAAGCCTATTCGTTTCCCGGCACCCTCGACGAAGTACGCATCTGGAACGTGGCCCGCAGCCAGAGCGATATTCAGGCCGCGATGGGTATTGCCCGCTGCCCGTCGCGCTGGTGAGCTTCACGGCCCAGGCCGAAGGCCCGGCCGCCCGGCTGCGCTGGGCCACCTCCTCGGAAAAGAACAGCGCCTACTTCGAGGTAGAGCGCAGCGCCGACGGGCGCAGCTTCGCCAAAATAGGGGAGGAGGCCGCGCAGGGCACGAAGGCCAGCGCCACCGCCTACACCTTCCGCGATGCGGCGCTGCCCAGCCTGCCCGCCACCTACTACTACCACCTGCGGCAGGTAGACCTCGACGGCTCGGCCACCTACTCGCCGGTGCAGGCCGTGGCCTTTGCCGAGGCAAAAAATGAAAGCCTGACGCTGGTGCCCAACCCCGCCCACGCCAGCCTGGTGGCAACGGGGCTGGTAGCCGGCGACCAGGTCCAGGTGCTCGACGCGGTGGGCCGGGTAGTGCTGCAAGCCCAGGCCACCCCCGATGGCCAGGCCACGCTAACGCTGCCGGCTGGCCTGGCCCCCGGCGTGTACGTGGTGCGCAGCGGCGCGCAGGCCCGCCGCCTGATGGTGGAGTAAGCCAGCGCCCGCCAGCAGCAAGCACACAAACCGGCCGGTGGCCGCCGGGCGGGTAGGCCGCCGTAGCGCCTCGATTTTGTCAAACATTGGAAAGGGGCGGGCCAGTGGCCCGCCTTTTTTTGCATAGCCCGGCCCGAGCGGCGAGCTATGCACTACTAGGTTAGAAAGCTACCTTTGCCCCATCAGCGGCTCCACCAGCGCGAGCTGCTTTTCTGAAAGCCATGTCCCTCCCCACCGCCAGCCACGTCCGCCAGCAGTTTCTCGATTTCTTCGCCTCCAAAGGCCACCACATCGTGCCCTCAGCCCCGCTCGTGGTCAAGGACGACCCCACGCTGCTGTTCATCAACAGCGGCATGGCCCCGTTCAAAGACTACTTTCTGGGCAACCGCCCCGCGCCCTACAACCGCATTGCCGATACGCAGAAGTGCCTGCGCGTCAGCGGTAAGCACAACGACCTGGAGGAGGTAGGCTACGACACCTACCACCACACCATGTTCGAGATGCTGGGCAACTGGAGCTTCGGCGATTACTTCAAAAAGGACGCCATCAACTGGGCCTGGGAGCTGCTGACGGAAGTGTATAAGCTGGAGAAAGACCGGCTCTACGTGACCTATTTTGAGGGCGACGCCGCCGACGGCACCGGCCCCGACACCGAGACGCAGGCCCTGTGGCGGCAGTACACCACCGACGACCGCATTTTGCCCGGCAATAAGAAGGACAACTTCTGGGAGATGGGCGATACGGGTCCGTGCGGCCCCTGCACCGAAATCCACATCGACCTGCGCTCCGAAGAGGAGCGCGCCGCCAAGTCGGGCCGTGAGCTCGTGAACGCCGACCACCCGCAGGTAGTGGAGGTCTGGAACAACGTGTTCATGGAGTTTCAGCGCCTGGCCGACAAGTCGCTCATCAAGCTGCCCGCCCAGAGCGTGGACACCGGCATGGGCTTCGAGCGCCTGATGATGGCCGTGTCGGGCGTGAAGTCGAACTACGATACCGATGTCTTCCAGCCGCTTATCCAGTTTATCGCCAAGGAAGCCGGCGTGGAATACCACGGCACGTCGCCCGCCACGGTAAACGACCAGCCCGCCACCGAAAACGAGCGCACCGACATCGCCATCCGGGTGCTGGCCGACCACATCCGGGCCATCGCCTTCACCATTGCCGACGGCCAGCTGCCGAGCAACGTGAAGGCGGGCTACGTCATTCGGCGCATCCTGCGCCGCGCCGTGCGCTACGCTTTCTCGTCGCTGAATCAAAAGCAGCCCTTCCTCTACAAGCTCGTGCCGGTGCTGGCCGACCAAATGGCCGGCATCTTCCCCGAGCTGAAAGCCCAGCAGGCGTTTGTGACGCGGGTGATTGAGGAAGAGGAAATTGCGTTCCTGAAAACCCTCGAAACCGGCCTGCGCCGCCTCGACGCCCTCGAAGAAACTGCCCGTGCCAACGGCGGCGTCATCGACGGCCAAACGGCGTTTGAGCTGAGCGATACCTTCGGTTTTCCCTTCGACCTGACCGCGCTCATTGCGCGTGAAAAGGGTCTGACGGTGGACGAAGCCGGTTTTGAAAAGGCATTGGCAGCCCAGAAAAACCGCAGCCGCAACGCCCAGGAAACCGAGCAGAGCGACTGGGTGACGGTGCGCGACACCGACGCGCCCAACGTATTCGTGGGCTACGACCAGGATGAGGCCACGGCCCACCTGCTGCGCTACCGCAAGGTCGATAAAAAGGGCAAAACCGAGTACCAGCTGGTCTTCGACCAAACGCCCTTCTACGCCGAGAGCGGCGGCCAGATTGGCGATACCGGCTTCGTGGAAAGCGACTTTGAGAAGCTGCGCGTGATTGATACGAAGAAGGAAAACGACCTCATCATCCACACCACGCTGGACTTGCCGCAGGAACTGACCGCCGAGTTCCGGGCGCGGCCCGACGCGGCGCGGCGCGCCCTCATCAAGAACAACCACACGGCCACGCACCTGCTGCAAGCCGCTCTACGCCGCGTGCTCGGCGAGCACGTGCAGCAGAAAGGCTCGCTGGTGAACGAGAAGCTGCTGCGCTTCGACTTCTCGCACTTCACGAAAGTGACGGATGCCCAACTGCGTGAGATTGAAACGATTGTGAACGAGCGCATTCGCCAGCAAATTCCGCTGGATGAGCGCCGCAACGTGCCCATCGTGGAGGCCAAAAACCTGGGCGCGATGGCCTTGTTTGGTGAGAAGTACGGCGACTTCGTGCGCGTCATCACCTTCGATAAAGATTACTCGGTGGAGCTGTGCGGCGGCCTGCACGTGCAAAACACGGGCAGCATCGGCTACTTCAAAATCACGAGCGAGAGCGCTGTGGGCGCGGGCGTACGCCGCATCGAGGCCGTGACGGCCGGCGCGGCCGAAGCCTTCGTAGACCAGCAGCTCGACCTGCTGGCCCAGGTGCGCGATGCCCTCGGCAACCCGCAGCACCTGCTGCCCAGCCTCGAAAAGCAGACCGAGGAAATCGCGGCCCTGCGCAAGCAAATCGAGCAGTTTGCCCAGCAAAGCCTCAACCAGCAGAAGGCCCAGCTCGCCGGCCAGGTAAAACACCTGAATGGTGTCAATTTCCTTGCCGCCCAGGTGCAGGCCACCAGCGCCGACGACCTCAAGAAGCTGGCCTACGACCTGCGCCAGCAGGTGCCGAACCTAGTGCTGGTGCTCGGGGCCGACCTCGACGGCAAGCCCCAGCTAGCGGTAATGCTCGACGATGACATTGCCAAAGCCGGCAAGCTCAACGCCACCACGCTGGTGCGCGAGCTGGCCAAGGAAATCCAGGGCGGCGGCGGCGGCCAGCCGTTTTTCGCCACGGCCGGCGGCAAAAACGTGGCCGGGCTGGGCGCGGCCATCGCCAAGGCCGAGGGGCTGGTAGCCCAAAGCGTGTAGCGCATGGGGCTGCTAGCGTGGCTTAAGAAAATAACAGGGGCGGACTCATTCGAGTCCGCCCTTCCTGTGCCTACTCGCTTCGAATACCTGGCTGCCGACCGCTCAGTGTGTGCTACAAAGGGCGGGGCGGCGTACCGGGTGGAAGAGTATCATCAAGTAAATTTAGTAGCAAGAGAGGTATATAACCTACTTGACGGGCCGGAGTGGCTGGAAGAAACAACTGAAGTAAGCACTGATGCGCAGGGCCAGCCGCTGCACCGCCGCACTTGGTACTACCCCTGGGGCCAGATAAGCAAGCAGATACTGCGTTGCGGGGAGGTACTTAGCTACCAAACTTATTTTGAGAATGGCGACCTGAAGCTCAGCAAGCGCGCCGAGGCGGGCCGGCTGACCGAGCGCTTCGCATACGCGCCCGAGCGAGGTAGCACCTACCGCTACGTGGAGAAAATGCCGCAGTACCCCGGCGGTGACAAACAGCAGTTGGTACAGGATATTCAAAAAACCTTTAAATACCCCGCGCAGGCGCTGCGCAACCGAGAAGAGGGCCGCTTGATAATCAGCTTCGTGGTCACGCGCACGGGGCGGGTTACGAACATTGAGGTAAAGCAAAGCGTGTCGCCTAGCATCGATGAGGCCGGTATCCGTGCCGTGGCCAGCATCGGAGCCCGGCGCTGGCGGCCCGGTTTTCAGAACCACCGGGCGGTTGATGTTGCTTTCAGCGTGCCCATGACTTGCAAGGTGCAATAACTGATTAAACTAGCTGTAGTATAGTTTTGAACCTAAGATGAATTTAATAGTAAAGCGCTTCCCTATGAAAGCAAACGTAGCGCAAGCGGCTGCATACCAAGGCCTTGGCAAATTGTTTGTTGTGAGCCTACTGAATTGCTTCTCCATAGCTGCCTACGCCCAGGCCTCCGCCCGCGACTCGGCCCAAACGCCCGCCCGCATGGAGGTGCGCTACGTGGACGCCCACGGCAACAAGCTGCCCTCGGCCGAAGGGGCCGACCACCGCATCGAAACCACCTACCGCGACAGCATCGGGGGCGTGGTGCGCGAGTACTACCCCTCGGGCAAGCTCAGGTCGTACTCGCCCTACGCGCACGTGCGGCGGCACTACCGGCACGGGCGGTTTCTCGACTACTACGAGAGCGGCCAGCTGCACTGGCAGGAAGACTTTATCGCCAACAAGCGCCAAGGGGATTTTCTGGTGTACTACCCCGATGGCACGCTGCGCCGCCGCGACCACTACGAGGCCGACCAGCGCACGGCCGGCGAATGCTTCGGCCCCGACGGGCACGCCGTCGCGTACTTCGAATACGAGCAATACCCCGTGTACCCGGAAGGTGATGGGAGCTTCCGGGCCATCGTCACAGCCATTCAGCAGCGTATTCGCTACCCCGCCGAGGCCTTGCGGCACCGCCTGGCCGGCACGATTAAGGTAAAATTCATAGTCAATACCCAGGGCGAGGTGCAGGACGCCGCCATCATCGGCGGAGTGAACGAAACCCAGTTCAAGGGCGCTACCTTGGACGCGGCGCGGGCTATGGAAGCCACGGTGCTCCAGGCCGTGCGCGACCTCAAGCGCTTCAGGCCCGGTATGCGCGATGGGGTAGTCGTGCCAATTACCTACACCGCGCCGATTAGCTTCAGGATTCAGTAAGCAGTTGATTAAAAGTAGATTGTTAGGTTTGGAAAGAGCACGCGGGCGTAAGCCCAGCGTGCTCTTTTTGGTGGCCACCTCGCACGGCCTTATACTTGCGCGCTGGTTAGCTGAATAGCTTGAAAAATAATGTCTTGTAAGAAATGTCAGCTTTGCTTACTAATTCCGTAGCGTTGAAAAAATACGTGGCCGCCGCCTTGCTGGCCCTGGGTTCCGGTGTCGCTGCCGCTCAGGTGCCGGCTCACCTGCCCGTAGTGGCCGCCCCCGACCAGCTGCTCGGCCAGCTTGGCGGCGTGCGCTATTACGACCAGAATTGGCTACCCCTCACCGGCCCCAGCGGGGCCTACGGCTACGACGTGTACCGCCACCTTGGCGACAGCCTGGAGCTGAAATGGCGCCGTCGGCGCTACGTGCAGGCCTCAGGTCGGCTGGTGCTTGAGCAGTATTTCGCCAGCGAGGTGCCCGGTCCCAGCGCTGGCCTCGAAGGCCTGGGCCGCGAGTGGTATGAAAGCGGGCAGCTGCGCGAAGAAATCTACTACCACAACCACCATTTGGCTGGTACGCTGCGCACCTTTCACCCCAACGGCCGCCTGCGCCTCAACCAGATAAACTACCTCGGCGGCGTGGTGGCCTGCTACGACTCGGCGGGCCGCGCGCTGGTCGACTGCCCCGAGTACTACGTGCACGCCCGGGCCAAAGGCCAGCACGCGCCCGTGGCCAAGCTGCCCGACCTGGTGCAGCGCAAGTACGCGGCCCTGCGACCAACTGGCTACGCGGCCTCTACCGCCGCGCCGCCCGTGTACTACGCCTTCCGCATCGATACCGCGGGCACCGTGCGCGATGCCCGGCTGCTTACGCCCGCCGCGCCGCCGGTGGCAGCGGCCATCCTGCAAGCCATTGCCCAATTGCCTGCCTTCGAGCCCGCGCAGCTGGAAGGCAAGCCCACGAGCAGAATAGTGGAAGGTAAGGTTGTAGTTAAAGCTGGTAAATAATAAATACCTGTTAGACAGAGACTTTAATAGATAGGGGGTTGGTAATATCTTATCGGGTGGCAGGTATGCGGGCAAACGGCGGGGAATTGCCGGGTGAAGTGCTGAAAATGAGTGTAAATTGCCGTGGCTACTGGCTCCGATGAGCTTCAATTGCCTACGCTTTCTCTGCTTCCTTTCCCCGCTTCTATGAACAACTTTACTTGCCTGCTGCTGCTGACCAGCGGCCTGTGGGCCGGCACCAGCGCGGCCCAGTCGGCCCCGCCCGCCTCTAAAACCGAGTTTCTGGATGCCAGCCTGGCCGTGCTGCCCAGCGCCACCGGCGCGCAGTATCGCCGCCACACCGAGTACCGCGACAGCGTGGGCGGCACCGTGCGCGAGCACCTGCTGAGCGGCCAGCCACATTGCAGCATGGCCTACGAGCATATCCAGAAAAATATCCTGCACGGCCCCAGTGAAAGCTGGCACGACAACGGCCAGTTGGCCTCGCACGAGGACTACGCCCACGGGCAACTGGCCGGCGAGCGCCGCCTCTACTACCCTGGCGGGCAGCTCAAGCGCTACGAGCAGTACCAGGACGGGCAGCGCACCATTGGCGAGTGCTACTCCGAGCAGGGCGAGCTGCTGGCATTTACTGAGTACGAAGAGCTGCCCGTGTACCCCGAGGGCCTGGGCGACGAGCGCGCCATCGTGGCGGCCGTGTCGCGCGGCATACACTACCCGGCCGATGCCCTGGCGGCCGGGGCGCAGGGGCAGGTGTTCGTGCGGTTTGTGGTGCTGCCCGATGGGCAGGTGGGTAGGGTAGAGGTCGTGAAGGGCGTGTTTCCGTCGCTCGATGCCGAAACCGTGCGCGCCGTGCAGCAGCTGCGGCAGTTCCGGCCCGGCCGGCAGGATGGCGCGGCGGTGGCGTTCTCCTTTACCGTGCCCGTTAGCTACAGCATCGCGCAGCGCCACACGCTGGTGGGCGGTCGCCTCAGCCCCACGCAGCTCAAATAGCGCCTGCATCTGTAATGCCGCCGCACCCCGTGCGATAAAGCTGGTAGCTTACGCTTTATTTGCTCACCGGCAGCGGTCCGGCTGCCTCTTTTCTGCACTTTTTATGTCATTTTCGCTGTTTTTTCTGGGGCTGCTCGTGCTTACGGCTTTCCTCTCCTACGTTATCGTGCCGCAGGGCACGGTGGCGGTGGTCACGGTTTTTGGCAAATACCGGCGCGTGATGATGCCGGGGTTGAACTTCAAGATTCCGCTTATCGAAAACGTCTACAAGCGAATTTCCATCCAGAACCGCTCGCTGGAACTGGAGTTTCAGGCCATTACCATCGACCAGGCCAACGTCAATTTCAAGGCCATGCTGGTGTACGCGGTGTTCAACCAGAGCGAGGAAGTGATTAAGAACGTGGCCTTTAAGTTTGTGGACGAGCGCAGCCTGATGCAGGCGCTGGTGCGCACCGTGGAGGGTAGCATTCGGGCCTTCGTGGCCACGCAGCGCCAGGCCGCCGTGCTGAGCTTGCGCGGCGAGATAGTGCTGCACGTGAAAGACCAGCTCGACGAAACGCTCGAAAGCTGGGGCTATCACCTGATTGATTTGCAATTGAATGACATCGCCTTCGACGAGGAAATTATGCGCTCGATGGCCAAGGTAGTGGCCAGCAACAATCTCAAGGCCGCCGCCGAAAACGAGGGCCAGGCCCTGCTCATCACCAAAACCAAGGCCGCCGAGGCCGAAGGCAACGCCATTAAGATTTCGGCCGAGGCCGAGAAAATCGCGGCCCAGCTGCGTGGCCAGGGCGTGGCGCTCTTCCGCGAGGAAGTAACCAAGGGCATGGCCCACGCCGTACAAGAATTAGCAGAGAACAACCTGGACCCCTCGCTGGTGTACTTCTCGATGTGGACGGAAGCCATCAAGCACTTTGCCGAGCAGGGCAAGGGCAACGTTATCTTCCTCGACGGCTCGAACGAGGGCCTGGAAAAAAATATGAAACAAATGCTGGCCATGCAGCACCTCGACCGGCCCGACGCTGTGCGCTAGCCGGTGGAGGAAGGGCAAGAGACCGCTGATTAACGCTTTAAGCTATGCGCTACTTATACGTTGCTTGCCTGGCCCTGCTGGCCCACGCCGCGCGCGCTCAGGCCCCGGCCGATTCCCTAGCCGCGCCCACCGACTCGCCGGCAGCCGACTCGGCCAGCTACGTGGTAGTTGCCGATGAGCGCTGGGTGCGCTCGCAAACCGACTCGGCGGGCGTGTGTACCGAGGTCTTGCACTGGGCCGGGCCGGGCGGCTTGGTGCGCGTGTTCCACCCCTCGGGTAATCTCAAGGAGTACCTGCCCTACGGCAACCTGGAAGCGGGGCAACTGCACGGCGTAGCTACCAGCTGGTACGACGATGGGCAGCTAGAGCTCCGTCAGACGTTTATCAAAGGCCAGCGCGATGGTGAGCTAGTGGCTTACTACCCCAGCGGCCAGCTCAAGCGCCAGACCCAGTATACGGCCGGCAGTGAGATGCCGGGCCCGTGCTTCACCGAGTCGGGCGCGCCCCAACCCTTCTTTCCCTACGAGCAGCCACCGCTGTACCCCGGCGGGCAGTTGCAGCTCGTCAAGGAGATAAGCCGCTACGCGCGGCAGTGGCAGCCGGCCGGCCTGCTGATGCTGAGCCAAGCCCAGATTCACGTGCGTTTTCAAGTGGGTGAGAATGGGGAAGTGCATGACCCACAAGTAGTCATTACGGATGAGCGGTTTGCCCTGCTGCGCCCGCAGGCGGCTGGCAGCCGCTCGGTGCAGCGGGCCATTGCCGAGGGCCTGGACCCGCTCGTGAGCCGCGTGCAACGCGGCCTCGCCACCCTAGGCAAGCCCTTTTTGCCCGGCAAGCGCGACGGCGCGACCGTACGCTGGCAGTACAGCCTGACCATCCCGTTCACCTATAACGGTGGGTACAGCCGCGGGCGCTGGTAGGCTGGCAGCGCCAAAAAATTATACTACTCTACCCAGAGGCGGCCAAGCAACTGAGTCGAAGTGATATTGCCTGGCGAGTTGCTGTGCTGGCAAGCCGGTCCGGACGGGGTAGTGAGCCCCGCAGCCGGGATATATTAGGTGGAGGAAGTAGTTTTGAGCCGCCAAAATCAGGTGCGGCTGACCAGCCTGTTTGCGAAAAATGCCGTAAAAAGGCCAAAACGTAACCAAACCTCAAGCTCGAGAGTATTTAGGCCCCAAGTGCGCCGTCGCTCTGGGTCGATAGCAGCCTGAGCCGGCAAGACACCGAGCCAAGTCAGCCGCACGGCAGGCTGGCCGCGCTACCGGCCGGTGTTCACTGCTTACTTCCACCAAACTCACCTTTTTCACCTTTCACACTCCATGAAACACACCCTATTCTCTACCACCCTGCTCGGCCTGGGGCTGCTGGCGGCTGCGCCGCGCAGCCACGCCCAGACGCCGGAGCGCAAATGGGGGGTCAGCGGCTATGTGAGCTCGCTACGCTATATCGGCGACCTGGGCAGCAACGCTTGGGATGCCCGCAACGCTACCTACGGCGGCGGCCTCACCCTGAGCCGCTACCTCACTAGTGGCCTCGACCTTAACCTGTCGGCCAACCAAGCCACCGTGCGCTACCCCGGCGACGGCCGCAGCCTGACGGGCGGCGGCACGCCGAGCACCAATGGTCGTCGCTTCTATGCCAACGTCAGCTCATTTGGCCTGGGTTTCAAGCTGAAGCTCAACAATGGCTGGGCGCTGAAGGAAGACGCTGTTATTCAGCCCTACATCTTGGTGCAGCCGGGCTTTGCCTACATCTACACCGACCGCTACCGCACCACGGTGGCCGGCGTATCGAGCACGAGCTCGACCAACTACGGCGCGTTTGACGTGCAGGGTGCGTTGGGTTTGACCTTCCGCATCACGCCGGCATTCAGCGTATTTGCGCAGGCTGGCCAGCACATCCTCTTCACCGACGATGACCGCCTCGACGACGCGGCCACGAACGCAAGCGGCAGCTTCTTCGCCACCAACGACCGCTACATGCAGTACTCGGCCGGCCTCACCGTCAACTTTGGCAAGCCCAAAGATGCCGATGGTGATGGCGTGCCCGACCGCAAAGACCAGTGCCCCGATACGCCGCAGGGCGTGAAGGTAGACGAGAAAGGTTGCCCCATTGACACCGATGGCGATGGCGTGGCCGACTACCAGGACAAGTGCCCCGACATCCCCGGCCTGGCCGCCCTGCAAGGCTGCCCCGACGCCGACGGTGACGGCGTGGCCGATGGCGACGACAAATGCCCCAACACCCCGGCCGGCGTGCGCGTCGATGCCTCGGGCTGCCCTGTTGATGCCGATGGTGACGGCGTGGCCGACTACCTCGACAAGTGCCCCAACACGCCCGCTGGCGTGAAAGTAGACGCCAACGGCTGCCCGCTCGACCGCGATGGCGACGGGGTGCCCGACTACCAGGATAAGTGCCCCGACCGCCCCGGCCCCGCCTCCAACAAAGGCTGCCCCGAGATTAAGGCCGAGCAGAAGAAAATCCTGAACGAGGCTACCAAGTACATCCAGTTTGACTTCGACAAGGCTACCCTGAAAGCGTCGTCGTATCCCAAACTGGAGCAGATGGTGCAGATTATGAACGAGTACCCCGACTATTCGCTCAGCATCGCCGGCCACACCGACAGCAAAGGCAACGACGAGTACAACATGCGCCTGAGCTACGAGCGCGCCGCTTCGGCCCGCGCGTACATGCTCAGCAAGGGCATCCCGGCCGACCGCATCGAGAGCCGCGGCTATGGTGAAACCAAGCCGATTGCCGACAACGCCACTGCCGCTGGCCAGGCCCTGAACCGCCGCGTAGACTTTGACCCCTTCCTGACCGGCGAAGCCAACGCTGCCGAAGTGAAGTACGGCCCCGCGCCGCCCGAGCCTTCGGAAGCCGAAGTGAAAAAGTCGATGGCTAAAAAAGCACCGGTGAAGAAAGCTCCCGCCAAGCGCAAAGCCGCGCCGCGCAAGAAGTAACCCATAAGTAGCCACCTCGGCTACCGCAAAAGCAGCCCGCTCGCCTGAGCGGGCTGCTTTTTTGTGTAGGGTAAGCTTTAGCTTGCCGTTTTCTGCGTGCGCACAAGCTAAAGCTTATGCCACACCCTACCTTAACTTGCAACCCGACACCAAGGGCCGCCCCGGCCACCCGCTAGTTACCCCCGTTATGGACGACGCCACTATTGCCAGCTACCAGACCGTAATCGGCCTCGAAGTACACGCCCAGCTCTTGACGCACAGCAAGATGTATTCGTCGGATGAAAATGAGTACGGCTCGCTGCCCAACACCAACCTCTCGGTTATCACCCTGGGCCACCCCGGTACGCTGCCCCGCGTAAACCGCACGGCCGTGGACTTTGCCATCAAGATGGGCCTGGCCACCAACTGCCAGATTCAGCGCGAAAACCTGTTTGCACGCAAAAACTACTTTTACCCCGACCTGCCCAAGGGCTACCAGATTACGCAGGACAAGACGCCGATTTGCTACGGCGGGCACGTCGATATCCGGCTGGCCGACGGCAGCACGCGGCGCATCGGCATCACGCGCATTCACATGGAGGAAGACGCGGGCAAGAGCATGCACCTGGCCGGCGAAACCGAAACCCTCGTAGACCTGAACCGCGCCGGCGTGCCGCTCATCGAAATTGTGAGCGAGCCCGACATCCGCACCGAGGAAGAAGCCTACGCCTACCTGGCCGAAATCAAGAAGCTGGTGCAGTACCTCGGCATCTGCGACGGCAACATGGAGGAAGGCTCGCTGCGCTGCGACGCCAACGTGAGCGTGATGAAAAAAGACGCTACCGAGTACGGCACGAAGGTGGAGGTCAAGAATATGAACTCGTTTCGCAACGTGCAGCGGGCCATCGAGTACGAGGTGAAGCGCCAGATTGAAATTCTGGAAAACGGCGGCGAAGTGGACTCTGAAACCCGCGGCTTCGACGCTACCAGCGGTACCACCAGCGGCCAGCGCTCGAAGGAAACGCTGAACGACTACCGCTACTTCCCCGAGCCCGACCTGCCGCCGCTCATCGTGGACGACGCGTGGCTGCACCGCGTGCAGGCCGCCCTGCCGGCGCTGCCGCAGCAGCTTTACGCACGCTTCACGGGCGAGCTGGGCCTCAGCGACTACGACGCCAACGTGCTCATCGACCAGAAGGAGGTAGCGCAGTATTTCGACGAGCTCTCGCGCCTCACGCCCAACGCCAAGGCGGCCGCCAACTGGGTGATGGGCCCCGTGAAGTCGTACCTCAACGAGCGGGCGCTCGACATCGCCGACTTCCCACTCGACCCCGCGCAGCTGGCCGGCATTATTGAGCTGATTGACGCCGGCAAGCTGAACTACTCGGTGGCGTCCAAGCAGCTGTTTCCCTACCTGCTGGAGCACCCCACGGCCAACGCTACCGGCGCGGCCGAGGCGCTGGGCTTGCTCACCAAGGCCGACGCGGGCGAGCTGCAAGCGCTGGTAGACCAGGTGCTGGCTGCCAACCCCGCCAAGGTAGCCGAGTACCGGGCCGGCAAAAAGTCGCTCACCGGCATGTTCATGGGCGAACTCATGAAGCTGACCGGCGGCAAGGCCGACCCCAAGCTGGCCAACCAGCTGCTGCGCAAGGGGCTCGACGGCCAGGCGTAATTTTATCACGGCTACGCGCCCTAAAAAGCAGGTGCCGCCCGATAAGTCGGGCGGCACCTGCTTTTTAGGGCGCGTAGACGAGCAGGCGGCTTATTGCGCCGCTGGGCTGCCCGGCCAGCAGCAGGCGGCAGAGGTAGGAGCCCGGCGCGAGCCCGCGCAGGTCGAGGGCCTGGCTGACCAGCGGCCCGCGCCCGGCCACGGGTACGCGGCGCACGGGGCGGCCCAGCACGTCCGTCAGCACCAGCTCGGCCGTTGCCGGGCCGACCGGTACGGGGCCTTGCCAGGTAGCCTCGGCGGTGGTAGGGTTGGGAAAGAGCTGCGCCGCCGCGCCGGTGGGCGGGCCGGGGGCGGCCGTGGCCAGCAGGGTGGCGTTGTCGAGGCGGGCCACGTAGGCGGCGCTCGCGCCGGGCGTGGCCAGGCAGTTGTTGCCGTAGCCGCCCACGACCAGCGCCCCGCCCCCGGCCAGCGGCTGCCAGGCGTAGAGCAGCAGCTGGCTGCAGCTGGCGCTGCTCACGGTGTGCTGGCGCACGAGCTGCCCCGTAGCGCTGACGCGGAGGAGGTAGAGGTTGGGCGAGCGCTGCCCGCCCGTGTTGGTGGCCTCGTCGCCCGCCAGCCAGGCCAGCGTGCCGTCGGCCAGCTCGTACACCTGGCAGGGCGCGAGCGCGGGCGAGGCCTGGGGTGGGTGGCGGTAGGTCCACACCACGTTCAGGGCCGTGTCAAGCTTAGCCAGAAAGCCGAAGGTCTGCCCCCCCGTTTTCTGCCGCCCCCCTAACACGTACCCGCTGCCGTCACGTAGTCGAACTATATTATTACTTAATCGAACCACTCGCTCCTCCGTGCTGTTGGCGAAGAGAAAGAGCTCGCGCTGCCGCCTCGGCCGGCCCTGCGCGTCGGTTTCTACCAGGTACGGGTGAATGTAGGGCGCGACGGCCAGCTCGCCCACGATGAGCCAGCCGCCGCGCGCGGTGCGCAGCAGGTCGCAGGGGTAGGCGTTGCCGTAGGTGGGGCTGGCGTAGTGGCGCACCCGCCCCACCGTGCCGAGCGTGTCGGTGCTCAGCAGGGCATACTGCCCGATAGTCTGGCTGTCATAGGCATAGGTGAGCACGCGCACGCTGTCGCCCTCGCGCACGGCGCGGGTCGGGAAGCCTTCGACAAAGCTGACCGGGTAGCTGAGGCCCGGCAGCGTGTCGCCGTTGGGGCGGATGCGCTGGAAGAACAGGCGCGAGGTGCCGTTGTTGCTGCCTGTGCGGCGGCCCGGCACGCTGGCGGCGAGCAGGGTGCTGGCGTTGCGGCCTGCCAGCGGCACCAGGCCCTGCTCGAGGGTGAAGAGTGTGCGGCCGGTGCGCTGGTAGGCCACGGTGCCGTTGGCCGCCACGCGGGCGTAGATGAAGGGGTAGGCCCGGTTGCTCTTGATGCCCGAGACCAAGAAGTCGCCGTTGTTCAGCTGAGAGTGATAACCAAATAAGCTGGCATTGGAAGGGGGAAAGTCCAGCGGACGTTCCCAGGCCAGTTGTTGCGCATAGCTCACGTGCCAGTTCCATCCGAAAACCAGCAAGAGTATTCCCACGATGCGGGGCATAGGCTACAAGCGGGTGCGGCCCGGAAAAAATGACGGGCCGCACCCGATTTTACGTTACGGATTAACAGTTAGGCGCTGCGGGGCGGCCACCAATTGCCCGTCCACGAGCAGCTGGTAGGCATACTGGCCGGCCGGCAGCCCGGCCAGGGCCACGCGCTGCTGGCGGTCGGTGCCCGTGCCGGCCACGGGCACGACCAGCGCGGTTTTGCCGGTGAGCAGGTTGACGAAGCGCAGCTCGGCCGCCTGGTCGGCCCGCGCCAGCTGGCAGGTGAGGATGACCTCGGTCTGGGCGGGGTTGGGGTAGGCCGCTCCCAGCGCCGCGCCGCTTTCGGCCAGCGCGCCGCGGCGCGGGGCAGCGGCGGTAGCCGGGCGCCGGGCGGGCACCGCCGCGGGCAGGGCAATGCGTGGGTGGTAGTAGCGCAGCCAGCGGGTGGCCTGCCCGGCCACGTTGGTGCCCGACCAGGCCAGGGCGCGCAGGGTGGTGCTGTCGGCGGCCCCGAGCCGGGGCATGGTCTGGGGCAGGTGCCGCAGCACGACCCGCAGCTGTAGCTGCGCGGCCAGCTCGGCGTTGCGCAGCGCGGCGGCTTGCAGCCCGGCCACTACGCGCAGCGCGGCGGCGGCGGTAGCGGGCTGCGCATCGTAGGCCCGCAGCAGGTAGAGGCCCACGGTGCGGTAGGCGGCGGCATTGGCGAGGGCCAGGGTGGGCCACCACGTTTCCAGCGCGGGCAGCTGCTGGGTGCCGGCGTGGTAGCTCAGCACCTCGTGCAGGCAGGCACGGCCGCGCGCGGCCGGCACCAGCTGCCGCCGCACCGAGTCCATGAGGGCCGCGATGTAGCCAGGGCTGGGAGCCGTACCTCGGGCCTGGTTGACGCCGTTGCCATTTTTTGCCCCTTGGTTCAGGCAGTAGTCGGCAATGCTGCCTCTAGGTAGTATAACAGTTTGTATTGAGGCCCTGCTGCCTCCACCCGTGCTCGCCGGCTCCTGCGATGAATTGGTCCGATAATAGGTAAAGGGACTGCCGTCGTTATAAATATCCGTGGCCATACCATCAAACCGATTCGCGGCCGGGTTGCTGAAGCTGCCGATGTCGTTGATAGCAGCATCCGGCTGCACCACGATGCCCCGGCTGGCGGGGGTAAAGCCATATTGCAAAAAGGTATTGCAGCCCAGGCGGTTCAGGTAGTACAGGTTGCCGGTGCTGGGCTGCACCACGAAGGCATCATCGCAGTTATTGAACTGATTGTCGAAGATGTCGCTGTCGTCCAGCATCGTGGTTTGCATGCCCTCGTTTAGATTTTCCAGCAGGTTGGCGCTGGCGCTGGTTTGCAGCCGGATGGCCAGGCCTACCTGCGGCTTGGTGCCATTGTCCTTGTCGCCGTTGATAGTATTGCCCACGAAGGTGCTGGGCTGGTGCGGGTCTTCGCCCACGATGCCAAACACGGTAGCGGTGGGGTCAATCTGGTCGGTATTCTGGGGCGGGTAGGCATTGACCCCGACAAAATTGTTGCTGACCGCCGGTACGCTCGTGCCTTGGTCGGAGTAGGTATTCACCGTCCAGATGCCCGTCTGAAATATTTTGTTCAGGGTATTGCCTTCTATCAATACCGCGCCCCGGTCGTACTGGTTGTTCACGATGCCGTACACGGCCTGGCTGAACATATTGCGGCGCACCTCAATGGTATTGGCCGGCACGATATTGCCGGCCGGGCTCGGGGCATAGCGCCGGGGTAGCAGCAGCAAAGCCTGGTAGGTGTAGTACTTGTTGCCAGTGGCCTTGTCTTCCTGGTAAGGAAAATGCATCTGGCTCGCGTCCGAGTTAAACGCGCAACTGGTGATGAACGAAAGCTGCGAACCGGGATGATGCGTCACATCCCGCACGTGCGTCAGGTTGTGGGCAAAGGTGGAGTTGGTGAGCAGGTAGCTGCTGGTGCCCGAGTAGCCCGTCAGCCCATTGCCGTCGTCGTCGACATCTAGTCCGCACAGCGCGTGGCTGATGGTTGAGTTGTTGCGCATTATCAGCCGGTAGGTGCCGCCCGGCCCCTGGCTATGGTCGTTGAGCACCAGGCCGCGCCACATGGGGCAGCCGGTAGTGCTGCCCGAGGCCGTGAGCGTGGCCCCATCCAGCACCAGGCTGGCATTGGCCCCCAGCGTGATGGTGTAGCCCGTTACCTGCCGCCGCGGCGTAGTAGTGGCCTGGCCGTCTACGTAAAACGTGGCACCTTGAAACGTGTACGCCCCGTTGGTAAGCAGCAAGTCGCCTAACACCCGGTAGGTACTGGTGTAGGTGCCGGGCGGCAGGGTGGTCGTTTGCCCGCTCAGGCCCAGCGTGGTGGCGGCCCCGGCCGGCGCGCAGGTTTGCCCCATGGCTACCGCGCTACAGAGCCAGCCGGCCAGTAGCAGCAGCCAGCGTGTGTGTGTGTAAGCTTGTCATCATTGAAAAAGAACTAAAAAGTGAGAAAATGAAGGGTGCCGCCAGCCCGCGCGCTAAGCCCTTGGCCTAGCGCCGGTTGCCGTTGGCGGCGGCAAGGTAGGCAGCTGAGGAGCATCCGGAAAATTATTTTTTAAGATGTTGCGGCGCGCGGCGTCGGCACGGGTAGCGTGCAGGCAAGACCAGCTAAATTTGCGCGTGCGCAGGCCCTGCCACTAAGCCGGGGCCGGGCCGCCCGCCGTGCGGTGGTGGCCCGGCCGCCCACCTTCGGAACCTCCGCGCCGGTTTTCGACTTTCAGCCATACTCATGCGTCCTTCCCTTATGAACCTACCCCTCGCTGCCGTGGCCTTGCTCGGCCTCACCAATGCCTGCCAGAACGCCAGCGCCGCCCCCGGCTACGAAATCAGCGGGCAGCTCAAAAATGCCCCCGCCGGCACCACCCTGCATTTGTCGGAGCTGACCAGCAATCAGTTTGTGGAGCGCGGCACGGCCACTACCGACGCGCAGGGCAAGTTCACCTTCAAAAGCACGCAGCCGGCCACCACGGCCGTGTACCAGCTCAAGCTGGACGAGCCCAACCAGGTGCTGCTGGTGCTGGACAGCCAGACGCGCCTGACGCTGAGCGGCGACGCCAAAAACCTGATGCAGACCTACGCCGTGAAAGGCTCGAAGGATTCGGAAGTGATTCAGGAGCTGACGCGCAACAACCTGGCCAGCAAAACCCAGCTCGAAGCCCTGGGCCAGCGCTACAGCGCCGCCACCCAGGCCGGCCAGGCCGAGGCTGCCGAAGCCGCCAAAACCGAGTACCTCGCCACCGTGGGCCAGCTCACGGCCCGCAACAAGGCCATCATCCGGCGCAACGCCAAGTCGGTGGCGGCGGGCTTCGCCACGCTCAGCTTCCTGAACCCCGACGAGGAGTTTGCTTTTGCCGACTCCATCGCCACGGTGCAAAAAGCGGCGCAGCCCAACTCGCCTTTCACGGCGGCCCTGACCCAGCGGCTGGCCCCGCTGCGCCTCACGGCTATTGGCACTACGGCGCCCGAAATCAACCTCGACACGCCCGACGGCACCAAGCTCTCGCTGAAAAGCCTGCGCGGCAAGTACGTGCTCGTGGACTTTTGGGCCAGCTGGTGCGGCCCCTGCCGGGGCGAAAACCCCAACGTAGTGAAGGCCTACAACAAGTTCAAGGACAAGGGCAAAGGCTTCACCATCTACAGCGTATCGCTGGATAATGCCAAGCCCAACTGGACTAAAGCCATCGCCGCCGACGGCCTGGCCTGGCCCAACCACGTGTCGGACCTGCAAGGCTGGCAAAGCTCGGCCGCCGCGGCCTACGGCGTGCAATCTATCCCGGCCTCCTTCCTGCTCGACCCGAGCGGCAAGATTATTGGTAAAAACCTGCGCGGCCCGGCCCTGGATGCCAAGCTGGCCGAGGTGCTGAAGTAGTCTCAGTGTAGCAGGAGCTTCAGCTTGTGCATTTATAACAAGAAAGCCCGGCTAAGTAGCCGGGCTTTCTTGTTAGGTGGTCTCTTTATTGGGTGTAGTGAGACGCATCTTTGCGTCTCACGTGCGGCGGGCTGAACTACGACGAGACGCAAAGATGCGTCTCTACATCTCCAGTATATCAGCTCAGAAACATAGCCTTCAGACCCGCCCACAGGCGTTTTTTCAGGCTGTTGTCATATTCTATCATCTCGACCTCGGCCCCGGCCAGGTAGTTGAGACCCTGGTTGGGGAAATGCACCGGCTCGTATATCTGGGTGGTGCGCACGGCCACGTCGAGCAGGTTGCGGCCGAAGGCCAGAATGCAGGTGGCCGCGATTTCCTTACGTAGGTTGGCCAGGGCCACGGGGTAGGGGCCTTCCACGTTCACCAGCACCACGTCGGCCATTACCAGGTTGATGGCTTTCAGAAGGTTGTTGAGAAACACATTGCGGTGCAGCTTGCGAAACTGCTCGGCCGGCAGGCGTACGAGCAGCACCACGCCCTGCGCGTTGTCGCCCAATGTTGAGAAGGTAGTGAGCAGATAAGGCGGCAAGTCGGGCGCGGCCGGGGTAGGAGCCTGTGGGGCCGTGGGCGGCGCGGGCGCTGGCTTGGCTGGCACTGGGGCTACTACCGGGGCCGCATGCAGCCCGGCCGCCGCCATAGAGGGCAGCTTGGCGGCCGTGGGCGCTGAGATAGGCGTTACGGCCGGTAAAAGTGGTAGCGCGGCGGGCGCGGGTGCCGCAGCGAATGGTGTAGCCGCCGCCGGCGCACTTGCCATGGGCTGCGGCGGTGCTGCCGCTAGCGGGGCGGCAGCCGGGGCCACTGGCGCGGTAGCTGGCACCGCCGCTACCGCCGTTCGCTCGTGTGTCTCGAAGGGCATGTAGAGCGTGACATCGGTGTAGAAATTCTGGAGGAAGGCCAGCGTACTGTCCTGTTCGTCAGCCATTACAAAGAAAAATTAAGCTAGCTCAAACAACGCTTTCAGCTCGGTGGCGTCCGAGGGCTTCATACGGCCGGCTAGCACGAGGCGCAGCTGGCGGCGGCGCAGGGCCCCTTCATAGAGGGCGATTTCATCGGCGGTTTCGGGCACGGCGTCGGGCACGTCGATGGGGCGGCCCGACTGGTCGACGGCCACGAAGGTGAAAAACGCTTCGTTGGTTTTCAGGCGCGTGCCACTCGGGATGTCCTCGGCCCACACGTCGATGTGCACCTCCATGCTGGAGCTGAACGCGCGCGTGACCTGCGCCTGCAAGGTCACCACGTTGCCCAGCCGGATGGGGTCGCGAAACGACACGTTATCGACCGAGGCCGTCACCACGATGCGGTTGGAGTGCTTTTGGGCGGCAATGGCGGCGGCGATGTCCATGAGGTGCATCATGCGGCCGCCCATCAGGTTGTTGAGGGTATTGGTATCGTTGGGCAGTACCAGCTCGGTCATGATGACATACGAGTCGGCTACGGGACGTTGCTTGCGCACTTTCGAGGAGTTAAGAGTTAAGAGTGATGAGTTAAGAGCTGCCACAGTGCAGCTTCCTGACCCAAACTCAGCGCTGCAAAGGTACGGTAGCTCCTGTGGGAAGTACTTTTTAGGAAGGAGCCTCTTCGCAAGCCCAGGCCTTTTAAAAGGAATAACTCTTAACCCATCACGCTCAACTCTCAACTCATTTCCACCCCGCCGCGCCCAGCAAAGGCACGAAGCGGCAGCCGCCAAACTCTTCGCGCACGTAGCTGTCGGGGCCCTCGCGGGTAATGCGCAAGAGCTGCTGCCGGCTGGGGTCAGCGGCGCCCACCGGCACCACCAGCCGCCCCCCGATGCGTAGCTGCCGCAGCAGCGCGGGCGGCAGGGCCGGCGCGCCGGCCGTGACCAGAATGCCGTCGTAGGGCGCGCCGGCGGGCCAGCCCAGCGAGCCATCGCCGAGGTGCAAGCCGCTGGTGGGCAGGCCCAGGGTAGCCAGCCGCGCCCGGCCGCGGGCGTAGAGCGTAGGGTTGAACTCGATGCTCTGAACGTGGCTGGTGAGCTGGCACAGCACCGCGTACTGGTAGCCCGAGCCGGTGCCGATTTCGAGAATGTGCTGGCCGGGCTGCACGCCCAGCAGCTCGGTTTGGGTGGCCACGGTGGCGGGCTGCGAAATGGTCTGGCCCTCACCGATGGGAAAGGCCTTGTCCTGGTAGGCGTGGGCCTCGAAGGCGGCGTCGAAAAACAAATGGCGCGGCACGGCAGCCAGCGCGGCCAGCACCCGCTCGTCGCGGATGCCACGCTGCTCGCGCAGCAGCTTCACCAGCGCCCGGCGCTGGCCACGGTGGCGATAGGTATCGCGGTCGGAAGAAATCGGCGGAATGATAAGCGAGGCAGTTGGGGTATTCGGGGGGCGTAGCCCTATTTTTGCGCAGCCCGCCGCGAAAATACGACTTCCTTCCTGCCTTTGCTTCTGCTCCGCCGTCTTCAGTACTTTAAGCTTGTGGCGGCCGATTTTGGGGCGGCGTTGCTGGCTTGGGTGGGCTTCTTCCTGCTGCGCAAGTACTTGCTGCACGAGCTCGACGGCGCGCGCTTTACCAGAAGTGTGCTGCTGGGCCTGGCCGGGGCGGCCGGCATGGTGGCACTGTTCTGGACGCTGCTCTACGCGCTACTAGGGCTCTACGGCGACGTTTTTCGCAAGTCGCGGTTGTCCGAGCTCATTAGCCTGGCCCGCATCTCGGTGGTGGGCGTGGTCGTCATCTTCTTTGCCCTACTGCTTGATGACGGCGTGAGCAGCTACCGGGTGTACTATAAGACAGTATCGGCCTATTACCTGCTACACTACAGCCTGACGGCCGTGTTGCACATCGGAGCCGTGAGCAGCATCCAGCGCCTGGTGCGCGGCGGGCGCATCTTTTTTCCGTCGTTGTTGGTAGGGTCCAGCTCACTGGCACTTAATACCTTTAAGGAGCTACGGCGCACGGGCCAGCACCTGGGGCTGCGGCTGGTAGGCTTCGTACCGCTGGGCGAGGACATCAGTGCCAGCCTGGCGCGGGAACTGCCCGTGGCAGGCTCCTACCAGCAACTGCCGGCCTTGGTGGCGGCCCGCCAAATCGAACAGGTAATCATCGCCATCGAGCCTAGTGAGCACCGCCGCATTCAGGAGATTCTGACTTTGCTTGAAGGCACGCCGGCCCGCATCAGCATCCTGCCCGACTTGTACCAGATGTTACTGGGCTCGGTGCGGGTCAACCACGTATTCGGCACGCCGCTCATTGAAATAAAGCAGGACTTGCTGCCGCCCTGGCAGCAAGTGCTCAAGCGGATGCTCGATGTGGCGGCCTCGGCCGTGTTTATGCTGGTAGCCAGCCCCGTATATGCCTTCACGGCCTGCATGGTCAAGTCGTCGTCGCCCGGCCCGGTATTTTACCGGCAAGAGCGCATCGGCAAAAACGGTATGCCCTTCAGCATCATCAAGTTTCGCTCGATGTACGTGAATGCCGAGCAGGCCGGCCCGGCCCTGAGCTCCGACCACGACCCGCGCGTGACTAAGTGGGGCCGCTTTATGCGCAAGGTGCGCCTCGACGAGTTTCCGCAGTTCTGGAACGTGCTGCGGGGCGATATGAGCCTGGTGGGCCCGCGCCCCGAGCGCCAGTTTTTCATCGACCAGATAACCCAAATCGCCCCGCACTACCGCCACCTGCACCGCGTGCGCCCCGGCCTCACCAGCCTCGGCCAGGTGAAGTATGGCTACGCCGAAACCGTGGCCCAGATGGTCGAGCGCCTGAAATTCGATATTCTGTATATCGAAAATATGAGTCTCTCGATGGACTTCCGGGTGCTGCTCTTCACCCTAAAAATCATCCTGGAAGGCCGCGGTAAATGACCGCAGATTCAAACGGATTTTTAAGATGTAACGGATACGCCCGCTGCGCGGGCTGCCTAACCTTATGCGAGTGGTAGTGGTTTATCATAACCAAGCTTAACCTAATGGCTAGTCAGCCTGCCTTTGGCAGGCGTATCCGTTACATCTTAAAAAATCCGTTTGAATCTGCGGTCATGTTTACAGGAATAATTGAAGCGTTGGGGACGGTTGTTGGGGTGCGTGATGAAGGCACAAACCGTCATTTTACCGTGCAGTCGCCCTTTGCGGGTGAGCTCAAAATCGACCAGAGCGTAGCCCACGATGGCGTATGCCTCACGGTAGTAGTGCTGGACGTGGCAGCGGGCACGCACACCGTCACGGCCATTGCAGAGACGTTGAAGAAGACTAATCTTGGGCAGTGGCAGCCCGGCCGCCACGTCAACCTGGAGCGCTGCCTGGCGGCGGGCGGGCGCTTCGACGGCCACATTGTGCAGGGCCACGTCGATGCCACGGCCGCGTGCGTGGGCATCGAGGACCAGAATGGCTCCTGGCTCTATTGCTTCCGCCACGAGCCCGGCCCGCAGCGCCTGACGGTAGAGAAGGGCTCCATCACGATTAACGGCGTGAGCTTGACCTGCTTCGATAGCACGCCCGACAGCTTTTCGGTAGCTATCATTCCGTATACCTACGAGCACACGGGCTTTCACCAGCTGCAAGCCGGCGAGGTCGTGAATTTGGAGTTCGACATCGTGGGCAAGTACGTGGCCAAGCTGCTGGCGGCGCAGGGCGTGATAGTCAGCGCGGCTGGCTAGTTTGTTGACTATCTGGTAGTAGGTTATCGGGCCGCTGGGAAATCCCAGCGGCCTTTCTGTTTTGGGGGCGGGCAAATGGGAAGTGTACCCGGCACGACATGACCGGCGAAAAAGGGTAGGGTGCGGCGCTCGTCTACACCACGTAGTTGGGGCGTTTGCCCACAAAGGCGGGGGCGTTGGCCACGTCTGGTTGGCCGGGCTGGGGGCGGCGGCTTGTTTTGGAGCCTCAACCATTCTCAACCGCCAGACACATGAAATACTTGCTGCTTTTGTTTTTGCTCGTGGGCCGCGTGGCGCTAAGCCAGACGCCGGATTCGGCGCAGGTAACGGCCATTCCGCCCGTTCCCACTTTCAAATACAGCTATATTACCGAGCTGGGGTCGATGCTGGCCTTCACCAGAACGCCCCACATGCAGGAGTTCTTCCGCCAAAACCAAATCAAGCGGGCTTACCCGCTCGACCCGTTCATCTACCTCAATTTTGGGGGGCGCTACCGGCGGATTAAGGCGATGGTGGAAACCGGCTACGCCACGAATTCCTGGACCCACTGGGAGCAGGAGGACGCCGCGGCCCGACGAACCTACGGGGCCTACTCCGGCGCGATGTTCGGGTACGACGTGCGCAACGGCCGCAACAGTCGCCTGTACATCAACGTCGGGATAGGGGGTGTTTTTTATGAATACAGCGTATATGGCCGTAGCAGCCAGCCCGTTGCTTTCTCCAACATCTTGCAGTACAACCAGCCTGGCTCCATCTCTTCCCTGAAGCTGAGCAATACGTACTGGGACATCAACGTGGAGTTTTCGCAGCGGGAAAAGCGCAAAGTGAGCCCGTCCTTTGTGTTCCGGGTGGGCTACCGGCAGGGCTGGCGGGCCGAGGCCTGGGAGTCGGGGGCGTTTCCGCTCACGGGCGCTCCTGTAGACCGCATCGGCCAGTTTTATGCAACGACTGGCTACTCGCTGTCCAGAAACTACGCGAAAGCCGCGAAGTGATGAGAGCGTGCATGCTTGTGCTGGCGTGGCTGCTACTGCGCAGCTGGCCGGCGGCGGCCCAATCGGCCCCCGGTAGCCAGGCCCGCCTGGTAGTATACCGGCAGCGCGAATTCGGCGGCAACCCCTACACCATCAAGCTCAACGAAAAGGCCTGGTCGGAGCTGCCCACCAACCGATATTTGCAGGTAGACCTGCCGCCGGGGCGCGTTAAAATCGAAACGGCCACCGATTATTTTACGGAAAGCCAGACGCTGTGGCTCACCCTACGGGCCGGCCGCACCTACTACGTGAAGGCCGTCGAAGACGTCGATTTCATGACCCGCACCCTGCTGCTGGCGCTTCTGAGCGACGAGCAGGGCCAGCGCGAAACCCAGGGCCTCAAGCCCGCTACCATCCGGCTTCCTAAGTAATTTACTTTTATGCCCCAGTCCCGACGCGCGGCCCCTTGGCTTTTCGGCGCTGCCTGCACCTGCCTGCTCGGCTACTGGGGTTGGCTGCTCTATACCGAGGTGTGGCAACAGGGTGCCGCCCCGCCCGCCATCGGGGGCCTCACGCGGTATTTGCTGGGCATCGGGCTGCTGCTGGCTGGCTTGGGGGCCGTGGCCCACCTCAACTACCGCTGGGCGTTTCGGCGCTGGGAAACCAGCTGGCAGTACGGCGCTTGGCTGTGCGCGCTGGCTTGGCTGCTGTTTGAGCTGCTGCAAGCGCGCACCGCCCACGTGCCCGATTTTATCGATGAAAACCTGCTGATGACGGCCGTGCTGCTGGGGGTGATGGTGGCCTACGGCTACGTGGCCGACTCGTTTCGGGCGCGCCGGGCGCAGGACCATCTGCTCCAGCAAAAAGCCGAAGCCGAGCTCACGGCCCTCAAGGCGCGGGTCAATCCGCACTTTCTGTTCAATGCCCTAAATACCATTTACAACGAGGCCCAGCGCGCCGATAACGAAACGGTGGCCGACCTGATTCAGCAACTGGCAGGCATCATGCACTTTACCTTGCAGGAGGCCCAGCAGCCGCTGACTTCCATCGACCACGAGTTTTCCTTTCTGGAAAAATACCTGGCCCTGCAACGCGCCCGCTTACCCCAGCGCGAGGGCCTGCGCGTGGCCACCCAGCTGGAATGGGACGGCCAGGCGGCCCCCATCGCGCCGCTGCTGCTGATACCCTTCGTCGAAAACGCCTTTCAGTACGGCATCAGCTTCCGGCACCCCTGCTACATCGACCTGACGCTGATTGTCGAAAACCGCCGCCTGCACTTGCACGTGGCCAACAGCGTGTTTGCGGCGGCCCCGGCCCTGGTGGGCCTGGGTACGGGCATTGCCGTGGCCCGGCAGCGGCTGGCGCTGCTCTACGCGGGCCGGCACGAGCTGCACATAGCCCAGACTGCCGATTCCTTCACCGTTTCGCTGGCTATTGACCTATAACTGCTTATGCTCCACGCTATCGCCATCGACGATGAGCCCGCCGCCCTGGAAGTGCTCCAGCGCTACGCGGCCAAGATTCCGTTTTTGCAGCTCACGCATACCTTCCTCAGCACCACCGAGGCGCTGGCCTGCCTGCACACTGAGCGCGTTGACCTGGTTTTTCTGGACATCCAGATGCCCGACGTGCGCGGCCTGGATTTTGCCCGCCTGCTGGCCCCCCTGCAAAAGGCCATCGTGTTCACCACCGCCCACGCCGAGTACGCCGTGGAGGGCTTTTCGCTGCAAGCGCTCGACTATCTGCTGAAACCCATTGAGTTCAGTCGGTTTTTGCAGGCCTGCAACCGGGCCTACGCCCAGGTGCTGCCCGCGCGCGAAGGCCACCCCGGCCTGTTTGTGAAGGACGGCTACGACTGGGTGCGCCTGAACGTGGGGCAAATCCTCTACATTCAGTCGGATACCAACCTGCTGTTCATCCAGGAAGAGGACCGGCGGGTGACGACCCGCATGACCCTGGCCGACATGCTTGCTACCCTGCCCGCCGAGCAATTTATCCGGGTGCACAAGTCCTACCTGGTGGCCCTGCGGGCCGTGCGCAAGATTGAGCGCCACCAGGTAACGGTGGGCACGGCTACCATCCCGCTGGCCGAAAGCTACCGCGAGGCCCTGCAAAGCCGCCTGCTGAAAAACACGCCCCGGCAATAGGAGAGGGGTAGGCCTGGCGTCCGGCATCGTAGCCAAATTGCTGGCGGCGCGGGCCGTGGTAGCTAGCGCGGCTGACTAACTTATTGGCTCTATGCGCGTAAGCAAAAAGGGCTGCCGGATACTTCCCGGCGGCCCTTCTGCTTTATGGCTGGCAAACGCGAATTAATCGAGCCCACCGAGGGCGATAAGCGCTACGTGCGCCGCGACGAAGACGGTAAGTTTGAGACGGAAGTTGACCTCCACCGCTCGCTCTCGCAAGACGACAAGCACAACGCCCAGCAAACCAGCCAGCCCGGCCAGGGCGACCACGGCGACGGGCATACGGGTGGCCGCGAGCCGGCGGAGTGAGGTTTAAGTAGCGTTCATTGTAGCACGTCCCGAATGCTTATCTGGTAAACGAAACGAGCGCTTACTGATATTGCGCTATGAAATATTCTCTTGAAATAAAACGAGATGATGAGACCTTGGATAAGGTTATCCCGACGGCGCAGCTTCGTCCGTTAATGAGTAATGCAAAGTGGGTGAAGCTACTAACGATACTTGTGGCGAATTGGCAATTAGTGCAGGAGTGTAAGGTCAAGCTAATCTGGGAGGATGCTAGCGTAGAACGATGGTTACATATTGAGGAGGAAACGACTTACAACTTTGACTACTACGCCAGCGCCATGGAAGCGATGATTGTAGGCATCCCTCGCTTGGGTTGGGTTGCCTACAAGGAAATAGAGTGGTTAGACTTTCCTAAATTTCTACGCAATAAGGTTGGTGCCCAAGACTTGGAAGCTATTCGGTGTCAAATGGAGAAAATAGGTGAATTTCAGTTGGTTATGATGCCAGATAATCTGCGTCTTTACGCCTACCTGCGGCCATAATTTCTGTATCAATTACTAGTGACTAGCCAGCGCTATCCACCGCCGAAACACCCGCGCCGCCGCCCAGCCCAGCCCCACGCCGATGAGCGCCCCGCCCAGCACGTCGCTCGGGTAGTGCGCGGCCAGGTACATGCGGCTGTAGGAGAGTAGGAAGGCCCAGAAGAACGCCGTGATTTTGAGGGCCCGGAAACGCGGCCCCGGCAGCACCAGCAGCAGGAAAACCGCCAGCGCAAACGAATTGGCCGCGTGCGACGACAAAAAGCCAAATTGCCCGCCGCAGCCATCGGGCAAATGCAGCTGGCCCAAAAAGCCGGGCGCGTGGCACGGCCGCAGCCGGGCGAAGTAGGGCTTGAAGAGCTTGCTCGTGATGCTGTCGGCCAGGGCCACCGCGCCTACCAGCAGCGGTAGCAGCCGCCACGCCTGCCGCCGAAAAATATCAATCAGCCACAGAATGAGCAGCGCGTAGGCCGGAAACCACACGTAGCGGTCGGAGGCAAAAACCATGAGCCGGTCGAGGCCGCGCGTGTGGGCATGGTTGATGGCCAGCAGCAGCCGGTGGTCGAGGTCTAGTATAGAGTTAAGAGTTAAGAGTTGAGAGTTAAGAGTTAAAAAGGGGCTGGGCAACATCATAAAAAGAAAGATTCAAAAGGGCCAACCCTACACTAGTAAACCAGTTAAACTCTTAACTCTTAACTCTTAACTCTTAACTCTTAACTCTTAACTCTTAACTCTTAACTCTTAACTCTTAACTCTTAACTCTTAACTCTTAACTCTTAACTCTTAACTCT